>NZ_JALQDW010000007.1:0-351183 GCF_023631025.1 Caballeronia sp. GACF4
CGTCCCAACCCCGAAAGGTCAGAACCGCTCGCGCCATCAAGTGCCCACACTTATCGGCTGTTAGTTTTTAAAGAGCACATTCGCTAAGACTTCCTGCCAAGCGCACCAAGCATTTTGCTCAGCACCGCTTCGTCTTGCGTCGCTGCATCTGCAGCAGAGAAACGAGATTATGTACGTCGTTTCAGTTACTGTCAACAAGAATTTGAAGCTTTCTTTTCTTGCCCACCGCGCTTCGGAGCGAATACCACCTTTGTCCGCCTCGCCTACTGAAACCACCTCCCGCTTCCTTCGCGTTCATCGAATCGCGAAGGAACGGAATTCTAGTTGCGCGGCGTGCAATCCGCAAGTAGCCGAAACGAAAAAATTGACGGGCGAAGATCCACCGCCCAAACGATCCACTTCAAAGCCCGTGTTCAACGTTTCGAACGTCACTCTAGCTACCATTCAGATGAGCAGTAACGGCGCCACCTAAGCGACTACAATTAAAGGTTTTCTGCCCCAACTAAACTCGTATCCCTATGCGCTCGCGAATTGCAAAACGTATTCCTCCGGACGCTGACAAGCTCGTCAGTCTCTCGCTCGCGCTGTTCGCGTCGGGCAGCCGCGTCGAAGACCGCTTCTGGGAAGCGCGTCTCGATGCCCTTATCGCCAAACTCGTGCGTAACGGCAATCAAACAACGCTCGACGCTGCCTTGGATCATCTCCAACAGAATCATCCCGATGCCTACGGTGCGCTTGCCGATATGGCCGAGACGCATAGCGAGTCTTTTGCCATCGACATTGACGGCGTCGCGCACGAAGCGCTCCTGATTGCCGCGCCGGTGCTTGCCTGGACGCGCTATTCCATCCCGTCGGGTACGCTCAAGTCCGAGACGATCGACGCCATGCGTACGCAGCTGCAGGCGCACGTGCTCGCGGCGGGTGCGCGCGTCGCATTTGCGCCGTATCTGTACAGCATCGATCAATTGCCGCGTCATCACGTGGATACGGCTCGGCTAGCCCAGCAATTGACGCAGACCGCCTTGGGCGCGGCGGCAGTCCGGCTCAATCTAGCTGATCTGCCGGAGACCTCGCCAATTCTCGCCGACCCGCGCTTCCTGTTGGCCATCGCGATTGTTCCAGCAGGCGCGGCTTTCTTCCGCTGGCAAGAAGACGAAACGGGCGGTCGTACTGAACGCGGTCAGTGCCTGGAGCAATGGATGGCGCAAGGTGGGCCAAACTTCGCTGCCATCCTGCCGGGTTGTGAGATCGAATGCCTGCTTCCAGACGCCTATTACTCAGCCTGCCGCGATGCAGACGAGCAAGTCCGCCCTCACACGGTGCGCACGGCGGTGCGTTATCTGTTCGATACGCTCGGCACCGCGCCGCAGGAATTGCGCGCAGTCATCGCGGGCTTTGGCGAGCGCCGAATCGACGAGTATCGAGTCGGCTTCACGCGTCGCGGCAGTAACGATGTGATCTACGGTGTCGTATGGCCGTTATACGGCCGCGAGAACGGCGAGCTGGACATGGAAGAGGACATCGTCGAACTGGAAGGCGCAAATGGTCCGGTCGAAGAAATCGTCGAGCTATTGAAGAAAGCTGGAGTGTCCGACGTGCGCCGCCACGCAGGCCGCTTCGAACCCGAATTTTGCGACGACTGCGGCGTGCCGCTTTACGCAGATCCGCTCGGTGAGATCGTACATGCCGAGATGCCTGAAGACGCCGAGCCTGCGCAACCTCACTTTCATTGACTGGCGTCATAAGACTAAGTGCCTAAGGCAATTAAAAAACCCCGCTTTTGCGGGGTTTTTTGTGCAATTCTGCCTATGCCGTTTGGCTAGGGGGAAAAATCGGCCGAAGTTTGTCAATATGGACCCGTGCCGACGCGCTTGTCGGCAGCAAGTCCCGACGCGCAGGCGTCGGCGTATTGATTCGAGGTATAAGCATGAAAATTACGATCATGGGTGCTGACGGCGAACGTCGTGCAGGCCTTAAAACATTGCTGCGCCGTATCGCGCGTCACGCGCAGTTCAACGAAGTAATCGACTGGCGACAGGCCGGGGTGGCCTTGAGACAAGCCAGATCCAGCCTGATTGTCGTCGACTGGGAGCCTCATCTGCGAGCGGGCGATCTACAGACGCTGCTCGAAGAGGCACGAGGCATCCCCACCGCCGTAGTAGTCGACCGACCCACGGTCGCTCAGGTTTATATGCTGATGGGCATCGGCGCGATGGGCGTCATTCCACGCACGCTCGATCCCGTTCTCATCGTCAGGGCGCTCGACATGGTGCTCATCGGCGGTCATTACGTGCCGCCCGATGTGATCGATCCGGCGCTGAGTCAGGAGTCGCTCATCATTCGTACGCCGCTCAGCGCGGCCATTCGGCGGCGGCTGCGTCATCTGCCTGCCCTGTCGCCGCGGCAGCAGCAGATCATGCGTTGCGTGCACATGGGCAGCACCAACAAGATGATCGCGAAGACGCTGGGTATCAGCGAAGGCACTGTCAAGATCCACCTTGCGAGCATCTTTCAGCAGCTAGGCGCCACGAACCGTGCCGCTGCCGTTGCCATCTATAACGGCGTGCAAACCGCGCATCTCGAGATTCTTCGCAGCAGCGAATGCGAAGCGCCGGAGCGCGCAGTGCCGGGACAAGCGAACGTGGTGCCATTGCGCCGAAGACGCGCGCTGTATCCGTCACTCACGGAAAGCGACGCGTCGTCGCTGCCAATGGCCGCCCAGCCCGAGGCGACGTTCTAGCAACAAAGGACGCGTTTGGGTTCGTCGTTTGCACGCACGAATCACGCGCAACGAGTAATATGCAAGGCATGGGGTTCTTTTACACACCGCTCCCGCTTTGGCTTACCGTCGGCGGCTGGATAGTCGCCGCGGGATTGCTCGCGCTCGTACTGTTGCAGCGTCCTTTCAGCAGATTGCAGGACGCCACGCTACAGCACGTGTGGCTTGGCATCATCGTCGCGGTGACGGTGTTGTGGGCGTGCAATGCATGGTTCGACGACGGACCCGTCATCCACTTGCTGGGCGCGACCTTGATGGTCACCTTGTTCGACTGGCGGCTGGCGCTCATCGGCACGGCTGCCACCACCGGTCTCGCGGCCGTCGTGCTCGACGCATCCTGGCTCTCGGTCGCGGTCACCTATATGTTGTTCGGCGCGCTGCCTGTTGCGGTATCAACGTTCCTGCAACGGCTATCCAATGCGTGGCTGCCGCGCAATCTGTTTACGTTCATCATCGGGCACGGCTTCGTGAGTTCCGCGGCAGCGGTTGCCGCGGCATGCGGTGCGACGGTGCTCTTCGAGATGGCGCTCATCGGCGGACCGGTCACCGTGCCCGCTGCATTCATGCGCGGCTCGCTATTGCTGGTTGTTGGCGAAGCGCTCTTTACCGGCCTGCTCACCATTTTGATCTCGGTGTATAAGCCAGCCTGGATCACCACTTACGACGTGCGCCGCTATCGCCTTGATCGCGGACCTCGCGTCTGAGGCACACCGCAAGCCGAATTGCACGCGAGCAAAAACGCAATCAAAGTGCGATAAGATGGAACTCCTTCCCCGCACGCGGCATCTTACTTGCCCGTGTCTTCTTAGCACCAGACTTGATGGAAAGTAACCACGCACCGCGCCGGCTTTTGCGGCTCGTCGGCCGGTTGGCGGTATGCGCATCGATTGCATGCGCGGCAGTATCCGCCTTAGCCGACTCGCTCGACGAGCGCAACGAATTGATTCACCACTTCGTCACCGACTTCCACGCCAATCCGCTCGTCGCGGATTGCGCGGCACACGGCAACTTCATCGCCAGCACTTCGGCGGCGTTCGATCACGTAGAGTTTCCGCCTGCTGTCTTCGACCCATCGCGCTCGACCATCGAACCGTGGAACGATTCGTTCGACGAGAAGAAGCAGCGTATCAAGGTGGACAACGTCGTGACAGTCGAGGGCGAAGGCGTCTCGAAGAGCGGTGAGAGCGATGTCACGCCGCTCAAGTTTCGTTGTGGCTACGTAGGCAGTCAAATGCTCGCCTTCGGCTGGAACGATCCGGTTCCGCCACTACGCCCCCGCGCCGAACCGTCGTCCGCACGCGGCACGAAGGGCAAGCATGGCGCGAAAACAAAAGGTGCGTCTGCGGGCAAAAGCAAGAGCTCGGGCAAGTC
Source organism: Caballeronia sp. GACF4 (assembly GCF_023631025.1). Taxonomy (NCBI): domain Bacteria; kingdom Pseudomonadati; phylum Pseudomonadota; class Betaproteobacteria; order Burkholderiales; family Burkholderiaceae; genus Caballeronia; species Caballeronia sp. GACF4. The sequence goes on from NZ_JALQDW010000007.1 coordinate 4,151, forward strand.
GACGAAGAAGTCGGCCAAGAAGCACTAGCTAGCCAGCCAGGAAGCACGGCAAACAAAAAAGGCGCGGCACCTGAAGGTGTCGCGCCTTTTTGCGTCATCGGAAAGGCTGTCGGATAGATCAGGCCGGATACGTCTGCAACTGCCAAAGAATCGCCTGCAACATCGCCGCACCAAGCGCCGAACTCCGCTCGCCACTCCAGCCCACCCGCTCATCCGGCAAATTCGCGTTGTCCTTGAACGGCATCTCCAGCGTCAGCGAGAGACACTTGTACTCGTTGCCGATGTACTTCGACGCGAGCTTGAGCGCATCCGTCTGATACTTGCTCGACTCGTAGCCGTGCACGTCCTGAAAGTCCGGGCTTGCCTGCTTGAAGAACTCGATGAACGCCTTCTGTTCTTCCGCCTGCTTGCCGGTGAAGCCCGGAAGCATCTCCGAGCCCGCGACGAACACGTAAGGAATGGCTTCGTCGCCATGGATGTCGAAGAACATGTCGCAGCCGATATCGCGGATGGCATCACGCACCACGAGCACCTCGGGACTGCGCGCGGCATCCGGCTCCATCCATTCGCGGTTCAGGTTCGCGCCGGCCGCGTTGGTGCGCAAATTGCCGAGCACGCTGCCATCCGGATTCATGTTCGGGACGATATGAAACACCGCGCGATCCAGTACCGCGCGCGCGGTCGGGTCACCCGCCCAGTCGCCCCAGCCCGCGAGCCGCTTGACGAGGCCCTCGACGAACCATTCCGCCATCGTTTCGCCCGGATGCTGGCGCGCGATGATCCACACGTTCTTCTTGGGCTTGGCACTCATGCCATCGGCGAGACCGAGCGAAAGCAAGGACATTGGTCGGCCTTGCACCGTGCTGCCAAGTTCGGTCAACGTGGCGTGCGGCATCTGCTGCACGGCGCCAAGGAATTCCGCGTGACGCTCGTCGCTATACGGCTCGAAATACGCGTAATGGATGCGATCGAAATCGGGCGTATGGTCGATCTTCAACACGCCGCCCACGTATTCCGTCTCCACGCGAAACCAGTTCACGCGATCGTAGCTCGCCACCGCCTGATAGTCGCGCCAGCCTTCCGGAAACGCGCATTGCGCCGCATTCTCGAAGCTCATCACGAGACGCTCGCCACGCGCACCCGAGACGCGGAAATAAAACCACTGCGCGAAATCGGCGTGAGAATCCGGACGCACGCGCAAACGAATATCGGACGGGTTGGTGGCGTCGACGACTTCGATTGCGCCCGCATCGAAATGACTTGAAATTGAAATGCTCATGATGAATTCCTTGATGCAGACACTTTAATCCGCGACGCGGCGGCGAAAAACATAAGTCGTATCGTTCGATGCCTTCGCGTCGAACGCATACCCGTCACTGTCGAAGTCCTTGAGCCCTTCCGGCTCGTCGATGCGGTTCTTCACCGCATAGCGCGCCATCAAACCGCGCGCGCGTTTCGCATGAAAACTGATGATCTTGTAGCGTCCGCCCTTCCAGTCCTCGAACACGGGCGCGACCACCGGCACGTCAAGAAGCCGCGGCTTCACCGACTTGAAATATTCTCCCGACGCACAATTCACGAGCACGCGCGCGCCGCGCTGCTTCCTGAATTGCTCGTTGAGCGCGGCCGTGATGCGCTCGCCCCAGAACGCGTAAAGATCTTTGCCGCGTGCGTTCGGAAACTTGGTGCCCATTTCAAGGCGATAAGGCTGCAATAGGTCGAGTGGTCGCAAGAGCCCATAAAGCCCGGACAAAACACGCACATGATTCTGCGCGTAGTCGAGATCGGCCGAAGACAGCGTCTTCGCGGCGAAGCCTTCGTAGACGTCGCCATTGAAGGCGAGCACGGCCTGCTTCGAATTGGTCTCGTCGAAACGCTTCGACCATTCGGCATAACGCTGGAAGTTGAGCGACGCGAGTTGGTCCGAGATGCCCATCATTCCGCCGATCTGTTGCGGCGAAAGATGACGCAGACCCTTGATGAGCTCGGCGGCGTCATCGACGAACTCGGGCAGCGTGTGCTTGCGGATATGTGGCGGCGTCTCGTAGTCGAGCGATTTGGCAGGCGATAGAACGATTATCATGGAGGCTCGCCGTCAAACGAGCGGCGATCATAGGCATAAACCCCCAATTGTATCGAATGGAAAATTCCGCCGCGCTGCCCGTGCAAGCGCCCACGCCCGCCTCCGCCTTACGCGTGGTGCTCGATTCCAACGTGTGGATCGACATCCTCGTATTCGACGATCCCGCCACGCGCCCGATTCGCACCGCGCTCGAAGCAGGCACGCTCGAAGCGCTGATCGATCCGCGGTGTCTCACCGAACTCACGCGTGTGCTCGACTATCCGCAGTTCTTGCGCTTGAACGTCGACAGGGAAGCGGCGCTTGCCATCGTCGCGCGGCTTTCGACCTTGATCGCGCCGCGCACGCAGGAAGGCGAACGGCCGCTGCCCAAGTGCCGCGACCGCGACGACCAGAAATTCCTCGAACTCGCGCAGGCTTCTCGCGCGGACTGGCTCGTCTCGAAGGATCGCGCGGTGCTGAAGCTCGCGAAGCGCATCGCGCGGGATTTTGCGTTTCGTATCGGCGAACCCAAACCTTTCGTCACCGCATTCGAGGCACGATCCGAGGCACCGCAGGCCACGTCCGCGCACATTGCAAGCGCTGTTTAGAATAGCAACCCTACCCGTCAGCACACGTCCACGCCATGAACGCCACGCACGAACTGCCACAGACCCCGCCCGAGCTGTCCTTTCCGTCGCGTCTGCCCAATGTCGGCACGACCATCTTCACCGTGATGAGCGCGCTCGCCGCACAGAAGGGCGCGGTGAATCTCGGTCAGGGTTTCCCCGATTTCAACTGCGACCCGCGCGTCGTGGATGCCGTCGCCAACGCCATGCGCGACGGCCACAACCAATATCCGCCGATGGCGGGCGCCGCGCCCTTGCGTCAGGCCATCGCGCGCAAGATCGACGCGCTCTACGGCCGTGCCTACGACGCCGACCGCGAGATCACCGTGACCGCCGGCGCGACGCAGGCCCTGCTCACGGCGGTGCTGTGCTGCGTGCATCCGGGCGATGAAGTCATCGTCATCGAGCCGACGTACGACAGCTACGTGCCGTCCATCGAGCTCGCGGGCGGCAAGCCCGTGTTCGTCGCGCTCGAAGCGCCCGACTACGCGCTGCCCTTCGACAAGATCGCCGCCGCGATCACGCCGAAGACGCGCCTTCTGATGATCAACACGCCGCACAATCCGACCGGGCGCGTCTGGCGCGCGGCGGACATGAAAAAGCTCGAAGAGATCGTGCGCGATACCAACGTGCTGATCCTCTCCGACGAAGTCTACGAACACATGGTCTACGACGGCGCGCCGCACGAAAGCGTCTCGCGCTATCCGGAACTGGCCAAGCGCAGCTTCGTCGTGTCGAGCTTCGGCAAGACCTTCCATGTGACAGGCTGGAAAGTGGGCTACGTCGCCGCGCCCGCCGCGCTGACCGCCGAATTCCGCAAGGTGCATCAGTTCAACGTGTTCACGGTGAACACACCCATGCAGGTCGGCCTCGCGCATTATCTCGAAGACCCGAAGCCGTATCTCGAACTGCCCGCGTTCTATCAGAAGAAGCGCGACTTTTTCCGCGCGGGTCTCGCCGATACCCGCTTCAAGCTCCTGCCTTGCGACGGCACCTATTTTCAGTGCGTCGATTATTCGGCGATCAGCGACATGCCCGAAGCCGACTTCTCGCAATGGCTCACGAGCGAGATCGGCGTCGCGGCCATTCCGGTGTCGGCGTTTTATCACGAGAGTCACGAATCCGGCGTCGTGCGGTTCTGCTTCGCCAAGAAGGAAGAAACGCTGGCGCTCGCCTTGCAAAGGCTCTCGAAACTCTGAGCGGGGCGCGGCGAATTCAATCACGTAGAGGAGACATCCGCATCATGAGTTCGCAGGAATACGCAATCGGAACGCTTGGAATCGTCGGCAGCGGCGCGATGGGTCGCGGTATCGCGCAGATCGCGGCGCTCGCCGGACTCACCGTGCGTCTCTTCGATGCCAATCCCGTCGCGCTTGCCGCCGCGCGCGAGTATCTGTCCGAAACGCTATCGAAGCTCGCCGCCAAGGGCAAGATCAGAGAAGCCGATGCGCACGCCGCGCTCGCCAACGTGCACGACGCACAGGACGCGAGCGAACTCGCGGATTGCGACGTCATCGTGGAAGCGATCGTCGAAAATCTCGACATCAAGCGCGAACTGTTCCGTGAACTCGAAGCCGTGGTGAGCGCGCGCTGCATTCTCGCGTCGAACACTTCGTCACTGTCGATCACCGCAATCGCGGCGGGCTGCTCGAAACCGGAACGCGTCGCGGGCTTCCACTTTTTCAATCCCGTGCCGTTGATGCGCGTGGTCGAAGTCATCGACGGACTGCGTGGCGATCCGCGCGCGGGCGATTCACTCATGGAACTCGCGCGCCGCATGGGTCACACGCCGGTGCGCGCGAAGGACATGCCGGGCTTCATCGTGAATCACGCGGGACGCGGCATGAACACCGAAGGCCTGCGCGTGGCGAGCGAAGGCGTGGCGAGTTTCGCGGACATCGACCGCATCATGCGCGAGCAGGCGGGCTTTCGCCTCGGGCCGTTCGAATTGCTCGATCTCACCGCGCTGGATGTCTCGCATCCGGTGATGGAGTCGATCTATCACCAGTTCTATGAAGAGCCGCGCTTCAGGCCTTCGCCGATCACGGGCACGCGGCTCGCGGGCGGGCTGATCGGGCGCAAGACGGGCGAAGGTTTCTATCGATATGCCGATGGCAAACACATCGCGCCGCCCGAAGCCGAAGCGCCTACCCGCTTGCCCAAGCGCGTGTGGGTGAGTCGGGCGTCGCAAAGCGCTTATGAAGCGGTGCGCGCGTTGCTTCCCGCATCGGTCGAACTCGATACCGACGCAACGCCCGCTTCGGATTCCTTGATCGTGGTCACGCCGCTCGGCTTCGATGCGACCACCGCCGCCGTCGCCGAAAAGCTCGACGCCACGCGCGTCGTCGCCATCGACACACTCTTTCCCTTCGATACCGCCGCGCGCCGCACCATCATGACGACGCCCGCGACCACGCCCGCCATGCGCGACGCGGCGCACGCGCTCTTCGCCGCCGATGGCGTGCCCGTCAGCGTGATCCGCGACTCGACCGGCTTCGTCGCGCAACGCGTGGTGGCAACCATCGTGAACATTGGCTGCGATATCGCGCAGCAAGGCATTGCGACGCCGTCCGACATCGATCTCGCCGTCATGCTCGGCCTCGGCTATCCGCGCGGACCGCTCGCACTCGGCGACGCGCTCGGCGCCGCGACCATCCTCACGATCTTGCAGAACATCCACGGCGTGCTCGGCGACCCACGCTACCGGCCTTCGCCCTGGCTCGCACGCCGCGCGAGGCTCGGACTTTCTCTTACCCATATCGAGGAGCTCAGATGAGCGCCGAACTGCTGACCTACCGCCCTGCCGGGAGCGACACCACGCTCGTGCTCAAGCTGTCGAATCCGGGCGCGCGCAACGCCCTGCATCCGGATATGTATGCGGCCGGCATCGAGGCGCTCAGCACGGCCGAGCGCGACACGTCGGTGCGCACCATCGTGCTGACGGGCGCGGACAACTTCTTCTGCTCGGGCGGCAACCTGAACAGGCTGCTCGAAAATCGCGCGAAGGATGAATCGGTGCAGGCCGAGAGCATCGACTTGCTGGGCGAATGGATCAGCGCGTTGCGGGCATCGACCAAGCCGATCATCGCGGCCGTGGAGGGTGCCGCGGCCGGCGCGGGATTTTCGCTTGCGCTCGCGTGCGATCTGATCGTCTCCGCCGACGACGCGCGCTTCGTCATGTCGTATGCGCGCGTCGGCCTCACGCCCGATGGCGGCGCTTCGTGGTTCCTCGCGCGCGCCTTGCCGCGCACGCTCGCCAGCGAAGTCCTGCTCGAAGCGAAGCCGATCGGCGCGGCGCGTCTGTATGAAGTGGGCGTGGTCAACCGGCTGACGAAGAAAGGCATTGCGCTCGATGCCGCCATCGCCTGGGCCGACGATCTCGGCAGCGTGTCGCCGAAAGCGCTCGCACGCATCAAGTCGCTCATCAACGCGGCGGACGTGCAGCCGCTCGCCGCGCATCTCGACATGGAACGCGACAGTTTCGTCGACGCCCTGCATCACGGTGACGCGCTCGAAGGCATTACCGCGTTCCTCGAAAAGCGTCAGCCGACTTACCGCTGAGATGGCTCAATACCAGTTGCCCAAACGCCGCCGCATCTATCTGATGCGCCATGGCGACGTCACGTATTTCGACGACAGCGGCCGCGCAATCGACCCGGAAAGCGTGCCGCTCAACGAACGCGGCCGCAAGGAAGCAAGCGCGGCTGGACGCGTGTTTGCCGCGCAGAACATTCGCTTTGACCGCGTGATCGTGAGCGGCTTGCCGCGCACGCGCGAAACGGCGCAGCGCGTGCTCGCCGAAACGGATCAGCCAATCGAGCCGGAAGTTTGGCCGGAGTGGCAGGAGATACGCGGCGGGCGGCTCGCGAGTCTCACGACGCAAGATATCGAGCGCGCGTTTCTTTCCGTGTTCGATGGCGTGGTGCCCGAAGAGACGCGCTTTCTGGGCGGCGAAAGCATTGGCGAGCTGCTCGATCGCGCGCTGCCCGCCATGACGAAGCTGCGCGGCGATGCCTCATGGGACACGGTGCTGCTCGTGCTGCACGGCGGCGTGAATCGCGCGTTGCTGTCGCATGCGATCACGGCCGGCGGGCGCGCGTTCTTCGGACATCTGTCGCAGGCGACGGGCTGCATCAACGCGCTCGATGTCGGCGACAAACCCGGCGACTGGGTCGTGCATGCAATCAATCATTCGCCGCCCTCGCCGCTTCATGCCGACGTGCGTCACACGACGATGGAACTGCTGTACGCGCAGTTTCTGCGCTTCAAGGCCGACGAGATGGACTGAAGCGCGACGTCCTGGCGCACCACAAAAATATGGGAGGAGACGATGCCAGACAACGAAACCGATTTCGCAGCGTTCGAAGGAACGCGTCCGGTGCACGAGAGCCAGCGCTTCGATAGCGACGCGCTCGCCGCGTGGCTTGCCGCGCACGTCGAAGGATTCAGCGGCCCGCTCAAGCTGGAGCAGTTCGCGGGCGGCCAGTCGAACCCGACCTTCAAACTCGTCACGCCCACGCGCGCTTATGTCATGCGCTCGAAGCCCGGGCCGGCCGCGAAGCTCTTGCCATCGGCGCATGCAATCGAGCGTGAATATCGCGTGATGCACGCACTCGCCGCCACGGATGTCCCCGTCGCGCGCATGCTCGCGCTGTGCGAGGACGAGAGCGTGATCGGCCGCGCGTTCTATGTCATGGATTTTGTGGAAGGCCGCGTCTTGTGGGACCCGTCGCTGCCCGGCATGTCGGCCGACGAACGCGCCGCGATTTATGGCGAAACCAATCGCGTGATCGCCGCGCTTCATACCGTCGATGTAGCAGCGGTCGGACTCGCCACCTACGGCAAGCCTGGCAACTACTTCGAGCGGCAAATCGGACGCTGGAGCAAGCAGTACGTCGCGTCGCAAACCGAATCCATCGACGCAATGGACCGCCTGATCGAATGGTTGCCGCGGCATATCCCGCAAGTCGAGGCGCGCGTCAGCATCGTGCATGGCGACTTCCGGCTCGACAACCTGATCTTTCATCCGAACGAGCCGCGCGTGCTTGCCGTGCTCGACTGGGAACTCTCCACGCTCGGCGATCCGCTCGCCGACTTCGCGTATCACTGCATGGCTTGGCATGTCGATCCATCGCAGTTTCGCGGTATCGCGGGACTCGACTGGACCGCGCTCGGCATTCCCGACGAAGCCGCCTACGTCGCACGCTATTGCGAACGCACGGGCTTTGCGATCGAAGGCGACTGGAACTTTTACCTTGCCTACAACATGTTCCGCATCGCCGCGATTCTGCAAGGCATCATGAAGCGTGTGGTCGATGGCACCGCCGCGAGCGCACAAGCCGCCGATGCGGGCCGGCGCGCGCGGCCGATGGCCGAACTTGCCTGGCACTACGCCCAGAAAGTCGGCCACTGAAGACGGAAAAGAGGAGACGAGCGATGAATTTCGACTACACAGAGAAGGTGCACGCGCTGCGTGAGAAGCTGCTCGCCTTCTTCGACGCGCATATCTATCCGAACGAACACGCCTTCGCCGAGGAGATCGCGGCCAATCGCGCAGCGGGCAACGCATGGGTGCCGACGCGGCTGATCGAAAGCCTCAAGGACCACGCACGGCGCGAAGGACTGTGGAATCTGTTTCTGCCGGCATCGGCGCGTGGCGCGGGTCTCACGAATCTCGAATACGCGCCGCTCTGCGAAATCATGGGCCGCGTACCGTGGGCGCCCGAAGTCTTCAACTGCAATGCGCCCGATACCGGCAACATGGAGACCATCGAACGCTATGGCACCGACGCGCAAAAGGCGCAGTGGCTCGAACCGCTTCTGCGCGGCGAGATTCGTTCGGCGTTTCTGATGACCGAGCCGGAAGTGGCGTCGTCGGATGCGACGAACATCCGTTGCAGCATCATGCGCAATGGCGACGATTACGTCGTCGATGGCCACAAGTGGTGGTCATCCGGTGCGGGCGATCCGCGCTGCAAGGTGTATATCGTGATGGGCAAGACCGATCCCGATGCGCCACGCCACGCGCAACAATCGATGATCCTCGTGCCTGCCGATGCAGCGGGCATCACGGTGCGTCGGCCGCTCAATGTTTTCGGCTACGACGACGCGCCGCACGGCCACATGGAAATTACGCTCGAGCAAGTGCGCGTGCCGGCCGCCAACTTATTGCTCGGCGCCGGACGCGGCTTCGAGATCGCGCAAGGGCGGCTCGGGCCGGGGCGCATTCATCATTGCATGCGGCTCATCGGTCTCGCCGAACGCGCGCTCGAACTGATGACGAAGCGCACGCTGTCGCGCGTGGCGTTCGGCAAGCCGATTGCGCGGCAAGGCGTGACGCAAGAGCGCATCGCCGAGGCGCGCATCATGATCGAACAGGCGCGTCTGCTCACGCTCAAAGCTGCCTACATGATGGACACCGTCGGCAACAAGGGCGCGCGCGGCGAGATCGCGATGATCAAGGTCGTGGCGCCGAACATCGCGTGTCAGGTCATCGACTGGGCGATACAGGCGCACGGCGCGGCCGGCATCTGCGACGACTTTCCGCTCGCTTATGCGTATGCTTCGGCGCGCACGCTGCGGCTCGCGGATGGGCCGGACGAAGTGCATCGCAATGCCATCGCGAAGCTCGAGTTCGGGCGGTATTCGGAAGCGCGCGATTGAGCGAGGAAGACGGCCTCGCCGCGCCCTTTAGCTCGCTTGCGAACCCGCGTCGCGCAACCCGAACAGCGCCGCCGAATCCACCGTCAGCACCAGTTCGCCATCCTGGTTATGCGCTTCCCAGCGCGTGGCGACGATACCGCGATCCGGCTTGCTCTTCGACACGCGCTTGTCCAGCACGCGCACCGTAAGCCGCACCGAATCGTCGACGCGCACCGGCTTGATCCAGCGGATATTGTCGAGACCGGGCGAACCCATCGAGGTCGAATCGGCGAGCATGTCGCGCACGAGAATGCCCATCATCGCGGAACAGGTGTTCCAGCCGCTCGCAACGAGACCGCCGAAATGCGACGCCTTGCCCGCTTCCTCCGACAGATGGAACGGCTGCGGATCGTAACGCTTCGCGAACTCGATGATCTCATCGCGCGTGAACGTGTGGGCGGAGAGCGTCACCGCATCACCGACTTCGAAATCTTCATAGGCGTAGGTCATTCAAGCTCCTTCCAGGTCATGAAACGCGGGTTGAGACGCAAAACGCGCGAGGTGGTAGTCCACGTCGCCGAGCGTCGTCTCGATGATCGACAGCCGTTTGAACCAGTGCGCGGCGGGCATCTCGTTGGTCACGCCCATGCCGCCGTGCAACTGCACCGCCTGTTGCCCGACAAAGCGCGCCGCCTGACCGACACGCGCCTTCGCAGCGGAAATGGCCTGCGTGCGCGTGGCCGCGTCGTCGCTGGCGTAACGCGCAGCGGCAAGATACGTGATGGAGCGTGCCTGCTCGGTGTGAATCAGCATGTCCACCATGCGATGCTGCAGCACTTGAAACCGCGCGATGGGCGCACCGAACTGCTTGCGCTCCTTCGTGTAGTCGACGGTCGCGCGATCGAGCGCATCGAGCGCGCCGAGGGCTTCGGCGCAAAGCAAAAGCGTGGCGTAATCGGCGATCTTCGCGAACGTGGCCGCACCACCGTTCAAACGCGTGGCTTGCGTGTTCCTGAAGACGAGCGTCGCGGCGCGCTGACCGTCGATCGTGCGGTAGTCGGTGACATCGACGTTGGCGGCATCGCGCGGCACCAGAAAGAGCGCGACTTCATCGCCGAGACGCGCGGGCACGATCCAGTAATCGGCCTGCGCGCCGTGCTGCACGACCGATTTCCTGCCGTCGAGCGTATGGCGTTCACCTTGCTTGCTCGCCGTAGTGCGAAGATCGAAGAGATCGTAGCGCGCGTGCGGCTCGTTGAACGCCACCGCCATCCTGAGTTCGCCACGTCCGGCGCGCTCGAGCAATTCGCCCTGTTCCGCCGATGCCGCGAGCCGCAACGCTTCGATGCCGACCGCCGTCGCCCAATAAGGCTCGACGACGAGCGCGCGCCCGAGCTCTTGCATCACGACGAGCATATCGACGGGCCCACCATCGAAACCGCCTTGCGCTTCGGGAACGGGCAGCGCCAGCAAGCCGAGTTCGGCGAACGCGTTCCAGTGCCGTGCATCGACACCCGCTTGCGACATGACGATCTTCTGCCGCGCGTCGAACGAATATTCGCGGTCGAGATAGCGGCGCAGTGCATCGCGAAACTGCTGCTGTTCATCGGTTAAATCGAAGTCCATGCGCGCTCCTCAAAGGCCCAGAATCATCTGCGCGATGATGTTCTTTTGAATCTCGTTCGAGCCGCCATAGATCGACGTCTTGCGAAAGTTGAAGTAGTACGCGGCAAGCGGCGCGGCATCGTCGTCGCCGGTCTGGCTCGCGTCGCGCTCGCCTTCGAGGTACGCGGGATCGAAGCCGGCCGCTTGCGGTCCGGCCGCTTCGAACATGAGTTCGGTCAGCGCCTGCTGCACTTCCGTGCCTTTGATCTTCAGCATCGATGCTTCGGGCCCCGGACCTTTTGCATCCGACTCGCTTGCGATCACGCGCTGCACCGTCGCTTCGAGGGCCATCAGTTCTATCTCGAGCGCGGCGACTTTCGCGGCGAACAAGGGATCGTGCAAAAGCGGCTGGCCGCGGCTCGTGCGTTCGAGTGCAAGCCGCTTGAGAAAGCGCAGTTCACGCTTCGATTGCCCCACGCGCGCAATGCCCGTTCGCTCGTGCCCCAGCAAATACTTCGCATACGTCCAGCCGCGATTCTCCTCGCCGACGAGATTGGCGGCCGGCACCTTCACGTCGTCGAAAAAGACTTCGTTGACTTCGTGATCTTCGTCGAGCGTGATGATCGGCCGCACGGTGATGCCCGGCGTTTTCATATCGATCAGAAGGAACGAAATGCCCTCTTGCTTCTTGGCCTCGGGATCGGTACGCACGAGGCAGAACATCATGTCGGCATGTTGCGCGAGCGTGGTCCACGTTTTCTGACCACTGACGATGTAGTGATCGCCCTGTCGCTCGGCGCGCGTGCGCAACGAAGCGAGATCCGAACCGGAGCCGGGCTCGGAATAGCCCTGACACCACCAGTCGGAGCCATCGAGAATGCGCGGCAGATAGCGAGCCTTTTGCGCGTCGCTGCCATATTTCATGAGCACGGGCGCGACCATCGATACGCCGAATGGCAGGACCATCGGTGCGCCCGCGCGCGCGGATTCTTCGTCCCAGATATGACGCTGCGTGGCGTTCCAGCCGGGACCGCCATACTGCTTCGGCCACGCGACCGCCGACCAGCCGCGCTCGCCGAGCAGCTTGTGCCAGTTCACGAAGTCTTCGCGAGTCAGACGCTTGTGATTGAGAACCTTGTCGCGCAATGCGCGCGGCAGACTGGCTTCGAGCCAGTTACGGATGTCGGCGCGAAAGGCTTCGTCCGCAGGGGAATGATCGAGATTCATGCGCTGTGTCTCCTGTGTAGCCGACCACACGAGACACCGCTGATTTACTGCAGCGGCTCTTTCAGTGCGGCCGGAACGGGCAACGGCAATACGTCGATCCCTTCTTCCAGCAAGGCATGCGTTTCTTCGGGCGTCGTCACGCCGCGGATATTGCGCGCGGGCGCTTCATCGTAATGAATGCGCCGTGCTTCCTCGGCAAAACGATCGCCCACGTTCTCGGTCTTCTCGATCAACTCGCGCATGAACTGAAGCGCGCGCGCCTGAACGCCCGCCGCATCCGGCGATGCTTCCGCCGGTACCGCGCGGTCGTTGCGCGCCGTCGAAAGATTCAGACGCGGCGCCGATGGCATGCGGCTCACATCGGTCTCCGAACAGACCGGACATGCAACAAGCTTGCGCGACAGTTGCGATTCGAACTCTTCGGCAGAAGCGAACCAGCCTTCAAACCGATGTTCATGCGAGCACTTTAAATCGAGGACCTTCATGCTGATGGGGACTTCCGGGAAGTTTATCTCAAAACTATCGATTGTGAACGGTCGTTCGTAAAGACTGATCTTTTGATTGCTCGACCGGTGATCGATTCTAGCGGTTCGAGGGTACGGGCGCTTGGCTCACCCATAACGCGAAATGTGGCAGTCTGGCGCTGCGCCGAAAATGAACAAGCCCCAAGATCGAATGATCTTGGGGCAAGCGATACGTCTTCAGCGGTTCAACGGATGACGACTACGCCTTCGATTCTCCCAACTCCCACTCTCCCGAGCGCACCTTTTCCAGCCAGAACGCGCCGATGATCGTCTTAACATCGCTGATCGTGCCGTCCTTCACCCACTGCATGAGTTGCGCAGGTTCCGCGATAAACGTCTCGAGAAACTCGCCTTCATCGAGCCGGGCATTGCCAGCGGTGAGCCCGCGCGCGAGATAGAGATCGATGAACTCGGTCGAATAGGAGATCACCGGGTGGATACGCGTCAGAAAAATCCATTCGCTCGCGGTATAGCCCGTCTCTTCCAGCAGTTCACGCTTTGCGCATGTCAGCTCGTCTTCGTTGGGATCGAGCTTGCCGGCGGGAAATTCGAGCAGCACCTTTCCCACCGGATACCGATACTGCCGTTCCAGCAAGACGCGACCATCGTCGAATTCCGGCAGGATCATCACCGCGCCCGGATGCTCGACGAATTCGCGCGTGGCGTGCTTGCCGTCGGGCAATTCCACGGTATCGCGCTTGAGCGTCAGAAATTTGCCTTCGTGAAGCGTGACGCTTTCGACCTTCTTCTCGATTAGGCCGTCGTCGTTACCGAAGTTCGCGGTGGAAGAAGCGTTATGATCTGCCATCTTGAGCCCTATGCCAAATGGCCAAAAGCCGCCGACAGCAACCAGCCGTCAGCGGCGTTTGACAAGGTACTGATACGTGAAGCCCGGAAACGCGAACACCACGAAGAGACTGAAGGTAATGGCATAAAACTGCCATTCCTGATCGAAGCGGTTGCCGGCGCGCGCTTCGAGCATGAAGCCGAGCGCGCCAACCGCGAAGTAAAGAACGAGCAACTCGCCGATCCGAATCCAGACGCCCTTCTTCGCCGTCTTACTCCCATCCGCATGAAGCTTGAGCGGCATGACGGCAAAAAGGCGCTGATTCAGGAACGGCAAGTTGGCGCCGACGAGCGCCAACAGCACGATAAACCATCCCGCTGCCGACATTACAGCGGCAGCGTATGCGTGATCGCTTGCAGGCAAGCCGTCATCAGCGGGCCGGGCACGAGACCGAGCACGAGCACGGCCAGACCGTTGAACGCCAGCAAGGAGCGATTGAGGCTGCCGGCAACGATCGGCGACGCATCTTGCGGCGCGTCGAAATACATCAGCTTCACGATACGCAGGTAGTAGAACGCACCGACCAGCGATGTCAGGACGGCCAGCACGGCGAGCCACGTCAGACCGGCGTTCATCGTCGCTTCGAGCACGGCGAGCTTCGCATAGAAACCGACGGTCGGCGGAATGCCCGCAAGCGAGAACATCATGATCATCATGACGAACGCGAACACCGGGCTGCGCTGATTCAAACCCTTGAAGTCGTCGATCATCTCGGCTTCGAAGTCGCGGCGCGCAAGCAGCATGACCACGCCGAAGGTGCCAAGCGTCGTGACGAGGTAGATGATGCTGTAGAACATTGCCGAACTGTAGGCGCCCGCCGCGCCCGTTACCTTGCCGTCCACCACGCCAGCCAGCAGGCCGAGAAGCACGAAGCCCATGTTGGAGATGGCCGAGTACGCGAGCATCCGCTTGATGTTCTTCTGCACGATACCGGTGACGTTGCCGACGATCAGCGACAGCGCGGCGAGAATCACGAGCATCTCTTGCCAGTCGACCGCGAAAGGCAGCAGACCCATCACCAAGAAGCGCAAGCCCCACGCAAAGGCCGCGACCTTCGGGCCGCCGCCGGTGAGCAAGGTCATTGCGGTCGGTGCGCCTTGATAGACGTCCGGCACCCACATATGGAACGGCACCGCGCCCATCTTGAACGCCACGCCCGCCACGACGAAGATGATGCCGAACAGCAGCACCGCGTCGTTGATGCGGCCCGAAGCCACCGCCTTGAAGACTTCACCCAGTTCCAGCGAGCCGGTCGCGCCATAAAGCATGGAAATGCCGTAGAGCAGGAAGCCGGAAGCGAGCGCGCCGAGGACGTAATACTTCATCGCCGATTCGTTCGCCTGCGGCGAATCCTTGCGCAGCGCGATGACCGCATACAGCGACAGCGACATCAGTTCGAGGCCGAGGTACAGCGTGAGGAAGTTGTTGCCCGAAATCATCACGCACTGGCCGAGCAGCGAAAAGAGGCCAAGCAGGAAGAAGTCGCCGCGAAACAGACCGCGGTCTTCCAGATAGCGCCGCGAATAGATGACCGACACCGCGTAGCCCAGACACACCACCGCTTTCATGGCGCTCGCGAACGGATCGACGACATACATGCGCGTGAAGAAGTAATGCGGCGTCGGGTCGAGTGCCGTGACCGCGAACCACACGCCGACCACGAGGGTCGACACGAGCGCGATCAGATACGTGACACGACGGCTTGGCACGCCGAAGATCGTGTCGTTCAACCAGGCGATGACGACTGCGGCCATCAGGACCGCGTCGGGCAACAGCACACTCATAGGGGCGTTTTGCATGATCTTTTAATTCCTCCGCACGGCGTTACTGATCCAGCGGCAGCTTGGACTGCGCGACGTGGGAGAGCAGGTTTGCCACCGATTCGTGCATGACGTCGGTGAAGGGCTTCGGATGCAGGCCCATGTACAGCGTGAACGCTGCGAGCACCACCAGCATGAACATTTCGCGCTTGTTGATGTCCTTCAGCTTCGCGACATGGTCGTTCGCCACGGCGCCGAAGTACACGCGCTTGTACATCCACAGCGTATAGGCCGCGCCGAGAATCAGCGTGAACGTGGCCAGGAAACCGATCCAGAAGTTGAACTTCACGGCGGCCAGAATCACCATGAACTCGCCGACGAAACCCGAGGTGCCCGGCAGGCCGCAGTTGGCCATGGCGAACAACATGGAGAACGCCGCGAACTTCGGCATGGTATTGACGACACCGCCGTAATCCGCGATCTGGCGCGAGTGGACGCGGTCGTACAGCACGCCGATGGAAAGGAACATCGCGCCCGAGACGAAGCCGTGCGAGATCATCTGGATGATCGCGCCTTCCACGCCAAGCTGGCTGAAGATGAAGAAGCCAAGCGTGACGAAGCCCATGTGCGCAATCGACGAATACGCCACCAGCTTCTTCATGTCCGCCTGAACGAGCGCGACAAGACCGATGTAGATCACCGCGATCAGCGACAGCGTGATGACCACGGGCGCGAGAAAGTGGCTTGCGTCCGGCGCGATGGGCAGCGAAAAGCGCAGGAAACCGTACGCGCCGAGCTTCAGCATGATCGCGGCAAGCACGACCGAGCCGCCCGTCGGTGCTTCCACGTGCGCGTCCGGCAGCCAGGTGTGGACGGGCCACATCGGCACCTTGACGGCGAACGCGAGGAAGAACGCTATGAACAGCAGCACCTGCGGCGTCATGCCGATCTTCGCGGCTTGCCACGTGGCGAGGTCGAACGTGTGCGTCTGCGTGTACAGGTACAGCAGCGCGATCAGCATCAGAAGCGAGCCGGCCAGCGTGTACAGGAAGAACTTGAACGCCGCATACACACGGTTCGGACCGCCCCACACGCCGATGATGATGTACATCGGGATGAGCGTGGCTTCGAAGAACACGTAGAACAACAGGCCGTCGGCGGTCGAGAACACGCCGATCATGATGCCCGAGAGAATCAGGAACGCGGCCAGGTACTGCGAGACGCGCTCGGTGATCACTTCCCATGCGGCGATCACCACGATCACCGTGATGAGCGCGGTCAGCACGACAAACCACATCGAGATGCCGTCCACGCCCAGGTGATACGTGATGTTGAAGCGTTCGATCCAGCTCGCCTGCTCGACGAACTGCAACGCGGCCGTCGACGTATCGAAGCCGGTGATGAGGGGGATCGTGACGATCAGCCCGAGCACCGAGCCGATCAATGCAACCCAGCGCGCGGGCGCCGGGTTGTGGTCGTTACCTATAGCCAGGACCAGGACGCCGAATACGATCGGCAGCCAGATCGCGACACTGAGAATCGGAAAAGAGTGCATAGGGTCCCTCGCCTTATTTGCCGCCGAGCGTTACAAACAGGGTCAAGAGCCCCAACATGCCGATAATCATGGCGAACGCGTAGTGATAGATGTAACCGGATTGAAGGAAGCGGATCACACCGGCGAACCAGCCGACGAACCGCGCACTGCCGTTGACGATGCCGTCGATGACGACCACATCGCCCTCTTTCCACAGCCCCCGGCCAATGGCGACCGCGCCCTTGGCGAAGACCACTTCGTTGATCTTGTCGAAGTAGTACTTGTTGTCGAGGAGCGTATAGATCGGGCCGGACGCCTTCTTGATGACAGCGGGCAGATCCGGACGCTTGATATACAGGAACCACGCGACGATCACGCCGAAAGCCGCGATCCACACCGGTCCCGGCGTGATAATGCCGTGCAGCGCCATGGCCATCCAGCCGTGGAACTCCGTGGCCATTTCCTTCAGGCCTTCGTGGTTTTCGGCGATGTAGATCACCTTGTCGAAGATCACGCCGTGCGAGAAGAAGTCGCCGTAGACCATCGGACCGATACCGATCGCGCCGATGATGATCGACGGAATAGCCAGCAGCACGAGCGGCAGCCACACCACCCACGGGGTTTCGTGCGGCACGTGCGCGTGGCCGTGGTCATCATGGCCGTGCCCGTGGTCGTCGTGACCATGGCCGTGCGAATCGTGACCGTGGCCATGTGCTTCAGCTTGACCCATCGGCGAATCGGGATGCTTCGGACCGCGGAAACGCTCCGGACCGTGGAACACCATGAAGTACATGCGAAACGAGTACAGCGACGTGACGAACACGCTTGCGACCACCGCGAAGTACGCAAAGCCGGAGCCCGCCAAGTGCGAGGCCTTGGCCGCTTCGATGATCGAATCTTTCGAGTAGAAGCCGGAGAAGAACGGCGTGCCGATCAGCGCGAGCGAACCGATCAGCGACGTGATCCAGGTGATCGGCATGTACTTGCGCAGACCGCCCATGTTGCGCATGTCCTGGTCGTGGTGCATGCCGATGATGACCGAACCCGCGCCGAGGAACAGCAACGCCTTGAAGAACGCATGCGTGGCAAGGTGGAACACGGCGACCGGATAAGCCGACACGCCGAGCGCGACCGTCATGTAACCGAGCTGCGATAGCGTGGAGTAAGCCACCACGCGCTTGATGTCGTTCTGCACGACGCCGAGAAAGCCCATGAACAACGCGGTGATCGCACCGATGACCGTGACGAACGACAGCGCCGCATCCGAATGCTCGAAGAGCGGCGACATGCGCGTCACCATGAAGATACCGGCCGTTACCATGGTTGCCGCGTGGATCAGCGCGGAGATCGGCGTCGGGCCTTCCATCGAGTCGGGCAGCCACACGTGCAGCGGAAACTGCGCGGACTTACCCATCGCGCCGATGAAGAGGCAAATGCACGATACCGTCAGCAAGCCCCATTGCGTGCCGGGGAAGGTCATGGTCGCGAGCTTGTCGCTTTGCGCGAACACGTCGCCGTAGTTCAACGAGCCGCCGAACGCCAGCAACAGGCCGATGCCCAGCAGAAAACCGAAGTCGCCCACGCGGTTCACGATAAACGCCTTCATGTTGGCGTAGATCGCGGTTTCACGCGTGAAGTAGAAGCCGATCAGCAAGTACGACACGAGACCCACGGCTTCCCAGCCGAAGAACAGCTGCAGGAAGTTGTTCGCCATGACGAGCATCAGCATGGAAAACGTGAAGAGCGAGATGTATGAGAAGAACCGCTCGTAACCGACTTCTTCATCCGCCATGTAGCCGATGGTGTAGATGTGCACCATCAGCGAGACGAAGGTCACGATGACCATCATCATCGCGGTGAGCGAGTCGACCAGGAAGCCGACTTCCATCTTGAGCGAACCGACCGTCATCCATTCGTAGACGGTGGCGTTGTAGCTCGCGCCGTTCAGCACGTCGAAGAAGACCATCGCGGACAGCACGAAGGAGATCGCGACGCCGAGAATCGTCACGCTGTGCGCGCCCTTGCGCCCTATCGTCTTTCCCAGCAGCCCCGCGATCAGCGAACCGGCAAGCGGCGCCAGCGGAACCGCAAGCAGGACGTTTTCATTGAGTGTCATGGACATAACAGCCTAGCCTGAAATTAACCTTTGAGCTGATCGAGGTCCTCGACGTTGATCGTGTCGAGGCTGCGGAACAGGGTCACGAGAATCGCGAGACCGATTGCCGCTTCAGCAGCAGCCACGGTCAGCACGAAGAACACGAAGATCTGGCCGTGTATGTCGCCCAGATAATGCGAGAACGCGACGAAATTGGTGTTCACCGCGAGCAGCATCAGCTCGATGGCCATCAAGATGATGATGACGTTGCGGCGGTTCAGGAAGATGCCGACGATGCTGATCGCAAAGAGGATCGCACCGAGCACGAGGTAATGGGCAAGACTCAACATTTCGATATTCTCCTTCGCGCTCAGCCCTTGTTGTCGACCGTTCCCGCACCGATGTTGCCGGTCACGGGCGGTTCCGTCGCGGCGTCGGGCGCCTCTGTCTCGGACTTCATCTTGACGATACGCACGCGGTCCTGGGCGCGCACCTTGACCTGCTGGCTGACGGTCTGCGTCTTCTTGTCCTTCTTGTCGCGAATGGTGAGCGAGATCGCCGCGATGATGGCGACCAGCAGCACGAGACCGGCGATTTCGAACGCGAAGATGTAGTCCGTGTAGATGATCTTGCCGATGAGCTGCGTGTTCGGCATCACCGCCGCGCCGCTGACAGCCGCGCCGACCACCGGCGTGGTCGTCGCGCCGAAACCGTGCCACAGGATCAGCGCCGTTTCCACCACGATGATCGCGCCCACGATGCTCGCGAGCGGCACGAAGCGTCTGAAGTCGCGTCGCAGTACGTCGATGTTGATGTCGAGCATCATCACGACGAAGAGGAACAGCACCATCACGGCGCCCACGTAGACGAGAACCAGCAGGATCGCGAGGAATTCGGCCTGCAGCAGCATCCAGATCGCGGCCGCGTTGAAGAACGCGAGCACGAGGAAGAGCGCGGATGACACCGGGTTGCGCGAAGTGATCACCTTCAGCGCCGACACGGTCAGGAGCAGCGCGAAGATATAGAACAGTACGGTTGTGAATTCCATGATTACCGGTTCATCGTTAGGCCATCAAGAGGCATGGTGTATCGGCGCTTCGGCTCGCTCTCTCCGTGCGACGGACAAAGCGCGGCCGGGGAAGATCAGCCACGAAGCACGGTCACTAAGCGCGCCGCATTGTGCCAGACAGCAACAACAAAAACGCAACGACATGTCGAGGACCGGAGCGCGCGAACGTGGTTTCTGTTTCTCTCGCGCGGCGCTCCAGGCTCGGCTTCGCATCAACGATAAGGCGCGTCTGCCGCCTTCGATGCGGCGATTTCCGTCTCGTAACGGTCGCCCACCGCAAGCAGCATGTCCTTCGTGAAGTACAGGTCGCCGCGCTTCTCGCCGTGATATTCGAGGATGTGCGTCTCGACGATCGAGTCGACCGGGCAGCTTTCTTCGCAGAAGCCGCAGAAGATGCACTTGGTCAGGTCGATGTCGTAGCGCGTCGTGCGGCGCGTATTGTCAGCACGCGTTTCCGATTCGATCGTAATGGCGAGCGCCGGGCACACTGCCTCGCACAGCTTGCAGGCAATGCAGCGCTCTTCACCGTTTTCATAGCGGCGCAGTGCATGCAGGCCACGAAAACGCGGAGAAATAGGCGTCTTCTCTTCCGGGAACTGCACCGTGATCTTGCGCTGGAACGTGTAGCGTCCCGTCAGCGCCAGACCCTTGAGCAGCTCGGTCAGGAAGAAGGTCTTAAAAAAGCTCTGTATTGCGTTCATGATATTTGTCCGCTCTTGTCTCTTTGCGCGCCGTTACTTCCAGATGTTGAGCGGCGACATGATCCAGAAGCCGACCACGACGACCCACACCACCGACACCGGCAGGAACACTTTCCAGCCAAGACGCATGATCTGGTCGTAGCGGTAACGCGGGAAAGTCGCGCGCGCCCAGATGAAGACCGACAGCAGGAGGAAGACCTTGAAAACGAACCAGAACACGCCCGGGATGAACGACAGGAAGCCGAACGGTGCGTCCCAGCCGCCGAGGAACAGCGTCGTGGCGATCGCCGAGATCACGATCATGTTGATGTACTCGGCGAGGAAGAACAGCGCGAACGCCATGCCGGAGTAATCGATCATGTGACCGGCGACGATTTCCGATTCGCCTTCCACCACGTCGAACGGATGGCGGTTCGTTTCGGCGATGCCCGAGATGAAATACACGACGAACATTGGCAGAAGCGGCAGCCAGTTCCACGACAGGAAGTTGACGCCGAAGCCCGCGAAAATGCCGCGCTGCTGCGACGTGACGATATCCGACATGTTCAGCGTGCCCGCGACCATCAGGACGACGACCAGCGCGAAGCCCATCGAGATTTCGTAGGACACCATCTGCGCCGCCGCGCGCATGGCGCCGAGGAACGCGTACTTCGAGTTCGACGCCCAGCCCGCGAGAATCACGCCGTACACGCCGATGGACGAGATCGCCATGACATACAGCAGACCGGCGTTGATGTCGCCGAGCACAGCCTTGGCCTGGAACGGAATGACCGCCCACACGGCGAACGCCGGGACCACCGTCATGATCGGCGCGATCACGTAGATCCACTTGCTTGCTTGCGTCGGCTGAATGACTTCCTTGAGCAACAGCTTCAGCACGTCCGCAATTGGCTGCAAGAGACCTGCCGGGCCGACGCGGTTCGGGCCGAGACGCACGTGCATCCAGCCGATGAGCTTGCGTTCCCAGAGAATCAGGTACGCGACGCACAGCAGGATCACTACCGCGACCACGACAATGCGCACCAGCGCCCACACCGTTGGCCATGCGACGCCCAGAATTTGCGTGCCGCCCGCGTTGATCGTATCGAACAAGCCCATTTACGCCTTCTCCACTACCAGTTCGCCGAACAGGCCGCCAAGCGCGGCGCCGGCTGACGTGCCCGCCGATACGCGGACCACCGATTCCGCCAGATTCGCATCGCGAACCGCGGGCAGCACCACCGACAGATTGCCTTGCTTGACGCGCACTGCTTCGCCGTCTTTCAGGCCGAGCTGGTCGAAAAGCGCGGTCGGCAGACCCGCCATGTTCGCGTCGCGGGCCGCGGCCGTCAGATGCAGCGACGGGGCGCGGCGCACCAGTGCGTCGGCGTGATAGATCGGCACGTCGGCAAGACGCTGGAAGCCGCCGTTCGCCGTGACATTCGACGCCGCGCGCTTGGCCGCGACCGTCGTCTCGTTCGACAAACGCGCGCTCAACTCACCCGTGCCGAGTGCGGCGATACGCACTTCTTCGGCCGTGTCGTAATCGAAGCCCGACAGACCGAGCAACGTGCCGAGCACCCGCAGAACCTTCCAGCCCGGACGCGTGTCGCCCAGCGCGCGCACGACGCCGTTGAACGACTGAGCCGTGCCTTCCGCGTTGACGAAGGTGCCCGACGTTTCCGTGAACGGCGCGATGGGCAGCAACACGTCCGCGTAGTCGAGGCCGTGCTTGAACGACGACATCACCACGACCATTTCCGCCTGCTTCAATGCGGCGATGGCTTGTGCGGGGTTGGCCGTATCGAATTCCGGTTCTGCATTGAGCAGCACGTAGCCCTTGCGCGGCTGTTCGAACACTTCGCGCGCGTTGAGACCGCCTTCGCCCGGCAGGACGTCGACCAGATGCGCGCCCACTGAATTCGCGCCTTCGGTCAGGAAGCCAAGCGTGGCGCCCGTGCTGTTCGCGATCCATTGCGCCGCCGCGTGAATCTGCGCGAAATCGGGATGCTGAACCGCGAGGTTGCCGAGCAGCACGACGCGCTTGTCGCCCGCCGAGAGCGATGCCGCGACATCTTTCGCCGCCGCCGATACTTCGCGTCCGGCAAACGCTTCAGGCAGTTCCGAGCCACGCGCTTCGGCCACCGCGGCTGCGATGCCCGCGAGCTGGTCGAGCCAAGCCGACGGCGCCGCCACCAGGCGATGCGCGGTCGGGATCAGCGAGTCGTCGTTGCTTGCGTTGAGAAGCGTGAGCATGGCGCCATTCTTCGCCGCCTGACGCAGACGCGCGGCCAGCAACGGATGATCGCGACGCAAGAACGAACCGATGATGAACGCGGTATCGACATTCGACAGATCCGCGATAGGCACGCCGAGCCAGGGTGCGCCGACGCCCAGGGGCGCCGAGAAGTCGTTCTGACGCAGACGGAAATCGACGTTGGGCGTACCCACGCCTTCCGCGAATTGCTTCAGCAGGAAAAGTTCTTCGACCGTTGCATGCGGCGTGGCCAGCGCAGCGATGGCGTTCGCGCCGTGGTCCGCCTTGATACCCTTGATGCCCTTCGCCACGTATTCGAGCGCGGTCTGCCAGTCGGTTTCGATCCAGTTGCCGCCTTGCTTGAGCATGGGCGTGCTCAGGCGCTCGTCGCCGTTCAGGCCTTCGTAGGAGAAGCGATCCTTGTCCGAGATCCAGCATTCGTTGATGGCTTCGTTTTCCATCGGCAGAACGCGCATGACGCGATTGTTCTTCACCTGGACGACGAGGTTCGCGCCAACGGAATCGTGCGGGCTCACCGACTTGCGGCGCGACAGTTCCCACGTACGCGCGCTATAGCGGAACGGCTTGCTCGTGAGCGCGCCGACCGGGCACAGATCGATCATGTTGCCGGACAGTTCGGAGTCGACCGTCTTGCCGACGAACGAGGTGATTTCCGAATGCTCGCCACGGCCCAGCATGCCGAGTTCCATCACACCGGCCACTTCCTGGCCAAAGCGCACGCAGCGTGTGCAGTGGATGCAGCGCGTCATCTCTTCCATGGAGATGAGCGGGCC
Organism: Caballeronia sp. GACF4; assembly: GCF_023631025.1. Taxonomy (NCBI): domain Bacteria; kingdom Pseudomonadati; phylum Pseudomonadota; class Betaproteobacteria; order Burkholderiales; family Burkholderiaceae; genus Caballeronia; species Caballeronia sp. GACF4. Next base: position 27,873 of record NZ_JALQDW010000007.1, read on the forward strand.
GACGTTCTTGTGGAACACCACGCGCTTTTCTTCGCTATAGCGCGATTGCGACTTGCCGTAACCGACGGCCAGATCCTGCAACTGGCACTCGCCGCCCTGATCGCAAATAGGGCAATCCAGCGGGTGGTTGATCAGCAGGAACTCCATCACCGACTGCTGCGCCTTCACGGCCTTGTCGGAAGTGGTACGCACGATCATGCCGTTGGATACGGGCGTGGCGCACGCGGGAACGGCCTTCGGCATCTTTTCGACTTCGACGAGGCACATCCGGCAGTTCGCCGCGATCGACAGCTTCTTGTGATAGCAGAAGTGAGGAATGTACGTATCGACCTTATGCGCAGCCTGGATCACCATGCTGCCTTCAGGAACCTCGACCGTCTTGCCGTCAATTTCTAGTTCAACCATGATGGATAAAGATCCTCAACCTCTGTCGCGCATCTGATTGCGCGTCTGATTACGCGGTAAGCGCTTCGGACGCCGCATGATGCGCGTGCCCGCCGACGAGACAATGCTTGTGCTCGACGTGATATTCGAATTCGTTCCAGAAGTGCTTGAGCATGCCGCGCACGGGCATGGCCGCCGCATCGCCGAGCGCGCAAATCGTGCGTCCCATGATGTTTTCGGCAACCGAGTTCAAGAGATCCAGATCTTCCTTGCGGCCAAGCCCGTGCTCGATACGATGCACCACGCGATACAGCCAGCCCGTGCCTTCGCGGCAAGGCGTGCACTGACCGCACGACTCTTCGTAATAGAAGTACGACAGACGCAGCAGCGAACGCACCATGCAACGCGTTTCGTTCATGACGATGACCGCGCCCGAGCCGAGCATGGAGCCCGCCTTGGCGATGGAATCGTAGTCCATGTCCGTTGCGAGCATCATCTCGCCTGGCACGACCGGCGCGGACGAACCGCCTGGAATGACCGCCTTGATCGACTCGCCGCGTACACCGCCGGCCAGTTCCATCAGCGTGGCGAACGGCGTGCCGAGCGGCACTTCATAGTTGCCAGGACGATTCACGTCACCCGACACTGAGAAGATCTTCGTGCCGCCGTTATTCGGCTTGCCGATCTCGAGGTAATTCTGCGGGCCGATTTCCAACAGGAACGGCACGGCCGCGAACGTCTCGGTGTTGTTGATGGTGGTCGGCTTGCCGTACACGCCGAAGCTCGCCGGGAACGGCGGCTTGAAGCGCGGCTGGCCTTTCTTGCCTTCCAGCGATTCCAGCAGCGCGGTTTCTTCACCGCAGATATACGCGCCATAGCCATGATGCGCGTACAACTCGAACGAAAAGCCCGTGCCCAGGATGTTCGCGCCGAGATAACCGGCCGCGCGCGCCTCTTCGAGCGCCGCTTCGAACACGCGATAGACCTCGAAGATCTCGCCGTGAATGTAGTTGTAGCCCACGGTGATGCCCATTGCGTACGCGCCGATGGCCATGCCTTCGATTAGCGAATGCGGGTTCCAGCGCAGGATGTCGCGATCCTTGAACGTGCCCGGTTCGCCTTCGTCCGAATTGCAGACGAGATACTTTTGCCCCGGGAACTGACGCGGCATGAAGCTCCACTTGAGGCCGGTCGGAAAACCCGCGCCGCCGCGGCCGCGCAGACCCGACGCCTTGACGTCGGCGATCACTTGCTCGGGCGGAATCTTTTCTTCGAGAATGCGCCGCAACTGCTTGTAACCGCCGCGCGCAACGTAATCTTCGAGATGCCAGTTCTCGCCGTTGAGGCCAGCGAGGATCAGCGGCTTGATGTGACGATCGTGGAGTGACGTCATTTCGAAAGTTCCTCGATCAACTGGTCGATTTTCTCGTGGCTCAGGAAGCTGCACATGCGGTGATTGTTCACCAGCACGACAGGTGCGTCGCCGCACGCGCCGAAGCATTCGCCTTCTTTCAGCGTGAACTTGCCGTCCGGCGTGGTTTCGCCGAAGTCGATGCCAAGCTTCTGCTTGAGATACTGAGCAGCACTATCCGAGCCACCGTCCGGGCCGAGCTGGCAAGGCAGGTTCGTGCAAAGCGTGATCTTGTGCTTGCCGACCGGCGCGAGGTTATACATGGTGTAGAACGTCGCGACTTCCTGCACGGCGACCGGCGGCATGCTGAGATAGCTCGCCACGAACTGCATGAGTTCCGGCGAGAGCCACCCGTGCTCTTCCTGAGCGACAGCCAGCGCTGCCATCACCGCGGATTGCTTTTGCTCCGCGGGATATTTCGCGACCGCGCGATCGATTTCTTTCAGGCCTTCAGCTGAGATCATTTTCAGACACGACTCTTTCAATTCCTACCGAACGAAAACCTGCCGCGCCCTTCTTGTTGCGGCAGACCTGGCGTCCTGCGGTTTGCTGTTATTGCTGCTGCGCTGTTCGCTTGGGCGTCGAGCGAGAACCAATACGAACGGCTATCAGCGATCGATTTCGCCGAACACGATGTCTTGCGTGCCGATGATCGTCACGGCATCCGCGATCATGTGGCCGCGCGCCATTTCGTCGAGCGACGCGAGATGCGCGTAGCCCGGAGCGCGAATCTTGAGGCGATAAGGCTTGTTCGCGCCGTCCGAAATCAGATAGATGCCGAACTCGCCCTTCGGATGCTCGACGGCGGCATACGTCTCGCCTTCGGGCACGTGGAAGCCTTCGGTGAAGAGCTTGAAGTGGTGAATCAGCTCTTCCATGTTGCTCTTCATGCCGACGCGCGAAGGCGGCGCAACCTTGTGATTATCGACCATCACCGGGCCCGGATTCTTGCGCAGCCAGGCAATGCACTGTTTGGCGATACGCACGGACTGACGCATTTCCTCGACGCGCACCAGATAGCGGTCGTAGCAGTCGCCGTTCACGCCAACCGGAATGTCGAAGTCGAGTTGGTCATAGACTTCGTACGGCTGCTTCTTGCGCAGATCCCATTCGATGCCCGAGCCACGCAGCATTGCACCGGAAAGACCCATCTGCAACGCGCGCTCAGGACTCACCACGCCGATGCCGACAAGCCGCTGCTTCCAGATACGGTTGTCGGTGAGCAGCGTTTCGTACTCGTCGACACAGTGCGGGAAGCGATTGAAGAAGTCTTCGATGAAGTCGAGCAGCGAACCTTGACGGTTCTCGTTCATCCGGTCGAGCGCCTTCGCATTGCGAATTTTGGACGCCTTGTATTGCGGCATTGCGTCAGGCAGATCGCGATAAACGCCACCCGGACGATAGTAAGCCGCGTGCATGCGCGCGCCCGACACCGCCTCGTAGACGTCCATCAGATCTTCGCGCTCGCGAAACGCATAGAGGAACACCGCCATGGCGCCGACGTCGAGCGCGTGCGATCCGATCCACATCAGGTGGTTCAGCACGCGCGTGATTTCGTCGAACAGCACGCGGATGTACTTCGCGCGGATCGGCACGTCGATACCGAGCAGCTTTTCGATGGCGAGCACATAGCCGTGCTCGTTGACCATCATCGACACGTAGTCCAGGCGGTCCATGTACGGAACCGACTGAATGAAGGTCTTGGTTTCCGCCAACTTTTCGGTCGCGCGATGCAAGAGGCCGATGTGCGGATCTGCGCGCTGGATGACTTCGCCGTCGAGTTCCAGCACGAGACGCAGCACACCGTGCGCTGCAGGGTGTTGCGGGCCGAAGTTCAGCGTGTAGTTCTTGATCTCTGCCATGGCGTTCTCTTAATGTTTCAGACCGCCGTAGCGATCTTCGCGAATCACGCGCGGCGTGATCTCGCGCGGTTCGATCGTCACAGGCTGATACACGACGCGCTTCTCTTCCGGGTCGTAGCGCATTTCCACGTAGCCGGAGATCGGGAAGTCCTTGCGGAACGGATGGCCGATGAAGCCATAGTCCGTGAGAATGCGGCGCAGGTCGGGATGGCCTTCGAACACGATGCCGTACAGGTCGAACGCTTCGCGCTCGTACCAATTTGTCGACGACCAGATGTCGACCACCGACGGCACGATGGGCACTTCGTCGTCCGGTGCGAACACGCGCACGCGCACGCGCCAGTTGTTCGCGATGGACAGAAGATGCAGCACAGCGGCAAAACGCGGGCCGTCGTAGACGCCGTCGCCGAAGGTCGAATAGTCGACGCCGCACAGGTCCATGCACTGCTCGAAGCCGAGCGAGCGATCGTCACGCAGCCGGGTCGCGACTTCGATGTAGTCGGCCGCTTTCACGACCACCGTTACCTGACCCAGCGACTCGGTGACTTGGAGACGGTCGCCAAACGCCGCCTCGAGGTTCGCTTTGAGGGTCTCGAGTTTGCTTGCCATAATTGGGGAGGCTTAGGCCTTTATTGACGCGCGATGGTGTTGGTCCGGCGAATCTTCGCCTGCAACTGGATCACGCCGTAGACCAGCGCTTCGGCGGTCGGAGGACAGCCGGGCACGTAGACGTCGACCGGAACGATACGGTCGCAGCCGCGCACGACGGAATACGAATAGTGATAGTACCCGCCGCCGTTCGCGCACGAACCCATGGAGATGACCCAGCGCGGCTCGGCCATCTGGTCGTACACCTTACGAAGCGCGGGCGCCATCTTGTTGCACAGCGTGCCTGCCACGATCATGACGTCGGACTGACGCGGGCTCGGGCGAAACACCACGCCGAAGCGATCCAGGTCGTAGCGCGCCGCGCCCGCATGCATCATCTCGACCGCACAGCAGGCGAGACCGAACGTCATCGGCCAAAGAGAGCCGGTGCGCGTCCAGTTGATCAGCTTGTCAGCCGTGGTGGTGACAAAGCCTTCCTTCAAGACCCCTTCGATACTCATTTGTTTTCCACTCCAGATGAGCTGCCAGCCATAGCCGCCCATGAATCCGGTGATCTAACTTTCATTCCCAGTCGAGTCCGCCCTTTCTCCAGATGTAGGCGAAGCCGAGCAAAAATTCGAGCAGAAAAATCATCATGGCCATGAAGCCCGGCCACCCGATATCGCGCAGGGCAACACCCCACGGAAACAGGAACGCCGTCTCAAGGTCGAAGATGATGAAAAGAATCGCGACGAGATAGTAACGCACATCGAACTTCATACGCGCGTCTTCGAAGGCTTCGAAGCCGCATTCGTACGGTGCGTTCTTTTCGGTGTCGGGTCTGTTGGGACCGAGAACTTTGCCGATGCTGACCAACGCTATACCCAGACCGAGGCCGACTACGATAAACAAGAAGACGGGGTAATAGGGTGCGAGGTTCAAGGCTATCCTCAGATCGGTAGATGTGGTCTGTGACTGTCTGGGTGCTGCTGCCGGCGCAAATGCACGGCGGAGAATTCACTTCGGACCGCTTGGTAACTCTTCGGCACCATGCTTATCACAACGATAAGTCAATGTGAAACCGTAAGGGTACTCCAGAAGTGACAATGCCAGCCGAAGCGATGCATGCGGCTGGCATTTGGATAACTTTTTGGTGCCGACGGCGAGACTCGAACTCGCACAGCTTTCGCCACTACCCCCTCAAGATAGCGTGTCTACCAATTTCACCACGTCGGCACTGTACTGCAATCCGGGAAAACAACTTCTTAATTGCCGCGAATCGCTACAAGACTTGAATTATAACTAGGTCTCACGAATTGTTCAACGCACAAAACACGAATAACGCGAAAATTTGTTCTGGGCGTTTCTTGGACAACCCGGCCGAGGAGTTCGGCGATTTACTTCGGCACGTCGGAACCCGGCGCGCTCGACGCAGGCGCGGCGGATGCTGGCGTAGTCGCAGCGGCAGGCGCCGAACCCGACTTTGCCGCAGCAGGCGCGGGAGCCGTGGACGCAGGCATTGCACCGCCTAGAACGCCCGCGGAAACCTGCGGCTTGTAGCTGCCAATGTAGGTCAGCGCAAGCGTCGTCACGAAGAAGACTGCGGCAAGCACGGCGGTCGTGCGTGATAGGAAGTTAGCGGAACCGGTCGCGCCAAACAGACTGCCCGATGCCCCACTTCCAAACGCCGCACCCATGTCCGCGCCCTTGCCATGCTGCAACAGCACAAGCCCGATCACGCCAAGCGCCGACAACAACTGGACGACGATAATCAAAGTCTTCAAATACAGCATTTCAACTCACCTGGATCTTGATGTTTCCGTGACACTCATGTGCCGCGATTTGCTTCTACGTCTGCCTGACGCTTCGGCCGCTTACTGAATCTCGGCCAACGCCGCCTGGCAAATCGCAAGAAAATCTTCCGACTTCAAGGACGCGCCGCCAATCAGCCCTCCGTCGATGTCCTGTTGCCCGAACAATTCCTGCGCGTTCTCGGGCTTCACGCTGCCGCCATACAACAGCGGCACGTTCGCCACCGACGCACCCTTCTCCGCCAGCTTCGCACGCACGAACGCGTGAACATCCTGCGCTTGCTGCGCCGTGGCGCTCTTGCCCGTGCCGATGGCCCACACCGGCTCGTACGCCACCACGATGCTCGCTGCCTGTTCCTCGGTCAACGCGAGCAACACGGCTTCGAGCTGCGTGCCGACGACTTCTTCAGTCGAGCCTGCTTCGCGCTGTTCGAGCGTCTCGCCGACGCACACAATGGGCGTCAGGCCTGCGTCGATTGCACGCAGCGCCTTGGCCGCCACGAGTTCCGGACTTTCGCGATGATACGCGCGCCGCTCGGAATGCCCGACGATCGCATATGTCACACCGAAATCGGCGGCCATTTCCGCCGCGACTTCTCCGGTGAACGCGCCTTTCTCATGCGCGGACACATCCTGAACGCCCCAGCGCACGACCGAGCCGCTCAAAAGCGCCTGCGATTGCGCGAGGTACGGACATGGAACGCATACGCCCACACCCACGCTCTTCTGCAAGGCCGACGCCCCAACGGCGACCTCGCTCAGCAAAGCCGCGTTCTCTTTGATGCGGCCATGCATCTTCCAGTTGCCCACCACCAGTTTCGCTCGTTGTCTGGACATTGTCTCGTCACTCGACGGCGGTGGAATGACACCGCCATGCGTGGCGGCCTTTGAAGATCACCGGGGCGAACCCGATCGTTCATCAATCGTTCACCCGGAGGTTCAAAGACCACTCTGTTATAGGAATGTTTGAACCCTCTGCGCGTATTTCGAAAAAGCGAACTGCCAACTGCTTGCAAAACAGGCGATTTTACTGTGATACGGCGAAACCGGTCAAACCGCCAGAACCGCAACGCGCAACAATCAAGGGCAATCAGGCGTCCTCGCGCCAGTCGAGCATGATTTTGCCGACGTGCGTGCTGCTTTCCATCAACGTGTGTGCGGCTGCGGCTTCGCTTGCCGGGAACACCTGATGAATCACCGGCTTGATACGCCCCGCCTCGATCTCCGGCCAGACTTGCTCTTTCAGCTTAGCGGCAATCTTCGCCTTGAACGCCACCGGACGCGGCCGCAGGGTCGATCCGGTGATGACCAGCCGACGCCGCAGCACGTCATTGAGATTGATCTCCGCTTTTGCGCCGCCAAGCAGCGCGATCACGCAGATACGCCCGCCATCCGCAAGCGACTTCAGTTCGCGCGGGAGATAATCGCCCGCGACCATGTCGAGAATGACGTCGACTCCACGATCGTTCGTGAGCGAACGCACCACTTCGACGAAATCTTCCGTCTTGTAGTTGATCGCGCGCTCCGCGCCGAGTGCTTCGCAGGCGCGGCACTTTTCGTCGCTGCCGGCCGTGGCGAACACGCGAAAGCCGAGCGCCTTCGCAATCTGTATGGCCGTCACGCCGATACCGCTCGATCCGCCCTGCACGAGCAGCGTCTCCTCGTCGCCGTTTTCGCCCGAACCGAGATGCGCGCGCTCGAAGACATTGCTCCACACGGTGAAGAACGTTTCCGGCAGCGAAGCCGCTTCGATGTCCGTCAATCCAGCCGGAGCCGGCAAACATTGTTCGAGCGGCGCAACCGCGTATTCCGCGTAACCGCCGCCCGCGAGCAGCGCGCAGACGCGATCGCCCTTCTTGAGGCCGAACGGATTATGTTTAGGATCGAAGTCGCCATCGACGATCTCGCCCGCCACTTCGAGCCCCGGCAAATCCGACGCGCCCGGCGGCGGCGCATACGCGCCCTTGCGCTGAAATACATCGGGCCGGTTGACGCCCGAAGCGCTCACCTTGATGAGCACTTCGCACTTGCCCGGCTCGGGCTTCGGGCGCTCGCCCAGCTTCAGCACTTCGGGTGCACCAAACTCAGTGATTTCGATGGCCTTCATTGCTTCTCCCAGACAGTCAGTCGTGTGGCAAGCGCGTTGACTTGGCGAACCAGATGGCACTGTGCCGCGCGGGCAACACGCGCTCCACAGTGCCATCGGGTCCGGCGATGCATCGGACAAAGCGTCGCCCGCTGCACCTCATACAAGAAAACGGCCGGCTCGCAGAAGCGGCCGGCCGTCGACACATTACCGCATTACTGCTGCGGCTGCGTCGGTTCGGCTTGTTGCGCGGCTTCGTTCAGAAGCGCCTTGGCCGACAGACGCACGCGACCCTTCTCGTCCGTCTGGATGACCTTGACCTTCACGATCTGGCCTTCCTTCAGGTAGTCGTTGATGTCCTTCACACGCTCGTTGACGATTTCCGAGATGTGCAGGAGACCATCCTTGCCCGGCAGGATATTCACGATCGCGCCGAAGTCCAGCAGCTTGAGCACCGGACCTTCGTACACTTGGCCCACTTCCACTTCGGCCGTGATGTTCTCGATACGCTTCTTCGCCTCGGCCATGCCTTCCGAGCTCGTGCTCGCAATCGTCACGACGCCGTCGTCGGAAATGTCGATGGTCGTGCCGGTCTCTTCCGTCAGCGCGCGGATCACCGAACCGCCCTTGCCGATCACGTCGCGAATCTTCTCCGGATTGATCTTGATGGTGATCATGCGCGGCGCGTAGTCCGACAGCTCCGTGTTCGTGGTCGGCACCGCGGCGGTCATCTTGCCGAGGATATGCATGCGGCCTTCCTTCGCCTGCGCGAGCGCGACCTGCATGATTTCCTTGGTGATGCCCTGAATCTTGATGTCCATTTGCAGCGCCGTCACGCCTTGCGCGGTGCCGGCCACCTTGAAGTCCATGTCGCCGAGGTGATCTTCGTCGCCGAGAATGTCGGTCAGAACCGCGAACTTGTTGTCTTCGAGGATCAAGCCCATGGCGATGCCGGCCACGTGCGCCTTCATCGGCACGCCGGCGTCCATCAGCGCGAGGCAACCGCCGCAGACCGAAGCCATCGACGAAGAGCCGTTCGATTCCGTGATTTCCGACACGACGCGGATGGAATAGCCGAATTCGTCGGCGTTCGGCAGGCACGCGACCAGCGCGCGCTTGGCGAGACGGCCGTGACCGATTTCACGGCGCTTCGGCGAACCGACGCGGCCCGTTTCGCCCGTCGCGAACGGCGGCATGTTGTAGTGAAGCATGAAGCGCTCGCGGTATTCGCCTTCGAGCGCGTCGATGTTCTGCTCGTCGCCCTTCGTGCCGAGCGTGGCGACGACCAGCGCCTGCGTCTCGCCGCGCGTGAAGAGCGCCGAGCCGTGGGTGCGCGGCAGAACGCCGGTGCGGATTTCGATCGGACGCACGGTGCGCGTGTCGCGACCGTCGATACGCGGTTCGCCGTTCAAAATCTGCGAACGGACGATCTTCGCTTCGATGTCGAACAACACGTTGCCGATGGTCGCCGCATCCGCCCCTGCCGTGCCCGAAGCAGCCGCGTCCGCTGCGAGCTTCGCCGAGGTCGCCGCGAAAACTTCCTTCAGCTTGGCCGAACGCGCTTGCTTGTTGCGCAGTTGATAAGCCGCTTCCAGTTCCGGCTTCGCGATTTCCGTGACGCGCGAGATGAGCGCTTCGTTCTTCGGGGCCGGCTGCCAGTCCCATTCCGGCTTGCCGCCGTCGCGCACCAATTCATGGATTGCGTCGATGGCGATTTGCATCTGCTCGTGGCCGAACACGACCGCGCCGAGCATGACTTCCTCGGACAACTGCTGCGCTTCCGATTCCACCATCAGCACCGCGCGTTCCGTACCGGCGACCACGAGGTCGAGCGCCGATTCCTTCATTTGCGGACGCGTCGGGTTCAGCACGTATTCGTTGTTGATGTAGGCGACGCGCGCGGCGCCGACCGGGCCGTTGAACGGCAGACCGGACACGGCGAGCGCTGCCGACGCGCCGATCAGCGCGGGAATGTCGGCGGGAACGTCCGGGTTCAGCGACAGGACGTGGATCACGACCTGCACTTCGTTATAGAAGCCTTCCGGGAAGAGCGGGCGCAGCGGACGGTCGATCAGGCGCGAGATGAGCGTCTCGCCTTCGGACGGACGGCCTTCGCGGCGGAAGAAGCCACCCGGGATCTTGCCGGCGGCGTAGGTTTTTTCGAGGTAATCGACGGTCAGCGGGAAGAAATCCTGACCCGGCTTGGCGGTCTTTGCGCCGACGACAGTGGCGAGCACGACGGTATCTTCGACATCGACGATCACCGCGCCGCTTGCCTGACGAGCGATTTCACCCGTTTCCAGGCGGACGTTATGCTGTCCCCACTTGAATTCCTTGACGATCTTATTGAACATTGCGACTCCTTCTACGTTGCGCCACGCCGGATCGGTGGACGTTGCCCACCGGACGGCGCTGGCTAGGCGGTACCGAGCCGCGCTTGAGAGGTGTGTTATGCCATTCCAGCGCGACGCGCGCATTGAGTGTTCGTACCGCGCTGGAATGACACAAAGCTCCGCCGCGAGGCTGCACCGAGTGTCTGTCCGGATGAAGCATCCGGGGTAAAGCATGTGAACTACTTGCCGATTATCAGCATTCGACGAACCCAATGATGAGAGATCGACCGAGCGCTGACCGGGCAAATGATCAGGCGAGCGGATCGCGCAAAAACAAAATGCCTGTATCAGCGAACTGACACAGGCACTTCGTTAGAACGCTGGCCGCAAAGCCACGTTTGGGCGCAATTACTTACGCAGACCCAGTTTTTCGATCAGCGAGCGGTAACGGTCCGCGTCCTTGCCCTTCAGGTAGTCGAGCAGCTTGCGGCGACGGCTCACCATGCGCAGCAGACCGCGGCGGCTGTGGTGGTCCTTCGTGTGGGCCTTGAAGTGGACGGTCAGTTCGTTGATGCGGCTCGTGAGCAGAGCGACTTGCACTTCGGGGGAGCCAGTGTCGTTGGCGCCGCGCGCGTATTCGGCGACGACGTCGGACTTCTTGATTTCTGCTGCGGACATTTGCTTTTCCTTTAAAACAGACAGGCGGTCACGGAAGAAAGGCCGTGCCGTGGTTTGTTCACGATAAATTCGCTTCTTCCAGACTCTTGGTTTTAGACTGTTTTCGACAGCCGGATCGAGTCAAAAAAGCGAAGCGCAGAGTATAGCATAGGGCGAAGTCCGAAAGACGGGCGACTAGCGCGCCGGACGCGCCATCTGGCACGTCGACGGCTGAACGGTCTTTTCCGCCGGCACCGCGAGCAACGTCCGAAAGCCATAGTCCGAGCCTTCGTTATCGAACCGGATGCCCGCCGTGCCCGCCTTGTCCATCTCCATGACATACAGGGGCTGGATCAATTGATGATCTTCCGCGCGCATGGTCGATGCGTGGAATCCTTCGCCATCGAACTTCATGCCTTCGAGCGCGCGGGCCACGGCGTAAGGGTCCGCGCTGCCGGCGCGCGTCATCGCGGCGGCGAGCATCTCGATCATCAGCGGCATGCGCAGCACGAGGTAATCGTCCGATGCCGCCGGATAGCGCGCGCGGAAATCGCGGTAATACGCGTCCGATAACGCGCCGCCCGCATTCGGATGCCAGTCGGCGACCGCGATCACGCGCTTTACGCCGGCGTCACCCAGCGCGGCCGGTGCGCCGAGACTGTTGCCGTAGAACGTATAGAACTTCGTGTCGAGCCCCTGCTCGCGCGCCGCCTTGACGAGCAGCGTGAGATCGTTGCCCCAATTTCCGGTGATGACCGCGTCGGCCCCGCTCGCGCGAATCTTCGCGATATACGGCGCGAAATCCTTCACGCGGCCGATCGGATGAAACTCGTCGCCCGCAATCGCGATATCCGGCCTGCGTTCCTTCAGCGCACGCTGCGCTTCACGGCTGACGTCGTGGCCGAAGCTGTAATCCTGATTCAGCAGATAGACCTTTTTGACCGCGCGATCGTTCTTCAGCGCGTCCGCGAGCGCGTCCATGCGCATGCCGGCGTGGGCATCGAAGCGAAAATGCCAGAAACTACACGCGGCGTTGGTCAGGGCGGGATCGTCGGCGGAGTAGTTGAGGAACACCACGCGATGCTCGGGCTCGCGCCCGTTCTGCTTGTCGATGGCCGTCACCAGCGCGGCCGCCACCGCCGAACTGTTGCCCTGCATGACGAAGCCGATCCTGTCGTCGATCGCCGCGCGCAACTGTACGAGGCTCGCCTCGCTGCTGCCTTTGCCATCGAGCACGACGAGCCGCAGCGGGTGCATGCCGTCTGCGAGCTTCACGCCGCCCTTCGCATTCACGCGCTCCACGCCGAAGCGCAAGTTGCGCTCGACCGCCGCGCCTGCGTTGGCGAAAGGTCCGGACATGCCCTCGATCATCGCGAGCTCGATGGGCGGCAAATCGGCGGCGCTTACGTGCGCCATGAAAGACGACATCGCGCAGGCCAGCGCGGCCCGTTGCAGCCATCGCGCGGCTCGTTTGCTTGCGGATTCGCTCACCGTCAGCCCTTCCAGTCGAAGAAAGGGCGGATCATAGGACGGCTACGGCTCGCGGTGCAAGTGCGGCGATTCCGCGAGCGCCCTCTTCGCGCCGATGAGAGGCATCGCGCTTTTGTCCCGATGGCGTGTCAAAATCGAACGCGAACGATCCAGGCTTTGGCGACGATCGTCGAAACGATGAATGCGACAACGCGCGGCGCGCTGGAATCATCGAGGCGCCAAGAACGTTAACACTGTCGCGACACAAGAATGTGTGGAGGCCTTCATGCTGAACTCTTTGAACCGGCTGCGCGGCACGCTCGCTTGCGTGGGTGCCGCGCTCATGCTCACGGCTTGCGCGCAGCCCTGGCAAAACTTTCAGACGGGCGCGGATTCATCCACGCTCACCGCGCGCTTGGGCCCGCCACGCGAAGTCTACGATTTGCCCAACGGCGGCAAGCGCCTGATGTGGCCGACTCAACCGCTCGGTGAAGTCACGACCGCCGCCGATGTCGATGCCTCCGGCAAGATCGTCAGCGTGCGGCAAGTGCTCGACGAGAACGAGTTCTACAAGGCGCAGATCGGCACGTGGACCAAGACGGACGTGCTCGTGAATTTCGGCCGTCCGGTGGAGACGTCGTACTTCCCGCTGATGAAGCGCGAAGTCTGGACGTATCGCTACATGGAGGCGAACGTCTGGTACATGATGTACAACTTCTATTTCGATGAACAGGGCATCGTGCGTCTCACGCAAAAAACGCCAGACCCGCTGCACGATCCCGACCGCCGCAACGCCTTTTGAAGTACTCAAAATGACGAAGGCCTCGCTAATCGCGAGGCCTTTCGTTTCGAGCTACAACAAGCCGCGATTAAAGCTGCGGGTTGAGCTTTTCGACCTTCGAATGCAGCTTGTTCAACGCGGCGATATAAGCCTTCGCCGACGCCGCGATGATGTCCGGGTCCGTGCCCACGCCATTCACGATCCGCCCGCTCTTCGAAAGACGCACCGTGACTTCACCCTGTGCCTGCGTGCCGGTCGTGATTGCATTGACCGAATACAGCACCAGTTCCGCGCCGCTATCCACCTTCGATTCGATCGCGTGCAACGTCGCATCGACCGGACCGTTGCCGCGCGCTTCGCCCGTCACTTCCGCGCCTTCGACCGCGAACACCACTTGTGCTTGCGGTTGCTCGCCGGTTTCCGAATGCTGCTTCATCGACACGAAGCGGAAGTGTTCCTTCGCCTGCGCTTCCGCCGATTCCTCCGAGACGATCTGCATGATGTCTTCGTCGAAAATCTCGGCCTTGCGGTCGGCGAGTTCCTTGAAGCGCGCGAACGCGGCGTTCACGTCGGCCTCGGATTCGAGTTGCACGCCGAGTTCTTCCAGACGCTGCTTGAACGCGTTACGGCCTGACAACTTGCCGAGCACGATCTTGTTCGCCGCCCAGCCCACGTCTTCCGCGCGCATGATTTCGTACGTGTCGCGCGCCTTCAGGACGCCGTCCTGGTGGATGCCCGACGCGTGTGCAAACGCGTTTGCGCCGACCACTGCCTTGTTCGGCTGCACGACGAAGCCGGTGATCTGCGAAACGAGCTTCGACGTGGGCACGATCTGCGTCGTATCGATGCCGACGTCGAGCCCGAAGTAGTCCTTGCGCGTCTTGATCGCCATCACGATTTCTTCGAGCGACGTATTGCCCGCGCGTTCGCCGAGTCCGTTCATCGTGCACTCGACCTGACGCGCGCCGCCGATCTGCACGCCCGCCAGCGAATTGGCGACGGCCATGCCGAGGTCATCGTGACAATGCACGGAGAAGACCGCCTTGTCCGAATTCGGGATGCGCTCGCGCAGCGTCTTCACGAGATTGCCGTACAACTCGGGCACGCCGTAACCGACCGTATCCGCGATATTGATGGTGCGCGCGCCTTCGTCGATCACCGCTTCGAGCACGCGGCAAAGAAAGTCGATGTCCGAACGGCTGCCGTCTTCCGGCGAGAACTCGACGTCGTCCGTGAACTTGCGCGCGAAACGCACCGCAAGACGCGACTGCTCGTACACCTGTTCCGGCGTCATGCGCAGCTTCTTTTCCATATGCAGCGCGGACGTCGCGATGAACGTATGGATGCGAAACTGGCTCGCGGGTTTCAAGGCGTCAGCGGCGCGCTGAATGTCCTTGTCGTTCGCGCGGGCGAGCGAGCAGACCGTGCTGTCCTTGATCATCGAGGCGATCGTGTGGATGGCGTCGAAGTCTCCGTTCGAGCTGGCCGCGAAGCCCGCCTCGATCACGTCGACCTTCATGCGCTCCAGTTGCCGCGCGATACGGATTTTTTCTTCCTTCGTCATGGACGCACCGGGGGACTGCTCGCCATCGCGCAAGGTCGTATCGAAGATGATCAACTTGTCTGCTGCCATATTGGACTCCAGTGGGGAGAATTATCGACTGTTGGAATTATCGCGTTGAAGCGAAAGACAAAAGGGAATTCGGGTGTTCGCGCCACCGCTGGCGTCGAAAACCTTGAACGAGCAGACGGGAGGCGAGAAGAATCAGCGCGGTAGGCGCGCTAGTAGCGATAGTGCGCGTAGCGACGCACCAGCCGAATAAAGCGAGGGGGAGAACGAGAAAAAGTTCATTCGAAAACTATAACGGCTTTTAGGAACGCGTGCAATCGGGCTTTCCGATCGAACCGATTGACTTTTACCTGCCGCTAGTCATGCAAAACAGCGCGTAGGAAAACAAAAAGCCTGCATTCCGTTGGGAAGCAGGCTTTCGTAGATTCAGACGGCGTACAACTACGGCTTAGTAACCGCCGATACTCGCGCTCACGCGCTGACGCAATTCGCTACCGTCGGTGAACTGCACGTTGTCGATGCGGCGCGCGCCCTGGAAGCGCTGCTCCCAGTAACCGCTTTCCATGTCGTCAACGCGGATCGTGCTGCCGGTGGACGGCGAATGCACGAACTTGTTGTCGCCAATATAGATGCCGACATGCGAAAACGAACGGCGCATGGTGTTGAAGAACACGAGATCGCCTGGCTTGAGATCCGACACGCGGACCTTCTCGCCGACACGGCTCATTTCCTCGGCGCGGCGCGGCAAGGTCATGCCGAGCGTGTCCTGAAAGACGTATCGCACGAAGCCGCTGCAATCGAGGCCGGAATCCGGTGTATTGCCACCCCAGCGATAACGCACGCCAATCATATTGAGTGCGCCGACGACCACATCGCCCGCCTTGCTGGCAACGCCAGAAAGAAACGAGCGTGCGCCGCCAGGAGCGCTGGCGGTGTCTGCCGTGGCGGCGACTGGGCTGATCTGGGAGGAGTTCGAAGCGTTGCCGTTGCTGGCAACTTGGCTACTTTGGCTATTACTGCTGACTTCGTCGGCGAACGCGCCGGAAGTTGTTGTCATCAGAAGGCCGATCAACATGCCTGCGGCTGCCCGCGCGCATGTCTGAGTCAATGTCAATGGCTGCATCGGTCGGTAGGTTTTACAATTAAAGACTGAAAAATCAGGGAGATACGAGAAAGTTTGGAAGGATACTAGCCACAAATTATTTAACTGTCAAAAGAAATAGGAAAATACAATTGAGACGAGCACCCAATTGATGAAAAAGAAAGATTTTTAGGATTCGAGCGCTGCCCTCAGTAGCTTTCGTGTGTATTCCTCTGAAGGGTTCGAAAAAATCTTCTCTACTTCTCCCGCTTCCACGACAATTCCGTTTCTCATCACGGCCACGCGATGCGCCATTGCGCCGACCACTTCGAGGTCGTGGCTAATGAAAACATAACCGAGATTGTGCTTCTTCTGAATATCGGCGAGCAGCGTCAGAACTTGCTGCTGGATAGAAACGTCTAGTGCACTCGTCGGTTCGTCGAGAATCAGAATGCTGGGTTCGAGCACCAATGCCCGCGCAATTGCGATGCGTTGCCGTTGTCCGCCGGAAAACTCGTGCGGATAACGCGTAAGCGCCGTCCGATCCATCCCCACCTCACGCAGCACGGCAATGACCTTGTCGCGCCGCGCCGGCGCCTTCAGTTCCGGCCGATGCAACGCAAGCCCCTCCCCGACGATTCGTTCCACCGTCTGACGAGGCGAAAGCGAGCTGAACGGGTCCTGAAACACCACTTGCAGATTCGACCGCAGCACGGTTTTTTCGCGTCCGCGAAAATCGCCGAGCGCGCGCCCCTGGAACTGCACCGCGCCGTTCGAGACACGCTGCAAGCCGAGCAACGCCATGGCCAGCGTGGATTTTCCCGATCCCGATTCCCCGACGATGCCAAGCGTCTCGCCTTGCCGCACGGAAACGCTCACGTCGTCGACGGCTTTGAAGCGGCCGCGCCTGAACCAGCCGTTGATGCCTGGCAGTTTCGTCGCATAGTCGACCGAGAGGTTTTTCGCGTCGAGCAAGACCGGCGCGATGGGCAGCACGGGCAGGACGTGGCGCTTCGGTTTGCTTTCGAGCAATCGCTGCGTGTACGGGTGCTGCGGCGAGGTGAAAATCTGCTCCACCGGCCCGCTTTCCACCAGAAGACCCTTCTCCATCACCGCGACGCGCTCCGCGAAGCGCCGCACGAGATTCAGATCGTGGGTGATCAGCAGCACGGCCATGCCGCGCTTCTCGGCTTCGTCACGCTGCAGTTCCAGCAGGAGATCGACGATCTGCGCGCGGATGGTCACGTCGAGCGCGGTGGTCGGCTCATCCGCGAGCAGAAGGCGCGGCCGGCACGCGAGCGCCATCGCGATCATCACGCGCTGACGCTGCCCGCCCGACAACTGATGCGGATAGCTGTCCACACGCCGCTCGGGCTCGGTGATGCCGGTACGCGCCAGCAACGCGATGGCACGCTGACGCGCCTCGCGCGGCGTCGCGCCGTCGTGCAACTGAATGGTCTCGCCGATCTGGTCGCCGACCGTGTAGAGCGGATTGAGCGCGGTCATCGGCTCCTGAAAGATCATCGCGATGTCGGAGCCGCGCAGGCCGCGCATCGCGTGCTCGCTCTTCGACAGCAACTCCTCGCCGTTAAAGCGAATGTAGCCGCTGAGTTCGGCATCGCGCACGAGGCGCAGGATCGCCAGTGCGGTCACGCTCTTGCCCGATCCCGATTCGCCGACGAGCGCCACGCGTTCGCCCGCGCGAATGTCAAGGCTCACGCCGTCGACCGCGACGGTATCGCCGAAACGCACGCGCAGGTCGTCGATCGCCAATAACGGTTCGCTCATGCTCGCGCTCACTTCGCGCCTCCGGCCTTCACCGCATCCGCAATCCGCGTGTCGAGCGCGTTGCGCAAGGCGTCGCCCATGAAAGTCAGAAGCAACAGGGTCGCCACCAGCACGCCGAAGGTGGACAGCGAAATCCACCACGCATCGAGATTGGCCTTGCCTTGCGCGAGCAATTCACCGAGCGACGGCGTCGGCGACGGCACGCCCAGCCCAAGAAAATCGAGACTCGTGAGCGCGAGAATCGCTCCGCTCATGCGAAATGGCAGAAATGTGATGACGGGCGTCAGGCTATTGGGCAGCACATGCCGCCAGATGATCTGCCAGTTGGACAAACCCATCGCGCGCGCGGCGCGTACGTAGTCTTGCGTGCGGTTGCGCAGAAACTCCGCGCGCACGTAGTCCGACAGCCCGATCCATCCGAACAGCGACAGCAGGATGACCAGCAAGACGAGGCTTGGCTCGAAGATCGACGCGAAGATGATCAGCAGATAAAGCTCCGGCAACGCACTCCAGATTTCGATCAGCCGCTGCCCGGCGATGTCGGTCCGGCCGCCGAAGTAGCCCTGCACCGCGCCCGCCACCACGCCGAGCACCGTGCCGATGGCCGTCAGCACGAGCGCGAACAGCACCGATACGCGAAAGCCGTAGACGAGCCGTGCGAACACATCGCGCCCGCGGTCGTCGGTGCCGAGCCAGTTCTCGCGCGACGGCGGCGCGGGATTCGAGCCCTTCGAGAAGTAATTGAGCGTGTCGTAGTAATAGTGATTCGGCGGATAAACCGCGAAATTGCCCGGCGCGCTGAAGCGGTCGCGCACGAACGGGTCGAGATAATCGGCGGGCGTCGGATAGTCGCCGCCGAACGTCGTCTCCGCGTAGGTCTGCACGATCGGAAAATACAAGTGTCCCTGGTAGCGCACGACGAGCGGCTTGTCGTTCGACCAAAGCGGGCCGGCCAGGCTGATCGCGAACGCCACGACGAACACGATCAGACTCCAGTAGCCGAGCTTGTGCTGCCTGAAACGCATCCACACCCGCCGCGAAGGCGATGGCGAAACCGGCTCGCGCAAGGGCTGCGCATCGGCGGCGCCGCGTGAGGATCGTGAAGAAGCGGCTCGGTTCATCAGCGCTCCAGTTGCTCGAATTGAATGCGCGGATCGACCCAGACGTAGCAGAGATCGGAGATGAGCTTGGTCGCAAGCCCGATCAGCGTGAAGAGATAGAGCGTGCCTAGCACGACGGGATAGTCGCGCCGCACCACGGATTCGTACGAGAGCAGTCCGAGTCCGTCGAGCGAGAACAGCGTTTCGATCAGCAGACTGCCCGTGAAGAATGCGCCGATAAACGCTGCGGGAAAGCCGACGATCAGCGGCAGGAGCGCATTGCGGAACACGTGCTTCCAGAGCACGCGTCTTTCGGAAAGGCCCTTCGCGCGCGCGGTGAGCACGTATTGCTTGCGGATTTCGTCGAGAAACGCGTTCTTGGTCAGCATGGTGACGATGGCGAAGCTGCCGACCACCGACGCCACCACCGGCAAGGTGATGTGCCAAAGATAATCGACGATCTTGCCGCCGAGCGAGAGCGTGGCCCAGTTATCCGAAGTGAGATTGCGCAACGGGAAAAGCTGCCAGAACGAGCCGCCGCCGAACAGCACGAGCAGCAGCACGCCGAGCACGAAGCCGGGAATCGCGAAACCGATCAGCACGATGAGACTCGTCGCCACGTCGAAGCGCGAGCCGTTTCTCACCGCCTTCGCTATCCCGAGCGGCACCGATATCAGATAAGTGATGAAAAACGTCCATACGCCGATGCTGATCGACACCGGCAGTTTCGACACGATCAGCGTCCAGACGCTCTGATGCCGGAAGTAACTGTCGCCGAGATCGAAGCGCGCGAACTTGCCGAGCATCAGCCAGTAACGCTGCAAAGGCGGCTTGTCGAAGCCGTAGAGCGCCTTGAGTTGCGCGACCTGCTGGGCATCCACGCCAGTATGCGTGCGCAGCCCGAAGCCGCCGCCGCCTTCCGCGTTGCCGCGCCGCAGATCGTGCACCGCCTGCTCGACGGGCCCGCCCGGCACGAACTGAATCACGACGAAGGTCAGCGTGAGCACGCCGATGAGCGTCGGGATCATCAACAGAATGCGTTTGAGTATGTAACTCCACATGGCGCGCGGTCCTGTTATTTCGACGCGGCGGCTTTCGCCCACCACGCCGACACTACCCACTCTTCCGCCGTGTAGTAGAGCGGCAAGGTCGCGGGGTACTGAAGCGTATTGCGATACGCCACCCGATGCGTCGCCGAATACCAATGCGGCACCACGTAATAGCCATTCATCAGCACGCGATCGAGCGCGTGAGTGGCATCGACTAGCTGTTCGCGCGTCTGCGCGCCCACCACTTTTTGCAGAATCGCGTCGACCGCCTTCGACTTCACGCCGGCGAGATTGTCGGAGCCTTGCTCGTCCGCGGACTTGCTGCCGAAGCGCGAGACTTGCTCCGTGCCGGGAATCTGCACGTCGGGCATGCGCACGCTCGTGACGTCGAAATCGAACGCGTCGAGCCGTTTTTGGATCAGCGCGTAGTCGACAGTGCGAAAGTTCATCGTGATGCCGAGCTTTTGCAAATTGCGCCCGAACGCGGCGGCGACCGGTTCCATGGAGGCGCCGCCGCCCGTATCGTCGAGAATCTCGAACACGAAGGGCTCGCCCTTCGCATTGCGCAGCGCGCCATCGCGATACGTCCAGCCCGCCTCGGCGAGCAATCCGCGCGCCTTGATGAGGTTGGCGCGCAGCGATCCGGGCGGATCGGTGTCGGGCTGACGCGGCATCTCGCCGAACACGGACGCATCGAGGTCCTTTTTGAGCGGATCGAGAATGGCGAGTTCGCCGTCGCTCGGCTTGCCCTTCGCCTGCAAGTCCGTATTGACGAAGAAGCTGTCGATGCGCCTGTACTGATTGAAGAACAGTTGCCGGTTGAGCCACTCGAAGTCGAGCGCGAGATCGAGCGCCTGACGCACGCGCACGTCCTTGAAGAGCGGCCGGCGCGTGTTCATGAAAAAGCCCTGCATGCCGGTGCCGTTATGCTGCGGGAATTCGCGCTTGATGAGTTCGCCGCTGTCGAAGCGCTTGCCGATATCGCGCCGCACCCAGCTTCGCGCAACGTATTCGACGAGCACGTCGTACTCGCCCGCCTTGAAGGCTTCGAGCCGCGCGACCGGGTCCGAATACAGCTTGTAGTGAATCTGCGCGAAATTGAACAAGCCCATGCGCACCGGCAACGCCGCGCCCCAGTAGTTCGGGTTGCGCTTGTACGAGATGGTGCGGCCGTTGTCGTATTGGTCGATCAAATACGCGCCGCTGCCGATCGGCTTCTGAAACGCGAGTTGATCGAACGGAATACGCGTGCCGTCGGGCTTCACTCCCCATTTGCGCGAAAACACGGGAATGCCGCCCGCGAGCAACGGCATCTCGCGCGTCGCGGTCTTGAATTCGAAGCGAATGGTCGATGCATCCACCACGACCGCGCGCGCGATCTGCCCGAAGTACACGGAGAACTGCGGCGCGGCGAGCGGGCTTTTCAGCGTCTCGAACGAGAACTTGACGTCCTCGGCGGTAACGGGATCGCCATTCGAGAAATGCGCTTTCGGGTTGATGTGGAACGTGGTGGACAGGCCATCGGGCGCGACGGCGATGTCGTCGGCAAGCAAGCCATAACCGGTCGATACTTCATCGAGACTGCCGGTGGTCAGGCTTTCGAACATCAGCGAGAGCCCCGGCGCGGGATTACCGCGCAAGGTGAACGGATTGAATTTGTCGAAGCTCGTCAGGCGGTTCGGATTGGCGAGTACGAGCGTGCCGTCGCGCGGCGCGTCGGGATTGACGTAATCGAAGTGACTGAAGCCGGCCGGATATTTCGGCTCGCCGTACTGTGCGTAGGCGTGCGCCGCCTCGGCCTGGTTCGCGCCCGAGACGATCGATCCGGCCAGCGCGAGCGCAATGGCCATGCGCCATGCGCGGGTTGGGCGGATCGTCGTGCGAGTCGTCATAAGCTCCTTGGGCGCCGGGTATCGCGCAATCGACGTTCGGGTCGGGCAGGCCATTGCGATGTGAGAGAATTCTACCCAAATCAAAAGCCGTGCGACCGTGGGTCAATTGCGCCGCACGCGCTTGAGGCTCACGCGGCGCGGGCAGATGCGGCTCGTTCGCCACCGTGCGCGACATTGACTTCAAAGGAGCATTCATGGGCTTTCTCGCTGGAAAACGAATTCTGCTGACGGGCTTGCTGTCGAACCGTTCGATTGCCTACGGCATCGCACAGGCCTGCAAGCGCGAAGGCGCGGAGCTGGCGTTCACCTATGTCGGCGAGCGTTTCAAGGATCGCATCACCGAATTCGCAACCGAATTCGAAAGCGATCTGATCTTTCCGTGCGATGTCGCGAACGACGCCGACATCGACGCACTCTTCGCGTCGCTCAAGGAACGCTGGGATTCGCTCGACGGTCTCGTGCATTCCATCGGCTTCGCGCCGCGTGAAGCGATCGCGGGCGACTTCCTCGACGGCATGACGCGCGAAAACTTCCGTATCGCGCACGACATTTCGGCGTACAGCTTTCCGGCGCTCGCCAAGGCGGCCAAGTCGATGCTGTCGGACAGTTCGTCGCTGCTCACGTTGAGCTACCTCGGCGCCGAGCGCGCGATTCCCAACTACAACACGATGGGTCTTGCCAAGGCATCGCTCGAAGCAAGCGTGCGCTATCTCGCGGCTTCGATGGGCAACAACGGCGTGCGCGTGAACGGCATCTCGGCCGGTCCCATCAAGACGCTCGCGGCCAGCGGCATCAAGGGCTTCGGCAAGATTCTCGATTTCGTCGAAAACAACGCGCCGCTCAAGCGCAACGTGACGATCGAACAGGTGGGTAACGTGGCGGCGTTCTTGCTGTCGGATCTCGCGGCCGGCGTGAGCGCGGAAATCGTGCACGTCGATGCGGGATTCAATGCGGTGGTCGGCGGCATGGCGGGCGTGACCGAATAACGCCTGCGGCGCTCGATCATGTGCAGAGGGCTGCTCTCTTGCGAGAGCGGCCCTTTTGCTTTTGTGTTCGGGTTTTTGCAAGTGCTGGCGTCGTGACAGCCGCTTACACAGCGCCATGCATGCGGGCGTGATCTTCGTGAACCTCGCCTTCGGGAACGTTGGCTTTGTGAAGAACGCCTTTGGTAGCGTCGTCTAAAGGCCCGCTATATCTGCCGACTCGGCAGCCACACTGGACCAGCGCGTTCAATGCCTGCCATGCGGACCACCATGTCCGTTGCCATGACCATTGCCGTGTCCGTACCCGTTACCGTGTCCGTGTTGCGGCCCGCGATTGTAGCCATGCCCGTAACCGTGGCCGTGATAACGGTTCCAGTCGTTCCGATTCCAGTAACGGCGCCCATCCCAATACCGGTTTCCATACCAGCCGATGACCACGGGCGGACGCGCATAAACCGGAGCCGGCTGATAAATCACAGGCGGCGGAGGCGGCGCGTACACAGGCGCGGGTGCAACGTACACCGGCGCGGGGATGCCGACGTTCACGCCTACGTGTACATCGGCGTGCGCGGTGCCACTTATCGCTGACGCGGTCACGATCAACATGCCGCCCAGCACTCGCCCCATGACATTCACTTTCATCGCGTGGTCCTCGTTTTGTTTTGATTGGCTTGCGACAAAATATAACGGACGCCTTTCAGCGCAATATTTCAGCTTTGTAAGTTCTTCCCATGGCGTGGCTCTCGTCAGGAGAAACCTTACCTTTTGTTACACGCTGCCGCGCGGCGACAAATAAAAAGCCACCCTTCGACCGGGTGGTTTTCTCTTAGCGCGACGTTCGCTCAATGGTCGTGATGACCGTGATCGTGATGATCGTAGTCGCGGCCGCCGTATCCGTGACCGCCGTGACCGTGGTTCCACTCGTCGCGGTTCCAGTAGCGATGGCCATCCCAGTACTGGTCGCCATGCCATCCGATCACGATAGCCGGTTGCGCATAAACCGGCGGAGGCGGCGGCGCATAGACCACGGGCGGAGGCGGAGGCGCATAGACCGGCGCCGGCGCAACGTACACGGGCGCGGGCACGCCGAGATTGATGCCGACGGAAACGCCCGCCATGGCCGCGCCGGACAGCGTCATACCACCGATGACGAACGCTCCTGCGAGCGCGGATGTCCTCAATACCTTGTTCATGTGAAGCCCACCTCGATGGGATGTTTGTTGTGTTGAGTGGACTATATCGAACGAACGCCTTTGCTTGTGTGCCACTTGGTAACGTCCCATTACCAATGCCTACCAGGCAAATGATTACGGAGAGTAAGGATCATGCACGCCGCGCGCCAATGAGAAACGGCGGCTCGTGAAAGCCGCCGTCAGGGACCGTGCAACGGGCACTAATTGGGCAGTTCCTGTCCGCGCGTTTCAGGCGCGAGCGGAATCACCGCGAGGCCGATGAGAAACGCGATACCCGTGAGCGCGATCGGCACGCCGAGCGTCTTCATATGCAGCACCATCGCGCCAATGCCGAAGTTCACGATCGCGCCGAAGAAGCGTCCCACCGACGTGCAGAATGCGAACGCCGTCGCCCGGACGCGCGTTTCGAACTGTTCCGGCAGCCACAGGCTGAAGAGCGCGAAGTTGCCGCCGAAGAAGCCGAGCACGACGAGCAGCGCAATAAACGGCACGAGCCCGTTCGGCAGATAGAACGCCCAGCCGAACGACAGCGCAATGGAAGCCGCCATGCCGACGAAATACACCGCGAGCGTCTTGCGCCGGCCGATGCGCTCAGCCATCGGCGGCAAGGCGAGACAGCCGAAGATCGTGCCGATGGACAGCAAGCCCGTCGCGATCGACGCCATGCGCGCGGCTTCGGGCTTGCTCATGCCGGCCTTCGTCGCAAGCTGAATGACTGCCGACGGTTCATACACCGCGCCCGCCCACAGACCGATGATCGCCACGGTCAGCAGCACCGCCGCGACGATCGTGCGCTTGCGATACTGCGGCGAGAAGATCGTGCGCAACGAACCGTGCTGCTTGACGGCAGGCGCGCTCGTCGCTTCGGCGCGCTGCCACTTGTCGGTTTCCTTCACGCGCAAGAGCACGAGAATCGATACGACGACCGGGAACAGTCCAACCAGAAACATCGCGCGCCAGCCGAATGCCGCGCCGATCGTGTAGTTGAGCGCGGCCGCCAGAAAGAAGCCCGCGTAATAGCCGGTTTGCAGATAACCCGCACCCATCTTGCGACGATCTTCCGGCCATGCCTCGGCGACGTAGGTTCCGGCAAGCGCCCACTCCCCGCCTATGCCGACGCCCGCAAAGAAGCGATAAATGCCCAACTCCCAAACCGAATGCGATGTCGCGGCCAGCCCCGTGAAAATCGCGAACGTGAAAATGGTCGCGGCGAGCACCTTGGTGCGCCCGAAGCGATCGGCGAGCGGTCCCCAGATGAACGACAGTCCCCATCCGACCAGAAAGAGCGCGAAGAGTATGGAGCCTGCAAGACCGACGTTCGCGGGCGTGGCCGCGTAGCCCGAACGCGGCAGCAGTTCGGTGAGCGCGGGCGCAAGCACGAGCGCGTAGATGAACGAATCCATTCCGTCGAGCGTCCAGCCGGCCCACGCACCCCAGAAGCCGGTGATCTGCGAGCGGTTGAGCGGGGTTTTGATCGGGCGCGAGGCGCGTAACTCTCGGTCCACCGTGGTTGGCATGGCCATGTCTCCGGAAAAGAATCATCGATACACGCGCGCTCTCGATTCTTGTCAGCCGCTCCCAGCTTAGGGAAAGCACCTTCTGTGAAGTCGCGCATCGTTTTATATATAATATTTGAACATCGACACGCGGCAAGTCCGCACTTACACCTAGCCATGCCGACAGATCTCTCCACTTCCGACGCAGCGCAGCCACTTGCATCGTTTCGTCACGCACAGTTCGAACCGCGCCAGAGCACGTCGCGCTTCATCGCGGATGCGTTGCGCACGGCTATCGTCGAAGGTGCGTTGTTGCCGGGCGAACCGCTGCGCCAGGACGCCATCGCACGGCAGTTTTCGGTGAGCGCGATTCCGGTGCGCGAAGCGTTCCGGCAGCTCGAAAGCGAAGGCTGGGTGACCATCGAGCCGAATCGTGGCGCGGCCGTCAGCCTGCAATCGGCCGACGAGGCGCGCGAGATCTACGAGATACGCGCGTCGCTCGAAAGCTTGGCGATCGGCATCGCGCTCGAACATCACACGGCGCAAACGCTCGCCGAATCGCAACGTCTGCTCGAAGCGGCGGAAAGCGAGCCGGACCCGGCGCTCTACGTCGTGCGCAACGAGCAGTTCCATATGAGCCTTTACGCGCCCGCGGACCGGCCGCGTCTGATGGAGCTGATCGGCCAGATGCATCGGCGCGGCGAACGTTATTTGCGGCTGAAGCTCGGCTTGCCGATTCACAAGGATTCGTCGGATGCGGAGCATCGCGCGATTCTTGCCGCGCTCGTCGCCCGCGATATCGAACAGGCGCAAACGCTCGTCGCGCGTCATCTGCTTGCGACAGGCGATTTGATCCACCGCTTTCTCGCCGATGCGCAAGCGCTTGCCGCGGCGAGCCATGTCAAGAAGAAGCGCCGCCCGCGCGCCGCGCCCGCAACGGCTTCTGCAACCTCTTTGAAGGAGGATCGATGAACTCGTCCCCGACGCCTGCCACGTCGCCCGCGCGCGACACGAGCCCGCAAACCCGGCAGTGGAACACGCGCGCGCAGGAAAAAGCGCGCCGCCTCAAGCTGATCGAACCGTGGCTCGACGGCTCGGTGCTCGCGACCGACCGTATCGTCGATGCCTTGCACGCGCTGATCGTCACGGGCGACCGCGTGGCGCTCGAAGGCAACAACCAGAAACAGGCCGACTTCCTCTCGCGCGCCTTCGCCAGACTCGATCCCGAACGCGTGCACGACGTTCATCTGCTGATTTCGAGCATCAGCCGCCCGGACCATCTCGCGCTGTTCGAACAGGGCATCGCGCGCAAGGTCGATTTCGCGTTCGCCGGTCCGCAAAGTCTGCGCGTCGCGCAACTGCTCGAAGACGGACAACTCGAGATCGGCGCGATCTATACGTATATCGAACTGTATGCGCGCATGTTCATCGACCTCACGCCGCAGGTGGCGCTCGTGTGCGCGGTGCAGGCAGACCGGCACGGCAATCTCTACACGGGCGCGAACACCGAAGACACGCCTACCATCGTCGAGGCCACCGCGTTCAGACATGGCATCGTGATCGCGCAGGTCAACGAGATCGTCGATGAACTGCCGCGCGTCGATATCCCCGGTTCGTGGATCGATGTCGTCGTGAAGGCAGACCGCCCGTTCGCCGTCGAGCCGCTCTTCACGCGCGATCCGCGGCATATCGGCGAGTTGCAGATTCTCATGGCGATGATGACCATTCGCGGCATCTACGACCGCTACGGCGTGACGTCGCTGAATCACGGCATCGGTTTCGATACGGCGGCCATCGAACTTCTGCTGCCGACATATGGCGAATCGCTCGGGCTGAAGGGAAAGATCTGCACGCACTGGGCGCTCAATCCGCATCCGACCTTGATCCCCGCGATCGAAAGCGGCTGGGTGCAGAGCGTGCACTGCTTCGGCAGCGAGGTCGGCATGGAGGACTACATCACGGCGCGGCCGGACGTGTTCTTCACCGGCCGCGATGGCAGCCTGCGTTCTAACCGCGTGTTCTGCCAGTTGGCAGGGCAATACGGCGTCGATCTCTTCATCGGTTCGACCCTGCAGATGGACGCCGACGCCAACTCGTCCACCGTCACGCTCGGGCGGCTGGCGGGCTTCGGCGGCGCGCCCAACATGGGCCACGATCCACGCGGCCGCCGTCATTCGAGCGAGGCGTGGCTCAAGCTGCTGAAAAACGACGGCCCGAACCCGGCCATCGCGCGCGGTCACAAGCTCGTCGTGCAGACCGCCGAGACGTACAAGAAAGGCGGCGAGCCGACCATCGTCGATGCATTGGATGCCATCGCCGTCGGTGAAAAAAGCAACATGCCGATCGCACCCGTCATGATCTACGGCGACGATGTCACGCATGTCGTGACGGAAGAAGGCATCGCGTATCTGCATGCGGCCGAAGGCGTCGATGAGCGCCGCGCCGCGCTTGCCGCCGTGGCGGGCGTCACGCCCATCGGCATGCGCGCGGATGCGAAGAAGACGGCGGAGTTGAGAAGGCGCGGCATCGTCGCGTTGCCGGAAGACCTCGGCGTGCGGCGCGGCGAAGCGAAGCGTTCGCTGCTCGCGGCACGCAGTATCGACGACCTGGTGGCGTGGTCGGGCGGTCTTTATGCGCCGCCTGCGCGCTTCAGAAGCTGGTGAGCGCGATGGGTTCGTGTATGTCTGACCGTGAAGACAAAGCGTCGAGCCTTTGCGTGGTTGCCGACATTCCCGCTGGCGTGTGTTCGTGGAACGCAGAGGCGCGGCTCGATGACGCCACGCATGCGAACCCGTCGAATTCGCGTGCCGTCGCAACGCACGCCAATACCGGAGCCGCTGCCCGCCCGAGCATGGGCCATGCGATGCAAACGGCGCTAGCGTCGCGCGAAGCCACTCGGTTCGCCCACTTGCAGCCGATCGTGCCCGATGCCATCGCGACCCGCGCCGTGGCCGCGCTCATCGACGAAGCGTGTCTCACACCGAAACCCGCATTGGTGGACCGGCGCGGCAGCGGCGCGCATCGCGATTTGTCGCTCGACATCATGTTGCGCTCGGCAAAAGCGTTGCACCCCACGTTTGTCGCCATCGCTCGCGCGTCGGCCGATCTCGAACCGTCGCAGACGTTACGCGAACAGCTTGCACGCATTGGCCGCGAAGGCGAGATTGCGATGATGCGCGCGACCGCCGGCAGCAACGCGCATCGCGGTGCGATCTGGATCGTCGGCTTGCTGTGCGCCGGCGCGGCGATGCATGCGCCCGACGACAGCGCGGCGATCTGCGCAAGCGCGGCACGCATCGCGCGCTTCGAGGATCGTTACGCGCCCGCGTCGGCACAAACGAGTCACGGCGCGCGCGTGTCGGCGCGATACCGTGTGGCAGGCGCGCGCGGCGAAGCGTGCGATGGCTTTCCGCATGTGCTCGAAATCGGGCTGCCCGCGCTCGATGCAGCCCGTCGCCGCAATCTCGATGAAAACGACGCGCGCCTCGAAGCGCTCGTCGCGATCATGGCGTCGCTCGACGATACCTGTCTCCTGCATCGCGGCGGCATGACGGCGCTACGAGTCGCGCAACACGGCGCGCGTCGTGTGCTTGACGCAGGCGGCGTTGCATCGGCGAGCGGCAAGACAGCGCTTCACGAACTCGACCGCGAACTGCTCGCGCTCGATGCATCGCCTGGCGGCGCCGCCGACTTGCTTGCGGCGACGCTCTTTCTCGACAGTCTCAGGCGCTTGCATTGATTCGCAACGCGCGCATCGAAGAGGAACGATGATGGAAAACATCCGATACGAATACCCCGCCACCCGCCCTGTGCCGCGTCGCGCGCACGTCGGCGTGGTCGGCTCGGGCGATCTCGAAGTGCTGCTCTCGCCATCGGCGACAGCGAATGCGGAAGTGGTGATCCGCACGAGCGTCGACGGCTACGAGCATGTCTGGAAGAGTGTGCTCGACCGTTTTTTTCAGCGATACGACGGCGCCGCGAAACTCGAACTCAACGACTTCGGCGCGACGCCCGGCGTGGTCATGCTGCGCCTGAATGAAGCCGTCGAAGCCAGCGAGGGCACGCCATGAACGCTCACGACACCTTTCTCGCGCGTCACAGCTTCATCGAGATGACCGCGCGCGAACGCGCCCGCGCCCTGCTCGATGCCGGCACCTTTCGCGAACTGCTCGGCCCCTTCGACCGGCTCGAATCGCCGTGGCTTGCCATGCAGAACGTCGTCTGCCAGTCCGACGACGGCGCGGTGATCGCGCGCGGCATGCTCGATGGCGAACCCGCCGTGATCGCGGCGATCGAGCCCGCGTTTCAGGGCGGCAGCATCGGCGAAGTCTCGGGCGCGAAGATCGCGGCCGCGCTCGAAATGGCGCTCGGCGAATTCGAAGCGGGCCGCGCGATCCGTCCCGTCGTGCTGTTCGAAACGGGCGGCGTGCGTCTGCAGGAGGCGAACCTCGGGCTTGCGGCCATCGCCGAGATTCAGGCGGCGATCGTCGCGTTGCGGCGGCACGTGCCGGTCGTCGGCGTGATCGGCGGCATGGTCGGCTGCTTCGGCGGCATGTCGCTCGCGGCGGCGCTCTGCACCGAACTCGTGATGACGCGGCAGGCGCGCCTTGGCATGAACGGGCCGGAGGTGATCGAACAGGAAGCGGGCATCGAGGAGCTCGATTCGGGCGACCGGCGCCTCATCTGGTCGATGATTGGCGGAGAAGAACGCGCGGCGGTCGGCCTCGTCGATGCGCTCGTCGAAGACGATACCGCGCAAGTACGCGACGCCGTGCTGGCGGCGTTCGCGCGCGGCGTGCCGACGCGTCATCGCACCGAGGATGTGGACGGTTTCATCGAGCGTCTGGCGCGCGTGAACCCGGACGCCATCGATCCCGAAACGCTGCGCACGCTCTGGAGTGCATCACGATGAACACGACAACTCTCTCGCGCGGCGAACGCTGGATCGACGCGCTGACTTCGCCTGCGTCCGGCGCGCAAGCCGGTCCGATTCGCGCGCGTGGCGGGCTTTTGAACGGCGAGCACGCGCATTTTCTCGCCGTCGTGCCCGATCCGGACAACCGCTTTCCACGCGCTCGCGACAACGTCGTCGGCCTCGAACAGGGATGGCTGTTGGCGCGCGCGGTGCGCGAGGTTATCGACGCGGATCGCGAGCGTGACGTGAAGCGTCCGATCGTCGCCGTCGTCGATGTCAAAAGTCAGGCTTATGGCCGGCGCGAGGAACTGCTCGGCGTGCATCTTGCCTGCGCCGCTGCCGTCGATGCTTATGCGAGCGCGCGTCTTGCGGGTCATCCGGTGATTGCGTTGATCGTCGGGCCGGCCATGTCGGGCGCGTATTTGGCGCACGGGTATCAGGCGAACCGGATCGTCGCGCTCGATTCACCCGGCACCGCCGTGCACGCAATGGGTCGCGAAGCAGCCGCGCGCGTCACGCGGCGCAGCGTGGAAAGTCTGGATGCGCTCGGCGACACCGTCTTGCCGATGTCGTACAAGATGAGCGCTTATGCAAAGCTCGGATTGCTGCATGAACTGATCGAAGGCGTCGATGCGGATGCGCCCTCGGCGGCCGAGATCGAGCGCGTGAAGGCATCGCTTGCGGCGGCCGTGAACGATGCGCGCGGTGCTTTGCGTGATCTGTCGAGCCGGCTTGGTTCTGCCGATGCGAAGCGCACGCGGGCTGCGTCGGTGGAGGTGCGCAAGCGAATGCGTGAGCAATGGGATGAAGCTTGAGTCGGGGCGGTGCTCCATGCGGCTTGGCGCATCGAGAATGGCTTGTCACGCACCAATGAAGCAGCTGTCACCGACGATAAGCTCCGCTTCGACGCAACATGCAAGAGGCCTTTGTGCGGCCCGTTTGCCGCGCATCGTTCGACACGGTCGCGCGATTCGTGACTGCGCGTGCCCAGCAAGCGTCACCGATGAGAACAATGATGAACGCAAGGCAGTATGAGATACGGCCACATGACCTGCTGAAGATCGACACGCTGTCGTCATCGGCCGGAGGCGGCGCGGACGTCGCGGTCTCGCTTCTCTTCGCGCCCGGCGTGCCGTCCTGGGTCGCCACCTCGCTCGCGCGCTCACCTTTCGTCGTCGTCCGCCGTGCGCCGCGCCTGGGCGACGCAATTCCCATCGGCGTACGCGGTTCGACGCGCGGCGAGCGCTTCGGCGCGTGGATCGATCAACGGTCGATCGCGTCTGCGTTGTCTCCCGAAGCCTTGCTCGAACGCACGCCCGATTCGGACCGCGCACACTTGCCCGCGTTCGCGCTTCTGCGGGCAATCTCGTCTTCGATCCAGGCAACGGGACTCGCCTGGGGCCCCGCCGGCAGCACAGGCTTCGAACTCGCGAGCGGTACACCCACGGTCACACCCGAAAGCGATCTCGACATCGTGATTCGCGCGCCCTCGCCGCTTTCGCGCGATGCAGCCGCCGCGCTTCTCGACACACTGTCGCGAACCGCGCGGGAGATCGGCACGCGCATCGACGTGCAGATCGAAACGCCGGAAGCCGCCTTCTCGCTCGCGGAATTCGCGCGCGCGAATCTACGCGTGATGCTGCGTCACGCCGACGGGCCGCGACTCGTCGCCGATCCGTGGGCAGCCGCATGATCGCGTATCTCTTTCCGGGACAGGGTGCGCAGACGCCAGGCTTTTTGCATCGGCTGGGCGGCGAGCAACCGCATCCGGTCATCGGGCAGACGCTCGCCGAAGCATCCGACATCCTCGGCGAAAACATCCTGCAACTCGATGACGCCACCGCGCTTGAGTCGACCGTCGCGGTGCAAGTCACGTTGCTGGCGGCAGCCGTGGCGGCGGCGCGCGCGCTCGCGGCCGAAGGTATCGAGCCGGAAGCCGTCGCGGGTTTGTCGGTCGGCGCGTATGGCGCGGCGGTGGCGAGCGGCGCCGTTGCGTTCGACGATGCCCTGCGCCTCGTTCGCCTGCGCGCGACGCTCATGCAGAACGCGTATCCGCACGGCTACGGCATGCTGGCGGTGCTCGGCCTGAACGAACGAGAGATTGCACGCGTGATCGCCGACGGTCACGCCGATGCCTATGTCGGCAATCTGAACGCGCCGCGTCAAATCGTCGTATCCGGCAGCGATGATGCGCTCGAAGCCGTGAGCCGCCTCGCGCTCGAACGCGGCGCGCGCAAGGCCGAACGGTTAGCGGTGAGCGTGCCTTCGCATTGCGTGCTGCTCGAAGACGCGGCCACCCAATTGATCGAAGCTGCCGCGAAAGTCCGCTTCGATGCGCCACGCGTTCCATATGTCGGCAATCGCGGCGCACGCGTGCTGCGTCGCGCCGATGCCGTGCGCGAAGACCTCGCGACCAACTTGCGCTATCCGGTGCGCTGGCACGAATCGACCATCGCGCTGTTCGAACTCGGCGCAAATGTCTTCGTCGAAATGCCGCCCGGCCACACGCTGACGCAACTCGCAAGCGACGCCCTGCCCGATGCGCAGGCGCTATCCATGGACGCCGCGTCCACTCATCCGACCGCCGCTCGCGTACGCGCGGCAAACCAGCGCGCCGCAGATTGATCCGCTTTTTCCGCACTTTTCCGACAGCGAATTGTCAACGTCCGTAAGCAAAATCAGAATGTTCCGCTAGCTTTTTGTTCGACGGACATCGACGATGCCGCTCCGTGCGCGAAGCATCGCGTCACGGACGCCCCAAAAACAATTCTAGGAAGACCGAAACATGAAATTCATCCGCTTGGCGCTCGCGGCGCCTGCTCTGTGCGCGCTCATCTCCTGCAGCAGCATGAATGCACTCAATCCCGACACGCTGTTGCAGTCTGGCCAGCTCGCATCGCAAGCCTTCACGCTGAGTGACGCCGATGTGCGCACGCTCTCCGACAAATCGTGCGCGGACCTGGACAAGGAAAACAAGATTGCGCCGGCGTCGAGTCAATACACGCAGCGTCTGAACCGCATCTCGAAGCAACTGGGCGACAACATCAATGGCGTGCCGGTCAACTACAAGGTCTACGTCACGAAGGATGTCAACGCCTGGGCGATGGCCAACGGTTGCGTGCGCGTGTACAGCGGCCTCATGGACGCAATGAACGACGACGAAGTGCGCGGCGTGGTGGGCCACGAAATGGGTCACGTGGCGCTCGGCCACACCAAGAAGGCGATGCAGCTCGCTTATGCGACCTCGGCCGTGCGCTCGGCGGCGGCATCGACGGGCGGCGCGGTGGCGAATCTGTCGGCATCGCAACTGGGCGACTTGTCCGAGAAGTTCGTCCAGGCGCAATTCTCGCAATCGCAAGAAAGCGCCGCCGACGATTACTCGTTCGACATGCAGAAAAAGAAGGGATACAGCCCGGCCGGCCTCGTGACGGCGTTCCAGAAGCTCGCGACGATCGACGGCGGCAAGTCGAGCATGATGGATTCGCACCCGTCGTCGCCTTCGCGCGCGAAGCACATTCAGGATCGGATTGCGTCGGGCAAGTAAGGACGGGGCAAAAAAAAGCGCGAGCAGCGGTTGCTCGCGCTTTCCATTCCGATTCGTGACGATCAGAAGTAGTAATGCACGCCGACGGTCAGACTGTCGTTACGACGATGGCCGCCGTCGCAGTGTGTCGTGTCGGCCGTGTATTCGCCAGCGACACTCCATTGCTTCGCGAACTTATACTCGACGCCCGCGCCGTAGTGCAAGCGCGTGTCCGGCCAGGTGCCAGTGAAGCCCACGCGCGCGTAGGGCATGATGTTGCCGTCGATAGGCATGCCGATTTTTACGTCGATGCCGCCGTCCTTCTTGGTCGTGGAACCAGCGTGAAGATCAGCGAATCCTTCGACGCCGACCACGAACTGGTTGACATCGACGTTATAGCCTGCCGTCAGGCCCGGAAAGAACGTCGTGTGCGTCGATTCCTCGAAATCGTGTCCGGTTGCATCGGAGAAATTCAAGCCGAGCTTCGCGCCGACGAAGGGGCCGGAGAATTCGCTAGCGTGCGCGCTAGCGATACCGAGCAGCGAGACGAAAAGCGGCGCCGCTACCTTTTTGATACTTACCATGAGTGAGCCAACCGTGAGAAAGGCGTCGCCAGAACACGCAAATCGAATTCAGGCAAGAAAATAATCGAGACAGCGCAGGCTGTCTTGCAATTGACTGCTTCCAAACAATCAACGCGCAAGATTAGTTTCCGATTGTTAACTCGGATAGCGGACTTGTCTTAAAGGTTGGGCTCGGCGGCGTAGGGCGTGACATGCGTCACGTGTTGCCTGGCCGATGACGCCGATGAGACCGGCACGCCTCATGGGAAAGTGGCGGCGATTGATGGTAGTACCGGCGGATGAGTGAACTTGCCGCCTACTTCCCGCGCAGAATGTCCCAAATTGCGATACTTCCCAAAAGCAAAACGACGATCAGCGCCGCCGTTCCAAGCACGTTAAAAATCACATTCACGATCAACTTCGTCGCCTCCATACACTGCCTGTTTTTTTGAATGGTTCGAGTAAGTATTCGCTATTTTTGCACGCCAGCCGTTTGAACGATCGAAGATGGGAACTGACTCTCATACATGATCGTGCGTCGCTCGTTCTTTATTGCGTGTGGAAGACCTCGTCCGGGCGGAGAGTTTCTCCTGAACCATCCTGATATTGCAATCTGCCATTCGGTCGGTGTGTGACGCGTGGCACGTCCGAGACTTGGCTGGCGTGCTCCGCAAAGTTTCTAAGCTTGGACCCTGAGCACGCCATCTCCACAAAGTTGCATTCCAAAAGACATCGATAGACTCGCTCCGATGATAAGATCGTTAGTCTTCTTTAGCTTTCGATCGCGTCGTTTTCGTCAGAGCCGATTTTCTTCACCTTGGCTCGCTCGTGTCGTTCATCGTGCGAAACCATCCGCCATTACGCGAACGCGATTACATAGCCCACAAGCGTGACTTCAGACTGCATACCTATGCCATCGTCTTGATGTCCCGTGGTCAAACTCGCAGCGTCCTCAAAGACTCGTAACTTCTCTGATCGTCAACAGTGCGACATCCCCTCGTTAGCTCATCCAATTGGAGCATCACTTAAATGAAAATCACGCTATTGGTGAGTTCCATGGGAAGCGGCGGCGCGGAAAGGGTCGCGGCCACGCTCGTGAATGCCTGGAGTGAGCGCGGTGACGATGTCACGCTGGTCGCTACATATAGCGGTAAGGGTGATTGCTTCTACAAGATTTCCGAGAACGTTCGCTTCATCTATCTGACTGACCGTGCAGGGAGTCAAGGCGGCAAGTTATCGAGCTTCGTTCAGCGGCAGCGGGCTTTGCGCTCGCTCATCCGGGAGAACCGTCCCGACGTTGTGATTTCCTTTTTAACCAATGTCAACGTAGCCGCAATTCTTGCAACATTAGGCTTGGGCATTCCGGTTATCGCTTGCGAACATAACGATCCATCTCGCGACGGCCGATCCGCGTTATGGAAACTGCTTACTCGTCTGACTTACCCGCATGCCAGCGCGATAACGGTGCTCACCGAAAATGTCGTCGCGCCGTTCAAGACAACGGTGCCCGGCATGCGACATATTGCTGTCGTCCCAAATCCGCTGCCTGACGAGTTGTTCCGGCAGTCGGCGCCGTCTATCGAAACCGGCGCGCGCATGCGCCTCGTTTCGCTCGGACGATTGCATCCGCAAAAGAACTATCGCCTTTTGATCGACGCATTCTCGTCCATTGCGAATGCATGCCCGAAATGGGATCTGTGGATATGGGGTGAAGGCGCCGAACGCGCATCGCTCGAAGCGGAGATCGAAAGGCGAGGTATGACCCAGCGCATCTTTCTTCCGGGTGTCACCGAAAATCCATGGACGGAGATTCTGCGCTCGCAGGCATTCGTCATGTCATCCCGCTTCGAAGGATTCGGCCTCGCGCTCGCCGAGAGTATGGCTTTAGGCGTTCCCGCCATAGCTGTCGATTGTCTCAGTGGTCCGCGCTACATCACGCGCGACGGGCAGGACGCGCTGCTTGTGCCAGTCGCCAATCCGCAAGCGTTAGCCGCTGCAATTCAAAGGATGCTCACCGATGACACGCTGCGTGCCGAACTGAGTCGCAAAGGTGCAAAGTCCGTTCGCGAGCGATATTCAACGAATACGATTCTTCGCGTGTGGGACGAGTTGTTCACGCGCGTTGGCGTGGACACCGACGATGCCGCCGCGCGCCGACCCATCCATGAAAACGACATGACAGATTACGACTCACACGAATCGCACGGCGCCTACGACTCGACGCGCCGTTGATATCGCCTAATGAAGAAAATAGCTGTAGACATCAGCCTGATAATTCTTGAGGGCATCTGCCGACAGGGCTAGAAGAATCAGCGCAGTCCACCATATCACGAACGCGTTCCTGAATCGAATTTGCGAAATCACGTACGGCAGCAGTAACGCTATGCAATACCACACGCGTCCCTTCCCAAACGGAAACAGCACATACGCAAAGACCAAATAAGCCATGAGCGCAACGTGCATCGTGCATAGCTCCGTCCATACCTTGTCCTTCGCTGTGCCCTTCTCTTTCCATTGCGTATAAAGCACAATGACAGAAGCCGTTGCATAGACGATCAACAGGATGAGCAGCCGGATAGTGAAATCGTCCTGGTAGTCCGCATATTCCTCGAC
The DNA here is from genome assembly GCF_023631025.1 of Caballeronia sp. GACF4. NCBI lineage: Bacteria > Pseudomonadati > Pseudomonadota > Betaproteobacteria > Burkholderiales > Burkholderiaceae > Caballeronia > Caballeronia sp. GACF4. Next base: position 65,022 of record NZ_JALQDW010000007.1, read on the forward strand.
TCGCCTGCCGCCGAAATTATTGAAAAGATAGCCCGCCGCGGCGGCGAGTACGAACGCCGTCAAACTCGAAACGATCAACGCTCGCCATTTTCGATCTCCGCACGCTCGAATGGAGAGCAATAGCAACGCGGGTATCGCGAAGGTCGTATGAACGAAGCTCGCGAGCACCCATCCGAGGACGGGCCGCTGATAGCGCAGCGTGATAAGCATCGCTATGCCGAATGCCAAACCTTGACGGATTTGAAACAGTCCGACCGTAGCCAAGGCTACCGGAACGACCGCCCAAAGAAGCAGCCCTAGTAGCGGTCGCCGGACTTCTAAAAGCGCCGCAATGACAAGTGCGTTCGCCAATACGACGGTCAGTCTTACACCAATATCGGGTGTTACGCCGAACGCATTCAATACGATCAACCAGGTACGCCAGCCGAATTCCTCCGTCACCGTGCTGATGACAAAACTGAGCGTTGAAGTGCGTGTCTGATAAAGATTGACGAACCACTCCCACGTTGTCTGGCTGAAGTACTCCAGGTAATTGTCCTGATCTAGCAGCATCGTACGATCACCTACCGCAACCACCACCAGCAACAGAATCGCTATGAGGATGAATAGCCAGCCGCCAGGAGTAGTCAGGTAGGCGCGCGCCTGAGTTTTGCGACGGGGAACTGCTGGACTCGGCGCTTGAGTCATTCTGGCTTTCATCGAAATTCTTTTAGGTCGGATAATGCGCTCGGCGCCGGCTTGCTGCCTTGCGAGGTTGTCGTCGGCAAAGTGCGCCGGTTATCGAATAGTCTTCAAGTTTGTTACTACGATCTGCGGTCCGCGCTTGTCGTAATCGTGGCTTTCGACGGAAAGAAGCTTTGGCTTGATCCAGGTCGCCGATCGATTGACGATTCGTCCTTTCACAATTGAACCTTTGGTATCGAGACCTGAAACGCTAAAGGCGGCGATCTTCGCGGATTCATCGCGCTGACCGCTGATATCGATCTGCACGTCCTTGGACTCGACACCGGCAATCTTCAAGAGATAGACGAGGATGCCGATCTTGCAGTTTCGCGTGACAGGGTTGACGATCCTGATGTTTTCCAGCACGTCACGATTCGAATTGGGCTCGATATCCAGACCCGCCGACGGCGCCGTTCCACCGATGTTCTCCCACAGACCGCCTTCAATGAAAACGTTCCTTCCGCTAATGATGGAGATTCCCTGTCGACGACAGTTATTCGCGTGATGGTCAATCACGTGAATATACTGAGGCGGCATGCTGGTCGGCTGATAACTGTTCGCCAGGTATATACCGTCGCCCCAGCAACCCACCGTGGTTGCCGATTTGATCGTGATTTTTGAACTACCTGCTATCGAAATGCCCATGCCGTAGCCTTCCGAATGCGTTTTGGGCTGCGCCGAGTTCAACTCACGACTGCCGTCTAGCGTCGCGTTCTCCAGCACAACGTCGCTCACGTCCCACATGCGCAACATTTGATACGAAGGCGTGTCATGCGCAAGCAACTTGATCGAGGCGCCCGGTTCGAAGCGAACGCGCGAGCCGCTTCGCAGACTCAGTCCTTGCGTGTCGATGCGGCATTGTCCGCCAATGAGTAACGTCTTGCCAACTGAGCGATCGATCGCATCCTGAAGACGCGACGTGTCATTGCTCACGCCATCGCTCACGACGCCGAAGACACTCGCATGCACGACGTCGTCTTCATTCGATATCTTAGCCGCCGCCGACTGACACGCAAGCCCATGCGCCAGAGGCATCGACGCTATGACTTTGAGCGCAACTCTTCTGCTTATCATGATCGGTCTCAAGCGTTCTGCGTTGTTCCATACACCGCAACGGTCCGCTCGATCACGATCCTTTCGTCGAACTCTGCGAGCGCGCGAACGCGCGCATGGGCACCGATCGTTTCGCGCAACACCGGGTCGTCATGCAGACGCGCGATTGCATCTGTCAGCGCGACGCCGTCCTTCACCGAAACGCGCAAGCCATCGACGCCATCTTGACTCACGACCTCGCGACAACCCGGCGCGTCCGTCGTCACCAGCGCGATGCCGCATGCTGCGGCTTCGATCATCGCCTTTGGCAATCCTTCTCTATAACTGGGCAACACCATGATGTCGATGTCGCGTAGCAACGCCGGCATGTCACCGACATGACCGAGCCAAGTCAGCGTGCCCTCCTCGACCCAGGCCTCAACCGTTTTTGTCGGCACCGAAGCAGGATTGCCCTCGTCGGGATCGCCGGCGAGCAGGAATTCGAACGAGCGCTGGCTGTTTCGCAGCGCGCGCGCCGCTTCCACGTATTCCGCGATGCCTTTGTCCCACAGCAGGCGCGCAGCCAGCAAAACGCGAATCGGTCGTGGCGTGCCGCTCGTGTCCTTCGCGCGTTGGGCGAACTTCTGTACGTTCACGCCCGATCCGGGAATGAGGTGGATGCAAGACTTGTCGACGATCCCGGCGTTGATGAACATCGCGACATCGTCCGGATTCTGGAGAATCAGCGATGCGCCGCGGCCATTCAACGTCGCGCGCATCAATATTTTGACCAGCGGTCGTAAGACGCGCGCCTTCAACGAATCGTTCGTAAACACGAAGCCGAGACCTGCCACAGCGTTGACGCGCTGCCTGACGCGCGCGAGACGCGCCGCAAGCGAACCGTACACCGCGCATTTAATGGTGAACCCATGCACGACATCTGGCCGCTCTTTGCGAAACAGGCGGCATAGGTGCAAGACCAGCAAGAGTTCCCGCAAGGGGTTCAGACTGCGTCGTTGCATCGGCACGGGAAGCCAGCGGAATCCGGCGTCCTCTAACCCCGCGACATAAGGCCCCGGCGGCGACATGAGCAACACCGACCAGCCATTGTCCCGAAGATACTTCGCGAGCGACAAACGAAAATTGAAAAGGTACCAATCCGTATTGGCAAAGAGAACGACTTTTTTCATGACCTACCGACCTAACTCACGTCGAAACTTGAACCGCCAGTACAAATAAAGCGCTGATCCGAATGGCAGATTCAACAGCACCTGCAAGCGATGCCCGGACGCCATCGCGATCTGGTACACAGAACGTCGCGCCAAAAACTCGTAAGCAATGAGCCGCCACGTCATCACGAGCCGCGTGCGCATGTTGACCGGCGGCGCGATTGCCCAGCGAATGCCGTGTGCGGACCCGACCGGGCACAGGACCGTCAGCGCCGCGCCGCCTCGCGTCAGACCATCGGACAGATACTCGCAAACATAGAAGCCGATGTTCACGTGCAGCATCCGATACCGCCGCCCGATCATTCCCCATACGGCGGACTCCATCATGAAGCGCTCGCCTTCGACTTCCGGAAAAGGAAACTGCTTCAAGATGTCTGCGCGCCAGACTTCGGCCTTGTCGCCACGCACGCCGCGATTGATGCGCATATCGATGTATGTCGCCAACTCGCGGTCCGGCTCGAAACGGTCACCGATCACGCGTCCATCCGCGCGCAGTCTCAGAAAGCTCATGCCGCATACGTCGGGAATGGTTCGACACGACGACCAGTTTTCGCGAATCGTCGCGATGGCATCGAGCGTGAGCGTGTCATCGCTATCGACCGTGATGATCAATTCGCCCTTCGCAAGTGCGAAGCCCCGATTCAGCGCGGTATGCTTCCCGCCGTTCGGTTTCTGAATGTAGCGCAGCGGCCAATCGACCTGGTCAGCCCAGCGCTCGCAAAGCGCGCGCGTGTTGTCGACGCTGCCATCATCGACGACTATCCATTCGAAATCTCTGTCGCTTTGTTTTTCGAGGCTGGCGAACAAGCTTGGCAACTGAGCCGCACGGTTATAGCTGGCGGTAATAACAGAGATGAACGTCATCGAGAAAACTTGACAATGCGTGGCATGCGGGTGAGGCGATTCCAAGTCGGCGATCGCGTCAGACAAGGCATCGGCGAGAAATCAGGCTCCATGCTCTTGCTCCATGTCCTCTTCCTCGTTCTCGTGGATGGAGAAAAGATAGAGAACGAACACGACGCCGGCCATGACAGCAGTGCCTACAGGAAGCGCGGCCAAACCGAGCATTGGTGTGAAGGCGAAGTTGGCCGCGACCTTGGCGACGAAGCCTGCGCATGTGATGAACGCGATCGACCGATAGCGCCCTTCGCTGGCAGCCATCTGCATCAACACTAATGTGGCAAATGCTGGCGCTAATTGCAGCGTGAACCAGCGAAGCAAGACCGCGACATGTTCAGTATCGACCGCCGTGAAGGCGCCTCGTTGAAACAGCACACGCACGATCAAAGGCGCGGCGAACGAAGCGACACATGCCGCCACGGCGCCGATTCCGAACATGACGTAGGCCCATTTGATCGCCATGGATCGAGCGCGCTCGCGTTCGCCATTACGGATAGTCTGCGTCAACACGGGCAACGTCGCCCTTCCGATTGCCGATGCACCGAGACCCATCAGCAACGCAATCAGCCGATTGGCATAACCAAGCGTGGCGACCGCTCCAGCGCCTTCACGGGTCGCCATGTATTGATCGATAGGCACGATACAAGCAAGGATGGCCTGACTGATGAGCATGACGCCGATCGAATGCGCCATGGCCCGCCACTGCGGCGAACTGAATCCGAAGCGAATGGGAGCGCGGACCTTATCCGCACGCCTTGCGAACATCGACAACAAATAGACTTGCAGCGCGAGTCCGAGCGTAACCGCCATGTAAAGCGGCTTGATCGACGAACCGGTACTGAGGATCACCACCAAAAAGAGCACTGCAGCCGGCACGGCTTCGAGCAACGTGTTGATATGCCGCTCGCGTGCCTGCAAGCGCGCGGCATCGATACACATGAGCAAGGTAAGCGGCACGAGCGGCGACATGCCGACGATAAATTGCATCGCGAGCGATCTCGTATGCTCCGGCAGCGGTCCACCCACATAGGCGATCACCACGGGCGATGCGAAAACGAGCACGTTGGCGATGGCAAGACCGACGAGCCACGCCAAGCCACGCAATTCGCCGATGAAGTTGGCGAGCGTGTCCGTGTCGTCGTTGCGCATGCGCACGAGCACGGGAATCAGCACGGTACTGAGCACCGTGACGAGCATGGAAGGTATCCATGTGGCGAGCGTGAAGGACAACTGGTAGGCATCGACGATACCGCTCACGCCATAGCGATACGCGATCGCCATTTCCTTGAAGGCGCCGGCACTCTTGCCCATCAGCACGAAGAGTGACACCCATGCGGCGCCCTTCGCTATCCTGCGATGATCCGGATGCGCGTTCGCAAGCTTGGCCCGAAGCTTGGAGGCCAGTCCGAAGCTCATGTCCGCTTCTCTCTGCGATGCCGCGGAACGACCTTGCCCGCGCGCGCGGCGACTTCGCGCCAGATTGACTCATACGCTTTCTGCATCCGCTCGAGACCGAAGTTACTCACAATGCGAGTGCGCGCACGTTCCCTGCGCGCTTTACCTTCAGTCGTGCGGATCATTGCAATTGCTGCACCAAGCGCCTTTGAAAGCGCGACTGAATGACCAGGCGGGACGACCCATCCTTCGCTACCGACTATCGTGGCAACGTCGTCTACATCGGTATTCACGCTCAACGTGCCGCAAGCCATCGCCTCGGCGACCACGTTCGGGAACGCTTCCCCAGCGCTCGGCAGCACGTGGATATCGAGCGCGTTCATGACGCCTGGGATATCGTCCGACGGTCCCGCCAGAAGCACGCGTTCGCGCAAACCGACAGCATCGAGCGATGCGAGAAGATCGGCGTTCGCGGATGTCATGTCGGCGCCGACGAGCACCAGTTTGAAAGCGACGCCATTATCGGCGAGCATCGCCGCGGCGCGAAACAGGTTCGGATGGTCTTTCTGAGGATTCCAACGCGCCACGCATCCGATAAGCGGCATATCGTCCGAGACTTGCCAGAGCTGTCGTTGCGCGGCCCTCACATGAGGATCCGGCGAGAAGCGTTCGATGTCGTAGCCGTTCGGGATCCACGAGAACTTGCTGCCGTCATAGCCGATCTGTTGATGCGCGGCCTGGCCTCGTTTCGAGCAGCACACGATGCGGTCCGGCACGAAGCGCGAGAGCAATCCGCACATCTTCGCAATCCGGACCGTCATGCGTGTGTTCTTGTCGGAATCGAGATTCGCGTGGTGAACCGCCCAGCAAATCGGCTTGAAGCGCGTCAGATAGGCAAGCACGCCGCCGATGAGATCAGCGTGATACATCCAGGTCTGCACGACGTCCGGGCCGAATGCGCGCATGACCGACCAGAGACGAAGCAACGCGCGCGGCGTGATTCGGCCTTTCGAACAATTCAGCGCTTCGACTTCGATGCCTTGTTCGAGCAACTTCGCCGTGTAGTACCCTTCTCCGCGCATACAGACCACGCGATGCTCGATGCCGCTCGTGCGCCCGTGCGACACAACCTGGAACAACACCGCCTCTGCGCCACCGCGATCGAGGCTGCTGATGACATGCAGAACCTTCATCGTGATGTATTACCGTTGCTCGCATCGGAAGATTGGACGTGGTTTCGCTGCGTCTTCGTCGACGCGATATACCACGGCACGGCGGTCCGAATGCCTTCGTCGAGCCGCACGCCGTCGGCATATTCAAGCATCGACTTCGCCTTCTCGATACTGGCCTGCGAATGACGTACGTCCCCTGCGCGAAACGCGCGGTATGTCGGCGGCCGATCGTATCGAATGCCGTATTCTCCAAGCGTGTCACGCACCAAGCCGAACAACTCGTTCAACGTCGTGCGATCTCCGAGTGCGACGTTGAAGACCTGTCCGCGCACATCATCGCTCGCCGTTGCTGCGAGCAGATTGACCTGTACCGCGTTATCGACGAAGCAGAAGTCGCGGCTCGTCTCGCCGTCGCCATTGATCTGCACGTCTTCGCCGCTCATCATCGTGGCGATCCAGCGCGGAATGACCGCCGCATACGCGCCGTTCGGGTCCTGGCGTTTGCCAAAGACGTTGAAGTAGCGCAAGCCCGTCGCCTTGAAGCCGTAGCAGCGCGCGAAGACTTCTGCATAGAGCTCATTCACATACTTCGTGACGGCGTAAGGCGAAAGCGGACGTCCGATATTCGCTTCCTCTTTGGGAAGCGCCGGATGATCGCCGTATGTCGAACTGGACGCCGCGTAGGTGAAGCTGGATACGCCTGCATCGCGCGCGGCGACCAGCATGTTGAGGAAGCCACCGATGTTCACCTGATCGGTCGCGACCGGATCGTTCAGCGAACGCGGCACCGATCCCAAGGCGGCCTGATGCAGCACATGCTTCACGCCAGCGACAGCGGTCTCGCAATCTCGCGCATTGCGGATATCGCCTTCTATCAGCGTGAAGCGTGACCATTGCTCCGGCAACACCGAGGTCGCCACTTCGTCGAGATTGCGCCGATGACCGGTCGCGAAGTTATCGAGCCCGACGACTTCCTGATTCAGCCTGAGCAGCGTCTCGACGAGATTCGAACCGATGAATCCCGCCGCGCCCGTGACCAGCCATCGCACTGGATTCGCTCGCAACGCTTCGCAGATAACCTGATAGCGATTCATCGTGAGTATCCTTACAGGCGCAGATCCGAACCATCGGCCGGCAAGACATATTTGAGGTCGTAGAGAAGGTGCTCCTTCTTGCCGAAATCGCGCATGCCCTTTCCGAGCGTGACGAACTGCTCGTGAGCGACCGCGATAACGATCGCGTCATAAGCACCCGCCTCAGGCGACTCGACGAGATCGATGCCGTATTCGTCCTTGACCTCGTGCACAAGCGCCCACGGATCGCAGACATCGACATGCGCCTGATACTCTGCAAGCTCGCTGACGATGTCGATGACACGCGTGTTGCGAATATCCGGGCAGTTTTCCTTGAACGTGAGACCGAGAATGAGCACGCGCGCATCGGCGATAGCAATGCGCTTCTGCGCCAGCGCCTTGACGAGTTGCGCGACGACATACTGCCCCATGTTGTCGTTGAGGCGACGACCCGCGAGAATGATCTCCGGGTGATATCCGATCTCTTCGGCCTTATGCGTCAGATAGTAAGGATCGACTCCGATGCAGTGACCACCAACCAGACCCGGCTTGAACGGCAGGAAGTTCCACTTTGTACCCGCCGCGCGCAGCACGGACTCGGTATCGATATTCATGCGATTGAAGATGATCGCGAGTTCGTTGATCAACGCGATATTCACGTCACGCTGCGTGTTCTCGATGACCTTCGCGGCTTCGGCCACGCGGATGCTCTCCGCCATGTGCGTTCCCGCCGTGATGATCTCGCGATAAACGGCATCGACCTTGCGCGCGGTTTGCGGCGTCGAACCGGACGTCACCTTGCGAATGTCCACTACGCGATGCGTTTTGTCGCCGGGATTGATGCGCTCGGGACTGTAGCCGACGAAGAAGTCGACGTTCATCTTGAGACCAGAGACGCGCTCGAGCACGGGTACGCAGACTTCTTCGGTGGCGCCCGGATAGACCGTCGATTCGAACACGACAATGTCGTTTTTCTTCAGCACCTTGCCGACGGTCTGGCTTGCCGAAATGAGCGCGCCGAGGTCGGGCCGGTTGTACGCGTCGATTGGCGTCGGCACCGTGACGATGAAGAAGTTGCACTTGGCAAGATCCGCCGCATCGGCGCTGAAACTAAGCTGACTTGCGCGCGCGAGTTCCTCGGTACTTACTTCGAGCGTCGAATCGATACCCTGCTTCAGCGCATCGATACGCGTCGTGTTGATATCGAAGCCGACTACGGGACGCCCGCGACCGAACTCGACGGCAAGAGGCAAACCTACATAGCCCAGACCGATGATTGCAATACGGAGATTTTCTAACATTTCGTTTAACCAACCTTCAGTGTTTCTCGATGCTTCGCTTGAAACATCGACGCCGAATTCGTCACGGCGTGCTTTAGCGAGTGCTGCGATCAGGAGCGGTCCTGGTAGTAACCGTCTCCGGTATAGCGATAGCTTTGATACCGGCCGCCGTAGCCATAGATCCTTCCGCGCGGCTTGATTGCGTTGAACAGCAAGCCGGTGACTTGCGTGCCGGTCTGCGTCAGACGCTTGATGGATTCGCTGACCTCTCCGCCGCGCGTCACGCCAGAGCGCGTGACGAGGAAGACGCTGCCCGCCGAGCCAACGATGGTTTCCGCGTCGGAAACGACGAGTACTGGCGGCGCGTCGACGATGACGACGTCATAGGCACGGGATGCCGCCGAGATGAAATCGCCCCAGTTTTTATGCGAGAGCACTTCCGCAGGGTTCTGCGGATAATTGCCCGACGAGACGAAATCGAGATTGGGAAGAACGTCCCGATGCACGACAGAATCGACCGACCTGGCTTCGGATATCGCGTCGGACAGCCCGGCATCGCGCCCCAGACCGAAGTACCGGTTGAGATAACCTTTGCGCATGTCCGCATCGATGAGCAACACGCGGGCGCCGCTCGACGCCAGCACCGTCGCGAAGTTGACGGACACGAACGACTTGCCGATTCCCGGTGTCGGACCCGCGATCAACACGACGTTATTTTTTCCGCCCGATGCGACGAACTTGAACGCGGTCCGAAGACTGCGCAGGCTCTCCACGGCTGGATCGTTCGGATACAGATTCGCGAGCACCAGCGGGCGCGAACCGTCGCTTCGCAGGTTACGGATGAGTTCGGCCTGCTTGTCGCTAACGGGAATCGTGGCGTAGACGCTGAGACCGGTGTGCTCTTCCAGCGAGATCGGATCGGTGACGCCCGTGAACAAGCGGTCCTTCACGAGAGCGAGTAAGGTTCCGAGGAACAGACCGGCGATCGCCGCTGCGGCCATGACGATCAGCTTGCGCGGCTTGACCGGGCGCTCGGGGATATCGGCGGTATCGACGATCCGTACATTGCCGATCTTGCCCGCCTTCACCAGACGCAACTGCTCGACGTTGCTGCGCATGGCGACATACAGGTCCGTCGAAACACGCACATCCCGCTGAAGCTTGAGCATGTCCTGCTCGGTCAGCGGCATCTGGCGAATCTGCGCGGCGATGCTATCGATCTGCTTCTGGTTCGTCGCAATTTGTTCGTCGATAGCGAGCAACGACGGATGCATCGGACCGAAACGCGTCGCCAAGTCCTGGCGCTTTTGCTTCATCGCGATGAGGCGTGTCTCCGCGTCGGCCGATTGCTGCAAGCTGACCTTGCCGGCCTCGGACAAGTCCACGATCGTGTGACTGTTTTGATATTCGCTCAACTTCGCTTCAGCGTCTTCGAGTTGCTGCTTCATGACGGGAAGCTGAGCGTCGAGGAACGAGATGGAATGTTCCGCTTGAGCCGCTTTGCGGTCGGCATTCTGCTTGACGTATTGGCGGCCGAGTTCATTCAGCGTGTCGCTCAGAAGCACGGGGTCCGTGCTTTCGAGCGTCGCGGAAATCACGCCCGAGTGCTTGCCCTGCTCGATGATCTGCAGCGACTTGATGAGGTCATCGGTCGTGAGTTGGCTCGAACGGGATTTCAGGACGAAGCTGGCGCCCGGTCTTCCGGACAGCTTGGTGACCTTCAGGGTGAGCGCGCCGAAGCTCGAGTTGAACTTCTCTTCGGTGCCGATAGAACCCGTCACTGGAGATTCCAGTCCGTAACCGCTCAGGCTGTACCGGTTGTCCTTTAGCACTGTCAGGTCGTAGCTACGTCCCTGAAGCTTGCGGGGAACCTCGAAGGCGGCAAGCTCGATCGATTCGCTGCCCCAATCGAAACCGCCCCAACCGAATACCCCAGGATTCGACAGTCCGTCGTTGTGAGATGCCATCCATTTACCGAACACGGGAAAATAGCGTGGCTTCGCTTCGACATTAAGTTTCAGCGCGTCGACCGTTCCGGACGCGACGAGCCGCGAACCAAGAATCTGGATTTCGCCATCCGCTGACGATTTGACATCGAACATGGCGGAAACATCGCTAAGTAGGTTCTTAGCGCTGGCCGCATCGGAAGAATCTTCGACGGCTACCAGAATGCGCGAGCTATAAACCGGCGTCGCGAGAAACGCATACATTGCGCCGACGATCACGAATAGCGCAGCGACGATGGCAATCAGCTTTCTGTGATCCAACAGGGCGTCCAGCAACTCGACGATACTTAGTTGATCGCTGCTCTCGCCATGCAACATAACCGGTAGATTCTCTTGTTTCATAACTTTCAACGCGTTGATTCAATTCGCCCGACCCAGTCCGAAAGTCCTCTTTCGATCAAGTCAAAACAGTCTTCGAAAACATTCCGTTCTTTTCGGTACGGGTCCGGTACTTCAAAGTTACTGAATTGACCTAGCCTGAAGACGCGACCTTTTACAAACGGATATCGCTTCTCCAGATAGCGCTTTTGCTGTTCCTGCATTACGAGGATCAACTCGGCGCGCTTGCAGTCGAAGCCGCTCAACTGCGCGCCACGATGAGATGAGATGTCGATGCCGTGATCCTTCATCACGCCTTGTGCGTATGGATCGGCCGGCTGTCCGGCAAGCGCGCTGATTCCGGCGGACCAGACTTCCAGCGACGGCACTTTCGACTGCAACCAACCCGCTGCCATCGGACTGCGGCAGATATTTCCCTCGCACACGAGGAGAACCGAGTCGATCATCCCGAGACTCCTGTGCGATCGTTCATGCGAGTCGTGCGTGAGGACATGATCAATAGCCCGCGACCTGGCGCCCGATGTTCGCGCCTTGCGCGCTCGGCAAAAGCAGATTGACAATGCGGTTCCAGCGAGCAAGACCGGTGGCGTCCACATAGACGACATCCTTTGGCTGCAGCTCGAAATGCTCCGCGAGTGCCAGTGCCACCGGCGACGTGCTGTCGAGATGAAAGACCTGCGGCGCGGCCGGGTCTTCGGTCGGACGTACGACATAAACTCCTGCCGCTTCGGCCGTCGAAGGATTCACGCCGGCAGCCGAGGCCAGTGCGTCATTCAAGGTGAGCCGACCGTCGTGCATCGACAGCGTCATCGGGCGCATTACTTCGCCGGTGACGAACACCTGGTTATAGGTCTGCGGCAAGACACGAACGACATCGCGGTCTTTCAGGAAGATCATCGATGCATCGAGTTTCTGTTCCGCGAGTTGCGGCAAGCTAATCTGGAAGGTCCGGCCGTTACGCAAGATCTGAATCCGGCTCGTGTCGCCCACGCCGGCGGTGACGCCATTGGCCTCGCTGAGCGCTTCCGACAGGGACATCGGGACATTCGTGATCGGCTTGATGCCAGGCTGATTGACTTGGCCCTCCACGAACACGCGCTGACTGCGATAGGCGACTACGCTTACCGTCAGTTGCGGATTTCTCAGATAAGGCGTGAGAAGGCGCTTCAACGTCGCTTGCAATTGAGCGACGGTTCCGCCAGAAGCCTTCACTTTTCCAATATAGGGAAACTGAATGTCGCCGTTATCCCCGACGACGAAGCCGGGGACCGTCTGTGTGCTGAGACCCGGCCCATTGGGCAGCGTGCCGGCTGTATCGCCGATGCTGTAGGTCAGATTTGGAACGACCAGTTCGGGGTGATCCCATACGATGATGGAAAGCACATCGGCCGGCCCGATGACGTAATGACTGGGATAGCCGATAAGCTGGCGATAATCGCCTTGGGACGTAGCATCGCGCTCAGCCTTTTGCTGCCTGACCAGTTGCGGCGTGATGGTCGCGATGTCAGGTGTTGAGGCTGGGTCGGAAGAGTCGACTGGTGCTTTGGGATCGAGTCGCATGCCAGGGGCAAGCGCGCATGCGCCAAGCAGGGCGGGCAGCATTGCGATAGCGAGAGCCAACTTGAGACGGCCGGAAAATTTCAAATCAACCATTGCTTGCGGGTGTTCAATTCAATTCGGTTAAACACTGGCTTGACGCTGAATTGGCGTCGGCCTTAGTCCGTGTTCTCAATCAAAATTTCAGGGTTAAAAACAGAGACGGTTTTATTGTTCAGCGTGCACGACAATAGGTTGCTCCTTGACAGGCGCTGGCCGAAGCCAAGCCGGCACGTGAAATCTCACGATGGCGGCATACAACCAGACATAGGTGGCAATAAAGAGGACTGCCGACGCGCCGAGAAGAACTGGAGATTCTGAAAACAAGGTTGCCGGAACGACCGCGCAAAGCGTCAGCGTCCACAAATAAGGAGATGCCCGGGAATTTCTGAGACTTAAGGCGCGTGAATCGCATCGATTCAATTCTCCGCCAAGCACGCGACGATAAACCAGTGTATGCAAATGAACCGCATCAGGCGCACCGGCAGGCAAACCACGCACGAGTTTTCTTCGGTAGATCGAGAAGACGGTTTCGAAGACTGGATAGATCGTTACCAGAATTGCGTAAAGCGGCGAAATGCTGGGATTGCGCATGGTGAGCAAGATCAGCAACTCGGCGATTAGAAAACCGATGAAATACGCGCCGCCGTCTCCGAGAAAGACTCGGGAGATCGGAAAATTCCAGGCAAGAAAACCGGTAATCGCACCAATCAGCGTCAACGAGACAATAACAATTGTCGAGTCGCCCACATGAAACGCCACTAGGCCGATCGACGCTAAAATGATGATCGCAACAACGGATGCAAGCCCATTCAAACCGTCGATGATGTTAATTGCATGCACCACGCCAGATACTGAAAATACTGTCAGAGTAATCGCGATCGGCGAGAAAACAAGCACTGCATCGACATAAGAAAAGTTCACCCGTGTAACCACCGCCCGCAGCGCGAAGCAAGCAAGCAGTGCCGCAATCATGGACGCGATCAAACGCGTTCTCGGGCTGATTCTCTTGGTCAGATCCTCGGCGAAACCTGACAAGAACGCGGGCAAGGAACAGCCAAGCAAAATTAGAGCTTCGCTACTGTTACGCGAAGGATTCAGAAAGGCATTCAAGAGTAACGAAGCAGCGACTGCGACGATGACGCCCGCACCACCGATTCGTGGCACCGCAACCGCATGGACTTTTTGAATCCCATCCAGATCGCGGTCCATTGAGAAGGAACCATGCCAGCGCTCGAAGCGAACAATGAACAGTACCGAAACAAAGGAAACCAGAAGCGCGATCAACACAACCAACATCGAAATCACCACCAAGTCCTCAACCTAAAAATCGAAAGCCTTTCTGCGCAAGATCAAAATAAGCGTGAATATTGGCTTCTTCTTTCCTGCCAAACATGCGAGATAGTCCGCTTGTTTATGCTTTTCATTATCACCGCTTTCAGGCCCTAATGACCTATCAACTTCTAAAGCACTTTGTTTCACGCTGACCTTTCAAGGCGCTCCGCCATTTCCAGTAACGGCCTTTGAATCTATATCAACGGACGAGCCGCAAGCGTTATTGGGAAATGTCTTAAGAGGATGAACCATAGGGTGGCGGCTGCCAAATCGCCGTTACTAAAATTCACGGGCTTTGATGTAAATGCTAACAACGAGCAAGTGTACTAGCAGTTGTAAAAAGTCTGGCAGCGATCAGGACATAAACTGTGCAATTTCATCGCATTCTTAGGCTTAATCGACGTACGCGTAAGCTCTTTTACAGACATGTCTTAGTCTTCCAAGAAATTCCGAGACAAAATGTGTAAACCGTTAGGATAATTCCGTTTGTATCGAGGGATAACCATCGATTTTCGGAGAGACGTGCGAAAGAAAGCGAGACGGCTCGATCCGGATGAGAGGTCCGGCTTCACGCGTTTTAGAGGTTAGATTTCTGCGCGGCGGACGTTTCGCGCGCTTACTGTTCGTGCGCGGCGGCTAAGGGTTCCGACAGCGCCGCCGGAGCATACTGCGATCAACGTGTGGATCGAATGGAGCGTGTGCGTGTGCGCGTTTTCGATGTTTGACTACGCGATCCCATCATGCCAGACGCGCGATTGCTCGAATTCAAGACGCAGACAACCCCGCGCTTGAAAAAGAGGGAGACAGTTCCGCGCAAGCACTGCTCTGGCAAGCGACACAGCGAATCGCCATGCATGGCTGCTAGAAGTTGTCCACGCCAGCTAAGCTTGAATCTCACGCGACCGGGCCCGATCACCGCCCAAAAACAAAAAGCCCCGCAAGTTTTTAACCTTGCGGGGCTTTTCTACTACTACTGGCGGAGACGGAGGGATTCGAACCCTCGATCCAGTTTTTAGCCAGATGCTCCCTTAGCAGGGGAGTGCCTTCGACCACTCGGCCACGTCTCCCAAACTGTTCGCCGCACCGGGAGTGCAGTGCAACGAGATCGAGATAATAGCGTGTTCGCCCGCGTCGGTCAAATTCGCATAACGATTTTTTCCAATCGATTACGCATCGGCTCATGGCTTACGCGAACCGCAACAGTGCATGAGCCCTCGAACCCGTCGCAACGCTCAACGCCACACTCAAACAAGACTCACGCAACACTCAAGCGCGATCGAGCTCGAACGCCTTATGCAGCGCGCGCACCGCGAGTTCGGTGTACTTCTCGTCGATCAGCACGGAGATCTTGATTTCGGAAGTCGAGATCATCTGAATGTTGATGCCCTCTTCCGACAACGTGCGGAACATGGTGCTCGCGATACCCACGTGCGAACGCATGCCGACACCCACCACCGACACCTTCGACACCTTCGGGTCGCCCAGCACGGTCTCGGCCTGCACGTGGCCCTTCACCTGGCCATTCAGGATCTCGAGCGCGCGCTGATAGTCGCCGCGGCCCACCGTGAACGTGAAGTCGGTCTTGCCGTTCACGCTCTGGTTCTGAATGATCATGTCGATGTCGATGTTTGCATCGGCGACAGGTCCGAGAATTTGATACGCGACGCCCGGCTTGTCCGGCACGCCCATCACGGCGATGCGCGCTTCGTCGCGCTGAAACGCGATGCCAGAAATCACTGCTTTTTCCATGTTCTCGTCTTCTTCAAAAGTAATCAGGGTGCCCGAGTGCATTTCCTTTTCGAGCGGCATAAGCGGGTCGGTCAGGCTCGAAAGCACACGCGTCTTCACCTGATACTTGCCAGCAAATTCCACCGAACGGATCTGCAGCACCTTCGAGCCCAGGCTCGCCATCTCCAGCATCTCTTCGAAGGTCACGCGGTCGAGCCGGCGCGCTTCTTCGACGACGCGCGGATCGGTCGTATAGACGCCGTCGACATCGGTATAGATCAGGCACTCGTCGGCCTTGAGCGCCGCGGCGATCGCGACCGCCGAGGTGTCCGAGCCGCCGCGCCCGAGCGTGGCAATGTGACCTTCCGGATCGACGCCCTGAAAGCCCGTGATGACCACGACCTTGCCCGCATCGAGATCCTTGAGCACGCGCTCGCCGTCGATTTCGCTGATGCGCGCCTTGGTGAACGCGCTGTCCGTCTTGATCGGCACTTGCCAGCCGGCGTAGCTCACGGCTTCGAGGCCTTCGGCGTGCAGCGCGATGGCGAGCAAGCCCACGCTGACCTGTTCGCCGGTGGAGGCGATCATGTCGAGTTCGCGCGGGTCCGGATTGGGCGTGATGTCTTTCGCGAGGCCGAGCAGGCGGTTGGTTTCGCCGGACATCGCCGAGGGCACGACGACCAGCTTGTGGCCTGCCTTGTGCCATTTGGCGACGCGCTTGGCGACGTTCTTGATGCGCTCGACCGAGCCCATCGAAGTGCCGCCGTATTTGTGTACGATGAGTGCCATTGTCGTTTTGAACTGGAAGGAAAACCGCGCTTCATGCGCTCGTTGCAATGCGCTTTAAGCGTTGTGGCCGATCACTTCGGGGATGATTTGAAGCTGGCGACGCGACGCGTTGGCGCATATGCCGCCGCGTGCTTGGGGTACCGGATTGCAATACCAGGCAGCAGTTGCGTTAGCCAATCGCGCATGAAAGTCGCGCAGTTGGTACGCAGCGAATTCGCGCGATGGCTGGCGATTTAACGTTGAATATCACGTCTTTTGGACGGAGATGACGAGCAAAACGCCAAGCGGACAAACGAGCTACGGTACCGGATCGAAGCCGAAATTACAAGATGAAGCGGCTGGGCATCTATTTTAACGGGTTTGCGGCGGACCATCCCGAAAAGAGGTGTGCGCAAGTTGCTGCACTCCCGTACTGGAAACTCGCTGCCAGCTGGACACCGCACCCCTCAGGCGATCAACAAATCCGGCCGCCAGATCAACCGCCGCCACGGCCCCTTCGCGTTTTCGACTTCGCGATTCACGCCGACGAGCGGCACGAACATCAGCAACGCGCCGATGAAGATGAGCGGCACATCGCGCTTCCACGCTGGCACGCCGCGCTCCTGGAAGAGATTCTTGAGCGTGCGGCTAGGTGCATCGGATGCAACGCGCAAACGCTCGCCGCCCGCGCGTGAACGCGCGCTCAACGGCGCGGCGCGCAACACGCTTTCGGCGATGACGTCATCGCCCGGTTCGGCGGCAGGCTCGAACACCAGCGACCCGCGCCACTGCGGCAAACGCCAGACTTCCTCGCCCTGCCAGCGCAGTTCGACCAACGCTCTCGCTTGACTCGGACCGTCGTCGAGATCGGGTGCATCGGCGCTGTCGGCCTTCTCCCAGAACAACGCATTGCGATAAACCCGCAGCGCGTGTCCCACATGATCGATACGAAGCGCGTGCCCGTCGCGCGCGTCGGCGGCTGCGTGCAGTTGACGCAGAATGTCCGCGACACGCGCGGTGGATGGCGCCTGCAAGCCGCGATCTCGCATCCAATAACGCAGCAGATTGGTCGCGCGTTCGTCGTCGAGTGCGAGCAGCGCATCGAGCGCGAGCGCGCCTTCTTCCGCGTGCCGCGCCTTTTCCATGTCGATGCCCGCCAGCTCGTCGAGCAAGCGTTGCGCCGAAGCGGCATGCGACGCCGTGCGCGCGAGCGCATCGCGAAAGCCGGGGAAATGCACGGCGAGCACCGGCAGCACGTCATGCCGCAGCGCGTTGCGCGCATAACGCGTATCGGCGTTGGATTCGTCCTCGATCCAGCTCAGGTCGCGCTCATGCGCGTATTGCTCGAGTTGCGCGCGCAGCAGCCGCAACAACGGACGCAGACGCAGCACCTCGCTTGCGTGAAGACGCTGCGGCGCCATCGCCGCGAGGCCCGCGACGCCCGCGCCGCGCAGCAATTGCAGCAGCACGGTTTCGGCCTGATCGTCGGCGTGATGCGCGATCAGAAGCGCCGCCGCGCCTTGCTCGTCGCAGAGATCGTCGAGCGCGCGATAACGCGCATCGCGCGCGGCCGCTTCGAGACTCTCGCCGCCCATGCGGACGACATCGACATGACGCGACGCATATCGCACATCGAGCGAGGCAGCCAGCGCCTCGCAATGCGATACCCACGCATCCGCGTTAGGGCTCAGGCCGTGATGGATATGCAGCGCGATCACGCGCGATGCGCCGAAGCAGCGCACGGCGGCATCGAGAAGAACCGTGGAGTCGAGACCGCCGCTGAGCGCGACGGCCAGTAGCGAGTCGGCGGGCAGCGCCGCCTCCGACAAAGCGCCGCGCAACGCCTCGATAACGAGGCGGCCGGCCGGGGTTTCAGTGTCGAAGTTCGCCATGAGGAACGCGGATCACGCGCCCGGCAGCGTTTCCTTGAACTTGCCGTACGCCATCAGCTTGTCGAAGCGGCGCTCGCGCAGATCCTGCACGCTCATGCCCTGGAACTGGCGCAGGGAATCGGCAAGCGCGCGACGCAAAAGCGCCGCCATGCCCTTGGGGTCGCGATGCGCGCCGCCGAGCGGTTCGTTCACGATCTTGTCGATGAGACCCAGCGCCTTCAACCGATGCGCCGTGAGCCCGAGCGCTTCCGCGGCTTCCGGCGCCTTGGCCGCGCTCTTCCACAAGATCGACGCGCAGCCTTCCGGCGAGATGACCGAGTACGTGGAGAATTGCAGCATCATGACGGTGTCGGCCACGGCGATGGCAAGCGCGCCGCCCGAACCGCCCTCGCCGATGATCGTCGTGATGATCGGCGTCTTCAACTCCGCCATGACGTAGAGATTGCGCCCGATGGCTTCCGACTGCCCGCGTTCCTCCGCGCCGATGCCGGGATACGCGCCGGGTGTATCGACGAAAGTGAAGATGGGCAGATTGAACTTCTCGGCGAGACGCATGAGGCGCTCGGCCTTGCGATACCCTTCCGGGCGCGGCATGCCGAAGTTGCGCAATGCGCGCTCCTTGGTGTCGCGACCCTTCTGATGGCCGATCACCATGCACGGCTGGCCATTGAAACGCGCAAAACCGCCGACGATGGCGAGATCGTCCGCATAGGAACGATCGCCATGCAGTTCATGGAAGTCCGTGAACAGCTCGTTCACGTAGTCGAGCGTGTACGGACGCTGCGGGTGCCGCGCGATTTGCGATACCTGCCACGGCGACAGATTCGCGTACAGATCTTTTGTGAGCTGCTGGCTCTTTTTCGACAGCCGCTCGATTTCTTCCGAAATATCGACAGCGGAATCGTCCTGAACGAAGCGGAGTTCTTCGATCTTCGCTTCGAGTTCAGCGATCGGCTGCTCGAAATCCAGAAACGTGGTCTTCATGTGTTCGAGTCCTAGAACATCGGGCAGGGCGTATTTTAACCGCGTCCGTCCCTGATAAATGCGCGCGGGAACTATCGATTATAAATCAACGATAGTTCGCCAATCTTTTAGTCGGTTCTAATGGTCCGCGGGAATCGGATTGAGACTGCGCCACATGTACCACGTTGCAACCGTGCGCCACGGCTCCCAGTTAGCAGCCACTTCGCGCGCTTCACTGCGCGTGACAGGTTCGCCGCTGAAGTAGTTGACGCTGATCGCCTGAATAAGACCGAGGTCGTCGAGCGGCAAAACGTCCGGGCGCGCCAGGTTGAAGATGAGGAACATCTCCGCCGTCCACCGGCCGATACCGCGAATCTGCGTGAGTTCGGCGATCACGGCTTCGTCGTCCATCGACGCCCAGGTATCCACGTGCAACGCGCCCGATACGAAGTGCTGCGCGAGATCGAGAATGTACTCCGTCTTGCGTTTGGACAAGCCGCACGCCTGAAGCTTCTCCGGGCCGAGCTTGATGAAACGCGCCGGCACGACATCCGGACAAGCGCCCTTCACGCGCTCCCAAATGGCTTGCGCGGCCTTCACCGAGATCTGCTGGCCAGCAACCGAACGCGCGAGCGTCGAGAAGGGATCGCCCAGATTCACGAGATGCATCTGGCCGAACTTCGGAATGAGTTTCTTGAGGATGCGGTCGCGCTTCATCAGGTCGGCGCACGCTTTGTCCCAGTAATCGGGACGCACGACTTCGCGCGTGAGTCCGCCGATCTGCACGGGCACCTCGGCATCCGCCGTGACGACGCGCGACTTGCGCACGACTTCACCGCGCTCCTTGTCGGCGACGAGCGCTTGCGCGTTCGTGGCATCGCCGGCATGCGCGCGTCCGTTCGCCTTGACGGGCGACGCTTCCGCTTCCTCGCTGCGCGCTTTTGTCACGCGAGCGGCTGCGCGGATCGCTTTCGTGTCCGTCTTTGCATCCGCTTTTACGTCCTCACGGCTTACGCCGTTCAGACGCGTGCCGTCGCTACGTCTGAGTGCCGCGCGCTTGACTGCCTTCTGAGCCGAAGCTCTTGCACCATCACTCTTGAGCGTGCTTGTCGTCGCTTGCTCGCCGCGCGTTCGCTTCGTCGCGGGCGATGCATTCCTGACAGACGCGGGTCGCTTGACCGGCGTCTTCCTGGCCGTTGCCATCGTGCCTCCTGCCTGGTGAGTCGATCAGAGGGTATGAAGGGCTGCGTTCACACGCGGCGCCATTCGGTCGACCCACCCGGTTTGTCTTCAAGCGCAATACCGGCTTCGAGCAATTCGGCCCGAATACGGTCTGCTTCGGCATAGTTCCTTGCCTGCTTCGCGGCAACGCGTTCGGCGATCTTCGCTTCGATCTCTTGCGGCGCGAGGCCTTCGGTCGAAGCCGCGCCGCCTGCTTGCTGCAGGAAAGCGCGCGGCTCACGGCCGAGCAGACCCAGCACGCCGGCGAGACCCTTGAGCTGGCGCGCGAGAGAAGTGTCGCGTGTGCGGTTCACTTCGCTCGCGAGATCGAACAGCACCGAGACCGCCACGGGCGTGTTGAAGTCGTCGTTCATCGCAGACTGGAAACGCTGCGCGTTCGCCTCGTTCCAGTCAAGTTGCCGATTGTCCGGCTCGACATCTTTCAACGCCGTATAGAGGCGAGTCAATGCGTTCTTGGCATCGTCGATATGCACGTCGCTGTAGTTCAGCGGCGACCGATAGTGTGCCCGTGCAATAAAGAAACGCACAACTTCGGCATCAAATTTTTCAAGGACTTCGCGAATGGTGAAGAAGTTGCCAAGCGACTTCGACATCTTCTCGTTGTCGATCTGCACATAGCCGTTGTGCATCCAGTAGTTCACGAACGTCTGCCCGGTCGCGCCTTCGCTCTGCGCGATCTCGTTCTCGTGGTGCGGGAACTGCAAGTCCTGGCCGCCGCCATGAATGTCGAACCGGTCGCCAAGCAAGCTGCAGCCCATGGCCGAACATTCGATGTGCCAGCCCGGACGCCCGCGTCCCCACTTCGAGTCCCAGCCCGAGTCCCGCGGCTCGCCGGCCTTCGCCTGCTTCCACAACACGAAGTCGAGCGGATCTTCCTTCGCGTCGTTGGCGGCGACGCGCTCGCCCGCGCGCAAGTCTTCGATGGACTTGCCCGACAGCTTGCCGTAGTCAGCGAACTTGCGCACGGCGTAGTTCACGTCGCCGTCTTTCGCGTGATAGGCATAGCCGTTCGCCTGCAATGCATCGATCATGCCGAGCATCTGCGGAATGAAGTCGGTTGCGCGCGGCTCGAGGTCCGGACGCGCGACGCCGAGCGCATCGGCATCTTCGTGCATGGCCGCGATAAAGCGCGTGGTGAGCGCCTTGATGGGCTCGCCGTTGTCCACCGCGCGACGAATGATCTTGTCGTCGATGTCCGTGATGTTGCGCACGTACGTGACTTTATAGCCGAGCGTGCGCAGCCAGCGCTGCACGATGTCGAACACCACCATCACGCGCGCATGGCCGATGTGACAATAGTCATACACCGTCATTCCGCAGACGTACATGCGTACCTCGCCAGCGCGAAGCGGCGTGAAGGATTGCTTGTCACGCGCGAGCGTGTTGTAGATGCGCAGCGAATTCATAGAGAGACAGTGCGTGAACCCGGAACATTCGTGCATGGCATTGCATGCGGCGTGTCGATGCGGGCTTTACGGCCAAGGCGCACTCGCGAAAGCGACACGACGGTCATGCGACCAGAACGAAGACGGCCACGAGTGGCTGAAAAGGAAAGTCCAACAAGAAAGTCCAACGAGTCCGATGCCTCGCAACGCTGCTTCGATACACCGGGCAATACATGCACTTGCAAAGGATAGCTGCAAGCAGCCGGCGCGTGCGCGAAACGTACGGACCTTTTGTTAGAATGGGTCGGAGTATAACACCGGGGCCTGTGCCCATGAAGTGCCCGGCGTGCCGCGCGACGGACTTCGCGCGTGACGCTCGAACCAAGCCCGCGGCCTTTTGCGGCGGGCTTGTCGGCCAAGTTGCCGCATGCTTCGCTGACTTGCTTCGACACCTGGTTGTCCGCTTGCCGGCCGCTTGCCGGCCGCTCATCCATCAAGCCCGGTTATGATCCCTTCGCTGCTTCATTCCTTGAATCGATTCCAAGTGACTCACGCTCGCGCGCGCATGCCTTCGCACCTCTTCTCTCTTTCCCGCAACATCGCGAGGAACACGCTCATGCGTGCCGGCGCGATCGCGGTCATCGGCATGGCGGCTTCGGTCGGCATCTCGACCACGGCGTTCGCGCAGCTCGCGAAATCCACCACCGACGGCACGCCGCAGATCGACTCGACCATCGCCGGACAAGACTGGAACGCCGCGCTCAAGCAACTCGATGCGCGCATCGCCACCAATCCGACCGACGTGCAGGCGAAGTTCAAGCGCGGCACCGTGCTTGCGCGCCTGAATCGCGACGACGACGCCATCGTGGCCTTCACCGAACTCACGCAGGCGTATCCCGAACTGCCCGAGCCGTATAACAACCTCGCCGCGCTCTACGCCAAGAAAGGCCGCTACGAAGAAGCGCGCGCCGCGCTCGAAACGGCGGTCAAGGCGAACCCGGGCTACGCGCTCGCATACGACAATCTCGGCGATCTTTATCTGCGGCTCGCGAGCGAATCGTACAAACGCGCGCAATCGCTCGGCTCGACGAGTCCGCTCACGCGTCAGCGCGTGACGGCCATTCAGAACATCATCACGCCGCCGCCGGTTCGTCGCGGCGTTGCGGCGAATGGAGCCTCGGGCACGCGCGCCACGGCGGCGCCGCAATCGCCATCGGGTGAATGGGCGCCCGCGCAAGGCTCGGGCAGCACCGACAGCGGCACCGGCCTGTCGACCATGCCCTCACCCGATTCGTACTCGCCGTACGGCGGCGCAACCGGGCCGTTCCCGACCGCGCCTTACGTCGCGCCGCAGACGCAGCCTTGAGACACGCGACCACGGCGCGGCGTCGGACAAGGCTAATTGGCGCACTCGCGCGTGCAGGCGGTAAGCTGTCGGTCGGCCGCGATTGCGGCTGCTTATCTGCATTCGTTTGCATTCATCACCCGAGGACCGATCCTTCATGAAATTGCTGATGCTGGGGCTTACCAGCGCTGCCCTGATCGCTACCGCGCCCGCCTACGCACAGGCGGCGCAATCCGCCACGGGCGCGCATCCGACCGTGCTGTTCCATACCTCGCAAGGTGACTTCAAGGTCGAGCTGTATCCGGAGAAGGCGCCGAAGACGGTCGCGAACTTCCTGGACTATGTGAAGTCCGGTCAATACTCGGGCACGATCTTTCATCGCGTGATTCCGGGTTTCATGATCCAGGGCGGCGGCTATAGCACGAGTTTCGCCGAGAAGCCCACGCGCGCGCCCATCGCGCTCGAAAGCAAGAACGGCCTGAAGAACACGACGGGCACGCTCGCCATGGCGCGCACCAGCGACCCGAATTCCGCCACGGCGCAGTTCTTCATCAATACGGTCGATAATGCAGGACTCGACTTCCCGAATCCCGACGGCAACGGTTATGCCGTCTTCGGCAAGATCGTCTCGGGCATGGATGTCGTGAAGAAGATCGAAGCGAGCCCGACCACCACGCGCGGCCCAATGCAGGACGTGCCGCAAAAGCCGACCGTGATCGAGTCGGCTACCGTGGTCTCGCAATAAACGCACAACCCGGCAGCGTTCGTTCGGTGAACGCCGCTCATCGTCAATCATCAACATACCGGAGAAATCATCATGGTCGAACTGCATACGAACCACGGCGTCATCAAGATCGAACTGGACGCTGAAAAGGCGCCGAAGTCGGTTGAGAACTTCCTCAACTACGTGAAGAAGGGTCATTACGACAACACCGTGTTCCACCGTGTAATCGACGGCTTCATGATTCAGGGCGGCGGCTTCGAGCCGGGCATGAAGCAAAAGCCGACCGATGCCCCCATCGACAACGAAGCCAACAACGGCCTCACGAACGACAACGGCACGGTTGCCATGGCGCGCACGAACCACCCGCATTCGGCAACCGCGCAGTTCTTCATCAACGTGAAGGACAACGACTTCCTGAACCATTCGTCGCCGACGCCGCAGGGCTGGGGCTACACCGTGTTCGGCCGCGTGGTCGAAGGTCTCGACGTGGTGGAGAAGATCAAGAGGGTCAAGACCGGCTCGAAGGGCTTTCATCAGGACGTGCCGGTGGACGACGTCGTGATCGAAAAGGCCGTGGTGGTCTGAACACGGCACGCATGATCGACACGAAGTCTTTCAGGCAAGAGGTCGCGCAAAAAGCAGCGGGCGCAGCGCACAACGCGCGCCCGCTGTTTTTCATTTCCGACCTGCACTTGAGCGAGGCGATTCCGAAGACGGTCGCCGCGTTCGAGCATTTCATCGAAGTCACGGCGAGCGGCGCGGACTCGGTTTTCATCCTCGGCGACTTGTTCGAATTTTGGGTCGGCGACGATATCCTGGATGACGCCGTCGCCGACGAGCGCGCCCGCTTCGCGCGCCGCATGACGAAGCTTTTGCATACGCTCACCGAGCGCGGCATCGCGTTATATGTCATGCATGGCAATCGCGATTTTCTGCTCGGCAAGCGCTTCATGAAGGAAGCCGGCGCACTTCCGTTGCCCGATCCGTTCACCATGACCGCGTTCGGCACGCGTATCGTCCTCGCGCATGGCGACGCGCTCTGCACCGCCGATCCCGGTTATCAGCGCTTTCGGCGCTTTGCGCGCAATCCGTTCGCACAGCGCGCGTTTCTCGCGTTGCCGCTGAAGACGCGGCTCGGCATCGGGCAGCGCATGCGCACGAACAGCGAGGGCGCGCGCATGCAGGGCGAATCGCCGAAATACGACGTGACGCGCAAGGCGGTGTCGGAGCTTTTCATCCGCAGCCGCACGCATACGATGATCCACGGACATACGCATCGTCCGGCGATGCACCGGGAAGTGGAAGGCGCGCGCTGGGTGTTGCCGGATTGGGAACTGGATATGGATGAACCGCGCGGCGGGTATCTGCGGATCGACGAGGAAGGAATTCGCGCGCTGCCGTTGTAGTTCTGGTGCATGACTCTTGGGTTCGCCACGCAGCCGTTGCCGTGCGAGCGCGAAATTCGAACTGCACTCACGCTCTCACGCGCCGCAGCGGCACAAAAAATTACCGCTGCGCGAGTTCGCTTTCCACCTTCCCTTCCATCGACGCGCACAAGCGCTTCAAGTCCACGAGCCCCGCTCCGCCGGCACCATTGAGCGCTTCCACGCGCGCGCCCAGACGTTCGAGCGCGGCGACGATTTCATCGACACGCTGCGTTTGCGTCGATGCGTGATCGATCAAACCGTGAATGGCCAGCGACACCGGATCGTCCGCGTTCGGCGTGATGCCGTAAGCGCAAAAGCCTTCACGCGCGGTTTCCTTTGGCCGCTGCACCGCCGGCATCACGATGCGCGCCGGATTGCCCACCGCCGTGCCGCCCGCCGGAACCGGCTTCACGACGACCGCGTTCGAACCGATCTTCGCTCCCGCGCCGACCGTAAAGCCGCCGAGCACCTTCGCGCCCGCGCCGACGATCACGCCGCGCCCCAGCGTGGGATGCCGTTTCGCGCCGCGCGTGAGCGACGTACCGCCAAGCGTCACGCCCTGATAGATCGTGCAGTCGTCGCCAATCTCGGCCGTCTCGCCGATCACCACGCCCATGCCGTGATCGATGAACACGCGCCTGCCGAGCGTCGCGCCCGGATGAATCTCGATGCCAGTGAGAAAGCGCGCCATCTGCGAGATGAAACGCGCGAGCCAGCGCCACTGCGCGCGCCAGCAAGCATGCGCGAAACGATGCAGCACGATGGCATGTAGGCCGGGATAGCACGTCACGACTTCAACGGCGCTGCGAGCGGCGGGGTCGCGCTCGCGGATGGCGGCGATATCTTCGCGAAGTCGTTGGAACATGTCGTGATCTCGATGGGGTCAGGCGCGAAGCCCAAATGACCGCGCGCGCAAAGCTTATATTTTTGGCGATTGTAGAGTCACTCGGACGAACTCTGCACGATTGTCCCCGCTGCAAGCACGGTTGCTTGCAGCCACCGTCGCGTTCAGGGTTTTTTGACGCGCGCGAGAATATGTTTGGCGATGCCGCGCAGGATATTCACTTCCTCGTGCTCGAGTCCCGAGCGCGCGAAGAGCCGCCGCACGCGCGACATCAGCTTCTTCGGATTGGCGGGATCCAGAAAGTTGAGCGCGACGAGCGCTTCTTCGAAATGCGCGTACATGCCTTCGATCTCATCGCTCGATGCACCCGCGACGTGCGCGGCCGGCTCGACGAGCGTGAGTTCGGACGCGGGCTCCTGAAACGCGACGCGCAATTCGTAGGCGAGGACCTGCACCGCCTGCGCCAGATTGAGCGAGCTATACGCCGGATTCGCCGGGATATGGGCAAGCGCGCTGCAACGCTCGACATCCGCGTTGGACAAGCCCGTGCGCTCGTTGCCGAACACGAGCGCGATGTCGCCATGCCGCACGAGTTCGTGCGCGCGTTCGGCGAGTGCGCGTGGCGGCATCTGCGGCGGACCGTACTCGCGCATGCGCGCCGTGAGCGCGACGGACCAGCGCACGCCGACGAGCGCATCGGCGAGCGTATCGACGACATGGGCGCTCGCGAGCACGTCGTCGGCGCCGCTTGCCATCGCGATCGCTTCGGGTTCGTTCTTGACGTCGGCCACGCGCGGCGCGACCAGCACGAGGCGCGCGAAGCCCATGGTCTTGAGCGCGCGCGCCGCCGCGCCGACATTGCCAGGATGACTCGGCTCGACGAGGATGAAACGGGTCGACGTGAAGCCGCCCGCGGGCGCGATGAATTGGTTGGTGTCCAAGGATGAAGGTGCTTTGCGTGTTGCTAAATGGTTCGTGCGCGTCGGTATTGCGTCTCGTCGCGCATCAATGGCGAACGGGTACACACAGCCCGCTATGTTAGCGATTGTCGGCGATGTTGGCGGCTTTTTGGTTCGCGCGCGCGGCCAAAAGGCGCGTTTCGGGTAAAATAGCGCGCTTGCGTTTCGCCTTTTCAACTTTGCCTGGCGCCGCGCCCCGCTCTTATCCAATTCGTCTTTCGTCGACAAAGTCGTTGTCGCTCATTTAATTCGCCTGCTCGCGGTTCTTGCCCGTGCACGGCGGTCAAAGGATTTCGCTCATGCATCCGATGCTCAATATCGCTGTCAAGGCCGCGCGCCGCGCCGGACAGATCATCAACCGCGCATCGCTGGACCTGGACCGTATCCAGATCAGCAAGAAGCAGCACAACGACTTCGTGACGGAAGTCGACAAGGCGTCCGAAGCCGCCATCATCGAGACGCTGCACACCGCTTATCCCGATCACTCCATTCTTGCCGAAGAATCCGGCAAGGACGATCGCGACTCCGAGTTCCAGTGGATCATCGACCCGCTCGACGGCACCACGAACTTCATCCACGGTTTCCAGTATTACTGCGTGTCGATCGCGCTCGTGCACAAGGGCATCGTGACGCAGTCCGTGATCTACGACCCGACGCGTAACGACCTCTTTACGGCATCGCGCGGCCGTGGCGCGTATCTGAACGAGCGTCGCATTCGAGTTGGCAAGCTGGATCGTCTTTCGGATGCGCTCATCGGCACGGGCTTTCCGTTCCGTGACGGCCAGGGCCTGAACGGCTACATGCGCCTTTTCAGCGAAATGACCTTGTCGTGCGCGGGCCTGCGTCGTCCGGGCGCGGCGGCGCTCGATCTCGCCAATGTCGCGGCGGGCCGTCTCGACGGCTTCTTCGAGCAAGGCATTCATCCGTGGGACGTGGCTGCGGGCAGTCTGCTCGTCACGGAGGCGGGCGGTCTCGTCGGCAACTACACGGGCGAATCGGATTTCCTGTTCCAGAACGAGATCGTCGCGGCCAATCCGAAGGTGTACGCGCAGATGATCAAGGTGCTCGATCCGCATTCGCGCACGAGGTTGACGGGAGAGTAAGGGGCGTTTGGGTCGGCGGGCACGCGCGAGCGTGCCCGCCTAGCGTTTTCCTCGTTCTTCGATCGCCACGCTGCATCACTTCCTGCATCGAATCCGCCGCTCCGATACAGTGCAATCTTTCGCGCACGCGGCAAGGTTCAAGCGCCACAGCACGCTCCTTGGCTGTCCGTTTCCCCCGAACACACCCCGGCGCGCCCCCCACGACGCGCGCCAACTCTCGTTTTGCCATGAAAAAAGGCTTCTACACGATCATTGCCGCGCAGTTCGTCTCGTCGCTTGCGGACAACGCGCTTTTGATCGCCGCGATCGCCATGCTTGCCGTCGTGCAATCGGCGCCGTGGGTCACGCCGCTGCTTCAAATCTTCTTCACGGTGTCGTACGTGGTGCTCGCGCCTTTCGTCGGTGCATTCGCCGATGCCCTGCAAAAGCGCCACGTGATGTTCATCTCCAATGCGCTCAAAGCCGCGGGCTGCGCGCTGATGATCGCGGGCGTGCATCCGATGATTGCATACGGCGTGGTCGGCCTCGGCGCGGCCGCTTATTCGCCCGCGAAGTACGGCATCCTGACCGAACTGCTGCCGCCGCAAAAGCTCATCGCGGCGAACGCGTGGCTCGAATCGGCGACGGTCGGATCGACCATCCTCGGCACGGTGATCGGCGGCGCGCTCGTGAGCCAAGTCGTGGCGCGCTGGGTCGAGAACGCGCACGTGCCGTTGATGCACACTGCCGCGCACGCCGCGATGTTCACGGTCATGCTGATCTACGCGTCGGCGGCCGCGATCAACGCGTTCATTCCCGATACCGGCGCGCGCTACCCGAATCTGCTGAACCAGCCGACGCGTCTCGTCGGCGACTTCTCGCACAGTTTCAAGGTGCTCTGGACCGACAAGCTCGCGCAGATCGCGCTCTGGGTCACGACGCTCCTGTGGGGCGCGGCCGTTACGCTGCAACTGCTCGTGCTCAAGTGGGCCGACGCCAATCTCGGCCTCTCGCTTTCCAAAGCGGCCGTGTTGCAGGGCGTGACGGGTGTGGGCATTGCGCTCGGCGCGGCGGCGGCATCGGCATGGATCGTCTTGCGGCAGTCGCTCAAGGTTCTGCCGGTGGGCGTGCTGATCGGCGCGGTATCGGTGGCCATGGCCTTCTACAACAAGGACATGTTCCCCGCCAATGCAGGCGTGCATATCGGGCCGCTCTTCGCGCCCGCTTATATTCTGATGGCGTATCCGCTGATGATCGCGCTCGGCGGCCTCGCGGGCTTTTTCATCGTGCCGATGAACGCGATTCTTCAGCACCGGGGCGCCACGCTTTTGTCCGCCGGCGCGTCCATCGCCGTGCAGAACTTCAATCAGAACATCGCCGTGCTAGCCATGCTCGGCTCCTACGCGCTGCTCCTCACGATCAAGGTTCCGGTGCAATGGATCATCGTGATATTCGGCGTGTTCGTCGGCGTGATGATGGCGCTCGCCATGCGCCGCCATTCGCAAAACGAACGCGATGTGGATCTCGGCGCGCTCGTCGAGGAATGAAGCTTGCTACCGAGTGTATCCTGGGTTCGTACCAGGCCGCGAAGCCCAGTGGCCTGTGCAATCGGTCGCGGGCAACCGCGAAAAACCTGGT
Source organism: Caballeronia sp. GACF4 (assembly GCF_023631025.1). Taxonomy (NCBI): domain Bacteria; kingdom Pseudomonadati; phylum Pseudomonadota; class Betaproteobacteria; order Burkholderiales; family Burkholderiaceae; genus Caballeronia; species Caballeronia sp. GACF4. The sequence goes on from NZ_JALQDW010000007.1 coordinate 95,099, forward strand.
AGACAGAGCATCAGACGCGGCACGCTGCAATACATGCGGGTTCGCGTCGTGCGACTCTTTTCGGCACGTCAATAAGGAGCAAGGAAATGGGATTGTTCACACGTTCGACGCTCGACAGCAAAATCAATGGCGCAGCCAACGTGGGCCAGCGCGCCGTGCGCGGTGCGAGCGATGCGGTCGATTCGGCCAGCAGCCAGTTGCGCAGTTTGCTCGATGACCTCGAAAGCTCGATCCAGAGCGGCAAGGATATCGACGGCGACAAGTTGCGCCGTGACTTGCAATCGAAGCTCAAGACCGCTCGTTCGCAAATCGACGGCGCGAGTACGGCACTGACAGGCAAGCTCGGCGATGCCGCAGGCTACGCCGACGAATTCGTGCACGACAAGCCGTGGCATACGCTGGGCGCGGTGGCAGGTCTCGCGCTGCTGGTCGGATTTCTGGCCGGACGCGCATGAGGATCAGCGCTTTTAGCGTTGCGTGGTTCTGACGAAGGCGCCGGCGAGTCCGGCGCCTTCGTTCTTTCATCGTTACTGGAGCACGTTCTCGACCCTAGCCCGTTCGGCCGACTCCTCTCGCACGTGCCCGACAGGTTAAACTCATGCCCTATCAGTTGGCGCGCGGCTGAACGCACGCTGCGCCCGGCGTCTTTGCACTTACCGCACGCAAGATGGGCAATCAAACGGCAACTCCCGAACCTTCTTCCAATGCAGCGGCCGCGCTTCCGGCGGATATCGCGCAGCACACTCCCATGATGCAGCAGTACTTGCGCATCAAGTCGGAGTATCCCGGCACGCTCGTCTTTTATCGTATGGGCGACTTCTACGAGCTCTTTTTCGACGATGCCGAGAAAGCCGCGCGCCTGCTCGACCTCACGCTCACGCAACGCGGCACGTCGAACGGCAATCCAATCCGCATGGCGGGCGTGCCGCATCACGCATGCGAGCAATATCTCGCCAAGTTGGTGAAGCTCGGCGAATCGGTGGCGATCTGCGAGCAGATCGGCGACCCGGCGACATCGAAAGGACCAGTCGAACGCAAGGTCATGCGCGTGGTCACGCCCGGCACGCTGACCGACGCGGCGCTCCTCGCCGATAAAAGCGACGTCTATCTGCTTGCGCTCTGCCCCATGCACAACCGGCGCGGCGTGGTGACGAGCGTCGGCCTCGCGTGGCTCAATCTCGCGAGCGGCGCGCTGCGGCTCGCGGAAGTCGCGCCCGAGCAAGTGAGCACGGCGCTCGAACGCATCCGTCCGGCGGAAACGCTTATCGCGGATACCGTCACCGACACGCGCGCTTCCTTCGGCGTGACGAATCTCACGGCGACCACGCGCGTGCCCGCATGGCATTTCGACGTTAGCTCCGGCACCAAGCGTCTCGGCGAACAACTGGATGTAGCGAGCCTCGACGGCTTCGGCGCGCAGACCCTCACCTGCGCGTGCGGCGCGGCGGGTGCGCTGCTCATCTACGCGGCCGCCACGCAAGGCCAGCAGTTGCGCCACGTGCGCAGCCTGAAGGTGGAATACGAGTCGGAGTACATCGGGCTCGATCCTTCCACGCGCCGCAATCTCGAACTCACCGAGACGTTGCGCGGCACGGAATCGCCCACACTGTTCTCGCTTCTCGATACCTGCTGCACGACCATGGGCAGCCGTCTGTTGCGTCATTGGCTGCATCATCCGCCGCGCGATACGTCGATTGCGCAGGCGCGTCAGCATGCCATCGGCGCATTGCTCGATGCGCCCGCCGCGAGCGGTCTCGACGCGCTGCGAAGCACGTTGCGCAAGATCTCGGACATCGAACGCATCACGGGGCGTCTTGCGCTGTTGTCGGCGCGTCCGCGCGATCTGTCGAGCCTGCGCGATACCTTCGCCGCCCTGCCCGATCTGCGCGCCTTGGTGGCAGCCGTGCCCGCGCAGACGGCGGCGCTCGTGCGCATTGGCGGAGCGCTCGAACCGCCGCGCGAGTGTCTCGATTTGCTCACGGCCGCCATCGCGCCCGAGCCTGCCGCGCTGATCCGGGACGGCGGCGTGATCGCGCGCGGCTACGACACGGACCTCGACGAGTTGCGCGACATTTCGGAGAACTGCGATCAGTTCCTGATCGATCTCGAAACCCGCGAACGCGCGCGTACGGGCATCACCAATTTGCGCGTCGAGTTCAACAAGGTGCATGGCTTCTATATTGAAGTCACGCGCGGACAGACTGACAAGGTGCCCGACGACTACCGGCGCCGGCAGACGCTCAAGAACGCCGAGCGCTACATCACGCCCGAACTCAAGACTTTCGAGGACAAAGCGCTTTCGGCGCAAGAGCGGGCGCTCACGCGTGAACGCTTGCTTTACGACGCGCTCTTGCAAAATCTGCTGCCATTTATTGCAGATTGTCAGCGCGTCGCGGCAGCGCTCGCCGAACTGGATCTGCTCGGCGCTTTCGCCGAACGCGCGCATGCGCTCGACTGGGTCGCGCCCGAGTTCGCCGCGGGTGCGGGCATCGATATCGAACAAGGGCGGCACCCCGTGGTCGAGGCGCAGGTCGAGCAATTCATCGCCAACGACTGTTGCCTGTCGCAAGAGCGCAAGCTCTTGCTCATCACCGGTCCGAACATGGGCGGCAAGTCCACCTTCATGCGGCAAACGGCGTTGATCGCGCTCATGGCTCACGTCGGCAGCTACGTGCCGGCGAAGCGCGCACGCTTCGGCGCGCTGGACCGCATCTTCACGCGAATCGGTGCGGCGGACGATCTCGCGGGCGGGCGCTCGACGTTCATGGTCGAGATGACCGAAGCAGCCGCCATTCTCAACGACGCGAGCGCATCCAGCCTCGTGCTGATGGATGAAATCGGGCGCGGCACGTCCACGTTCGATGGCCTCGCGCTGGCATGGGCCATCGCGCGCCATCTGCTCACGCATAACGGCTGCTACACGCTCTTCGCCACGCACTACTTCGAGCTCACGCAACTGCCCACGGAGTTTACGCAGGCGGCCAACGTGCATCTTTTGGCCGTCGAGCACGATCATGGCATCGTGTTCCTGCATTCGGTCAATGAAGGTCCGGCCAATCAGAGTTATGGTCTGCAAGTCGCGCAACTGGCTGGCGTGCCGTCCGCGGTGATCCGCGCGGCGCGCAAGCATCTCGCGCATCTGGAGCAGCAGTCCATCGGCCAGCCGACACCGCAATACGATCTCTTCGCGAGCCCGGCTTACCATTATGAAGACGAGCCGGAAGCATCGCCGGTTCACGCGCCGCCCGAGCATCCCGCACTCGATAAGCTGCGTTCACTCGATCCGAACGAGTTGCGTCCGCGCGATGCGCTCGAACTGCTGTTCGAATTGCACGACATGGCGAAGTCCGCGGCGGATGACGCGCGTTGAGCGCCTCTCGGCGGGCGGTCTGATGCGCGCGTTCTGCGCGGCGGCACTGCTTGGTGCCGCGCTCACGCACGCCCATGCTCAAGGCGAAGACAACGGGCCGCTTACCTTCGCCGTCATTGCCGATTCTCTTTCGCGTCCCGCCGACGAAGCGCCCGTGCGGCAAATGCTCGATGCCATCGGCCGCGATCGGAATCTGGCGTTCATCGTCTATGACGGAAATCTGAAGGGACCGGCCGAAGCATGCCGCGACAGCGTGTATCAGTCGCGCCACGATCTTCTCGATGCATCGCGCACGCCGCTCATCATGCTGCTCGGCGAACACGACTGGGCCGATTGCGGCTCGGCGCGCTCAGGCGCATATGATCCGGTCGAACGGCTCGATTTCGTCCGTCAGCAATTTTTCGGCGATGCAGGCTCACTTGGACAGAACCCGCTCACGCTCGCACGCGAAAGCGATGTCGCGCGCTTTCGCTCATTCCGCGAGATCGTGCGTTGGCAAGCGAACGGCGTCGCGTTCATCGGACTCAATGCGCCGAGCCCGAACAATCACTACCTGACGGCCGGCGGGCGCAACGGCGAGTTCGAGGATCGCGCGGTGGCGACCACGTTCTGGCTCGAACATGCGGCGGAATCGGCGCGACGTTCGGGCATGCGCGCGCTCGTCGTGCTCATGCAGGGCGATCCGGATTTCGCGCGCTATGAAAAGCGCGATCGTTTTGCATGGCTGCGCTTTTCGCGCACGAACCCGGTACGCGACGGCTTTCTCGAACTGAAGCGCAGCCTCGTGAAAGCGGCGGAGACGTTTCGCGGACCGGTGATCGTCATTCATGGCGGCGACGCCAGCGAGCCGAGCGGCTTTCATATCGATCAGCCCTTGCACAACGACAAGGGATTGGTGGTGACGAATCTCACGCGGGTTGCGATCGCGTTGAAGAAACCGCAGACGCAGTGGCTCGAAGTTCAGAGCGATGCTTCTTGGCATCCGCCATTCCGGCTGCGCGTGCGCAACGTGAGCGATGTCCGTAAGCGCGACAGCAGCGATCAGCAAAACGAAGCACCTGCGCAATCGAGCGGTTCGTCTGCACCACTGGGTGCGTCTTCTTATGCGGCGCCCATCGTGCCGCCAACCACGCCGCCCGCCTTGCCGCGCGATGACCTCCCCGCTCCGTTGCCCGCGCCACCTTCCTTACCGCAGCCGCCTGCATCGGACCTGCCACCGGTCTTTACGCCGCAATCCATGCCGCCATTGTTTCCATTGCCGGCATCGGGCGTACAGAACGGTGCAGCGCCTCAAGGCTCGAACGAAAGCAATCGATATTAAAAAAAGCGCAGCAAGCGCTGCGCTTTTCGGACTGCATCAAACAAGATGATCAGTGCAGCGTGGGGCCCGCGTCTTTCGGCGGCTCTTCATCATCATCTTCGTCGTCGGCCACTTGAAGGCCGTCCGCGCCATGCGCGTGCTGATGCACGATTTCGTCTTCCGTGGCCGTGCGCACTTCCTGCACCGACAATGCGAAGCGCAGCGCCATGCCTGCGAGCGGATGATTGCCGTCGAGCACGACCTTGTCTTCGGCAACGTCGGTCACCGTATAAATGAGCGAGTCGAGTTCGTCGTCGGCGTCTTCGGGCGTGCCTTCGAACTGCATGCCCACTTCGAGCGGTTCGGGGAAACGGCTGCGTTCCTCGATCTTCACGAGTTCAGGGTCGTACTCGCCGAATGCATCTTGCGGCTCCAGTTGAATGGACGTTTCATAGCCAGGTTCGCGACCATCGAGCGCTTCCTCGATCTTGGGGAACGTGCCATCATAGCCGCCGTGCAGATAGACCATCGGCTCGTCGCTTTCTTCGATCAGATTGCCTTGTGCATCCGATAGCTTGTAAGCGACCAGAACGACAGTGTCTTTCGCAATTTTCATTGGATCCTCCAAGATACAAGCCTCGATTATACGATGCCCAAGCGGCCACCTGAAGCAACACCCATCCCCGATTCCAGCCTGCGTCCCAACATGCACAAGCCTGGCGCACCGTTACCCGACGAGCCTACGCCTCTGTTGGGCAACCGCACGCCGCAACAGTTCATGCGGCGTTACTGGCAGAAGAAGCCGCTCCTGATTCGCCAGGCGTTCCCCGGCATGAAGGCGCCGCTGTCGCGCGACGAACTCTTCGAACTCGCCGATCTCGACGACGTCGAATCGCGCCTCATCACGCATTTTCGCAATACGTGGAACATGGAGCACGGACCGTTCGCATCCGACGAACTGCCGGCCGTCAAGAAGCGCGAATGGACGCTGCTCGTGCAAGGCGTGAACCTGCATGACGATCGCGCCGCCGCGTTGATGAACTGCTTTCGCTTCATCCCCGATGCGCGCCTGGACGATCTCATGATCTCCTATGCAACCGATGGCGGCGGCGTCGGCCCGCACTTCGACTCTTACGATGTGTTCCTGCTTCAAGTGCATGGCAAGCGCCGCTGGCGCTTCGGCGCACAGCGCGATCTCTCGCTAAAACCCGACATGCCGTTGAAAGTTTTACAGCACTTCGAGCCCGAGGAAGAATGGGTGCTGGAGCCGGGAGACATGCTGTATCTGCCGCCTCATATCGCGCATGACGGGATCGCCGAAGGCGAGTGCATGACTTGCTCTATCGGCTTTCGCGCGCCTTCCACGCGAGAACTCACGGCGCAGTTCCTCTATCACCTAGCCGAACGCATGGGCGATACACCGGCGAACGCAAAGGCGCAGGCGCGCTATCGCGATCCGCAACAGGAGCCGGTTACGAAACCCGCGCTTTTGCCGCAGCTTCTGCTCGACCGGGTTGGCTCGATCCTTGCGGATATCAAATGGACCGAAAAGGATATCGCGGCGTTTTTAGGCAGTTATTTGAGTGAGCCGAAAGCGAATGTCGTTTTTGATCCGCCGGAGCGTGCGCTTAATCAGCAAAAGTTTGTTGAGCGCGCGAAGAAGGCAGGTATAACGCTCGACCGTAAGACTATTCTGCTCTATGACAAGACGTCTTATTTTGTTAATGGCGAGGTTGAAGCGTTAACTGCAAGGGCTAAAAAGTGGCTTCCCGAACTGGCCGATGCACGTTGCCTTGAAGGGAAACGCTTTGTAACACTTACAGATGATTCTTCAATGACATCGCTGCTGCACGAATGGTATTGTGCGGGCTGGATTAAGCTGGACTCTTTGATCTGAATTGCTTGACAGCCAATGTGCCGCCAAGTATTTGCGGAACTAATTGTTTTGCTGTCCCGCAATATGAAAATTTGTATGAGAAAGACAACGTATCGGCCCCCGATTTATCGACGGTCGCGTCGAAAGTGCCTATAATTTCCGGCCAAGCCGTAGGATGTCTCACAACAAAAAAATATTGTGGGGCTCCACAGCGGCCCAGGTCGGTGTTGGAGCACACATTACCGGTACTTTGCGCTGTTGCTTACCTTTAACCATAAAAGGACGTGATCATGAAGAAATCCCTCCTCGTAGCATCCCTGTTGGCTGCTGTTGCTCTTGCTGCATGCAACAAGTCTAGCGATTCGGCTGCTCCGAGCGCTGCAAGCGATACGTCGGCTGCTTCGGCACCGGCGGCTGCTGCTTCGGACGCAAACGCTGCAGCATCGAGCGCTTCGGCCGCTGCAAGCGACGCAGCTTCGGCTGCTGGCGCAGCATCGGACGCTGCCGCTTCGTCGGCTGCCCCGGCTTCGGGCGCAAGCCAGTAAGGTTGAGTCCTTACTTAGTGCGGGCTGCTTCATCGCAGCTTGCATACAAAAAAACCGGCTTTTGGGCCGGTTTTTTTGTGCCTGCGTTTTCTATGCGAGTTGCTTAGATGATCAAAGCGCGAGCCAATCGAACCCTTCGGTCTGCGTTGCAACGACGACATCCACCGCCGACGCACCCACTACGCTAGCGAGCGCCGCTTGCGCCAGATGCGGCAGATTGTTTTGCTGACTGAGATGCGCGGCAACCAAATGACGCAACTTTGAACGGTCAAGCGCCGCGAGAATCGCAGCGGCGGCGTAATTATTCAGGTGTCCGTGCGTTCCGCCGATGCGCGCCTTCAACGAAGCCGGATAGCGGCTTCCCGCGAGCATGTCGATATCGTGATTGGACTCGAGCACAAGCGCATCGCACCCGCTCAACACGTTCAGAATGTGCGGCGTCGACACACCCACGTCGGTTAGCACGCCGAGACGGCTTGCGCCGTCCGAAAACACGTACTGCAAGGGCTCTCGTGCGTCGTGCGGCACCGTGTAAGGCAAGAGGCTGATATCGCCGATGGCGACGCTCTCATCGCCCCACAACACGTTAAGCTGAACGTTCGCTTCGTCGGCGCCGCATGCGCGCGCCGTGCCCCAACTCATATGCAATGGAATGGACCACTTGCGCGCAAGCGTCAGCGCGCTGCCGATATGATCCGTGTGTTCATGCGTGATGACGATGGCATCGAGCTCGTCCGCGCGGCAGCCGAGCCGCGCGAGCCGGCGCTCGGCTTCCTTCGCGGAGAACCCGCAGTCGAGCAGCACGCGCGTGGTGGTCGTGCCGCTCGTCGCCTCGACGAGCAATGCATTGCCTTCGCTACCGCTGCCGAGGCTCGCAAATCTCACAATGTGTCCATGTCGATACGCGAATATTCAGTTTAACTGCGCGTGCAGCAAGGACACGATACGCTGCGCATCCGACGAATTGTCCGGCTGGCCGTTGGCGTCGACCACGGCGATCTGCGTAAGCGCATCCGCCTTCGGCTTCACGTTGACGAAGAACTGGCGTGTAGGCATGGGCGTGTTGCTCGAAAACAGCTTGCCGAAGAAACCTTCCTTCTTCAGCTCCGCCATGGAGTCCGAATAATGCACGTAGTAGAGACCCTTCGCGCGGTCGCGATTGTCCACCGTGAAGTTGGTGCGATCGAGCGCGAGGCCCACGCGCAGCCACGCGCGATCGAACGGCTCTGCCAGATCGAGCGTCGAGCCGCCCGCGGCTGAATTGACCGCGACTTTCGCGCCCGCCGGACGCGCCTGCGTCACGAGCTTCTTGCCCTGGTCTTCGGTCAGGCCGAACTTCTGCATGATCTTCACGAGAATCGCGGCTTCGAGCGCCGGATTGCGCGGACGCGTTTCCCAGCGCGACGAAGTCTTGTCCTGACCCGTCAGCACTTCTTCCATCGCGCTATGCGTGACGTTGATGTCGGTCGAGCCGTCCGCCGCGCGATCCACTTGCGTGCGGAACATGTCGCGCGTACCCGACGAATATGCGAAGTCGATCAGCTTGCCGACGCTCTTTCTGAACCAGTCGTCCGGAATGTTCGCGCGATTCTCGGCCCAGTCGGTCGACATGATGCCGGTCTGCGGCGAGTCGGTCTTGAGCGTAAAGCCGTTCTCCGTCCAGAACTCCTGCAGTTGCGGCCAGACTTGGTCGGGCACACGGCCGTCGACGACGAGCCAGCGGCGGTCGCCATCGCTTTCCACGTGCATGCCGTACGGATCTTGCGCTGTCGGCACGCCGAGCGTGGTGTTGCCGGCCGGCGTGACCGAACGCGCGGCGGTGCCGCCGAGCGTGTTTTCCTTGGGCGGCGCGGCGTAACGCTGGCTGATGTCGGCGGTGGAAAGATCGGACGGCACGGCCAACGCGGGCGCGGTCTCAGCAGCCTTGTAGTTGACGCGGTCCGGCGCGAGCCAGTCGTTGAGCGTATCGCAGCCGGCAAGCGCGAAGACGGCGCTGACGCCGAGTGACAACACGCTCAGGCGTTTGGCTTGAGTAAGAAGAGCGGAACGGTTCATGAGGTCCTTCTTTGCTGCTGATGACGCATTGCCTCGCGTCGTTCCCGCGTTATTCGTGCGGGCCGACGGGGCCAATGAACGGCGGTTGATGACTGATGAAGTGGCTCATTTCGATCACTTGCGGCGGTGCTGGCGTCTCGATGATTTCGATAAGGTCGCCCGCCGCGCCTGATCAGGCGAGCAGCCCGGTTTCGCGCAACGCGTCGCGCACCACGTCGTGGTAGCGCTCGTCGAGCGGCGTGAGCGGCAGACGAATGCCGCCTTCCATGCGGCCGAGCGCTTGCAGCGCCCACTTGGCCGGAATCGGATTCGCTTCGCAGAAGAGTTGCTTGTGCAGCGACAGCAAGCCGAGATGGATACGGCGTGCGGTGATGGCGTCGCCTTCGAGCGCGGCGCGGCACAACTGGCTCATGGCCTTCGGCGCGACGTTGGCCGTCACCGAGATGTTACCGTGGCCGCCGAGCAGCATGAGCGCGATGGCGGTGGGATCGTCGCCGCTATAGATCGAGAAATGCGCCGGCGCGTGCTTGATGAGATGCGCCGCACGATCGATATTGCCGGTGGCTTCCTTCACGCCGATGATGCCCGGCACTTCGGCAAGACGCAGGATGGTCTCGTTGCTCATGTCGGCCACGGTGCGGCCCGGCACGTTGTAGAGAATCACCGGCAGGTCGACGGCTTCCGCAATCGCGCGGAAGTGGCGGTACATGCCCTCTTGCGTCGGCTTGTTGTAATACGGAACGACTTGTAGCGTGGCATCGGCGCCGACCTTTCTGGCCTGCTTCGACAGCTCGATGGCCTCTGCCGTCGAATTGCCGCCCGCGCCCGCGATGATCGGGAAGCGCTTGGCCGTATGCTCGACGGCCGTCTGCACCATCAGCACGTGTTCTTCCACCGACAAGGTGGCGGACTCGCCGCTCGTTCCGACTACGACCAGTCCATTCGAGCCTTCCGCGACGTGCCAGTCGATCAGCTTTCGAAACGCCGGCAAATCGAGACTACCGTCCTCGTGCATCGGTGTGACGATGGCAGGAATGCTGCCGCGGATCTGGATGCCGCCAAGTGTTCCGTTTGTCATGAAACTCTATGAATTTAATCGAAAATTTAGTCGCAAAAAGCGCGATACCGCGATTGTAGCGGATTAGCCGGTCAATTCGTAACGTGGCCAACCCGAGGGTGTGTTACCGGTTGTGTCCTCAATCGCGCCGGCTTTTGCGGGCTCTGGAACGAGTACAGCGCAGATTCGTTGCACGAAGGCAGGATGCGGAGCATCGACGAAACCGTCTTCATACGCGATCACGCGCAGACGGCCGCGCACGGCTTCGAGCAACTCGCCAGGTTCGAGCAGAAACGCAGGATTGGACGGTTTACCGACGGTTTGGTTGCCGGCCGCGAAGGTTTCGTAGATAAGCGCGCCGCCCGGCGCGAGCGCATGAATCAGATGCGTGAAAAGCGGACGATGCAGGTAGCGCGTAACGACGACCGCCCCGAACGTCCGGCCGCCAGCCAGCGGCCACGGCGCGCCTTCGAGATCGGCGCACAACGTCGCGATGTCGGGAAGCGCGGACATGGAGGCGAGTGCATCGGCGTCACGGTCGACGGCCAGTACCGCGTGCCCGCGCGCCGCGAGCCAGCCCGCGTGGCGGCCGCTTCCGGATGCGACATCGAGCACCGAAGCGCCGGGCGCAATGAGATGCGCCCAGCGCGTGACCCAACCGCTCGGCGTGCCAGCGTCCATCAGTTGTAGGACAGGCCCATTGCCTCGCGTACGTCGCGCATGGTTTCGACGGCGAACTTGCGTGCCTTGTCGCAACCGTCCGCGACGATGGCGCGCAACAGCGAAGGATCGTCCATGTACTTCTGCGCGCGTTCGAGCATGGGCTGCTGCTCGCGCAAGATGCCTTCGATCACCGGTTGCTTGCAGTCGAGGCAACCGATTCCCGCGCTGCGGCAGCCCTTTTGCACCCACTCGTGCGTGGCTTCGTCGGTATAGACCTGATGCAGTTGCCAGACCGGGCACTTGTCCGGATCGCCCGGATCGGTGCGTCGCACGCGAGCCGGATCGGTCGGCATGGTGCGCACTTTCTTCGCGATGGTCTCGGCGTCCTCCCGCAAGCCGATGGTGTTGCCATACGACTTCGACATCTTCTGGCCGTCGAGACCCGGCATGCGCGACGCTTCCGTCAACATCACTTGCGGCTCGACGAGAATCAGCTTGCGCGCGCCTTCCAGATAGCCGAACAGGCGCTCGCGATCGCTCATCGACAGGCTCTGCGATTCCTGCAGCATCGCGCGGGCTTGTTCGAGCGCTTCGTCATCGCCTTCCTGTTGATACGCCACGCGCAATTCGTGATACAGCTTCGCGCGCTTGCCGCCCAGCTTCTTCGCGGCTTCGAGCGCCTTCTCCTCGAAATCCGGTTCCTTGCCGTACAGGTAGTTGAAGCGGCGCGCGATCTCGCGCGTCATCTCCACGTGCGGCACCTGATCTTCGCCGACCGGCACGAGCGAGGCGCGATACAGCAGAATGTCCGCCGCCATCAGCACCGGATAGCCGAGAAAGCCGTAAGTGGAGAGATCTTTCTCGCGCAGCTTTTCGATCTGTTCCTTGTAGGTCGGCACGCGTTCCAGCCAGCCGAGCGGCGTGCCCATGCCGAGCAGGAGCGACAGTTCCGCATGCTCCGGCACGCGGCTCTGAATGAAGAGCGTGGCCTGCGCCGGGTCGATACCCGACGCGAGCCAGTCGATCAGCACTTCCCAGACGTTTTTCTCGATGACCTCGGGCGTCTCGTAGTGCGTCGTGAGCGCGTGCCAGTCGACCACGGCGAAGAAGCACGGGTATTCGGACTGCAGCCGCACCCAGTTTTTCAGCACGCCGTGATAGTGGCCGAGATGCAGCGAGCCGGTCGGCCGCATGCCGGAGAAGATACGGTCAGGGAACATGGTTTTATGGGAATAGTGAAGCGAAGGGATTCAGTATGGCCGATACCGCCGCGTAACCGACGCCGACGAGCGGACTCAGCCAGTAGCGTGTGAGCACGCCCGTCACGACCAGCGCCATCACGATGAAGAAACCGTAAGGTTCGAGCTTCGAAAACGCGATCGACGCGCGTACCGGCAATAGCGCCATGAGCACGCGGCCGCCATCGAGCGGCGGCAGCGGAAAGAGATTGAGCACGCCGAGCACGAGATTCACGCCGACGCCAGCGGCCGCCATGCGCGTGAAGAACGGTTCGTCGAGATTGAAAGCCGCGAGCAGCACCGCGATCACGCCCCACAGGAGCGCCTGCACGAAGTTGCTACCGGGACCCGCCGCTGCGACCCAGAGGCTGCCCCAGCGCGGATTGCGCAGATTGCCGAAGGCCACCGGCACCGGTTTCGCGTAGCCGAACATGAACGCGCCGCTCGTCACGAAATACAGCACGATGGGAATCACGATAGTGCCGATGGGATCGATATGCCGCATCGGATTCATCGAGACACGGCCGAGCACGTAGGCCGTGTTGTCGCCGAGCAGACGCGCGGCGTAGCCATGCGCGGCCTCGTGCAGGGTGATCGCGAAGATCACCGGGAGCGCGTAGACCGCGATGGTTTGTATCAGGGAAGCATCCATAGGGCGGTATTGTATCAAGCAGGCAGGCGAGAGCAGACGAAGGCGGCGCGATGCCAAGCGCCGCGCCGGCGGTTTGTGCAGGATTTAAGCGCGTGGACGAAAAACTTACGCGGCGAGACCGAACGGTTCCAGACTACCGCGTCCCGCGCGCACGAGCACGGGTTCGCCGCCGGAAAGATCGATGACCGTCGAGGGTTCGGCCGGGCAAGCGCCTGCATCGATCACGAGTTCGATCTGCTTTTCGAGCCGTTCGCGGATCTCCTCCGCGTCGTTGAGCGGTTCCGTGTCGGGCGGCAGGATCAGCGTGGAGCCGAGTAACGGCTGCCCCAACGCTTCGAGCAGCGCCAGCGTGATGGCGTGATCCGGCACGCGCAGCCCGATTGTCTTGCGCGACGGATGCGACAGCCTGCGCGGCACTTCCTTGGTCGCCTGCAGCACGAACACATAAGGGCCCGGCGTCACGGACTTGATGAGCCGGTACTGCGTGTTGTCGACCATCGCGAAATTCGACAGCTCCGAGAGATCGCGCACGAGCAGCGACAGCAACTGCTTGTCGTCGATCCCACGAATCCGGCGCAGACGCTCGACCGCCGTCTTGTCGTCGAGATGGCAGGCAAGCGCGTAGCTCGAATCGGTCGGCAGCGCGACAATCCCGCCATCGCGAATGATCTGCACGGCCTGATTGATGAGCCGCGGCTGCGGATTGTCGGGGTGAATCCGAAAGAATTGAGACATGACGATGCCTTCTTGTTCGCTCGTACCCGCAACGCCACGCGAGCGCCCAGGCGTGCCGCGCGTGCGGAAAATTCAGATGACGCAGGGAGCACGGGCCGTGCGGACGCCTTACAGCCAACGCTCCCAAACCGGCGTGAGATCGTCCGGCAACGGCGGCAACTGACCGAGATCGACGCGCCCTTCCCCCGCGCCGTGGAAGTCGGAACCGCGCGAGGCTTCGAAGCCGTAACGACGCGCGACATCCGCATATTCGCGATACTGATCCGGCGTGTGGCTGCCGGTGACAACCTCGATGGCGCGGCCGCCGAGCTGGATGAATTCGTCGAAGAGCGCGGCGAATTCGAGCGGGCTGTAATCGTAACGCCCCGGATGCGCGATGATCGGCTCGCCGCCCGCGTTGCGAATCCATTTCACCGTGTCGGCGAGTTTCGCCCAGCAGTGGCCGACGTAACCCGGCTTGCCCTCGCCGAGATAGCGCGCGAACACGTCGGACGTGGTCTTGGCGTAGCCTTCTTCCACCAGGAAGCGCGCGAAATGTACGCGCGAAATCATGTCGGGGTCCTCGGCATGGCGCAGCGCGCCTTCGTGCGCGTTCGGAATACCGACTGCCGCCAACGCTTCGCCGATAGCCACGCCGCGCGCCGCGCGGCCGTTACGCGTGGCTTCGAGCCCACGCTGCAGTTCCGCGTTTTCCGGATCGACATTCATGCCGACGATGTGAACCGTGCGCCCCGCCCACGTCACCGAAATCTCGACGCCCGGCAAATAGCCCATGCCGAGCGCCTCGGCCGTCTCGCGCGCTTCGCGCTGGCCGCCGAGCTGATCGTGATCGGTGAGCGACCATAATCCGACGCCGCCGGCGTGCGCGCGCGCCGCGACCTGCGCAGGCGCGTACTGGCCGTCGGAGACGGTGGAATGGCAGTGCAAATCGGCGTTGATCGTCGGCTTCATGATTTTTAACATTTTACTGTAACGGCATGACGTGCTGGTGATGCCGTTGCGCCCGGCCGCGCGTCAGCGTGCACATTCACGCGCAGAACGCTTCGATGAGCGCGGCGACTCGCTCGGGTTGATCGTGATGAACCATATGCCCCGCTTCATCGATGATTTCCTCGCGCCAGTCGGCAAACGCCTCGAAGCGCGTCTTGAACTCGGCAACCGGCATTTTTCCGGCAAAACCCGCAAGTGTGGGCGAATCCTTCGCCTCGACGTGCAGCACGGGCGCCTGAACACGCTTCCAGACCGCCGACACCTCATCGAGCCGATACAACGTAGGACCACGCAGCTTGTGTGCCGGGTCGGCGAGCAAATGAAATTGCCCGTCGGCTTCCTGCCGTGACCAGTGCTGCGCGAGAAAGCGCGCGCGTGCAGGCGCCAAGCGCGGATTGGTGCGGATCAGCCGATCGGCGACTTCATCGAGCGTCGCATAGCTGCGCAGTTGTGGCGGCGCGCGCAGGTCGTCGAGCCATGTAGCGATACGTCCGGGCGCCTGCGCCGGATGCGCCGCGGGCAGCCCAAAGCCTTCGAGATCGACGACGCGGCGTACCCGCTCCGGCCGCACGCCCGCATAGAGCAGCGCGAAGTTCGCGCCCATGCTGTGGCCGATCAGGTTCACTTTGCCGACGGGATCGAAATGGTCGATGAGCGCTTCGAGGTCCGCGAGATAGTCCGGAAAATAGTAATGGCCGCCGCCCTTCTCGGCCACCGGCCAGTCCGACAGCCCGAAGCCGCGTGCGTCGGGCGCGAGCACTTGCCAGTGGCCCTTGAGCGCATCGACGACGAACTGGAACGATGCCGCGACGTCCATCCAGCCGTGCAGCATGAAAAGCATGGGCGCGTCGGGCGAGCCCCAGCGGCGCACGTGCAGACGCACGCCGCGCGCATCGACGAATTCGGAGCGCGATTCTTTCATGGTCGGTGTCGCATTCGAAAAAGATGATCGTTCGATTATAGCGACGGGTTCTCGTCCAGCCCGGCGAGCGCGCGCAGTTCGGCCTCGTCGAAGCCCGCGTCGCGACGCGCCTCGAAGTTGAACGGGCCACGCAATTTCGGCGCGTGATACTGCTTCGCAAGACGCTCGTAAGTGGGATGCGGTTCGAGACTCGCCGCGTCGCAGAGAAAACGGAACCAGTGGTTGCCAATCAGCACATGACCGATTTCATCGCGCAGGATTACATCGAGAATCGCTGCCGACGCTTCGTCGCCCGCCTGCGCGAGACGCTTGCGAATGGGCGGCGAGGCATCGAGACCGCGCGCTTCGAGCGTGCGCGGCACGAGCGCCATGCGCGCCAGCACGTCGGCGCGGGTGCGCTCGGCCATTTCCCACAAGCCGTCGTGAGCGGGAAAATCGCCGTAGACGTGGCCGAATTGCGCCAAACGCGCGGTTAGCAGCGAGAAGTGATGCGCCTCCTCCGCCGCGACCTTCAGCCAGTCGATGTAGAACGCCGTGGGCATCGAAGGAAAGCGCCACACGGCATCGAGCGCCAGATTGATCGCGTTGAATTCGATGTGCGCAAGTGCGTGCAGCAGCACCGCGCGCCCCGCGTCGGATTGCATGCTGCGGCGCTTGAGCGATGACGGCTCGACGAGTTCCGGCGCCTTGGGACGGCCGGGCAAGTCGTCCGGTTCGTCGAGCGCGACTTCCGGGTCGATGCGCGCCGCACCGCTCAGCACGCGCTCGTACAGCGTGCGGGCGTCGCGCGCTTTCGTCACCGGATCGCGCTCGCGGAGAATGGCGAGCGCCGCGCGGCGCATGCAGGCATCGTCGGTGAAGGAAGTCGGAACGTTTTGCATGATGCTCGGTTAAGCGAAAGACGCCAGGAAGCGAATGCGGCCGGCGCGAAGGACGTTTCGGCGCAACCGGCTAAAATGGTAATCCCGGCGCACGCACGACACGCCGAAAGCAATAATCCGCGCGGCCAACCAATTGGACAAGGCGCGGAACGACATACGACAAAGGCGCGCATTGTAGCCCTCGCGCGGCCCGACACGGCAACGAGCGCATCCCACCCTTCGAAGACAACGCCCAGGAGACACAGTGGCCATCTACAAACTCGGCGACGACGCCCCCACCATCCACGAAAGCGTCTTTCTCGCGGACACCGCGACGATCATCGGTCAGGTGACGCTCGAGGAAAATGCCAGCGTGTGGTTCGGCGCGACGCTGCGCGGCGACAACGAACCGATCGTCGTCGGTCACGGCAGCAACGTGCAGGAAGGCGCGGTGCTGCACGCGGACCCGGGCTTTCCTCTGACGATCGAAAACGACGTGACCGTCGGACATCAGGCCATGCTGCACGGTTGCACCGTAAAGGAAGGCTCGCTGATCGGAATTCAGGCGGTGGTCTTGAATGGTGCGGTAATCGGCCGCAACTGTCTGGTTGGCGCGGGCGCCATCGTCACCGAAGGCAAGGTTTTTCCGGATAACACGCTGATTCTCGGCGCACCCGCCAAAGCGGTGCGGGAAATCGGCGAAGCGGATATCGCCCGCATGCGCGGAGCCACGGCGAGCTACGCGGACCGGCGCGAATTCTACAAGGCGCAGCTCGTGCGCATCGGTTGAGCGGCTCATCCGCTTATCGAAGACGGCGCGTCTCGCCTTATCACCCAAGGAAGAGTTGTGAACGACCAGTTGCAAAAATTCATGTTCAATGCGGCGCCCGTGCGCGGCGAGATCGTCTCGCTGCGCAATACGTGGCAAGAAGTGCTTGCGCGCCGTTCTTATCCGCAGGCTGTGCGCAATGTGCTCGGCGAGATGATGGCCGCGTGCGCGCTTCTGTCGGCGAACCTCAAGTTCGACGGCACGCTCATCATGCAGATATATGGCGACGGCCCCGTGAAAATGCTGGTCGTGCAGTGCAATTCGAATCTGTCGCTGCGCGCCACGGCCAAGCTTTCCGATGACGCGAACGAACAGCAGCTCGACGGCGACATGTCGCTTGCCGATTTGCTCAACCGCAATGGCCAGGGGCGCTGCGTCATCACGCTCGACCCGAACGACAAGAGGCCAGGACAGCAGCCGTATCAGGGCATCGTGCCGTTGTCGGGCGAGCACGGGCCGCTCACGTCGATGTCGGAAGTGCTCGAACACTACATGCATCACTCCGAGCAGCTGGACACGCGTATCTGGCTCGCGGCCAACACCGACCGCGCCGTCGGCGTGCTGCTGCAGAAGCTGCCGGGCGATGGCGGAATCGTGCCGCATCCGGGCGAACACGACGCCGATACTTGGCAGCGCGTGTGTCATCTCGGCAGCACGCTTTCCGCCGAGGAATTGCTGAAGGAAGAGCCCGAGACGGTGTTCCGGCGACTTTTCTGGCAAGAGAACGTGCAGCACTTCGAGCCTGCGCCCGCGCGCTTCCAGTGCAGCTGCTCGCGCGAAAAGGTCGGCGGCATGCTGAAGATGCTCGGCCGCGAAGAGGTGGACAGCGTCATCAAGGAGCGCGGCAGCGTCGAGGTTCACTGCGAGTTCTGCAATCAACGCTACGAGTTCGACCCGGTGGACGTTGCGCAACTTTTTGTCGCAAAAGAGCTCTCACAAGGGGTGAGCCCGGCGCCCGGTCAGCGGCACTGAGCCTTGCGGCGCCTGGGTTTGCGCGGGATTGGCGAGGGCATCTGCCAATCCGGCGCGGCTTTTGCATCGGTTGATGCATCAAGCTTGCCGCACGGTATGATTTTCACCCCGCAGAACTCAGTACCGGCCCGCTGGAGGTCGCAAATGAAAACCGCAACGCTCAACTGGAAACTTTCGTCGTGCCTCTTGGGCTTGGCGCTCGTCGCTGGCTGCACGATGGACCCGCCCGGCCCTTCGCCAATCTACAGCCGCTTGCCCAACACGCCGCTGCCCCCGCAAGAGACGCTCACGCCCGAGCAGCGGATGGCGCGCTATAACGCCATCGACAAACAGGCGCTGAACGAATCGCAGAAGGCTGCGAGCATCGGCAACGACGCCAAGATGATGTCCAATTACTACACGCCGCCCGTCACGGTCTACGGCGGCTATTCCAGCGGCGGCTGGGGTGGCGGTCCTTACTGGGGCTCGGGAATAGGCATCGGCACCGGCTATTCCTGGTAACGGCGAATCCCGCGCAAACCAGGCGCACATGAAAAATGGCGCGGTCGAAATATCGACTGCGCCATTTTTTATTTTGCCGAGAAAAACGAAAAGCCGCTCAGTTAGCCGCGCCCTGCTTCTTCTTCGCTTCGGCGGCCTTTTCCTTCTGCAATTTCTTGTCCGCGTCGCGCATTTCCTGCTTCGAGCGCGAAACCGGATTCGGCACCACGCGCAACGGCGCTGCCGAAACTTGCCCACGCGTCGAACCGTTCATGCCGGGCACGTTTGCCGAGTTGACAGGCGCGTTGGAGTTCGGCGCGACGAATTGCACGAACACCTCGCTGTCCTTCACCATGCCCATCTCATAGCGCGCGCGCTCTTCGACAGCCGCGGTGCCGCTTTGCAGATCCTGCACTTCACCCTGAACGCGCTCGTTGCGCAGCTTCAGATTCGTGTTCTTGTCGCTTTGCTGCGCGAGCTGCTGCTGCAATTCATGCACGCGAAGCCAGCCGCCGTGTCCCCACCACAACGGGTATTGGATCAGCGCCAGTAACAAGACCAGAACGACAGTTACGAGCCGCATTCGAGTAGCCGAAATAAGCGCCGCCCGGCAACCTCTATTGACGTCGAGGCCGTGGGCGGCGGGCTGAAAATAAGACTAACGTTCTTATCGACTAAAGCGGCAAAAGCTTTAGCGGAGGTTATAGAACGCCGACTTGCCGGGGTAGCTTGCGATATCGCCGAGGTCTTCCTCGATACGCAGCAACTGGTTGTACTTCGAGATGCGATCGCTGCGCGACAGCGAGCCGGTCTTGATTTGGCCGGCGTTCAGACCGACGGCGATATCCGCGATGGTCGAATCTTCCGTCTCGCCCGAACGGTGCGAGATGACCGCCGTGTACGACGCGCGCTTCGCCATTTCGATCGCCGCGAAGGTTTCGGTGAGCGTGCCGATCTGGTTGATCTTGATGAGGATCGAGTTGGCGATACCCTTGTCGATGCCTTCCTTCAGGATGCGCGTGTTGGTGACGAAGAGGTCGTCGCCGACGAGCTGAATCTTCTTGCCAAGGCGATCGGTCAGCGTCTTCCAGCCGTCCCAGTCGCTTTCGTGCATGCCGTCTTCAATGGAGACGATCGGAAACTTGTCGGCGAGCGTCGCCAGATAGTCCGAAAATTCGCCGGACGACAGTTGCAGACCTTCGCCGGCCAACTGGTATTTGCCGTCGTGGTAGAACTCACTTGCCGCGCAGTCGAGCGCGAGCAGCACGTCTTCACCGGCGCGATACCCCGCTTTCTCGATAGCCTGCAGGACGGTCGAGAGACACTCGTCGTTGCTGCCGAAGTTCGGCGCGAAGCCGCCTTCGTCGCCCACTGCCGTGCTCATGCCGCGATCGGCCAGAATCTTCTTCAACGCGTGGAACACTTCGGCGCCGCAACGCAGGGCTTCGCGAAAGGTCGGCTGGCTTACCGGCACGATCATGAATTCCTGGATGTCCAGGCTGTTGTTCGCGTGCGCGCCGCCGTTGACGATGTTCATCATCGGCACCGGCAGTTGCATGGCGCCCGAGCCGCCGAAGTAGCGATACAGCGGCAGTCCCGCTTCCTCGGCTGCGGCCTTCGCAACCGCCATGGAAACGGCGAGCATTGCGTTCGCGCCGAGTCGCGACTTGTTTTCGGTGCCGTCGAGTTCGAGCAGCGTCTTGTCGAGGAATGCCTGCTCCGAGGCGTCGAGACCCATGATGGCTTCGGAGATCTCGGTGTTGATGTGTTCGACTGCCTTCAGGACGCCCTTGCCGCCATAGCGGCCGGCTTCGCCGTCGCGTAGTTCGATGGCTTCGCGCGAGCCCGTCGATGCACCCGACGGCACCGCTGCGCGGCCCATCGTGCCCGACTCGAGCAATACGTCGCATTCGACGGTCGGATTGCCTCGCGAATCGAGAATCTCGCGGCCGATGATATCTACGATAGCACTCATGGTTTCCTCAAATTGACGATGAATTCTGTCAGTCACAGCGATGCTTCGCGCGTCCAGGTTCGCGCGCGACGGCTTCGCTTGAGACACCTTCCACGGCCATCAGGTTCATTCCGTGGCGCTTGCCCGCGTGTTGCCGCGCGAGCCTGGCGCCAGCGACGATCGAACCGTCTGGCACTGTCGAAATCGATGGTCCGCACATGAAACCGGCTGCATGCGTTTTGCTGCGGCCGCGGCGCGTTTGACAAGCCCTCGTGCCGCCAGGCCTTGCACGCCCATCTCCTCTTATGTTGTCACTCCGCGTGACTATTTTTAAGACACGGACGCCGTGAAGGCGACGCCCGCTTTCCTGCCTGAAGCGATTTGACGATCAGCTGAAGTCGTTTTCGAGAAAAGGACCGCTCTTGACCGCGCGATCCAGCGCGACGAGCGTTTCGAGCAACGCTTCCATGCGATGCAGCGGCACCGCGTTCGGGCCGTCCGACTTCGCGCACGCGGGATCGGGATGCGTCTCCATGAAAAGCCCGGACACGCCCACGGCCACCGCCGCGCGCGCCAACACCGGCACGAACTCACGCTGGCCGCCCGAACTCGTGCCTTGCCCGCCCGGCAACTGCACCGAATGAGTTGCGTCGAACACGATAGGCGCGTTGGTCTCGCGCATGATGGCGAGCGAGCGCATATCGGACACGAGGTTGTTATAGCCGAACGACACGCCGCGCTCGCACGCCATGAAGCGGTCTTCCGAAAGACCGGCTTCACGCGCCGCGTCACGCGCCTTGTCGATCACGTTCTTCATGTCGTGCGGCGCGAGGAACTGGCCTTTCTTGATGTTGACCGGTTTGCCCGAACGCGCGCACGCATGGATGAAGTCGGTCTGACGGCACAGGAACGCAGGCGTCTGCAGCACGTCCACGACCGATGCCACCGCTTCGATCTCGTGCTCGGCGTGCACGTCCGTCAGGACCGGCAAGCCGAGTTGCTTCTTCACTTCGCCGAGAATACGCAAGCCTTCGTCCATGCCGAGGCCGCGAAACGACTTGCCCGAGCTGCGGTTCGCCTTGTCGTAGGACGACTTGTAGATGAACGGCACGCCAAGCTTGTCGGTGATTTCCTTGAGACGCCCGGCGACGTCGATAGTCATCTGCTCCGACTCCACCACGCAGGTTCCCGCGATCAGGAAGAACGGCTTGTCGAGTCCCGCTTCGAAGTGACACAGCTTCATGCTTGCGCTCCTGCCGTGGCCGCGGTCTGCGTGGTGTTCGCGCCGCCAGCCGTGAGACTATGCGCGCGCGCCGCTTCGACGAATGCCTTGAAGAGCGGATGCCCGTCGCGCGGCGTGGACGTGAATTCCGGGTGGAACTGGACGCCGACGAACCACGGATGCTGTGCTTGCGGCAACTCCATCATTTCGGGCAGATCCTCGCTCGGCGTACGGGCGCTGATGATAAGCCCGCCGGCTTCGAGCTGGGGCACGAAACGGTTATTGACCTCATAACGGTGACGATGACGCTCGTTCACATCCGTGCCGTAAATACGCTCGGCCATCGTACCGGCCTTGATCGGGCACTTTTGTGAACCGAGACGCATGGTGCCGCCGAGATCCGATTCCTCGCTGCGCTTTTCGACGCGGCCCGCACGGTCGTACCACTCGGTGATGAGCGCGACGACAGGATTGGTCGTGTCGGCATTGAACTCGGTGCTGTTGGCGTCGGCGAGACCGGCGACGTCGCGCGCGAACTCGATGACCGCGAGTTGCATGCCGAGACAGATGCCGAGATACGGCGTCTTCGACTCGCGCGCATAGCGGATTGCCTTGATCTTGCCTTCCGTGCCGCGACGCCCGAAACCGCCCGGCACCAGCACGGCGTCGAGATGCTTGAGACCGTCCGCGCCTTCGGCTTCGATCTGCTCGGAGTCGATATATTCGATGTTGACCTTGGTCGACGTATGAATGGCGGCGTGACGCAGCGCTTCGATCAGCGACTTGTACGACTCCGTCAGTTCGACGTACTTGCCCACCATGCCGATGGTCACTTCGTTCTTCGGATGCTCGAGTTTTTCGACGAGATCCGACCACATTTTCAGGTTGGCCGGCGGCGGCGAGAGCTTCAACTCGTTGCAGACGATTTCGTCGAGGCCCTGATCGTTCAGCATCTGCGGAATCTTGTAGATGCTGTCGACGTCCCACACCGAGATGACCGCTTCCTCATGCACGTTCGAGAAGAGCGAGATCTTCTGGCGCTCGTCGTCGGGGATCGGGCGGTCGGCGCGGCAGAGAAGCACGTTCGGATAGATACCGATTTCACGCAGCTTCTGCACGCTGTGCTGCGTGGGCTTGGTCTTCAGCTCGCCCGCGGTGGCGATGAACGGAACCAGCGTGAGGTGGATGAAGCACGCGCTGTTGCGGCCCATGCGCAGGCTCATCTGACGCGCGGCTTCGAGGAACGGCAGCGATTCGATGTCGCCCACCGTGCCGCCCACTTCGACGATTGCCACGTCAGGCTGCCCGCACGTCGCCGCGGCGGCGCCGCGTTCGACGAAAGCCTGAATCTCGTTGGTGATGTGCGGAATGACCTGCACCGTCTTGCCGAGATACTCGCCGCGACGTTCCTTGCGGATCACCGATTCGTAGATTTGGCCCGTGGTGAAGTTGTTGGCCTTGCGCATCTTCGTGCTGATGAAGCGCTCGTAATGGCCGAGGTCGAGATCGGTCTCGGCGCCGTCTTCGGTCACGAACACTTCCCCGTGCTGGAACGGGCTCATCGTGCCGGGGTCGACGTTGATGTAGGGATCGAGCTTGAGGAGGGTGACTTTCAGACCGCGCGATTCGAGGATCGCGGCGAGGGAGGCGGCGGCAATACCCTTGCCAAGGGAAGAAACTACGCCGCCGGTGACGAATACATATTTGGTCATCGCTAGATGCTCGCGGGAAAAACGGATTATACCGTAAAGGCACGCGCCCACCCAGAGGATCGGCGGCGCAAATGCCCTGCATCGGTGCGCGCCTCGGCGATGCTCGCAATGTCTGTCGCGGGCGGTGCGAACGCCCGTTTCAGCACAAACATACGATCATGCGCCGCACCGCGCGATACGTGCATGCGCGCGGACGATGTCCTGAGAACGGCGCCTCGTTCAGCGATTCATCCAGTAGCGCAAGTGAGTCTGCCGGAAGCGTTCGAGCACGATCTCTTGCCCGAAGTCGATCCGCGCCGCGCCGTCTTCATCGCTTCGCGACAGCGCGATCTCGCGCAACTGATAGCGCGCATAAACGGTCGGGTTCGGATGATGAAAACGGTTGAGATAACCCATCTGAAATATCGCGGCGAGCGGCTTCACGGAGTCGAGAAACGGTTCGGTCGATGACGTGCGGCTGCCGTGATGCGGCGCGATCAGCACGTCCGCGTGCAACGCCGCGCGATCTCGCGCAATGAGCGTGCGTTCGTCGCCTGCCTCGATATCGGCGGTGAAAAGCGCGCTGCGGCCTTCCGCGTTCGTCACCTTCATCACGCAACCTTGATGATTCGGCTTGCCGGTAAGCGGCCCGGCATCCGGCCAGAGCATGCTGAAGTCCACGCCGTCCCACGTCCAGTGCTGACCTGCCGCGCAGCGCAGCCTCTCGGCCCCGCGCGCGCGTGCATCCGACCAGAGCAGGTCGCTTGCGGGCAGCGACGCGAGCAGTTGCTCGACCGCGATGCCTTGCAGCACTGCGGGCGCGCCGCCTGCGTGGTCCGAATCGGAGTGACTGATGACGAGCGTATCGAGCGAGCGGATGCCCGCCGCGAGCAGATACGGCGCGACGATACGTTCGCCCGCGTGCGTCGATTCGGGGCCGGGACCGGCATCGAAAACGAGCGTATGACGACGGGTTTCGACGACGAGCGACGAGCCTTGCCCGATGTCGAGCGCGGTCACGCGAAACTCGCCATGCGGCGTCACGTGATTCGCGGATGCGAGAAGCGGCAGCCACGTGAGCGGCGCGGCAAAGCGCAACGGCCAGCCGCGCGGCGCAAGCGCCCACGCGACGCCCACGCATGCGGCGACGAGCGCAAACGCGCCGGGTTGCGGCAAGTGCCAGAGCGGTGAATTCGTCGTGGCCGCGAGGCGGGCGAGCCCATCGATCATGATGCTCAACGATGCATGCGCGAAATGGAGCGCGGGGGCGTCCAACGGCGCGGGAAGGATCAGTCCCGCGAGCGTCGCGGGCGTCACGAGCACGCTGACCCAGGGAATCGCGAACAAGTTGGCCAACGGGCCGATGAGCGGTATCTGCGAGAACCAGTAGATGGTCAGAGGCGCGAGCGCGAGTGTCACGGCGTATTGCACGCGCAGGCTCGACAAGGCGTGACGACGTCCATTCGATGCGGCACGGCGGCAAGCTCCGGTGAGCTTTTGGAAAGCACCGGGGCTTGGGTTGATCACGCGCCGTGCCTCTTCGAGCGGCGTGGTATGTGCCGGGGACGCGATCGGCACACGAGCGCTGTCGTTACTCTCGTCACGCACGAGCGCGGCGGGCTGGCCTCGCGCCGCATTCGCTCGCTGCCGGCCAGCGTCGGGATCCGGCGGCTCCCGCGCCTCCATCTCCCGCGCGATCGTCTCTGCATCTTCCACCACCCTCACCGCTTGCCGCCCCACCGACGCGATGCCATGCAGAATCGCCGCGACCGCGCCGAACGAAAGCCAAAATCCGGGTGACGTCACGGCCCACGGATCGGCAAGCAGCACGAACGCGAGCGCCCAGCAGAACACCAGCGAAGAAGCCGGCCTTCGCCCGCCGATAAATCCGATGCCGAACACGACCAGCATCCACAGCACGCGTTGCGCGGGCACGTTGAAACCGGCGAGCGCCGCATAGCAGGAAGCGAAGATTGCCGCGCCCAAGGCCGCGATTTTCGGCGCGGATACCCACAGCGGCACCGCCATGCCACGCAGCCGCATGCGCTTCCATGCGAAGCCGCACAACCACGCCGCGAGCCCCGCCACGAAGCCGATATGCAGCCCCGAAATCGCAACGAGATGGCTCGTGCCGGTCGCGCGCATGATGGCCCAGTCGCTATCGCTTACCGATGACTGCGCGCCCACCGCCAACGCCACGACGATCCCCCGATGTGGCGCATCCGCGAGCACGGTCTCGATGCGTCCGCGCAGATGCGCACGCATGCGCTCTATCGCGAGCAGCGGCCCGCGCGCATCGACACGCAAACGCCGTGGCGCCCGCACGTTCGACACCGCGCCCGTTGCGCGAATATTGCGTTCGAGCAAAGCGACTTCGCTGTCGCGCAGCCCGAAGTTCGCGTTGCCGTGCGCACGCTTCAAACGCGCGTAAAGCGTCCAGCGCTGACCCGGCACGAGCGTCGGCGGCGCGTTGGCGTGGCCTCGCTCGGCGGGCATCCACAGCAATCTGACGATGCGCGGAAAGTCTCGCAACCCCGCGCCATTCGATTCGACTTCGAACAGAAACCGCACGCCGTCCGTCTGAGCCTCGGGCAGACCGCGCACGAAGCCGGTCAACGCGATATCGCGTTGTTCGTAAGCAACCGGCAGATGCGCCTTCAGTCGCACGTCGGCGCGCAACGTGGCATAGGCGAAACCGAATGCGAACGCGGCCAGGACGAATGCCATACGCCGGCGGGCCCCACTCGCACCGATGCAGCAAAGGCACAACGAAGCGCAGAACCACG
This sequence comes from Caballeronia sp. GACF4, assembly GCF_023631025.1. Lineage (NCBI taxonomy): Bacteria > Pseudomonadati > Pseudomonadota > Betaproteobacteria > Burkholderiales > Burkholderiaceae > Caballeronia > Caballeronia sp. GACF4. Next base: position 121,296 of record NZ_JALQDW010000007.1, read on the forward strand.
CCAACCACGACGGCAATTGCGCCTGCTGTTGTAACCACCAGACGCCCGCCGCGAAACCGAGCAATATCGCGCGCACCTATCCTCACCCACACGTTCGATCGAAGCGAACGCATCCGCATCGGAAAACCAAGTCATCCGAAGCAATGCGAAACCTGCGAACGATTATGCAGAGGCAAGCGCGAGCCGGGGCAATGCGCGATGCGCGTTAGCCGTTGTGCCGATGGCAAGCGCGTTTTCATCGATGCCGCGCAACTCGGCCAGCACCTTCGCGATCCCCGGAACCTGGTCCGGCGAATTGCGCCCCTTGTAACGCCAGGAAGGCGCGATATCGGGCGAATCGGTTTCGAGAACGATGGCTTCGAGCGGCAAGTCGCTGGCCAGACGGCGGATCTGTCGCGCGCGCTCGAACGTCAGATTGCCGCCGAAACCGAGATGCATGCCTTGCGCGATGAACGCCTCGGCCTGCTGAAAACTGCCGTTGAACGCATGCGCGATTCCGCATCGGATGGCATGCACGCGCAAGCCCTTCAGCACCTTGTCCTGCGACTTGCGTACATGGCAGATCACCGCGAGATCGAACTCGCGCGCGAGCTTGAGTTGCTCGTTGTAGAAGAACTGTTGGCGCGCGTCGTCGAGCGTGGGCACGAAGTAATCCAGCCCGATTTCGCCGATGCCGACGAACAACGGATCGTCGAGACTCGCCTCGATCTTCTCGCGCAGAACGCGCAAATCGTCCTCCCGCGCGCCCGGCGTGAAAAGCGGATGGATGCCGAGCGCGTACGCCCCGCCCGCGATGCCATGCGCCAGATCGCGCACGGTGTCGAAGTTGCCGCGATCCACACCCGGAATCACGATACGCGACACGCCCGCGCCGAGCGCGGCATCCGCGACGGCGGCGCGGTCCGCGTCGAACTCCGAGGCATCGAGATGGCAGTGCGTATCGATCCACATGGTGTCCTCCGCGGCGCGCGTGATTAAACCGGCACGGACGGCTCTTCGTGCAGCACGCCGTCGCGCAGGCGCATGATGCGGTCGCATCGCGCGGCCAGATCGGGGTCGTGCGTGACGATCACGAAGCTCGTCGAAAGCGTCTGCGACAGTTCCAGCATCAGATTGAAGACCGTGTCGGCGGTGCCGCCGTCGAGATTGCCGGTCGGTTCATCGGCGAGCACGCACGCCGGATGCGTGACGAGCGCCCGCGCAATGGCCACGCGCTGGCGCTCGCCGCCCGACAGTTCGCCCGGCCGATGCTTCGCGCGATGCCCGATGCCCACGCGCTCCAGCATGACCATCGCTTCGCGGCGCGCCTCGTCTTCCGGCATGCGGCGAATGCGCAGCGGCATCGCCACGTTATCGAGCGCGGTGAATTCCGGCAGCAGATGATGGAACTGATACACGAAGCCAAGCGCGCGATTGCGCAACTCGTTGCGCTCCTTTTCCTTCAACTGCGTGAACGGCTTGCCGAGCAGCGAGACCTTGCCCGCGCTCGGTTCGTCGAGGCCGCCGAGCACATGCAGCAAGGTGCTCTTGCCCGATCCCGACGCGCCCACGATGGCGAGCTTCTCGCCGCGCCGCACTTCCAGTTGCGCGTTGTCGAGCACCTGCACGTTGAAGCCGCCCTGCACGAAAGTCTTCGAGATGGAAGACGCGTGCAACACGATATCGTTCTGGTTCAAGTCACTCATAGCGCAGCGCCTCCGCCGGACGAACCTTGGAACCGCGCCAGCTCGGATACAGCGTAGCCAGCGACGACAACAGGAACGCGATGACGCCGATCTTCATGACATCGCCCGGGACGAGTTCGGACGGCAGTTCGCTGATGAAATAAACCGAAGGCGGCAGAAACTGCACGTTGAAGAGATGCTCGATCATCGGCACGAGCCACGGAATGCTCCATGCGACGAGACATCCGAACGTCACGCCGAGCGCCGTACCGATGAAGCCGATCGTCACGCCCTGCACCACAAAGATCTTCATGATCGATCCTGGCTGCGCGCCGAGCGTGCGCAGGATGGCGATATCGGCTTGCTTGTCGGTGACGGTCATCACGAGCGACGAGACCAGATTGAACGCCGCCACCGCGATGATCAGCGTGAGGATGATGAACATCATCCGCTTTTCGATCTGCACGGCGGAGAACCACGTCTTGTTCTGCTGCGTCCAGTCGCGAATATACAAGTCGCCCGAGAGCGTGTGCGCGAGTTGCCGCGCGACTTCGGGCGCGCGCTGCATGTCCTTCAGCCGCAGCCGCACGCCGGTTGGCGCAGGCAGGCGGAATAGCGCCTCGGCATCGCGAATGGAGATGAGCGCGAGCGTCGAATCGTATTCGTAGTGGCCCGACTCGAAGATGCCGACCACCGTGAATTGCTTGAGTCGAGGCATCATGCCGGCCGGCGTGATCGTGCCTTCGGGCGCGACGAGCGTGATCTTGTCGCCGGTCATCACGCCGAGATTGGTCGCGAGATCGCGTCCGAGCACGATGCCGAATTCGCCCGGCCTCAAGTCCGCGAGCGCGCCCGAGCGCATTTCCTTGCCGATGTCCGACACTTCCGGTTCCAGCGACGGCTCCACGCCACGCAACGCCACGCCGCTCACCGCGCCTTGACGCGTGAGCAGCGCCTGGGCTTCGACATAGGGCGCCGCGCCGAGCACTTCCGGATTGCGGCGCGCTTCCTGCGCGGTCACTTGCCAGTTGGGCATGGAACCGGTCGGCGAGAAGATCTCCACGTGCGCGAGCACGGAGAGCATGCGGTCGCGCACCTCTTTCTGGAAGCCGTTCATGACCGAGAGCACGACGATCAGCGCGGCGACACCGAGCGCGATGCCCGCCATCGACACGAGCGCGATGAAGGAGATGAAGCCGTTGCCTGTGGTGCGTTTGCTGGCGCGCGTGTAGCGCCAGCCTATCTGCCATTCATACGGGAGTTTCAAGCGAATCCTTTCTTCTACGGTTGCTGCGTTGCCGTCGTTGCTTGCGGCTTCGGTTTTGCGCTTCTCTCTTGATTACGCACATGCGCGACTAGCGGATGCAGCGCGACGCGAGCGCGAAATTGGCGAAAGTTTGCCATATTAGGACAATTCAAAGGCGCGGCGCAGGTCCGATCGATGTCCGGCGACGAAGAAATCGCTTCTTCCAGGGCGATGGCGAGCACCGATGCCGCGTGCGCCTTTGCCCTACAATGCCGACCATCATGCCCGTTTCCGACCTCCATCTTCTGCTCCCCTTCGCGCTGCCTGCCGCAGCAGACGCCGCCACCGCGCTACACGGGCTGCAAAGCGCGGCGCTCGACAAACTCCTCGCGCGCGCGACGCTGGAAGAACGGGTGATCGGCGAAGACTTTCAGCGCACGCTGCCGCACGAGCGCTGGATTGCGCAACGTTTCGATGCCGCCGCGCCAAACTCCGACGAAGCGCCGCTCGCACCCTACATGCTCCTCGCCGATGGCGGCACGCCCGGCGATGCGCTCTGGGCCTGTATCGAGCCGGTTCACGTGCGTATCGCGCACGACCATCTCGTGCTCATCGATCCGGCCACGCTCGGCGTGCGCACGGAAGAAGCCCGCACGCTCTTCGATACGGCGCGACCCGTGATCGAAGACCTCGGCATCACGCTGCAAGCGCCCACGCCGTTGCGCTGGTATGTGTCGGGCGGCGCGCTGGGCGCGCTCGCGGGCGCGTCGCCGTTGCGCGCGACGGGACGCAACATCGAAATCTGGTTGCCGCACGAAGCCCGCACGGGCGAACGTTCGCGCGCGTGGATGAAGTTGCAGAACGAAATCCAGATGGCGTGGTTCGAACATCCGGTCAACGAAGAACGCGAGTCGCGCGGCCTGCCTGCGATCAACTCCATCTGGCTGCACGGACAAGGCACGCTGCGTCCGGTCAAGAGCCCGTTCGCCCGCATCATGTCCGACGCCGCCGCCACACGCGGTCTCGCGCTCGCCTCGAACATCGCGCCCGAAGCGCCAGCCGACTCTTTCGCCGCGCTCGCCAACGGGCGAGAAGCGCAAGAAGGCACGACGCTCGTCGAACTCGATCCGTTCTCGGCGCCGTTCATCGAACAGGACTGGGCGCGCTGGAACGACTCGTTGCAGGCGCTCGAAACCGCGTGGTTCGCGCCCGCGCTCGACGCGCTCGCGAACGGCACGCTCAAGAAACTCGGTATCACGCTCTGCGGCGATACAGGCTCGGTGACGCTCGGCGTCACGCGCTCGGACTTGCGCAAGTTCTGGCGACGCCGGCCGATCGCGGCGCTTTTCATCGAATAGGTCACTGACAGCATGACGCGTATCGTTACCCGCGCCGCCTCCCCCGCCGATGCCGAAGCCCTCGCAAGCCACGGCCTGCACCCCGTCATCGCGAGGCTGTATGCGTCGCGGGGCGTCACGTCGCCCGACGAAATCGAAACCGAGTTCAAGCGCCTGCACGCGCCCGTCGGCCTGAAGGGTTGCGATGCCGCCGCCGTCGTTCTCGCCGATGCGCTCGCAGCGAACAAGCGCATGCTCGTCGTCGCCGATTACGACTGCGACGGCGCGACCGCCTGCGCCGTCGCCGTGCGCGGGCTGCGCATGTTCGGCGCGGACATCGATTATCTGGTTCCGAACCGCTTCGAATATGGCTACGGGCTCACGCCGGAGATCGTCGAACTGGCGGCGCGTTCGCCACGCGGCGTACCCGATCTTCTGATTACGGTCGATAACGGCATTGCCAGCGTGGATGGCGTCGCGGCCGCCAATGCGCTCGGCATGGAAGTCGTCGTCACCGACCATCACTTGCCCGGCGACGAGTTGCCCGCCGCGCGCGCGATCGTCAATCCGAATCAGCCGGGCTGCGCGTTTCCGAGCAAATGCATCGCGGGCGTGGGCGTGATGTTCTACGTGCTGCTCGCGCTGCGCGCCGAACTGCGGCGTCGCGACACCTATGGCGATGGCCGCCCCGAACCGCGTCTCGACGGCCTGCTCGATCTGGTCGCGCTCGGCACCGTCGCGGATGTCGTGAAGCTCGACGCCAACAATCGCATTCTCGTCGCGCAGGGTTTGAAGCGGATTCGCTCGGGCCGCATGCAGCCGGGCATCGCCGCGCTTTTCCGGGCCGCGAGCCGCGATGCGCGCACCGCTTCCGGCTTCGATCTGGGCTTCGCGCTCGGACCGCGTCTGAACGCGGCGGGACGGCTGTCGGACATGTCGCTCGGCATCGAATGCCTGACGACCGACGATATCGGCCGCGCGTGGGAACTCGCGCAACAACTCGACGGCATGAACCGCGAGCGCCGCGAGATCGAAGCGGGCATGCAGCAGCAGGCGCTCGCCGAATTGCAGACGCTCGACCCCGGCGAGCGCGCCACGCTCACGCTCTACGACGCGAGCTGGCATCAGGGCGTGATCGGCATCGTCGCGGGGCGGCTGAAGGAGCGGTTTCATCGGCCGTCGTTCACCTTCGCGCACGCCGACGACAGCGGCGTGCTCTGCAAAGGCTCCGGCCGCTCGATTCCGGGCTTTCATCTGCGCGACGCCGTCGATCTCATTTCGAAGCGCGAACCCGGTCTCATCCACAAATTCGGCGGTCACGCGATGGCGGCGGGCCTCACGCTCGCCACCGCAGACATTCCGCGCTTCACGGCCGCGTTCGAGGCCATCGGACGCGAATGGCTGACGGCCGACGCGCTTTCACGCACCATCGAAACCGATGGCGAACTGGAGGACGCGTACTTCACGCCGCAATTCGTCGAATTGATCGACGCGGCCGTGTGGGGACAAGGCTTTCCGGCGCCCACGTTTTCCGGCGAGTTCGAGGTCGCGTCGCAGGCGCTCGTCAAGGACAAGCATCTGAAGCTGCAACTTCTGCGCGGGCGCCAGCGCTTCAACGCGATCTGGTTCAACCATGTCGACCCGCTTCCGGCGCGCGCGACGGTCGCTTACCGGCTCGTCAGCGATTCATGGAACGGCGTGGCGCGCGTGCAGCTGATCGTCGAACACGCGGGCTGAAAACCCGCCGGAACGGCCCGCTCGAAGCGGGAAAACTTGGTCGATCGGCTATAATTGCACCTTTTTACGAAGCCGAAGATCGACAATGGAAGCGGAACGTCTCAACGCGATCGAAAGCCTTCTGGCCGACCTGCGCCGTCGCGCGGGCGAGCTACGGGGGTATCTTTGACTACGACGCCAAGTCAGCGCGTCTAGCCGAAGTCAACAAAGAACTCGAAGACCCGAACGTCTGGAACGACTCGAAGAACGCGCAGGCGCTCGGTCGTGAGAAGAAGCTGCTGGACGGCGTGGTGTCGAAACTCACCGCGCTCGACAACGACCTGCGCGACGCCAGCGATCTCTTCGAGATGGCGCACGAGGAAGGCGACGAAGAAACGCTCGTCGCCTGCGAAACCGACGCGGAAGCACTGCGAGTGCGCGTCGAAGACACGGAATTTCGCCGGATGTTCTCGAACCCGGCCGACCCGAACAATTGCTTCATCGACATCCAGGCGGGCGCGGGCGGCACCGAGGCGTGCGACTGGGCGTCCATGCTGCTGCGCCAGTATCTTCGCTATTGCGAACGCAAGGGCTTCAAGACCGAAGTGCTCGAGGAATCCGAAGGCGACGTCGCCGGCATCAAGAGCGCGACCATCAAGGTGGAAGGCGAATACGCCTACGGCTATCTGCGTACCGAGACGGGCATTCACCGCCTCGTGCGCAAATCGCCGTTCGACTCGTCGGGCGGGCGGCATACGTCGTTCTCGTCGGTGTTCGTGTATCCGGAAATCGACGATTCGATCGAGATCGAAATCAATCCCGCCGATATCCGCACGGACACGTATCGCGCTTCGGGCGCGGGTGGCCAGCACATCAACAAGACCGACTCCGCGGTGCGTCTCACGCACGCGCCGACTGGCATCGTCGTGCAGTGCCAGAACGACCGCTCGCAGCACCGCAACCGCGCGGAAGCCATGCAGATGCTGAAGGCGCGTCTCTACGAATTCGAGATGCGCAAGCGCCAGGCCGAACAGGACAAGCTCGAATCGAGCAAGACCGATGTGGGCTGGGGCCATCAGATCCGCTCCTATGTGCTCGACCAGAGCCGCGTGAAGGACCTGCGCACCAGCGTGGAAATGAGCAACACGCGCGCCGTGCTCGACGGCGACCTCGACGACTTCATCAGCGCGAGCCTGAAACAGGGCGTTTGAGTTTCGCGGCGCGGATCCCGGCTTTCGGTATCCGCGCTTTCGTCTGGCCCTCGCCGCGCCGCATCCCACCGTATCGAAAGCTACACATCATGACCGAACCGACTCAAGCGGGCGCCGCGCCCGAACTGGAAGAAAACCAGATCATCGGCGAGCGTCGCGACAAATTGCGCGCGCTGCGCGAGCAAGGCGTCGCTTATCCGAACGACTTCCGTCCGACGCATCAGGCCGCCGCGCTGCAAGGCGAATTCGCCAATACCGACAAGGAAGCACTCGAAGCCAATCCCCTGCCCGTGGCGCTTGCCGGCCGCATGATGCTCAAGCGCGTGATGGGCAAGGCCAGCTTCGCGACGGTCCAGGACGGCAGCGGCCAGATCCAGTTCTTTATCACGCCCGCGGACGTCGGCGCCGAGACTTACGACGCCTTCAAGAAGTGGGACCTGGGCGATATCGTCGCCGCGCGCGGCGTCCTGTTTCGCACGAACAAGGGCGAACTGTCGGTGCGCTGCACGGAACTGCGCCTGCTTTCGAAGGCGCTGCGTCCGCTGCCCGACAAGTTTCACGGCCTTGCCGATCAGGAAATGCGCTATCGCCAGCGTTATGTCGATCTGATCGTCACGCCGGAGTCGCGCAAGACCTTCATGGCGCGGACCAAGGCGGTCACTTCCATTCGCAATTTCATGGCGCAGGCGAGCTTCATGGAAGTCGAAACGCCAATGCTGCACCCCATTCCGGGCGGCGCGGCGGCCAAGCCTTTCGTTACGCACCACAACGCGCTCGACATGCAGATGTTCCTGCGCATCGCGCCGGAGCTGTATCTGAAGCGGCTGATCGTCGGCGGCTTCGAGCGTGTGTTCGAGATCAATCGTAATTTCCGGAACGAAGGCGTGTCGCCGCGACACAACCCGGAATTCACGATGATGGAGTTCTACGCCGCATACACGGATTATCACTGGCTCATGGACTTCGTCGAGCAACTGATCCGCCAGGCGGCAATCGACTCGCTCGGCACCGCGAGCATCACGTATCAGGGCCGCGAACTCGATTTTTCGAAGCCGTTTCATCGGCTGACGATCAATCAGGCTATTCAAAAATACGCGCCGCAATACACCGACGCGCAACTCGGCGACGCCGCGTTCCTGCGCACGGAATTGAAAAAGTTCGGCGTGGATACGACGCAACCGGCGTTTTTGAATGCGGGCATTGGCGCATTGCAATTGGCGCTTTTCGAAGAGACGGCCGAATCGCAACTGTGGGAGCCGACATATATCGTCGATTATCCAATCGAAGTGTCGCCGCTCGCGCGTGAGTCGGACAGCGTGGCGGGCATTACGGAGCGCTTCGAGTTGTTCATCACGGGCCGCGAGATCGCCAACGGCTTTTCCGAATTGAACGATCCGGAAGATCAGGCCGCGCGCTTTCAGAAGCAAGTCGATCAGAAAGACGCTGGCGACGAAGAAGCCATGTTTTTCGATGCCGACTATATTCGCGCGCTCGAATACGGCATGCCGCCGACAGGCGGCTGCGGAATCGGCATTGACCGGCTGGTGATGTTGCTGACCGACAGCCCGAGCATCCGCGACGTCATTTTGTTCCCGCATCTGCGTCGCGAGGACTGAACTGAGTGGCGTTGACAGTGATGTCAGCGCTGTCTTGCAGCGCTTCTGATCAATGCCCCATCAACACGGCGGCAATCTGCGCGAACAGAATTTTCAGAATGGTCATCGACGGGAAAATCATGGCATAGCCGATATCCGGTTTATCGGTTGGCGTCACGCGATTGGCAAACGCGAGAATGGCGGGATTTCCCGTAGCGCCGCTGAGAACGCCAATGGTGGTATCGAACGGCAGCTTGAAAATCACCATGCAGAAAAACGCCGTCACGAGCACTAACGCAATCAGAATCACCGCGCCGTAAAGCAGGAGCGAAACACCCGTCGCCCCTACTTCGGCAAAGAATTTCGGTCCGGAAGCAATCCCGACCTGCGCCAGAAAAATGGTCAACCCGAAGTTCCGCAGAACCAGATTCGCCGACAATGGCACGCTCCAGATAAATGGCCCCGAGCGACGAATCTTCCCGAGATAAAGCGCGGTCAGCAGCAGCGCCGCAAGCCCGAGCGTCAGTTTTCCCACGCCGGGCACGGGAATCGGAATCATGCCGATGAGCAGGCCAATCGCGGCGCCAACGCCAATCGAGATGAAGCTGAGTTCGGCCGTCCCTTTGATCGAGTCGCCGAACAGTTTGCGAACCGCTTTGGCATGCGTCCGATTCACCAGCAACCCGACCCTGTCTCCGGTTTCCAAAATCAGATCGACGTGAGGCAACATGTCGGCGTCGCCTCTGCGCACATGAGCAATCGAGCAGACGACGCCATCGGGAAATCGAATGTCCCCAATGCGCTGCCCGGTCATGACCCGGCTCGATACGAACACGCGCAGGTAATCCAGATCTTCCCGATGCCGCGTGATTCTGCCCGGCTGAACCTCGCCGATGAGTGTGGCCGCCTCCTCCAGCGCGGCCGGCTCCAATGCCGTTGCCAGCAGGACATCGCCGGTTTGCAGAACGAAATCCGCGGTCGGCAGCCGGTTGCGATGCGCGCGGCGAACGGCGGCAATGGTCACGCCATCCGGCAACTCCGCATGAAGTTCGACTGCGCTGAGACCGACGAGCGCGGGATTTTGCAGGGCGATCTCCGCCGTCTCGATGTTGCTTTCGGGCGGCGCCTCGATCTTCACTTTGAGCAACGCGCCGAGGGCGTAGATCATCAGTATCGGACCGGCGACGCCGAATGGATAAGTCACGCTGTAGCCCACGGCGGCGCCATCGCTATGCAAGGTTGAGATCACGGCTTGCAACGTCGCCGTACTGGTTCCCGAGCCCGCGAACAAGCCGAGCGTTTCGTCGAGCCTCAGACCGAACGCCGGCACCAGCGAAAGCGACACGAAACCCGCCGCGACGACGCCAAGCGCCGCTGCCGCGTTGGCCCGCAATCCGTCCGCGCTCGTCAGTCCCTTGAAGAAATGCGCGCCGTACTGAATGCCGATGCCGTACAGAAACAGCAACAAGCCGAGCGTGCCGAGCAGCGCGGGCGGCAAGGCTTTCGGCGCGAATCCGCCGATTGCCAAGCCGACGAAAAGCACGGCCCCCGATCCGAGCGAGACGCCTTTGAGGCTGATCTCGCCAATCACATAGCCGAGCGCGATCGTGAGGAACAACGTGAAGAGCGGCTGAGCTTCGAGCAGCGTCCTGATTGCGTTCATAACGTCCTCTTGTCGATGTCAGCCGCGCCACGCATCGTCTTTCCGCTGGCAATGCGCCCGCCGACGTTCAGCCTCCCAGCAGCCTTAACGCGTGACGGGCAATCATCAATTCTTCGTTCGTCGGGATGACACAGACATCGACTGCGCTCGTCGAATCGTCGATGCGCCGTTCGTGGCGTGCATTGGCCTCGTCGTCGAGCGATACGCCGAGCCATGCCGCCGCGCGCCCCACGCGCTCGCGCACGGGCGCCGCACGTTCGCCGATGCCGCCGGTAAACACGAGCGCATCGAGCCCGCCGAGCGCGGCCGCAAGCGAGCCGAGTTCGCGCGAGATTCGATAACAAAACAGATCGACCGCTTCGGCGGCAGCGGGTGCATCGCTCGCGAGCAGCGTGCGCATATCGCTGGAAATACCCGACACGCCGAGCAGACCGGAGCGCTTGTAGAGCAGCGTCTCGATGGCATGGGCGTCCATGCGCGCTTCCTGCATCATCCATAGCAGCACGCCGGGATCGACGCTCCCGCAGCGCGTGCCCATGACGAGCCCTTCGACGGCCGTGAAGCCCATCGTATTGGCGATGCTCTTGCCTCGATCGAGCGCCGTCATGCTCGCGCCGTTGCCAAGATGAAGCACCACGCTCTTGCCATTGGCGGCCTTCGCGCTGTATTGCGGCAGAACGCTCGCGATGTACTCGTACGACAGCCCGTGAAACCCGTAGCGCCGCACGCCGCGTTGCGTGATCTCGGGCGGCAGCGCGAAGCGCGTCGCCGCTGCGGGCTGCGTATGGTGGAAGGCCGTATCGAAACATGCGATTTGTGGCACCTGCGGATTGCGCGCTCGTATCGCGCGGATCGCTGCGAGGTTATGCGGCTGATGGAGCGGTGCGAGCGGAACGAGCGCTTCCAGTTGCGCGAGCACGTCCGTATCGACGCGCACCGGCGCTGCAAATCGTTCACCGCCATGCACCACACGATGACCCACGGCAAGCAGTTTCGCGCCGGAAGAGCGTTCACGCAGCCAGTTCAGCAAGAACGTGATCGCATTGTCGTGCCCGAGTTGTTCGCCTTCGGGCCAATGCTTTTCGTCGATGAGTTCGCCGTTCGGCCGCCTGGCCTCGAAGTACGGCCTGCCGTAGATCTCTTCGAGCTTGCCGCCGGCGACAGGATCGAGGCTGCCTTCCGTCTCGACGTATGCATGAAACTTGATGCTGGACGACCCCGCGTTGATGACCAGAACGACGTCCATACATCCCTCTAGACGATCGCGGCCGAAGGATTCTCGCGCCGCGCGAGCGCCACGAGCGAGGCCACCGCGCATGATGCGAGCCGCGTCATGATCGAATCCGCACGGCTCGTCAGGATGATCGGCACCTTCGCGCCCAGCACGATGCCCGCTGCATCCGCGCCAGCGAGAAACGACAAGCTCTTTGCCAGCAGGTTTCCGGACTCGAGGTCCGGCACGACGAGCACGTTCGCGCGCCCCGCCACCGGTGATTCGATCCCCTTGATCCTTGCGGCTTCCTCGCTGATTGCGTTGTCGAGCGCGAGCGGGCCGTCGAGAATGCCGCCCGTGATCTGCTGGCGATCGGCCATCTTGCAGAGCGCGGCGGCATCTAGCGTCGAGGGCACCTTCGAATTCACGGTTTCCATCGCGGAAAGAATCGCTACCCGCGTCTCGGCAATGCGCAACGCGTGAGCGAGATCGATGGCGTTCTGCACGATGTCGCGCTTCTGGTCGAGCGTCGGTGAGATGTTGACGGCGGCATCGGTGATGATCAGGGCATTTTCGCGGCCGGGAACATCCATCACGAAACAGTGGCTCACGCGCCGCCCGGTGCGCAAGCCGTTACGCGTGACCACCGCGCCCATCAGTTCGTCGGTGTGCAGCGAGCCTTTCATCAGCGCTTCCGCGCGCCCTTCATGCACGAGTTGCACCGCGACTTCCGCCGCCGCGTGGCTGTGCGGAACGTCGATAATGGGTAAATCGCCGAGATCGAGATTGCACTCGCTGGCGACCGCTTCGAGTTTGCTGCGCGAGGCCACGAGAATCGGCGCGACGAGCCCGAGCCGCGCCGCTTCGATGATGGAAGACAGAGAGTCGTGATCGCATGGATGAGCGACCGCGGTCGGCAGCGGCGGCAAAGTGCTGGCGAAAGCGAGCAGCCGCTCGTATTTTTCGCGTTTGAATTCCATTTCAAGCCCTCGATTGGCGTGAACTGCTGGCGCTTGGCGATGCACGATGAGTCGAGCACCGGCATCGATGCGCGTCGTGTGACTGCTTCGCGCCGCTGCCACGTTCGATCGTGCTGCCGCTTCTCGCCGTGCCGGATCGTGGCCACGGAGCGTCTCTCTGTGCGGGTCTCGTAATCGACGGGAGGCATCGATCCTCGCGTCTACCTTCGCGCGGCTGGGTCAGCATACGCTGCGCGAATTCGCCGGAACACACTCGGTTAGAGAACGGCCGACGCGCATCTCTGAAACGATCAGCATTGCGAATAAACGCGAAACGGCATCGACGATTGGTTATGTCGATGGGGCTTCTTGCGTCGTTGTGTTGCGAGCGATTTAGCGTTTTGCCGGGCGGTTACGGCAATGGCATTCCACGCGTTACGCGAAGACTTTCTCTTTGTGTGATGCGCAACGCGGGAACAAGAGACCGTTCAAGAAGTGGCGGCGCCTACGCGCGAGGAGCGCCCCGCTGACGATCAGCTTATTTCCAGCCGTTTTTGCCCGAGGCATCATCTTTTTGTAACTACTGGTAAAGGTCGAGCGGGTCTTGGTCGCGTCAAATCGCCTTCGGATAGGGCAGATCACGTTTGGCATTATTTGTGCTTTCCACTTTGTGCCTAGCGGTCGAGCATTTGTTACAACCGCTTAAGCACAAAATCCGGGTTTCCCCGAGAATCGTATTGCACAGACGGCATCGGCAGTATGCCGCTTATAGTCAGCGCATCTGCGCTTCCAAAGCCTCGGTACGGAGGTCCAAAAATGGATAACGGGAACAGTAAATTTACGCCGGCCACTTCGCCCTCGACAGGCAGTGGTCAACCGCCACAACGGCGTCTGCATCCGCTCATCGCCACGGCGGCGGGCGCGGTGATCGTCGCGAGTCTCGTGGCCACGGCTGCGATGACGGGAATCTTCCCGCGCGCATCGAGCAATTCGGCGGATACGGCGCAGACGCAGGCGGCAGCCGTCGCGCAGCAGCAACCCAGCGCTGCGCAACAAGCCGCACAGCAGCAAGCGGCGCAACAAGCACAACAGCAGGCAGCGCAGCAACAAGCCGCTCAACAGCAAGCCGCGGAACAAGCCGCGCAGCAACGGGCGGCCCAGCAGCAAGCTCAGCAACAGCCGCCTGTTCAGCAACCGTCGTATGCACAACAGCCTCCCGCGCATCCGGCTTATTGCTCGACCTGCGGGACGGTTGAAGCCATCTCCGCCGTTCGTCAGGAAGGACACGGTACCGGCATCGGTGCGGTGGGCGGCGCGGTGGCGGGTGGCGTCGTCGGCAACCAGTTCGGCCGTGGTGGCGGACGTACCGCAATGACGCTCCTGGGCGCGCTTGGCGGCGGTCTGGCAGGCAATTCGGTCGAGAAACACGTTCGCAGCGAGACGGACTATTCGGTGCGCGTGCGGATGGAAAACGGCAAGACGCGCTACTTCACGTATAAGCAGCAACCGCCGTTCGGCGAAGGTCAACGCGTACGTGTGCAGAACGGCACGTTAGTGGCGGGTTGAGCCGTCCGCGAACACCTGCACTAGTCGCGTCGACTCGCGACAATATCCGCGCGCGCTGTTTGTCCTTGGACACTGTCGGTAAGCAAAAAGGCGGCGATCTTTCAAATCGCCGCCTTTTCTTTTTCTCACGATGACAGTGATGCCCCTTAACCATCCCGCTGCGAGCTACGCGCCGGGTTCGGCCGCCCGCGTATCGCCATATAGCCCCACCAGACGTAGCCCGAAAAGCCGTACAGAACGAAGAGGCAAAACAGCATGACCGGCGGATCTGACGACACCAACACGAACGCCACCACGACGAGCAACACGCCCGCGAATGGCACGCGATACCGCACATCCAGCGCCTTGCCGCTGTAGAACGGCGCGTTCGATACCATCGTCACGCCCGCATAGACAGTAAGTGCAAAGGCCACCCACGGCAGCCACACGAGCTTGAGCGGCACGCGGTTATCGGTCGCGAGCCACACGAAGCCCGCGATCAACGCAGCCGCGGCCGGACTCGGCAAGCCCTGGAAATAGCGCTTGTCGACCACGCCCACGTTCGTATTGAAGCGCGCAAGCCGCAACGCCGCGCCGGAGCAATACACGAAGGCCGCGAGCCAGCCCCAACGGCCGAGATCCTTCAAAACCCATTCATACATGACGAGCGCCGGCGCGACCCCGAACGACACCATGTCCGAAAGACTGTCGAATTGCTCGCCGAACGCGCTCTGCGTGTGCGTCATGCGCGCGACGCGTCCGTCCATGCCATCGAGCACCATCGCGACGAAAATGGCGATGGCCGCGATCTCGAAGCGAACGTTCATCGCCTGGACGACAGCGAAGAAGCCGCAAAAGAGCGCCGCCGTGGTGAACGCGTTAGGCAGGAGATAAATGCCGCGTTTGCGCAGGAACTGCTGCCGCTTGGCGCGCCGCGTTTCCACGGCGCCGACGTCCTGCGCGGCCTTGTTGCGCCGGAAGGCACGCGGAGTCGCGCCGTTCATACGGTTACGGCGCGGTTTGAATGCCGCCATCGAAACCCCCGGCGTTATTCCGCGAACTCGGCGAGGATCGTCGACGATGCGGACACTTTCTCGCCAATCGAGACACGCGGACGGCTACCAATCGGCAGATACACGTCGACGCGCGAACCGAAACGAATGAAGCCATAGCGCTGACCGCGCGTGAGCGGCTCGCCCACATGCACATAGCAGAGAATACGTCGCGCGATGAGGCCCGCGATCTGCACCGACGTCACGGTATGACCGCTCGCCGTCTGCAAGACGATGGCATTGCGCTCGTTCTCCGTCGATGCCTTCTCGACCGCCGCATTCAGATACGCGCCCGGGAAGTACTGAACCTTGCTGATGGCGCCATCGACCGGCGAACGCTGCGAATGCACGTTGAAAACGTTCATGAACACGCTGATCTTGAGCGCCTCACGGCCCGCATACGGATCATGCGCGGTTTCGACCGCGACGATGCGCCCGTCGGCCGGACACAGCACGGCGTTGGCCTGCGCGGGAATGGGACGCGGCGGGTCGCGAAAAAACTGGACGACGAAGATCACGATCAGCCAGAAAATCCAGGCGAAGCCGAAGCCGCCGAGCGCCTGCACGAGAATCGCAACGACGGCCGCGATGGCGATGAACGGCCAGCCTTCGCGGGCAATGATCGGATGAGGATAGTTCATGAACGAGTTCGATGTTTTATTAAAACCGTAGGATAGCAAAAGCCGCCCGGAGCACAGGGCATCCGGACGGCTTTAGTTTCAGCAAGAAACGTGCTGCAAACATCGATCTCCACGCATGCGAAGAAAATGGCGCAAGCAGCAGGCCCCTCGGAAACGCGGTCTATCTCCACGCAAACGGAGAAGGGGCAAGTTACGAACCCCTCGAAGCGAGACTTAGTTCTTCGACTGATCGACCAGCTTGTTCTTCGCGATCCACGGCATCATGGCGCGCAGCTTCTCGCCGACCTGCTCGATCTGATGCTCGGCCGTCAGACGGCGACGCGATTGCAGCGTCGGCGCGCCAGCGCGGTTTTCGATGATGAAGCTCTTCGCGTATTCGCCGGTCTGGATGTCTTTCAGCACGGCCTTCATCGCCTTCTTCGTTTCTTCCGTGACGATGCGCGGACCCGTCACGTACTCGCCGTACTCGGCGTTGTTCGAGATCGAGTAGTTCATGTTGGCGATACCGCCTTCATAGATCAAGTCGACGATCAGCTTCAGTTCGTGCAGGCACTCGAAGTACGCCATTTCTGGCGCGTAGCCCGCTTCCACCAGCGTTTCGAAGCCAGCCTTGATCAGGTCCACCGTGCCGCCGCACAGCACGGCCTGCTCGCCGAACAGGTCGGTTTCGGTTTCTTCGCGGAAGTTCGTTTCGATGATGCCGGCACGTCCGCCGCCGTTGGCCGCCGCATACGACAGCGCCACGTCGCGGGCCGAACCCGACTTGTCTTGTGCCACCGCGATCAGGTGCGGCACACCGCCGCCTTGCTGATACGTGTTGCGCACGGTGTGGCCCGGCGCCTTCGGCGCGATCATGATGACGTCCAGATCCGCGCGCGGGATCACCTGGCCGTAATGCACGTTGAAGCCGTGCGCGAACGCCAGCGCCGCGCCTTCCTTGGCATTGGCGTGGACTTCGTTCTTGTAGACTTCGGCGATCTGCTCGTCGGGCAGCAGCATCATGACGACATCCGCGCCCTTCACGGCTTCGGCCACTTCCTTGACCTTCAGGCCCGCGTTCTCGGCCTTGCTCCACGAAGCACCGCCTTTACGCAGGCCGACCGTCACGTTCACGCCGCTTTCCTTCAGGTTCAGCGCGTGCGCATGGCCTTGCGAGCCATAACCGATGATGGTGACTTGCTTGCCCTTGATGAGGGAGAGGTCGGCGTCTTTGTCGTAGAAAACTTTCATGGTGGTTCCTTGAGGTCTGTCTCCGCGCAGGCAGAGAAAACTAGTCGAAATGAGTGTAGGTTTAAACCTTCAGAATGCGCTCGCCCCGGCCGATGCCGGAACTGCCCGTGCGAACCGTTTCCAGAATGGCCGTGGCGTCGAGCCCCTGAATGAACGCGTCGAGTTTGTCGGATGCGCCCGTCAGTTCCATCGTGTAGGTCTTTTCGGTCACGTCGATGATGCGGCCACGGAAGATATCCGCCATGCGCTTCATCTCTTCGCGTTCCTTGCCGACCGCTCTTACCTTGATGAGCATCAGCTCGCGCTCGATGTGGGCGCCCTCTGTCAGGTCGACCACTTTCACCACCTCGATCAGGCGGTTCAGGTGCTTCGTGATCTGTTCGATCACGTCGTCCGAGCCAATCGAGACGATGGTCAGCCGCGACAGCGAACTGTCTTCGGTCGGCGCCACCGTCAGCGTTTCAATGTTGTAGCCGCGCGCGGAAAAGAGCCCGACGACACGCGATAACGCGCCCGGTTCGTTTTCCAGCAGTACGGAGATGATGTGTTTCATGTCTTTTCCCGAGGTTTATCCAGTTGGCGTCTGCTTCGAAAAACCCGTGCGCGGCGCTCGTCCTTTGTGAAGACGGGTGCGCCCGGGCCTCGCGAGTCAAAGCCGCGTTATAGATCTTCCGAGCCGAGCAGCATTTCCGTGATGCCCTTGCCTGCTTGCACCATGGGAAATACGTTTTCGGTGGGATCGGTCTGGAAGTCGAGAAATACGGTGCGATCTTTCAGGCGCAGCGCTTCCTTCAGCGCCGGCTCGACGTCCGCGGTCTTTTCGACGCGAATGCCGACATGCCCATACGCTTCGGCGAGCTTCACGAAGTCAGGCAGCGCGTCCATGTAGGAACTGGAATAGCGCTTCTTGTATTCGATCTGCTGCCACTGGCGCACCATGCCGAGATAGCGGTTGTTGAGCGAGATGATCTTGACGGGCGTGTTGTACTGCTTGCACGTCGAGAGCTCCTGAATGCACATCTGGATGGAGCCTTCGCCCGTGATGCAGACCACTTCCTCGTCGGGAAAAGCCATCTTCACGCCCATGGCTGCCGGCAAGCCGAAACCCATGGTGCCGAGACCGCCCGAGTTGATCCAGCGGCGCGGCTTGTTGAACGGATAGAACTGCGCGGCCCACATCTGATGCTGGCCGACATCCGAACAGACGAAGGCGTTGCCGTCGGTCAGTTCATGCAGCTTCTGGACGACATATTGCGGCTTGATGATCTCGCTTTTGCGGTCGTAAGCGAGGCAGTCTTTCGAGCGCCAGGCTTCGATCTGGTCCCACCACGACTTGAGCGCCTGCGTGTCCGGGCCGTGTTCCGCCGTCTGCAACTGCTCGATCAACTCCTTCAGCACTTCCTTCACGTCGCCGACGATGGGAATGTCCACCTTCACGCGCTTGGAAATGGACGAAGGATCGATGTCGATGTGGATGATCTTGCGCGGCGACGATGCGAAGTGCGCCGGGTCGCCGATCACGCGGTCGTCGAAGCGCGCGCCAATGGCGATCAGCACGTCGCAGTTCTGCATGGCCATGTTGGCTTCGTACGTGCCATGCATGCCGAGCATGCCGAGGAATTTCTTGTCGCTCGCGCGGTAACCGCCCAGACCCATCAGCGTGTTGGTGACCGGATAACCCAGCAAATCGGCGAATTGGTTCAGTTCGCGCGATGCATCCGCGAGGATGATGCCGCCGCCGGTATAGATATACGGGCGCTTGGCCGAAAGCAGCAGTTGCACCGCCTTGCGGATCTGGCCGGAGTGGCCCTTCGTCACCGGGTTATACGAACGCAGCGACACGCTCTTCAGCGGTTCGTACTTGCACGGCGCCTTCGACACGTCCTTCGGAATGTCGATCAGCACCGGACCGGGGCGACCCGTGCGAGCAATGTAGAACGCTTTCTTGACGGTGGCGGCGAGATCGCGCACGTCCTTCACGAGGAAGTTGTGCTTGACGCAGGGCCGCGTGATGCCGACGGTGTCGCACTCCTGGAACGCGTCGAGGCCGATGGCCGCGGTCGGAACCTGCCCGCTGATGATGACGAGCGGAATGGAGTCCATATAAGCCGTGGCAATACCCGTCACCGCATTGGTGACGCCGGGGCCGGAAGTCACGAGGCACACGCCCACGTTGCCGGTCGAGCGCGCATAGGCGTCGGCGGCGTGTACGGCGGCCTGTTCGTGGCGCACGAGAATGTGCTGGATCTGGTCCTGCTTGTACAGCTCGTCGTAGATGTAGAGTACCGAGCCGCCGGGATAGCCCCAAATGAACTCGACCTTCTCGTCAGCGAGCGCGCGCATGAGCACGGTGCCGCCGATGGAGTCAGCTTCGTGAGGGGGAGTCGTATCCGACGTGGAGAATTCCGCGCTGGGCATGTTCATTCATCACCTTTCGAATTTTCGGCAAAAAATTGATCGGGTGCTCTCTGCCGGGCTTGTGGCTCGGGTTCAAGCGGCGCGTCTTGAATTGACTGGCGTGCTTCTTGGGCTCGCCTCAAAGCAGACATTTCACTTTATGATGCGAGTCGGAAAATGTAGCCCGGCGCGCGCAACGGGTCAAGAAAAAAGTTTCGGAAATCTCCGATCCGACGCTTTTCGGAAAAGGCTCAGATTTAGCACAACGTTTGACGCTTGGAGCAGCGAGTACGTAAATCGGGCAACAAATCGTCCCAAATCCTCCCGGCGTGGCGAAAATTTGCTAGCATCCGCAGGTTTTCCTAGAACCCACGATCCCTTTCGACGCAAATTCGTTGCGCCGGGCTCCCAACGGATGGCATCAGACAAGGAACTTGCCGATTTCCTGGCGGGCGTCGAACGACGCGCGTTCAAACAGACCGTGTACACCGTCCGCGACGACGACGCGGCGCTGGACATCGTGCAGGACGCCATGATCAAACTGGCGGAAAAATACGGTGACAAGCCGCCTTCCGAGCTTCCGCTGCTTTTCCAGCGTATCCTCCAGAATGCGACGCACGACTATTTCCGTCGCCAGAAGGTGCGGAACACGTGGGTCAGCCTCTTTTCGTCCTTCGGAAACGCGGACGACGACGAGTTCGACCCGCTCGAATCCTTCGAATCGCAAGACGGCGCACTCGGCAGCGAGAGCAGCGAGAACAAACTGGAACGCGAACAGGTACTCAACCTGATCGACGCGGAAATCCAGAAATTGCCGGCACGTCAACGAGAAGCCTTTCTCATGCGTTACTGGGAAGATATGGATGTCGCAGAGACGGCCGCCGCCATGGGCTGCTCCGAGGGCAGCGTCAAAACGCATTGTTCACGCGCCACGCACGCCCTCGCGCACGCCCTGAAAGCCAAAGGGATCACGCTATGAGTTCCGTTCTTGATTCAAAGGAAAACGAGTTCGCGCTGAAGGTAGTTCGCGCGCTGGACGAAAGTACATCGACTATTCCGGCCGCCGCGGTCGACCGGCTCGCCGAGGCGCGCCGGGCTGCTATCGCGCGCAAAAAGCCGGAGAAGGTCGCCATGACCGCGCCCGCGTTCACGCCGGCTTTGGCCGGAGCAGGCGCGAGCCTCTCGGCGGGCGGCGCGGATCACGACGGCTCCGAGACGCAAGGGCCGAAGGGCCTGTTCGCGCGGCTCGGCGGCTTCGGCCTCGTGTGGCCGGTGTGCGCGCTGGCTATCGGTCTGGCTGGCATCGCTTACTGGGAAGATCAGGAGCGCCGTGCCGAACTCGCCGACATCGACGCGGCCATGCTCTCCGACAGCTTGCCGCTCGACGCCTATCTCGACCACGGCTTCAACGCATATTTGACGCGTAATCACTAACGCGTATTGTCGAATCTTTCAACTGACATCAAACCTGGCGGGGAGTTTTCGGGTGAGTTACAAGCGCGGTCTCGCGATTGTCTTTAGTTGCGCGATTGCGAGTCTGGTCGCATTCGCCGCGACTTATCCGCGCTTTTACCCGGCCACCGCCGCCTTGCTCTCGACCGCCGCCGCGCCCAACGGCGCAAGTTCGGGCGCCGATTCCGGCCTTTCGCTGTCTGCGCTCTCTTCCGGCAGTCCGCTCTCGTGGAATCGTCTCACCGAAGCGCAGCACGTCGCGCTCGCGCCATTCTCCACGCAATGGGATTCCTTCAGCGAAGAGCGCAAGCAAAAGTGGCTGAAGATCGCATCGCGCTATCACCGCATGTCGCCCGAGGCGCAAAAGCGTCTGCATCAGCGCATGGAGGAATGGACGCGCATGACGCCGGACCAGCGCAAAGTCGCGCGCGAGAACTATCAGGTTTCAAAGTCCGTCGCGCCGGAGAATCGCGAAAAGGCGTGGGATGCTTACCAGAAGCTTTCCGAAGAGCAGAAGAAAAAGCTCGCCGCCACCGAGCGCACGCGCCGTCCCACGGTCGTCAGCGCGCCGCCGACCGGCAAGAGTGAAGTGAAGGACATCAACCGGCTCGTGGCCGCGCGCGAGCAAGGCCACGGCGCGGGACATGCCGAAGGCGGCTCCGGTGCGCCGGCTGCATCGCCTTCTTCCACCTCAACCGTCTCGCCCGCCACGCCCGCGATTCCCAACGCCGCGAGCGTCGTGCCGGCAACGCCGATTCCCGTCTCCCCGCAGCAAGCGCCTTCCATGTACAACGGCTCATGAGCGCGTCCGCTTCCACCACCACGCCTCTCTCGCCGCTCCACGCGCCCACGCTGCGCCGCCGGCTCGCGACGATGGTCTACGAAGGCGTCATCCTGTTCGGCGTGGTGTTCATCTCCGGATATTTGTTCAGCACGCTCACTCAGCAGAAAAACGGCCTTACGCATCACAACTGGCTGATGACGTGGATCGGTCTCGTGCTCGCCGCGTATTTCGTGTGGTTCTGGACCCACGGCGGCCAGACGCTGCCAATGAAAACCTGGCGCCTCAAATTGGTCGATGCCCACGGTGAGCCCGTCACGCCTGGCCGGGCTCTCGCGCGCTACGCGCTCGCTTGGCTGTGGTTCCTGCCGCCGCTCGCGCTGCATCCGCTGCTCGGGCTCGCCGTGCCGCAGACGCTCGCCGTGTTCGCGGCCTGGATCGCGCTGTGGGCGGCCGCCGTCCGGCTCGATCCGGCGCGGCAGTTTCTGCACGATCGCCTGGCTGGCACGCGCATCATCACGGCGCCGGCTCCCTACAAGTAATAAGAACTTCTCGTGACTGTCACGGCTCGGTCACGGCCGCATGGCGCAATGCGCATATCGAAACCCGATACGCGAGCCCATGACCTTCCACTCGACCGTCACGCAGGCAATCGAAGCGTCTTCCGCTTATCGTTTTCGGAGCGCCGATCTGCGCGGCGCGACGCATGAAGCCGCCCTGCCGCTGCCGGCGAACCCGGGCGTCGACGACGACAGCGAATCCTCCAGTGCGCCTCAACGCTATCGCGCGATCTGGCTGTCGGACATCCATTTGGGCTCCGGCGGCTGCCAGGCGCCCTATCTGCTCGATTTTCTGCGCCACAACGAGTCGGAGTATCTGTATCTCGTCGGCGACATCATCGATGGCTGGCAACTGAAGAAAGGCTGGTTCTGGCCGCAGGCGCACAACGACGTCATTCAGAAAATCCTGCGCAAGGCGCGCAAGGGCACGCAAGTCGTCTATATCCCCGGCAATCACGACGAAGCCGCGCGCCAGTACTGCGATCTCGCGTTCGGCGACATCCACGTGCGCGGCGAAGCCTTCCATACGACGCTCGCGGGCAAGCGTCTTTGGATCGTGCACGGCGATCTCTTCGACGGCGTGATCCAGCACGCGAAATGGCTCGCCTATCTCGGCGACACCGCCTACACGATGATCCTGCTGCTCAACCGCTGGTTCAATCGCGTGCGCACGAAGCTTGGCTTCGACTACTGGTCGCTCTCGCAGTATCTCAAGCATCAGGTCAAAAACGCGGTCAACTTCATTTCGCAGTTCGAACGGGTCATGACCGACGAAGCTCGCCGCCGCGGCTGCGATGGCGTGGTGTGCGGGCATATCCACAAAGCCGAGATACGCGATATCGACGGCATTCTCTATTGCAACGACGGCGACTGGGTGGAGAGCCTCTCCGCGCTCGTCGAAACCCAAGACGGCGAACTGAAGATCGTCTACTGGACCGTCATGCACTCCCCGGAAGCGCAACCGAACCGCGTGCGCGCCACCGTCTGAACCGCATCCTCACCCGAGCCGAAATCCGATGAAAATCATGATCGTCACCGATGCATGGGAGCCGCAGGTCAATGGCGTCGTGCGCACGCTTACGCAGACGAGCCGCGAACTCACGGGCCTCGGGCATCGCGTGGAATTGCTCACGCCGCTCGAGTTCAAAACCATTCCGTGTCCGACTTATCCCGAGATTCGCCTATCATTAATGCCGGGCCGGCACGTGGCGAAGCGTATCGACGAATTCGCGCCGGACGCGCTGCATATCGCGACCGAAGGCCCGCTCGGCATGTCGGCGCGTGCCTATGCGCTGCGTCACAAACTGCCGTTCACGACCGCTTATCACACGCGTTTTCCCGAGTACGTGAAAGCGCGCTTCGGTATTCCGCTCGCCATGACTTATCGGTTTCTGCACTGGTTTCATCGGCATTCGCAGGCGGTGATGGCGCCTACTCCGGTCGTCAAGCATGACCTGGAACAGTACGGCTTCACCAACGTCGTGCTGTGGACGCGTGGCGTCGATCTGGACATCTTTCATCCGATGGACTCTAAGGTGCTCAACACCGCGCGGCCCATCTTTCTGTATGTCGGGCGCGTGGCCGTGGAAAAGAACGTGGAAGCGTTTCTGAAGCTCGATCTGCCCGGCTCGAAGTGGGTCGCGGGCGAAGGACCGGCGCTCGCGGAACTGAAATCGCGCTATACGAACGTCAACTATCTCGGCGTGCTCTCGCAGACGGAACTGGCGAAGGTCTACGCCGCCGCCGATGTCTTCGTGTTCCCGAGCCGCACCGATACCTTCGGCCTCGTGCTGCTCGAAGCGATGGCCTGCGGCACGCCGGTCGCCGCGTATCCGGTCACGGGTCCAATCGATGTACTAGGTGAACACGGTCCCGGCGCGCTCCATGAAGATCTGCACGAAGCCTGTCTGCAAGCGCTCAAGATCGAACGCGCCGATGCCCGCGCGTGGGCCGAGCGTTTCTCGTGGCGCGCGGCCTCCGAGCAGTTCGCCTCGCATTTGCGCCAGGTCGAACCACGCGCGCCGAGCACCGACCGGGCGGTCGCATGACGCAAAAGAGGCTCGCCGAGCAACGCGCCGAAGCTCACGCCCGTGCGGCGCCTCGTCCGCTCGAGTCCAAGCGCGATGGCGACGTCGAAGCCAATGAGGAAAACGAACCGCTAGGTCCCGACGATCCGCTCGCGCCGCTGCCCTTCAACCCGTATAAGGGAAATCGCGGCTTCACGCGCGCCTGGCACGCGATGAAGAACTCGCTCAACGGTTTTCGCGTCGCCATTCGCGAGGAAAGCGCGTTTCGTCAGGAGCTCACGCTCGCCGCGATTCTTCTGCCATGCAGTCTTTTTGTGCCGGTGGCGCCCGTCGAGCGCGCGGCGCTGATCGCATCCGTGCTGTTCGTGCTGATCGTCGAATTGCTCAATTCGAGCGTGGAAGCGGCTATCGACCGCATCTCGCTCGAACGTCACGAACTCTCGAAGCGCGCGAAGGATTTCGGCAGCGCGGCCGTGATGGTCGCGCTCGGCGTTTGCCTCATTACGTGGGCGTTGATTCTCTGGCCGGTCGTGTCGAATTGGCTCGCTCGTATCCCATAAAAGATGAATGCCACCTGAAACGCAGCACTGTCGCGCCGAACGACCGGTTTATAATCGTCCGACATTCTCAAAAATAGCAACGGAAACCGGTCGCGCGAACGTTTTGGAGTTTCGAGCGCCGCCACCGGAAGCCAAGGTCGGACGACATGGAAGCCAAACCTCCCCGCCGTACCCGCGAACGGATTCTCGAGCTGTCGCTGAAGTTGTTCAACGATATCGGCGAGCCGAACGTCACCACCACGACGATCGCCGAGGAAATGGAAATTAGTCCAGGTAATCTGTACTACCATTTCCGGAACAAAGACGACATCATCAACAGCATCTTCGCGCAGTTCGAGCAGCAGATTCAGAAGCGCCTGAAGTTCCCGGACGATCATCGTCCGACCATAGATGAAATGTGGTCGTACTTACAGTACATGGCCGATTTCCTGTGGGCGTATCGCTTTCTCTATCGCGATCTGAACGATCTGCTCGCGCGCAATCGCACGCTCGAAACGCACTTCAAGCAGATCATCACGCACAAGGTGCGCTTCGCCAGCCAGCTATGCGAAGCGCTCGTCGCCGATCAAGAAATGGTCGCGACGCCTGCGGAGATCGAAGTCATCGCGACCAACATGGGCGTGATCTCGACCTACTGGCTTTCGTATCAGTACGTGATGAACCCGCGCAAGTACAACGATCAGGAAGCGATCCGCACGGAGTTGCATCAGGCGAGTCTGCATATCATTTCGATCATGGCGCCGTATCTTCGCGGACGATCGCGCCAGCTCTTCGACGACCTCGTGTCCGGTAAACTGCCGAAGCGCCAGTACGCCGACTTCCTGCCGCCGCGCGAGGAAGCGCCGCCGGGCGCGCCGAAGAACGTAACACCGAAGGATTCCCGATAATGAAGGCTGTTTGTGTCTATTGCGGCTCCGCGAGCGGAGCCCGCCCTGTGTATGCCGAGGCGGCCAAGGCGTTCGGCCGCGCGCTCGTCGAGGCCGACCTCTCGCTCGTGTATGGCGGCGGCCGCGTCGGTTTGATGGGCCTGATCGCCGATGAAGTGCTCGCCGCCGGCGGACGCGCAATCGGCGTCATTCCAGAGTTGCTGCTTGCGAAGGAAGTGGGCCATACGGACCTCACGGAACTGATCGTCGTGCCCGACATGCACGAGCGCAAGAAGCGCATGGCCGATCTCGCGGACGCGTTCGTCGCGATGCCCGGTGGTGTCGGCACTTTCGAGGAATTTTTCGAAGTGTTCACGTGGGCGCAGCTTGGTTATCATCAGAAGCCTGTTGGCCTGCTGGACGTGAACGGCTATTACGACCCGCTCATGGCCATGTTGCGCCATACCGTCGACGAAGGCTTCATGCGCGAGCAGTATCTAGAGCTCATACAGATTGCGCGCGAGCCCGGCGAGATGATCACGAAGCTGCAGCACTACACGCCGCGCACGCTCGACAAGTGGAACGAAAAGCGCGACGCGGTTTGATCCATTCCTAACGGTCGACACGATGTCCAAAGTCATCCTGATTACGGGCGCGAGCCGCGGCATCGGCCGCTCGGCAGCGCTGCTTGCGGGCGCGCGCGGCTGGTCGGTCGGCGTGAACTATGCGAATAACGCCAGTGCCGCCGATGAAACCGTCGCCGCGGTGCAAGCCGCTGGCGGCAAGGCGATCGCCATTCAGGGCGACGTGTGCGACGAGGCGGCGATCGTCGCGATGTTCGATGCCACCGAGAAGGCGTTCGGCAAGCTCGATGGCGTGGTGAATAACGCGGGCATCGTCGCGCCCGGCTCCATGCTCGCGGACATGGATATCGAGCGCATGAAACGTATTTTCGATACCAATGTGCTCGGCGCGTTTCTTTGCGCTCGTGAAGCGGCGCGGCGGCTTTCCACTTCGCGTGGTGGCAAGGGCGGGTCGCTCGTGAATGTTTCTTCGGCGGCCGCCAGATTGGGCGGCCCGGGGGAGTATGTCGATTATGCGGCTTCCAAAGGGGCTATCGATACACTCACCATCGGGCTTTCCAAAGAGCTCGGGCGCGAAGGGGTAAGGGTCAATGCCATTCGGCCAGGTCTCATCGAGACCGAGATTCACGCTAGTGGTGGTAAGCCCGATCGGGCTCAGGTGCTGGGTGGGCAGACGCCTATCGGGCGCGCCGGGTCCGCCGATGAAGTCGGCGAGGCTATCGTCTGGCTGCTCTCCGACGCGTCGTCGTATGTCACGGGGGCACTACTGGATGTCACCGGCGGACGATAAGCGCAACATCGCCCGCGCTCACGCAGCGTGAGGCGAAGCCGCGAATTCGACGCGGTAGCCACGATGTCTAAGCATGGCCACGACCTGCAACTCGTCGTTATTTACTTCGACTTCCTGCCACGAAACTCCATAGCGCACGACGAGCGGATCGATGCTGACCAGGCGACGCCACCAGCCGTGCAAGCCGAAGATCTGCAACATGTTCATGCCAACGTGAATCGGCCCCGCCGCTTCGAATGCAAAGCGTGCGCATAACTCGAGCGGCGCAAATCGCAAGCCCACCGCTTCGAGTTGCGGACGCAAGACCGCGCTGAGTTGAACGTCTTCATTCAAGCCGTCGTTGAACCAGTACATCTTCAAAGGTTCGGTGTCTGTTACTTGCGGCGGCGGTATTTCGACGCGAATACGCGGATGATCGATCAAGGCGCGAAGCATGCGGCGACTGCGCAGGCTAACACCGCCGTTGAGCACCGGCATGACGACATGATCGGGCTTTCCGAGATGCTCGCACCAGCCAAAGCCGCGCATCCAGATGGAGCTGCCCGGCACGTCCACGCGGCCGAGGTGGATCGGGGCGCCAATATAGTCGTAGTCGAGAAAGTCGTCGCTCCAGTTGGCGGCGTCGAGAATCCAGCCATCATCTTGCACGATCAACACGTGGTCGGTCTGGATCAGCCGCCAAAGCGCGAACATGATGAACCAGCTGTATTCGTGGTAATGGAGCGGCGCGAGGGCGCAGTGTCGAATCTGCGCAGGCAGGTCGGCTGGCTTTTGCGGGCAGCAGATCAAGGCGTGAGCGCCAGGCATCTGACGGAGACTCAGGGCTAGCGCACGGGCGGCGCCTGTTGCATCCGGAAGACCGGTTACGGAAACTAAAGTGATACTGCTGAATCTGGACATGATGACGATGAGTATTGCGGCGGTCGCACTCGAATCCGAATGCACGCCGCCGTCATTCTACACTTTTGCCCATGGCCAGCGATATTCTCGCTGTGAATCGCGGTCAAAAGCCGCCGCGGGTCGTCAGCCACGTTTCTTCTTCCTTCGTCGTCGGCCTGCCCAAAATTCGGTTGCGATGCGGAAAGCGCCCGAATCGTTCGATGACTTCCGCATGCTTCATCGCCGATTCATGGAAGCTCGTCACGCCCTCTTCTTTCTCTAATTTCCCAAACAATTCAACCGCGCGAAGCTGGCTCTCCATCGTCTCGTCATGCTCGAATGGCATATACGCGAACGCACGATGGTAGGCATCGGCCAAGCGCAAATCATCGCCGGAATCGACCAGCGCTTTCGCCAACGCCAGCGCACGCTCGTCGCCCGCAAACGCGCGCGGCGTATGCCGATAACAATTGCGCGAAAACTGGTCGAGCAGCACGATCAGCGCAAGCGCACCCGAAGGCGTGCGCTCCCATTCGCGCAAACCGTCCGACTGCGCTTCTTCGAGCACGGCGCCGAAACGCTCGCTGATCTGCGCATCGAAGGCAGGCTTCTTTTTCCACCACAGCTTGCGTTCCGTTCCGGCCTCAGGCGAGCCGACCGCGCCGAACCAGAATTCGAGTATCGCGCTCGCGCGCGGATCGAGTGCTTCCGCTCGCGCGTTCAAACCAGCTCCAGCACCAGTCGCCGCGTGCGCGCGCTCTTCTTCTCCAGCTTTGCAATCCGCAAGCCGCCGATCTCGCCGGTATTACGCACATGCGTGCCGCCGCATGGCTGCAAATCCACGTTCTCGATGCGCAAAAGGCGCACGCGGCCAAGGCCCATCGGTGGCTTTACACTCATCGTGCGGACGAGTTCAGGGCGCGCGGTCATCTCGTCGTCGGTGATCCATTCGGTATTCACGTCGTGCGCGCCGCCGATCAGTTCCGCCAGACGCGCTTCCACGCGCTCACGTTCGATAGGCTCGACCGTCGCGAAGTCGAGGCGCGCATAGTCTCTCGTGATGCTGCATCCATCCACCGGATACGGCAGTACCGCGCACATCAAATGACTCGCCGTATGCAGCCGCATATGCCGATACCGCCGCTCCCAGTCGATCTCCGCGCTCACTCTGTCGCCAACCTTCAAAAGCGAAAGCGCTTCTTCCTGGCCGGGCGCGGGCACATGCACGGCGTCGTCGGGCGTGGCGCCTTCGAACTTCGCCTTGCGCGTGTCGGCAATGACGATCTTCGTGCCGTCGGCAAGCGTCAGCGTGCCCGCATCGCCGGCCTGGCCGCCGCCGAGCGGATAAAACACGGTTTGATCGAGGTGGATGCCCATTTCGTCGATAGCCGTGACGCTCGCCTCGCACTGTGTGCGATAAGCGTCCTCGCGAAAGAGTGCGCGTGTGCTCATGTCTTGTCCTTGCAATGTTTCGTGGGGCGGCAAAAAGCCGTTCCGCAGATCATGCCGCACGCGCCGCTGCCTTGGACCGATACAAAAGCGCGCGAATCAGCCGGGCCGGTTGCGCATCCAGTCGGCGGTATCGAAGAAAGAGGTGAGAAGGCGCTCGCGCAAAGGCTCGTCGAGGCCGATGTCCTGCATCGCCCACGCCATGCAGCGCAACCATTGATCGCGCTCGGCCGTTGCAATGGCGAACGGCATATGCCGCGCCCGCAAACGCGGATGGCCGAAGCGGCTGATGTAGTGATCCGGTCCGCCCATCCAGCCGCACAGGAACCAGAAGGTCTTGTCGCGGGAGTTGTCGAGTGTCGGCGGATGCAGCGCGCGCAAGCCCGCGAATTCAGGTTCGAGGTCCATCAGATCGTAAAAGCGATCGACCATCGCGCGCAGACGTTCCTCGCCGCCGATCAGTTCGAACGGCGTGGGCTTTTGGACTTCATCGTCGGAAGGTTGGGAATTGACTTCGTTCATTGCTTTTGGACAACAGAAAACTCAGGCGTCGCGCAGCGATTGCAAGGCCGGACGCGCCAGCACGCGCCGCAGGCTCATCCAGCCGCCGAGCGCCGCGCAAGCAACGCCCGCGACGATGCCAACCGGCACGAGCCACGGGTTGAACTCGATATGAAACTCGAACACGCGCGATGCAAGCACGTAACCGATGCCCTGCGCACCGAGCGCCGCCATCAGGCCGGACAACGCGCCGACCGCGACGAACTCGGCGACCTGCACCGAACGAATCTGCCGATGCGATGCGCCCAAAGCCCGCAACAGTGCCGACTCGCGCATGCGTTCGTCGCGCGTGCCGGCAAGCGCCGCGTAGAGCACCAGCACGCCGGCCGCGAGCGTGAAGATGAACAGGAACTGCACCGCGCCGATCACCTGGTCGAGCGTGCGCTGAATCTGCGCGAGGATCGGCGCGGTATCGATGGCGGTCACGTTCGGATAGGCGGCGACGAGGCCGTCGATGGTGCGCGCCTGTTCCGGCGGCAGATGAAAACTCGTGATGAACGTCGCGGGAAGGTCGGCCAGCGTCTCAGGCGGCATCAGCACGAAAAAGTTGACCTTGAACGAATTCCAGTCGACCTTGCGCACGCTCGTCACCGGCGCCTCGACCGGCATGCCGGCGACATCGAAACGCAGCGTGTCGCCCATCTTCACGCGAATGGTCTTCGCGATGCCCTCTTCTATCGACACCGCCGGCTGCGCGTTCTTGCCGAACCACGTGCCCTGCGTCACGCGGTTATCGCCCGGCAATTCGGTGGTGTAAGAAAGATTAAATTCGCGATCGACGAGCCGTTTTGCATCCGGCTTGTCGTAGCTGTCCGGATTTACCGCTTTGCCATTGATGGCGACGAGACGCGCGCGCACCATCGGCGAGAGCGTGGCATCGGGTTGGCCATGCCCATGCAGATACGCGAGCACGCCTTCGCGCTGATCCAGCTGGATGTCGATGAGAAACTCGTTGGGCGCATCCGGCGGCGTGGCGGCGCGCCAGCCCTTGATGAGGTCGTCGCGCGTCATCGCTATCAGCAACAAACACATGAGGCCGATGCCAAGCGCCGTGATCTGCAACGCGCTCGCGCCGCTGCGCCGTTCGAGCGACGCCAGCGCATAACGCCAGCCCACGCCCGCGCGGCTCTTTTCCCGCCGCACGAAGCGCGCCGCCGCCCACAACGCCGCGCGCGCGATCACGCCGAAGATCAGGAGGCCGGCCGCGAATCCGCCCGCGACGATGCCGCCGAGCTTCAACTCGCCCGCCGCGACGATGAGCAACGCCGCGAACAGCACGACGCCGACGCCGTAGGCCGCATAAGCGACGCGCTTTGCATCGCCGAGTTCACGGCGGATCACATGCACAGGCGGCACGCGCGTGAGCGGCAAAAGCGGCGGCAGGGCGAAGCCGAGCAGCAGCACGAGGCCCATCGCGATGCCTTGCAGCGCGGGCCAGACGGAGGGCTGCGGCAAATCGACATCGACGAGCGAGCCCAGCCAGTTCAGCAGCACGAGATGGCCGCCGAAACCGAGCACGACGCCAAGCGCGCTGCCGATCACGCCGATCGCCAGGAATTCGTTCAGAAACAACGCGCGCAGCGTGCGCTGACTGACGCCCAAGCAACGCATGGTGGCGCAGCCGTCGAGATGCCGCCGCGCAAAACGATGCGCGGCCATGGCGATGGCTACCGCCGCGAGCATCGCCGTCAGCAGCGAAACGAGCGTGAGAAAGTGGCTCGCGCGATCAATGGTCTGCCGCACTTGCGGCTGCCCGTCCGACAGCGATTCGAGTCCGACGCCGCGCAATTTGCCGCCGTCGGTCTTATCGCGGGCGAATTGCGCGAAGCGCTCGATCTGCGCATCCGGTCCCGCGACCAGCAAGCGGTAAGTCACGCGGCTGCCGTAGCCGAGCAATCCCGTGGCGGCGATTTCATCGGCGCGCATCATGAGGCGCGGCGAGAAGTTGACGAAGGAAAAGCCGCGATCCATCTCGCGCGTGATGAAGCCCGCGACCTTGAACGTGCGCGTGCCGACCTTCACCGTGCCGCCGGGCTGCGTTTTCAGCGCATCGAGCAGGGAGGCATCGACCCAGACGGTGCCGGGCGCGGGAATGCCGTTGACGGGCGCGTCGGGCTTGCCGGGCGCGGACGCGATACGCAGCGCGCCACGCAGCGGATAACCTTGCGTCACGCCCTTGATCGCCGCGAGCCGCGAGGCGGGCTGCGCCGCGGTCGAGCTGATCATGCTCGGGAAGATCGTGGTCCCGGCGGTTTCGAGGCCGAGCGACCTGGCTTGGTCGGTGAACATCGCATCGACGGGATGATCCGAGCGCACGACGAAGTCCGCCGCGATCATCTGACGGCCGTCGCGCACGAGCCCTTGACGCATGCGGTCGGAGAGAAAACCGACGCTCGACAGCGCCGCCACCGCCAGCACCAGCGCGAGCAGCAGCATGGTGAGTTCGCCCGCGCGCCAGTCACGCGCGGTCATGCGCCACGCCTGACGCGCGGTCTGCAGAAAATCGAGCCGGACAGGAGGATGCGTGCGGTCGGCTTTGAGCGCGGCCTTGGAGGGAGTGGAGTCGTTGCGCGCCGCGGTGCTCAATCGTGCTTGCTCCGCAGGCTCGTGATCGACGTTTGCGGCGCGCCGCTGCCGGGCAGCATGTGCTTGGCCATGCGCGATATGCCGCCGTGCACGCCGCGCACGAGGCGCGGCAGCGCCCAACCGGCGATGACCAGGAACGCAATCAGCATGACGAGGAACAGCACCGGCACGAAGAGCGCGAGCGTGATGCCGAGCAGCACGCCGATGTCTTCCGTCGCGGATGCCGCCCAGTTCGACACCGGTTCGGGCGAGAGATTGATCAGCGCGCGCGTGCCCGCCTTGGCGAAATGCGAGGCGCCGGCAAGCGTTCCGCCCGCCAGCGCCGCGATGGTGAGCATGGCCGGATCGGCATGACCGAGCGTGCCGGCGGCGAGCACGGCGCCCGCCGGAATGCGGATGAACGTGTGAATGGCGTCCCACAGCGAATCGAGCGCGGGAATCTTGTCGGCGAGAAATTCGACGACGGCGAGCACCGCCGCCACGCCGATCACCCACGGCGAACCGAGCACCGCGAGCGAATCAGGGAGATGGATGAGACCGATGCGTTCAAACAGACCCGCGATGAAGACCGTGAGATACAGGCGCAACCCGCTCGCCCATGACAGGCCCGCAGCGAGCGAAAGTGACTCAAGCATTGCCGCCTCCTTGGTGCGCCAGCAACCCGGCCAACCGTGTGCGCCGGTCTGAACGTCGCTTCTTTCCGGCCCGGATGCCGAAAGAAGCCGCCCATATCAACGAGGATATCGAAAAAAGCCTCGTGACGCAGGCGGAAAGATAAAACGGTGCGGCTCGCCGAGTGATGTTATCTGCAATCGGAGATTGCTGAAAATCGGAAATGCCTTCAGACCATTATATCCATGCAAAAGGAAGCGGTGCAGCAAGGCATCCGGCGAATGCCGCCCGAAGTGCGCTGCCGCTCGCACCGCGACCATTGCGGTGGCGCCGGTGCAACAGCGCGTCAATGTCCGGACGAAAGCTTGAGTCCGATGAGCCCCGCGACGATCAGCGCCGCGCTGCCGATACGCGCCGCCGTCAACGCCTCGCCCAGAAACACGATGCCGAAAATAAACGCGCCGACCGCGCCGATTCCCGTCCAAACAGCGTAAGCGGTGCCGAGCGGCAACTGGCGCATGGCCATGGCAAGCAAGACGAAGCTGCCGATGGCCGTCACCAGCGTGAACACCGACGGCCAGAGCCGCGTAAAGCCTTCCGATGACTTGAGCCCGGCGGC
Source organism: Caballeronia sp. GACF4 (assembly GCF_023631025.1). Classification (NCBI taxonomy): domain Bacteria; kingdom Pseudomonadati; phylum Pseudomonadota; class Betaproteobacteria; order Burkholderiales; family Burkholderiaceae; genus Caballeronia; species Caballeronia sp. GACF4. The sequence goes on from NZ_JALQDW010000007.1 coordinate 155,091, forward strand.
CCATGCCACTTCGAGCAAACCGGCGATAAAAAGAAGAATCCAGGACATGAGGTGACTTCCTCGAAGGAACGGGGCCGTCCCCGGTAACAAGAAGCGCGCGCGGTCGTCCACGCGGCGAAAGCAGACCGTAATTATACCGATTTGGTGCAGCAAGGCTTTCGCTCCTCGTGCCGAGCGATGGAAAACCGTGTATTAATGGAGCGCGCGCCACCAGTGTGCGACCGTGCACCCTTCGCCCCGCCCTTTACAGAAACACAAAAGGAGCGCTCATGGATGTCGATTCGGTCCTGCTTTCACGTTTCCAGTTCGCCTGGGTCGTCGCGTTCCACATACTGCTGCCCGCGTTCACGGTCGGCCTGTCGTGCTTCATCGCGACGCTCGAATTCAACTGGTGGATCACCAAGCGCGATGTCTACCGGCGCCTGTCCGCGTTCTGGCTGAAAATCTTCGCGGTGTCGTTCGGCATGGGCGTGGTGTCGGGCATCGTCATGCCGTTTCAGTTCGGCACCAACTGGAGCCGTTTCTCTGACGCCACCGCCAATGTCGTCGGCCCGCTGATGGGCTACGAAGTGCTGACGGCGTTCTTCCTCGAATCGGCGTTTCTCGGTGTGCTCCTGTTCGGACGCAAGCTCGTGCCGCAATGGGCGCACGTCATGTCCGCGATCTTCGTCGCGGCGGGCACGGTCATCTCGTCGTTCTGGATTCTCGCTGTCAATAGCTGGATGCAGACGCCGCAAGGGCATCGCATGTTGCCGGACGGCCGCTTCGAAGTGGTGAGCTTCTTCGACGTGATCTTCACGCCGTCGTTTCCGTACCGGCTCGGGCATACGGTGAGCGCGTTCCTCGTCACGACGGGCTTCGTCATTCTCGGCGTCGGCGCCATGTATCTGCGGCAAAAACGCGCTGTCGAGGAAAGTCGCGTGATGCTCAAGATGTCGCTGATCTTTCTCATCATCATGGTGCCGATCCAGATGGTGATCGGCGATTCGCATGGTCTGAACACGCTCAAATATCAGCCCGCCAAGCTCGCGGCGATGGAAGGTCTGTGGGAAACCGGCTCGCGCGTGCCCGCGAATCTCTTCTCCATTCCCGACGAAAAGGAAGAGCGCAACCGCTTCGAGATTTCGATTCCCGTGCTCGGCAGCCTTTACCTCACGCACGATCCGAACGGAGTCGTGCGCGGGCTGAAGGACTTTCCGCGCGAAGACCGCCCGCCTGTCGCCGTGGTGTTTTTCGCCTTTCACATCATGGTCGGGATCGCGCTTCTGATGTTCGCGCTCGTGCTGTCGGGCATAGTGCTGTTCGCGCGCGGCAAGCTGGAACAAAGCACGCGCTGGCTGCGTTGCGCGACGTTCGCCATGCCGCTCGGCTTCATCGCGGTGATCGCGGGCTGGACCACCACCGAAGCGGGCCGTCAGCCGTGGACGGTGTATGGCATCCTGCGCACGCGCGATTCCGTCACGCCCTCGCTCACCACCGCCGACGTCGGCCTGTCCTGGGCGCTCTACATGCTGGCTTATCTCGTGATCTTCGGCGCGGGCTTCGTGCTGTTGCGGCGGCTCGTGCGCATCGGCCCGACCGACGCGTCGCGTGACCATGAGAACGAATCGCTCGATACGAAGACGCGCGCGGCGCGGCCGCTGTCGGCGGTATCGGCGGTCACGGCAGGCGGCGACGGCGGCGCGCGCACGGCGAATCGCGACGACGTCGTCCCGCCGCATCGCCCATAACAAGTCAACAGGAGACCGCGATGCTCGATCTCGTGCCTTTGTGGGCCGCCATCCTCGCGCTGGCCGTGTTCATGTACGTGCTGCTCGACGGCTTCGATCTGGGCGTCGGCATGCTGTTCCTGCTGCGCCGCGATCCCGACGAACGCAACTTGATGATCCACTCCGTCGCGCCGGTGTGGGACTTCAACGAAACCTGGCTGATCCTCGGCGGCGGCGGCTTGTTCGCGGTGTTCCCGCTGGCCTTCGCGATCATCGTGCCGGCGGTCTACTTTCCGATTCTCTTCATGCTGCTCGGGCTGATCTTTCGCGGCGTCGCGTTCGAATTCCGCGAGGTCGAGGGCGCGCGCCGATGGCTGTGGGATGGCGCGTTCGGCTACGGCTCGCTCGTCGCGACCTTCGCGCAAGGCACGGTGCTCGGCATGTTCATCCAGGGCTTTCCGATCCACGGCCGGCAGTACGCCGGGACGAGCTGGAACTGGGTGGCGCCGTTTCCGCTACTCGTCGGCGTCGGGCTGATCTTCGGCTATGCGTTGCAGGGCTCGACCTGGCTCGTGCTCAAGACCGAAGGCGAGTTGCAGGCGTGGGGTCGCAAGATGGCGCGTCATGCGCTGCTCGGCGTGATCGCGTTCATCTTGCTGATCAGCCTGTGGACACCGCTGAAAGATGCGCGCATCGCGGCGCGCTGGTTCGGCTTTCCGCAGAGCTTCGCGTTCACGCCCGTGCCGGTGTTGACCGCGCTCCTTGCGTGGACGTTGTGGTCGAGCTTGCAAAAAGGCCGCGAAGTGCTGCCCTTTTTGTGCTCCGTGGGCCTCTTCTTCCTCGCGTTCACCGGGCTCGTGATCAGCCTGTGGCCGTTCATTGCGCCGCCTTCGGTGACGCTGTGGGACGCATCGGCCGCACCGTTATCGCATCAGTTTCTGCTGATCGGCACGATGTTCTTGCTGCCTGTCATCATCATCTACGTGATCTGGTCTTACTGGGTGTTTCGCGGCAAGGTGCGCGGCGATCTCGGCTATCACACGCAATAGCCGCTTGGTCATGACTAAAGCTTCTGGCGCGTGGCGAGCGTGAGGATGCGCGTCCACTTGCGAGCATTGGCTGTATCGTTGATGGGCAGACGCCATTCCGGATGTTTCGAATCCGCGACGGTGAGGACGACCGCGTTGCCCTGCTCCTCGCGCGCGCCGCGCAGATCGGCAAAGATATAGCTGCCCGTCGCTTCGCCCACGCGCACTTCCAGGAGCCGCTTGCCCGCGGCGAGCCGCAAGCCGCCCCAGTCGCGTTTGAGTTCGTGAGTCCAGTCGCCGCCAGCCGAGCGCGGAATGTTCGCCGCGACTTCACGGCGCCGCGCGAGCCAGTAAGCGACGCCCGCCGCGATTGCCGCGGCCGCCACCACCGCCACGCCGACTGCGACAGCAAGCCCGAAGTGCGCGTGCAGCGCGTTGAACGACCAGACCGCGCCATAGATGAGCGCGACGAGAACCGCGAGTGCGACAACGATCGGCATCTGACTTCACACCTTGTTCTTTGAACGACGAATACGGAAATGACAAGCTCATTGCGCCTTGTGTTTTGCGTTCCAGTCACGCAAGGCCTGCAAGGTATTCGCGACATGCTGATCCGGCGAAAGGCTCGTGTATTCGTAGATCACCTTGCCGTCCGGCGCGATCACGTAGGACACGCGATTGGCCATCGAACTCTTCATGGGCAGCGAAGCGTCATAGGAGCGGATGATCTTCGAGTCTTCATCCGCCGCGACCGGGAACTTGCTGCGGCACTCGCTCACGGAAAACTTCTTGAGCGTGTCGATGTTGTCGTGCGACACGCCGATCACGGTGGCGCCCTGCGCCTTGTATTGATCGACCGCCTCGGCGAATTCGTGCGCTTCGATCGTGCAGCCCTTGGTGAACGCCGCCGGATAGAAGTACAGGACGACGGGGCCTTTCTTGAGCGCGTCGGCAAGCGAGTACTGATACACATCGCCGCCAAGCGATGCCTGGGCGACGAACGACGGCGCGGCGTCGCCCGGTTTGAGCGTGGCGCTCGCGGCAGTCGAATACACCACGGCCACGCAAGCCGCGGTTGCGGCCGCCAGACCGGCGACGGTCGCCAGAATCTTTTTCTTCATATGCACTCCGCTTGAGGGCAGCAAAAATGTCGCGAGACGAGCGGCAAGCGCCTCAGCCTTGCGCCTCGTCCTGATCCAGCCGGCTCTCGGTGAACCACGCCGCCGCTTCGACCTGCATTTGCGAGAGCGTGGCGGGCGTGAGTTCCGCGAGCGCGGGATCGGCCAGCCGGCTTGCATCGATCGCGGCGGCATCGCCTTGTTCGGCCGCTTTCGCGATGGCCAGCAGCGCACCGAGCGCGCCCTCGCCTTCGAGGATCGCCGAGCGGATCTCCGCCGTGAGGTGAAGCTTATCGACAATTTCTTCCGGCTGCATGCCGAGCACGACATGCACGAGCGAAAAGATGCCCGTCATGAAGGCGGCATCGGCAAAAGGCTCGTCATCCGGGCGCAGCACGCCGGCCGCGAGTTCCATGAAGCGCGCGCGCGTGCCGACGAGTTGGAGGAGCGGATCCGAGCGCCACGGCAGACCGCTGCCGTCCGCGTAGAGCAGCAGTTGGGTCCAGCGCATCAACTGACGTGTGCCTGTCGACGCGATGGCCTCGCGCAACGACGACACGCGCCGTCCGCGCGCATGCGCGCTGGAATTGGCCAGACGCAGCAGTTGCACGACGATGTCCGGATTGCGCTTGAGTTCGGTCTCGAGCTCGCGCAAGGCCGGGTCGCCGCCGAGCACGGCGAGCAACCGCAGCAGCGCACCGCGCGCCGGACTCGCGCGCCTTGCGGAGAGCACTTGCGGCCGCGCGAAGAAATAGCCCTGAAAGAAGTCGAAGCCCAGGCGCTTGGCTTCCTTGAAGTCGTCGAGCGTCTCGACCTTCTCGGCGACCAGCAACTTGCCGCGCGTCTTGAGCGTCGTGGCGAGCTTCGGCAAGTGCGCGCGGTCGGTGGACAGAAGATCGATCTTGACGATATCCACGGATGGCAGCGCGGCAAGGAGCGCGTCGTCCAGACGGATGACATCGTCGAGAGCCAGGCGAAAGCCTGCGTTACGCAACTGGCCGCAGCGCCGGAAGATGGACTCGTCGAACTCGATGCTCTCCAGCAATTCGAGCACGAAGCGCTCGGGCTGCATGATGTGGACGATGTCGTCGAAGAGCAATTCGCGGCTCATGTTGACGTAGCCGGGATGATCGCCCAGCACGGCCGACACGCCGATCTCGCCGACCGTGCGCGCCACCACGTGCGCGGTGGCCTGCACGTCGTCCGCTATGCGGGCGCGATTGTCGGGGCTGTCGCGAAACAGCAATTCGTAGGCAGCCAGCGCGCCGTCGCCGTCGAGAATGGGTTGACGGCCGACATAGACACTGTGTTCGCGCCGGGAGGGCGCGGGCTTTAGCGGGGAATCGGCCATGACGGGAAGCTCGGAAGTGCCCAGCACGCTGCCTCGCAAACGAGGCAGGCCGGCAATCTATGGTGGGTCATGGGATTGAACAACTCAAGCGAATTTTCCGGTCGACGGTCAACGGTCATGCAAGCGGACATCGCAGCCGGCACTGCAGGTGCAATTGCAGGTGCCATCGCAGGTGGCATCGCAGGTGGCATCGCAGGTGGCATCGCAGGTGGCATGATACGCAAGTTTTGTACGACAAATAACCTCGACGCGTCTGGCCATACAACTCGGCACCGTCGCTCCAGCTAAAGAAACCGTCCCATGGGCCGATAACTCGCCTGATAGAGCGTGTCGCGCGTGTGCCGGCACGTACCCGACGAAAGCGTCCGCAAGACGTTTTCGAGCGCCGCAGTGTCCCCTCGCCGTTGCTTATTCGGCCGCGGAACACCGGCGCCACGCACCACTCGACCTCAACATGCAAGCGAATCGGATCACCGCCTCCCGCCGCGCACCGTGGCGCATCGTTCGCGATGCGCTCGGCCGCGCATGGCGAAGCGCCGTGGCGAGCCGCCGCGAAGCCGTGAGCGCCGCGCCCGGCGTCGCCGCCGTGCAAGCGCAGGCACAAGAGCCGGTACAGCCGGAAGCACAAACGCAAGCACGCGCGCCCGCTTCTTCGAGCGCAGTCGCGGCGCATGGCTTCGACAAGGATCAGTCGGTGCTCATGCTGGCGCTCGGCGCGGTCGATTTCCTCGCGCAACTCGACGATGCCCTGCGCTTCCGGCAGGTGTCGGACGCGAGCATCGAGTTCATCGGGTATCACCGTGACTATCTAAGCATGCTGACGCTGCACGATCTCGTGCCGTCCGAGGAAGCCGACGAACTGCACGCGCTCATTGCTCGCGCGCGAGCGAGCGGCAAGCTCGAATCGGCGACGCTCAACGTGGTGAAGTCGTTGACCATTCCGATCTGCGTCGAGTTGCGGCTCATGTCCACCGCCGCGCTCGGCACGCCGGGCTTCGCGCTCGCCGCGTTCGATGTATCGCACTGGCGCGAGCGTGAGGATTCGCTGCAACACGCGCTGCATCACGATGCGCTCACCGGACTCGACAACGCCGCCGCGCTCGATACCGCCATGAGCGCGGCGCAAGCCGAAGCCGAACTCACGCGCACGCAGGCGGCGCTGCTCGTGCTCGATATCGACGATTATCAGCGGATCAACCGCGCGCTCGGTTACGACACCGGCGACGACATGCTGCGCGAGACGGCGCGGCGCATTCAGCACACCGTCGCGCCGGGCGAGCGCGTGGCGCGCATTGCGAGCGACGAGTTCGCCGTGCTGCTGCCCGCCGGCACCACGCTCGAAGCCGCCGAAAGCCACGGCAAGCGTCTGCTCAACGCGATTGCGCAGCCGTATCGGCATCGCGGGCAGCATACGCATTTGTCGGCGAGCGTGGGCATTGCGATGTACCCGGATCACGCCGCGCTCGCGGACAAGCCCGTCGAGCGCAACGGCAAGCACGGCGTTCAGGCGAGCCTGTTGCGCATGGCCGATCACGCGCTCGCGCAGGCGAAGGCTGCGGGCGGCAACACGCTCGTGTTCCACGCACCCGACGACGACCCCGCCGACGCCGAACGCCTCAAGCTGGAAGCCGAGCTATACGAAGCGGTGCGCAACGGCGAGTTCTCGCTGTACTTCCAGCCGATCACGAAGATCCGCACGGGCGCGGTGGTCGGCGTGGAAGCGCTGATGCGCTGGAATCATCCGCTGCACGGGCTCGTGCCGCCGACGGTGTTCATTCCGCTCGCGGAGTCCATCGGTCTCATCAACTATCTGGGCAACTGGGTGTTGAAGGCGGCGTGCATGCAGCTCGCGCAGTGGGACGCCATCGGCATCCGGCTGGATTACGTGGCGATCAACGTGTCGCCGCAGCAGTTCCGGGACAAGCGTTTTGCCTCGGCGGTCAAGGAAGCGCTGGCGCTGACGGGCATCGACGCGCGCCGCATCGTGCTCGAAATCACCGAGAGCGTGCTGATGCGCGATCCCGAGGAAGCGACTTGCCTGCTCGAAGCGCTGACTTCGGTGGGCATTCGCTTCGCCGTCGACGACTTCGGCACCGGCTATTCGAGCCTCGCCTATCTGCAGCGGTTTCCCTTGTCGAAGCTCAAGATCGACCGGAGCTTTGTCGAGAACCTGATTACGTCGCGCAACAATCGTGCGATCGTGAGCGCCGTGGTCGGGCTCGCACAATCGCTCGGGCTGGAACTCGTCGCCGAGGGCGTCGAAACCGAGGAGCAGCGCGACCTGCTCGCCGAGATGGGCTGCGACCATATTCAAGGCTGGCTGATCAGCCGCGCGCTGCCGTCCGACGAGCTGGCGTCGTCGTTCCAGTCGCATTCGCTGGTGCTGCACGAGACATTATGAGAGAAGGCGTGTTCGTGTTCTAATCGAACGACACGTCATGAGAAAGAAGGCTGCGAGGGCCGATTGGAATCGATCCTCGCGCAACGAAGGGTTCTTATCACGGATGGCAGTCAAGGCCGAAATTATGGACAAGCTGTGGGCGCGCATGAGCGAGCGCGGGGATTTCCCCATGCTGTCTCAGGCGCTGCGCACGACCGTGTCCGCGATGAGCGATAACGACCTCGACTTCACGTCCCTCGTGCAAGTGGTGCTGTCGGACTTCGGCCTCACGCAGAAGGTGCTGCGTCTCGCCAATTCCGCGATGTACGTGGCCTTCGGCGGCAACATCACCACCGTCACGCGCGCGCTGATGGTGCTCGGCATGGACGCCGTCGGGCATCTCGTGGTCGGGCTCAAACTCGTCGATCACTTTCATCACAGCGCGCCACGCCGTATCGACGCCAAGCTGGAACTCAACCGCACCTTGCTCTCCGGCGCGGTCGCGCGGCAGATCACCGAGCGCACTGATCTGCGTTCGGCGGAAGAAGCCGTGGTCTGCACGCTGATGCGGCAGATCGGCAAGCTGCTCGTCGCGTTCTATCTCGAACACGAGTGGGATCAGTTGCGGCGCAAGGCGGCGGCGGACAACATCAGCGACAGTCACGCGTGCGCCGCGCTGCTCGGCGTGACCTTCGACGAAATCGGCATGGAAGCGGCCGACCGCTGGCGCCTGCCCGAGACGATCCGCGCCGGCATGCAGGCGAGCGACCCTGAAGCGCCGCCCGACGAAAACGTGCCGAAGCACGTGCGCTGGCTGCAGGCCGTCACCAACTATTCGACCGAAGTCGCCGACGCGCTCACCGCGCAGCATGTCGAAGCGAGCGGCCGCGAGTCCTTGCTCGTCGATATCGCCAATCGCTATAGCGACGCGCTCAGCACCGACGCCGCGACGCTCGCCTCGATGAGCCTCGCGCTTGCCAGCGAAGAAGGCGGCGACTCGGTCATGCGGGAGATCAGCGAACTGCAGGCCAATGCGGATGCCATCGCGCGAGCAGGAATATCCGCGGAAGCGCGCATAGGCGCGAGCCTCGAAGACTTGCGCTCGTTGCCATCGAAGAATGCGCTCGCGCCCGTGCTTGCGCTTGCCTCCGAAGCCGTGCTCGCGGGGCTCGGCTTGTCGCGCGCGGTGGTATTCGTGCGCCTGGCCGACAACGAATTCCAAGCGCGGCTGGGACTTGGCGCCGGCGTCGAAGCGATGCTGCCCAAGCTGCACTTTTCCGCCGACTTCAAGCCCGACGTGTTCCATCTGGCGATCACGAATCCGGTGGGCATCTTTATCGAGAACGCGCACGATCCGCGTATCGACGCACGCTTGCCGCGCTGGTACAAGGAGACGCTTGGCGAGGCGCAGGCGTTCGTGCTGCTGCCGGTGAAGTCGGATGCATCGACGGTCGCGCTCGTCTATGGCGACTGGACGCATCCGCAACACGTGCGCAAGATCGCGCCATCGGAAATGAGCGCGCTGAACGAACTCACGCGCGAACTCAGCCGCTTCTTTTCCAGCGCGAACTGGAAAGAAGTCGAGCTGATCTGATTCCTCCTTCCTATTCGCGCTTCAGAATAGCCACGACCTGCTCGCCATATGGGACGAGATAGCCGCCGTTGGCGCGCTGCCAGGCGAGCGCGTCGGCTTCGTTGGCGAACCAGTTGCGCTCGAAGTCGTTGAACGCGCCGGCATCGAGCCGGTATCGGTCGATGCGCGCGGCGGGTTCTGTGTCGATATCGTTCTTGCAGGCGTCCCAGCTTGAATAACCGAGTTCGTTGGCGAGCATGGCGAGCACGTGCTTGAGTTGCAGCGCGTCGCGCTTCGCGTGGAGATCGGTGAGGCGCGAGGCGCGCGTGATGTCGGCGGATTGCAGCCGTCGCAACACGGGCAGCGCGGCGCTCGAATCGCCATCGCGCGCCTGACGCAAGAGCCGCCGCGCGTGTTCGCGCAGATAGTCGCTATTCGAAGCGGGAGGGGAAATTGGACAGGATGTGGACCACATGACGTTGTTCCTTTGTTTGCGCCGTTCTCGCGTGCGGCTGAAAAGGTTCGACGTTGCGGTTCGTGACTTGGGCGCGTTGACTGCGCTTTGGACTGCAAGGCGTGGCAGGTGTGGATGACTTTCGCGAGAATGGGCGCCCTGCCGGCGCCCGAGTTCGCGGATTTTAGCTTGAGGTTGCGACTTTGAGCAAGCGCGAAGAGTACGCGTACTCAACGATTGCGCTTGCCGTGCAAACCAGGTCGAGGGGCTTCTTCACCGTCACCCGACGCCACGCGAATCAGGCAAGTTGGAACTTCCCGACCAGCGCATTCAAGCCCTTCGCCTGATCGTCGAGCGATTGCGCCGCCGCGGCCGCCTCTTCCACCAGCGCCGCGTTCTGCTGCGTGCCCGCATCCATCTGCGCGACGGCGTGGCTGATCAGTTCGATGCCCGTCTTTTGTTCCGCCGATGCCGCCGAAATCTCGCCCATGATGTCGGTCACGCGCCGCACCGCGCGCACGACTTCTTCCATCGTCGCGCCCGCTTCCTGCGCGAACGACGAGCCGTCCGACACGCGCGCCACCGATGTATCGATCAGGCCCTTGATCTCCTTCGCCGCCGCCGACGAACGTTGTGCAAGACTGCGCACCTCGCCCGCCACGACCGCGAAGCCGCGCCCTTCCTCGCCCGCGCGCGCCGCTTCGACCGCCGCGTTCAACGCCAGAATGTTGGTCTGAAACGCGATGCCCTCGATCACGCCGATGATGTCGCCAATACTTTTCGCGCTCGCATCGATCCGCTGCATGGTTTCGACCACGCGGCTCACTACCGCGCCGCCCTTCTCCGCAATCGCCGACGCGTTGTTGGCAAGCGTGCTCGCCTGCATCGCGTTATCGGCGTTCTGGCGCACGGTCGACGTGAGTTGCTCCATGCTCGAAGCGGTCTTCTCGAGCGCCACCGCCTGTTCCTCGGTGCGGCGCGACAAGTCAACATTGCCCGTCGAAATCTCGCTCGATGCCGACGCGATAGCCTGCGCGCTCACCGCGATCTCGCCGACCGTCGACGACAGGCCCGCCTGCATCTCCGACAAAGCCGCCAGCATGCTCGCGTCATCGCGACGCGCAAGCACGATGCGATTGGCCAGATCGCCCGAGGCGATGCGCCGCGCGATATCCATCGCGTAAGCCGGCTCGCCGCCGAGTTGTTTCGCGAGCCGCCGCACGACCCATTCGCTCACGGCGATAGCCAGCCCGAGCAGCGCGAGCGTCAGCACGGAAACCATCACGAACGAAGAATGAAAGATGAACGCGGCGGCATCGATGGTCGCCTTTGCGGCCGCGCCGCGCCGCGCGACGAGTTCATCGACCATCTTTTCGAGCTTGCCGGTCTCGACCAGCAGCGAAATGTCCTGCGTGCCGACTTGCCAGTTCATCTGCGAAAGATCGAGCGGCTGCTCCTTCACGAGTTTCACGAAGCCGCGCACGTTGCCACTCCACGCGGCGAGCGCCGTGTCGAAACGCTTTTGCTGCGCGAGTGCGTCCTGGTCCGCGTGATCGACGTATTGCGCGAGTTGTACCTGTTCCTTGCCGATGGCCGCGAGCGCCTCCTCGATCTGCGCGCCGAGATCGCCGCGCTCTTTGGCGGTCGTCGCGGTGAGCAGCATCTTTTGGGAACGGCTCGCGCGCAGCAGATAGCCACGCGTTTCTTCCGCCGCGCGGCTCGCGACGACGCCCTGCGTGTAAATGGATTCGGTCGCGCCGTTCAGACGGCTGATCTGCATCAGCGATATCGCGCCGATGGCAAGCGTTCCTGCAAGCACGAGTCCGAAGGCAAGACGCAGCGTCGCCTTGACGCTCAACCCTCGCCTGGCGGAATCGGCCGCGCGTGGATGGTTGCTGGCGGCGTCCGGCAGGAATGCCGCGTCGCTCGTTGCGCGTACGCCGCGTAGCGAGAACAGTTTCATGGTTGATCCCCGAAGTGTTTGCTAGACGGCCGCGTCTATCGCGCGGCACGTCTGTATCGCTGGTCTACGGCAAACATTTGGCTTTCTTTAATCCGATTGTGTACGGGCGTTCGTCTCTCGCGTGGCCGCCGAGATCACGCCGACGATGTCCGATTCGCGACGAACCTTGGCAGGACAACGACTCGCGGACAGCCTACACTTGTCAGAAATTCAGCTTGCGCATAAATGTCGCAGGCGAATACAAGAATTGGGACAACCGTTTTTTCCACGCGTTTTACGCCATCCACCATGCAAACAAGTATCGATAAAGGCGCGTTTCCGCCTTCGGGCAGCGCGTCGGTCGCCAGTACCGCGACTGCGGGCGCGTCACCGGCCACCACGCCTGCCGTTCAGCGCACTGTGTATTCGGTGCTGGGCGCGGTCAGCTTCGCGCATCTGCTGAACGACATGATCCAGTCGCTGATCTTGGCGATCTATCCCATGTTCAAGAGCGAGTTCTCGCTCTCGTTCGGGCAGATCGGCCTGATTACGCTGACTTATCAGATCACCGCATCGCTTCTGCAGCCGCTCGTCGGGCTCTACACCGACAAGCATCCGAAGCCGTGGTCGTTGCCGGTCGGCATGGGTTTCACGCTGTCTGGTCTCTTGCTGATGTCGGTGGCGGGCAACTTCGGCACTTTGCTGATCGCGGCGGCGCTGGTTGGCTGCGGATCGTCGGTGTTTCATCCGGAATCGTCACGCGTTGCGCGCATGGCGTCGGGCGGCAGGCACGGCCTTGCGCAATCGCTCTTTCAGGTGGGCGGCAATGCGGGTTCGTCGCTCGGGCCGTTGCTTGCGGCGCTGATCGTGATTCCGCACGGACAACGCAGCATTGCGTGGTTTTCGGTCGCGGCGCTCGTTGCCATGTTCGTGCTGGCGAATATCGGCCGCTGGTACAAGCGTCATCCCGCGACGAAGAAGGGTCGCGGACAGGCTGCGCATCATTCCTTGCCGCGTCAAAAAGTCATGATGGCGATGAGCGTGCTCGTCCTGCTCGTGTTCTCGAAGTACTTTTATCTGGCGAGCATCACGAGTTACTTCACGTTTTATCTGATCAGCAAGTTCGGCGTGTCGGTGCAGAGCGCGCAGATTCACCTGTTCGTGTTTCTGGCGGCAGTGGCGGCGGGGACGATCATCGGCGGGCCGGTTGGCGACAAGGTCGGGCGCAAGGCGGTGATCTGGGTATCGATTCTCGGTGTCGCGCCGTTCACGCTGCTCATGCCTTACGTGAATCTGTTCTGGACGGGCGTGTTGTCGGTGATCATCGGGCTCGTGCTGGCATCCGCGTTTTCGGCCATCCTGGTCTATGCACAAGAGTTGATTCCCGGCAAGGTCGGGATGGTGGCGGGCCTCTTCTTCGGCTTTGCGTTCGGCATGGGCGGCGTGGGCGCGGCAGTGCTCGGCCATCTCGCGGATGTGACGAGCATCGACTTCGTTTATAAGCTCTGCGCGTTCTTGCCGTTGATCGGCGTGCTGACGGTGATGTTGCCTAAGATGAGCGAGGAGCGGGTGAGGGCTTGAGGTTTAACAGGCCGTAATTCCCTTTAACGGGCGCGTCGATGCTTCGAGAGATCACGCCCCCGGTGTGCTTTAAGTGGCGATGCAGCTTGGTTCGTTCCGGTGAAGGTGCAAGCGCCCTTGCGTATTCAAAGCCCGCTGCTCGCGCTCACGATTCCAACGCCGCCTTCACCAACCCCAACGCACTCGGGTCCTCGATAGTCGGCAATTCCCCCGGATCGCGCCCTTCGGCCAGCGCCGCGATCGCTCGGCGCAAGAGCTTGCCCGAACGCGTCTTCGGCAGCATCGACACGAAAAGCACGCGCGCCGGACGCGCAATCGCGCCCAGTTGCGCATCCACCGCGTGACACAGCTCCGCCTCCAGCCCGGCGCGCGCACCGGGCGCATCGAGACGGCTTGCATCGCGCAGCACGACGAACGCAGCGGCGGCCTGGCCCTTCACGGCATCCGTCACGCCGACGACCGCGACTTCCGCCACCGCCGGATGCGCGGACAACGCCTCCTCGATCTCGCGCGTGCCCAGCCGATGCCCCGCCACGTTGATCACGTCATCGGTGCGGCCGAGAATCGACACATAGCCGTCCTCGTCCTGAACGCCCCAGTCGAAGGTCGAATAGACCAACTGGTTCGGCACGCTTGTCCAATAGGTGTCGATGAAACGCTGATCGTCGCCCCACACGGTCTGCATGCAGCCCGGCGGCAACGGATAACCCAACGCGACCACGCCCTTCTCGCCCGGCGCGCAAATCTCGCCGGTCGCCTCGTTGCGCAAGGTGAGGTTGAAGCCCATCGACGGCACGCCCGGCGAGCCGAGCTTCGAGGGCAACGCCTCGATGCCGCGTGGAATCGCGATCATCGGCCAGCCGGTTTCCGTCTGCCAGTAATTGTCGATGACGGGCTTTCTCAGCGCGCTCTGAATCCATTGCGCGGTCGGTTCGTCGAGCGGCTCGCCCGCCAGAAACAGCGTGCGCAGGCTGGACAGATCGGCGTCTTGCATCAGCGCCGGGTCCTGCTTCTTGAGCACGCGGATCGCGGTGGGCGCGGTGAACATCAGGTTGATGCGATGCTGCTCCACGAGCCGCCACCAGATGCCGCCGTCCGGACGAACCGGGGTGCCTTCGTACATGACCGTGGTCAGGCCCGCGATCAGCGGCGCATAGATGATGTAGCTGTGCCCCACGACCCAGCCGATGTCGGACGCGGTGAACATGGTGTCGCCCGGCGCGCCCTGAAAGATATGCTCCATCGATGCCGCGAGCGCGACCGCATAACCGCCGACATCGCGCTGCACGCCCTTCGGCCTGCCGGTCGTGCCGGACGTGTACAGCACGTACGAAGGCTCGTTCGATTCGAGCCATTCGCACGGCACGTGAGCATCGAAAAATTTTTCGCGCAAGGGTTCGTAGGAGACGAGATAGCTCGCCTGCAGCCGCTCGGGCGCCAGTTGCCGGTCGATCAAAAGCACTTGCGGCACCTTGAATTCAGCGCGCGAAAGCGCCTCGTCGACGAGCGGCGTGTAGTCGATCACCTTGCCCGCGCGCGCGCCAGCATCGGCGGTGACGATGAGCGCGGGCTCCGCATCGTCGATGCGCGCCGCCAGATTAGGCGCCGCGAAGCCGCCGAACACCACCGAATGCACCGCGCCGAGACGCGCGCACGCGAGCATCGCGAAGAGCGCTTCAGGGATCATCGGCATATAGATGAGCACGCGGTCGCCCTTCTTCACGTGCAGCGAGCGCATGACGGCAGCCATGCGGTTCACTTCCGCGTGCAGTTCGGCGTAGGTATAACGGCGCTCGATGCCCGTTTCCGTCGATACATACACGAGCGCGTTTTGCTGCGCGCGCGAGGCGAGATGGCGATCGACCGCGTTATGACAGAGATTTGTCTTGCCGCCGACGAACCAGCGCGCGAACGGCGGGTTGCTCGCATCGAGCACCTGCGTGAAAGGCGTATGCCAATGGATGCGGCGCGCCTCATCGGCCCAGAACGCCTCGGGTTCCTCGATCGACCGGCGATACGCTTCTCGGTAAGTCGGCATGCGCGTCCTCTTTGAGCGAAGTGCGTGGCTGTGCTTGTCTCTGTGCGTCCGCCAACGCCGCATGCGCCCACGTCGGGC
Source organism: Caballeronia sp. GACF4 (assembly GCF_023631025.1). Classification (NCBI taxonomy): domain Bacteria; kingdom Pseudomonadati; phylum Pseudomonadota; class Betaproteobacteria; order Burkholderiales; family Burkholderiaceae; genus Caballeronia; species Caballeronia sp. GACF4. Next base: position 170,343 of record NZ_JALQDW010000007.1, read on the forward strand.
GGCCGCGTTGACATCTCTTCATCACGAAGACAGAGCATAGAGCAGCCCGCAAACCCTTGCTAGACAGGGCGCGCCCTGATCGGTGTCATCGATTCAGGCGCGCTTCGCCATCTCCGAACGCTTCGGACGTTTCAGACCGCGCGACTCTTCGACACCGGCGCTGCCGCTTCGCCCGAATGCTTGAGCAACACGGGCGCGAGTTCGCTGGCCACGCGCATGCTCGATACCACGACCGTGCGCACGCCGCTGCCCTCGGTCGAATGACGCAGCGCTTCACGCGTGGTCGCGCGCGCCTCGATACGCGGCTCGATCACGACGATGCCCCGGCAATACGCCGCGAGTTGCACGCGCTGATTGCGCAGCCACGCGGTGCGCAGGCGAATGTCGTCGGCGGTTTCATCGGCGTCGTGCTCGGCGACGATCACGAAGGGCGTGTTGAGCGCAAGCAGGCGGCGCATCTGCGCGCACCATGCAAACGCGTAGCCCGGCTTGACGGCGCGTCGGCGCAGGCGCACGAGCGGAAAGCGGCTGGCGTCGAACATGCGGGCATCGAGATCGAGATCGGGAAGCGGGACGGACGGTGAAAGCGACTCGCGCTTTGAATGGAGATTGGCGGCATTCACAGAGGTTTTGGACTCCAGTAATTCAGCGCGGCAACCAGGCTCGGCCAGCGCGACTGTCGCGGCACGGCCCGCTTTTTCGGTTTCGTGGCGCGCGGCAACCGGCGCGCGGCTTCTTTCGGTGCGTCCGATGCCTGGCTCCACGCGTGACGCGTGGTTTCGAGCACTTTTGCGGCGTTGGCCGCGACCGCGCATTCGTTGCGCGCCTCGTGAATTTCGCCTGCCTCGAATACGCCGCCCTGCTCGCGCGTCAAGCCGATGGCAGTGGGAATGGAATCGTTGGTCATGTATGTTCGGGCCTCGTTGGTCGGACGACGCCGGCGTTTTCGCGCCGGCTTCGGCTCCGATGCAAAGCTACGGATAAGCGCTGACGGCAGCGCTGTGTCTCGGATCAGGCCGGGATGGCGGTCGTCGAAGCAGCGGTTCGCGCTTCTTTGCGGCATGCCGATATCCGCGCTTGGGATGCATTGTATTGAGAATCATTCTCAATTACAAGCGGCAAATGGTCTGGCGGCAGAAGGGAAAACCCGAGCGTTGGAGCTAATGCACAGACCGAAGAAACCGCACCAGAATCCCCGACGAATACGCACCCGCGATCGCCACGAGAAACTCCGCGAACGATTCAGGCGCGGCGGCATCGGCGGTATCCGAGATGGTGCGCACGACGGCGCACGGCACCGCGTGTTCGAAACAAACCTGCGCGAGCGCCGCGCCTTCCATTTCGACCGCGAGCGCATCGGGCAAGGCGTCGCGAAGCGCCAGCACGCCTTCGTTGCTCGCGACGAAGCGATCGCCACTCACGATCAACCCGCGATGCACACGCGGCGCATGCACCGCGAAGCGCTCGGCAAGCGCGCTGCCCTCATCGGCGATGAAACTCGCGGCGGCCAGCGCGAGCGCATCGGAAAAGCTGGGATCGGCGGCGAAATGAGAGCGGGCCAGAAGCGGCACTTCATAGCGCGGAAAAAGCGGCGAGGCATCGAGATCGTGCTGCAGGAGCGTATCGCCGATGACGATGTCGCCCACCCGGACATTTGCATGCACGCCGCCCGCGACACCCGTGAAAACGATCGCATCGACCCTGAACACGTGAATGAGCGCGCTCGCCGTCGCCGCCGCCGCGACCTTGCCGATGCGCGCGAGCGTCGCCACCACGCGCACGCCATGCGCGTGGCCGACGTGATACTCGCGCTGACCGAGCGTCACCGTCTCGACTGCGCCCGCCGCATGCATCTGCGCGACGAGATCGCCCAGTTCCTGCGGCAGCGCCGCCATGATGCCGAGCATCGTCATTCGACCGCTTGCAGTTTCGCCACCGCGAGCGCGAGCCATTTCTCGCCGTGCCGCTTGAAGCGAACCTGCGCGCGCGCATCGCCGCCGGAGCCTTCGAGCCCGATCACCGTGCCCTCGCCGAACTTCGTGTGGAACACCGCTTGTCCAACCTTGAAGCCGCTTTCCGCCGCGCGCTGCTCGTTGGCGAACGACGGCAACGCCGGTGCGGACGCGGCGGAACCGCCGTAAGCCGAACCGCCGCGCTCCTGGCCTGGGCGCGCGAACCAGTCGCGGCCCCAGCCGGCGTTATCCGCGCGCCCGCCCCAACGCGCGCCCGGCTCGATCTTCGGCGTGAGCCACTTGAGCGAGCCTTCGGGCAATTCGTCGAAAAAGCGCGAGCGAATGTTGTAGCGCGTCTGTCCATGCAGCATCCGGCTCTGCGCGAACGACAGATAAAGCCGCTCTTTCGCCCGCGTGATCGCCACATAAGCGAGCCGCCGCTCTTCTTCGAGGCCGTCGGTTTCCTGCGCGCTGTTCTCGTGCGGAAAGAGCCCTTCTTCCAGTCCGGTGATGAACACCGCCGTGAATTCCAGCCCTTTCGCCGCGTGCACGGTCATGAGTTGCACGGCATCCTGGCCGGCCTGCGCCTGGTTGTCGCCCGCTTCGAGCGATGCATGCGAGAGAAACCCCGCGAGCGGCGTCATGGTATCGGGGTTCTGCGCGGGATCGGCAATGCCGGGCGCGTCCAGCACTTCGATCTCGCCGTCCTCGCTCACGATTTCCGGCGCCGCCGTCGCGCCGGGGCGCAGCGGCACGGAACGCGCGGGAGTATCGAGCCCGTAGCCTTCCTCGCTCACGAACGCCGCCGCCGCGTTGACCACTTCCTGCAAGTTCTCCAGACGGTCCTGGCCTTCGCGCTCGGTCTCGTAGAACGCGGCGAGACCGCTCGCGCGCACGACGTATTCGACCGTTTCCGGCAGACTCATCTGCTGCGTTTCGGCGCGCATCTTCGCGACGAGCGTGGCGAAAGCGCCGAGGCTCGAAGCTGCCTTTCCCGTGACGTAGGGCACGGCGGCGGCCATCGAACAGTTGTAGAGACGCGCGGCGTCGGCGAGTTGCTCGATGGAGCGCGCACCGATGCCGCGCGTCGGGAAATTGACCACGCGCGCAAACGCCGTGTCGTCGTTCGGGTTGTCGATCAGACGCAGATACGCGAGCGCATGCTTCACTTCCTGACGCTCGAAGAAGCGCAAGCCGCCATACACGCGATACGCAATGCCCGCGTTCACGAGCGTGTGCTCGATGGTCCGCGACTGCGCATTGCTCCGGTACAGCACCGCAATCTCCCCGCGCGCGAGACCCGTATTGATGAGCGCCTTGATCTCCTCGACGATCCAGCCCGCTTCCTGCGAATCCGTCGCGGCTTCGTAGACGCGCACCGGTTCGCCGTGCCCCGCATCCGTGCGCAGGTTCTTGCCGAGCCGCCGCGAGTTGTTGGCGATCAGGAAGTTCGCGGTATCGAGAATATGGCCGTGCGAGCGATAGTTCTGCTCCAGCTTGATGAGATTGCGCACGCGGAATTCGCGCTCGAAGTCGTGCATGTTGCCGACGTTCGCGCCGCGAAACGCGTAGATGGATTGGTCGTCGTCACCGACCGCGAAGATGGCGTTGCTCTCGCCCGCGAGCTGCTTGAGCCACGCGTACTGCAGCTTGTTGGTGTCCTGAAACTCGTCGACGAGGATATTGCGAAAGCGCGCCTGATAATGCGCGCGCAGCGGCGCATTGAACGCGAGCAGTTCGTGGCAGCGCAACAGCAGTTCGGGGAAATCCACGACGCCTTCGCGCTGGCATTGCTGATCGTAGGCTTCGTACAGTTCGACGAACTTGCGGTTGAAGGCGTCCGTGGCGTCCACGTCCTTCGGACGCAAGCCCTGCTCTTTCGCGTTGTTGATGAAGTACTGAAGGTTCTTCGCCGGATATTTTTCGTCGTCGACATTGAGCCCTTTCATCAGCCGCTTGATGGCGGAGAGCTGATCGGCGGTGTCGAGAATCTGGAAAGTCTGCGGCAGCCCCGCGTCGCGATAATGCGCGCGCAGCATGCGGTTGCACAGGCCGTGGAAGGTGCCGATCCACATGCCGCGCGTGTCGATGGGCAAGAGCGCCGAGAGCCGCGACATCATTTCGCGCGCGGCTTTGTTCGTGAAGGTCACGGCGAGAATGGTCGGCGGCGACGCGTAGCCCTGCTGGATCAGCCACGCAATTCGCGTGATGAGCACGCGCGTCTTGCCGCTGCCCGCGCCGGCGAGAATCAGCGCGGGCTCGTTGGGCAGCGTCACGGCGGCGAGTTGTTCGGGGTTGAGGTTCGCGAGCAGGTCGGGCATGGGAGCAGGTGGACGGCGAAAAGCGGGCCAAAGTCTCTGGCGGCGGGCCGACCATTATAAGACCGCGCCGATGGCGTCGCCGGCGCCTGGCATCCGCGCCTGGCCGCAAGCCACCCCGAATTCGTCCGATTGACTCGCTCGAACCTTATAATCAGGGATTACCCCGCACTTTTCACGCATTTTTCGGCAGATTTCACGATGAGCGACAACACGCTTGCGAAGAGCTTCGAGCCTCAGAACATCGAGTCCCAATGGGGCCCGGAATGGGAAAAACGCGGCTACTCCGCCCCGACCTTCCAGGAAGGCGCGAAGAATTTCTCCATTCAACTGCCGCCGCCGAATGTCACCGGCACGCTGCACATGGGCCACGCGTTCAACCAGACCATCATGGACGGCCTGACGCGCTATCACCGCATGCTCGGCGAAAACACGCTGTGGGTGCCGGGCACGGACCACGCGGGCATTGCCACGCAGATCGTCGTCGAACGCCAGCTCGACGCCAAAAAAATCTCCCGCCATGACCTCGGCCGCGAGGAATTCCTGAAGCGCGTCTGGGCGTGGAAGCAGGAATCCGGCTCGACCATCACGAATCAGGTACGGCGTCTGGGCGCTTCCATCGACTGGTCGCGCGAATACTTCACGATGGACGACAAGATGTCCGCCGCCGTGCGCGACGTCTTCGTGACCTTGTACAAGCAAGGGCTCATCTATCGCGGCAAGCGGCTCGTGAACTGGGACCCGGTGCTGGGCACGGCCGTGTCCGACCTCGAAGTCGTCAGCGAGGAAGAAAACGGCAGCCTTTGGCACATCAAGTACCCGCTGCCCGACGGCTCCGGCCATCTGACGGTCGCGACCACGCGGCCCGAAACCATGCTCGGCGACGTTGCGGTGATGGTGCATCCCGAAGACGAGCGGTATCGGCATCTGATCGGCAAGACGGTCGTGCTGCCGCTTGGCGACCGCGAGATTCCGGTTATCGCGGACGACTACGTGGACCGCGAGTTCGGCACGGGCGTCGTGAAGGTCACGCCCGCGCACGACTTCAACGACTACGCGGTCGGCCAGCGCCACAAGCTGCCGCAGATCGAAATCCTCACGCTCGACGCGAAGATCAACGACAACGCGCCCGCGAAATATCGCGGCATGGATCGCTTCGACGCGCGCAAGGAAGTGGTGAAAGATCTCGAAGCGCTCGGCCTGCTCGAGTCCGTGAAGCCGCACAAGCTCATGGTGCCGCGCGGCGACCGCACCAACGTGGTCATCGAGCCGATGCTGACCGACCAGTGGTTCGTCGCAATGACCAAGGCCGCTCCGGAAGGCACGTTCAATCCGGGCAAGTCGATCACGGAAACGTCGCTGGACGTGGTTCGCGGCGGGCAGATCAAGTTCGTGCCCGAGAACTGGACCACAACTTACTACCAATGGCTCGAAAACATCCAGGACTGGTGCATCTCGCGCCAGTTGTGGTGGGGCCATCAGATTCCCGCGTGGTATGGCGAAAACGGCGAGATCTTCGTCGCGAAAACGGAAGACGAAGCGCGCGCCGAAGCCGACGCCAAGGGCTACAAAGGTGCGCTGCGCCGCGACGAAGACGTGCTCGATACGTGGTTCTCGTCCGCGCTCGTGCCCTTCTCGTCGCTCGGCTGGCCGGACGAAACCAGGGAACTGAACGCGTTCTTGCCCTCCACCGTGCTCGTGACGGGCTTCGACATCATTTTCTTCTGGGTTGCCCGGATGGTGATGATGACCACGCACTTCACCGGCAAGGTGCCGTTCCACACGGTCTACGTGCACGGCCTCGTGCGCGACGCGGAAGGCCAGAAGATGTCGAAGAGCAAGGGCAATACGCTCGATCCCATCGATATCGTGGATGGCATCGAGCTCGAACCGCTCGTTGCCAAGCGCACCGCCGGCCTCATGAATCCGAAGGCCGCCGCGCAGATCGAAAAGAAAACGCGCAAGGAATTTCCGGAAGGCATTCCGGCCTTCGGCACCGACGCGCTGCGCTTCACGATGGCTTCCATGGCCACGCTGGGTCGCAATGTGAATTTTGATCTGGCACGCTGTGAGGGTTATCGCAATTTCTGCAACAAGCTCTGGAACGCCACGCGTTTCGTGTTGATGAATTGCGAAGGCCACGACTGCGGCTTTGCGAACCCCGGCGACTGCAAGCCGGGCGATTGCGGCCCCGGCGGCTACACCGATTATTCGCAGGCGGACCGCTGGATCGTGTCGCTCCTGCAGCGCGTCGAAGCGGAAGTCGAAAAGGGTTTCGCGGACTATCGCTTCGACAACGTTGCGAGCGCAATTTACAAGTTCGTCTGGGACGAATACTGCGACTGGTATCTCGAACTCGCGAAGGTGCAGATCCAGACCGGTACGCCCGAGCAGCAGCGCGCCACGCGCCGCACGCTGTTGCGCGTGCTGGAGACGGTGCTGCGGCTCGCGCATCCGATCATCCCGTTCATCACGGAAGCGCTGTGGCAGAAGGTGGCGCCGCTGACCGACGTTTTGCCCGAAGGCACGAAGGAAGGCGAGTTGTCGATCATGACGCAGGCCTATCCGCGCGCCGAGACGAAGAAGATCGACGAAACGGCGGAACAGTGGGCGTCCGAACTCAAGGCTGTCATCGACGCATGCCGTAATCTGCGCGGCGAAATGAACCTGTCGCCCGCGGTGAAGGTGCCGCTGCTCGCACATGGCGACGCCGCGCGTCTCCATACGTTTGCGCCGTACGTCGCCGCACTGTCGCGTCTTGCCGAAGTGAAGATCATCGACGACGAAGCCGCGCTCGATGCCGAAGCGGAAGGTGCGCCGGTGGCGATCGTCGGCGCGAACAAACTCGTGCTGAAGGTGGAGATCGATGTCGCCGCCGAACGCGAGCGTCTCACGAAGGAAGTAGACCGCCTGACTGTCGAAGCAGGCAAATGTAACGCGAAGCTCGGAAATGAAAGCTTTGTTTCAAAAGCGCCGCCCGCCGTCGTTGAACAGGAGCGAAAAAGGCTGGCAGAATACGAAACCACTATCGAGAAGCTTCGGGCGCAAATTTTGCGGCTGCCTGTCTGATTGGGCTGTCGTGAAGTAGCATCGCCGCGTGATCGGGGATGTTCGTCCGTTCGCCCAACTGCTCGACGTTCCAAATGATTAAGAGGATCAGGGTTATCACATGCTAAAAGTTACCAAAGCGGTTTTCCCCGTCGCGGGTCTCGGCACTCGGTTCCTCCCCGCGACCAAGGCGAGCCCGAAAGAAATGCTGCCCGTCGTCGACAAGCCGCTGATTCAATATGCGGTGGAAGAGGCAATGGCCGCCGGTATCACCGAAATGATCTTCGTGACCGGGCGCAGCAAGCGCGCGATTGAAGACCACTTCGACAAGTCTTATGAGATCGAAGCCGAACTGGAAGCGCGCGGCAAGGACAAGCTGCTCGAACTCGTGCGCAGCATCAAGCCGAGCCATGTCGATTGCTTCTACGTGCGTCAGGCCGAAGCGCTCGGTCTCGGCCACGCGGTGTTGTGTGCCGAAAAGCTCGTCGGCGACAACCCGTTCGCCGTGATCCTCGCGGACGACTTGCTGTACGGCAAGCCGCCCGTGATGTCGCAGATGATCGAAGTCTTCGACCACTATCACAGCTCGGTGATCGGCGTCGAGGAAATCCCGGCGGAAGATTCGAAGTCCTACGGCATCATTGACGGCAAGGAGTGGGAAGACAACATCTTCAAACTCTCGGGTATCGTCGAAAAGCCGGAACCGGCCGTTGCGCCGTCGAACCTCGGCGTGGTCGGCCGCTATGTGCTGAAGCCCCGCATTTTCGATCACATCCGCTCGATCAAGCCCGGCGCGGGCGGCGAACTGCAACTGACGGACGCCATCATGTCGCTCCTGTCGGACGAACAAGTGCTCGCGTACAAGTACCACGGCACGCGCTTCGACTGCGGCAGCAAGCTCGGCTATCTGAAGGCGACGGTGGAATTCGCGCTGCGCCATCCGGAAGTGTCGAAAGACTTCGACGAGTATTTGCGCACGCGCTCGCCGAACCTGGCTAGCTGAGTTGAAGTAAGTCGAAGTCGCCCGCGTCGGCAGGCGAAAAAAAAGCCCATCGCGTCATGTGATGGGCTTTTCCTTTTCAGCGGCGTCGCATCAGAAAGGTGAACACTTTGTCCTGCGTGGTTACTTCGACGATCTCGTTGCCGGTCTGCCTTGCAAACGCCGCGAAATCGCGCTGCGATCCGGGGTCGGTGGCGAGCACCTTCAGAATCTGGCCGCTCGTCATGTCGGCGAGTGCTTTCTTTGCCCGCAGGATCGGCAACGGGCAGTTGAGCCCGCGCGCGTCGACTTCCTTGTGAACTTCCATCGCGATTTGAATTCCGTTAAGCCTTGCGTGTTGCGAAACATCGAAGGCCCGATTCTAACGCAGCGTTCACAAGTCCACCGGGCGGCCGGTCTCGTACGCCTGCCGCATGGCGATGCCAATCCTCGTCGCCTCGCGCGCATCGTCGAGCGTGAGGCCGGTCGCCGTGCCATCTCGCACGAGCGCGACGAAGGCTTGCGATTCGCGTAAAAACGCATCTTCGAAGCGCTCGAAGAAAGTCGGCGTGCAAACGTTTCGCATGCCGTGTGCATCGGCGATCTCGACGCGGTTCGCACGCGGATTGCGCCCAATGGCAAGCGCGCCCGCCGTGCCGATGACTTCTGTCTGCGTGTCGTGGCCATGAGCCATCGTGCGGGAAGCGAATAGCACGGCAAGCCGGCCATCGTCGAATTCGATCGTGCCCACGCCATTGTCGATATCGCCACATTCGCGCAAGCCTTCGTGGATTGCTATCGTGCCGCTCGCGAACACGCGCTTGGGCTTCGGATTACCGAGCATCCAGCGCGCGAGGTCGATGTCGTGCACGCTGCAATCGAGAAAGAGTCCGCCCGATGTCGGCGCGAAACGCACGAAAAAACCATCCGGATCATTCTTGTCGCAGGTCTGCGAGCGCACCATGAACGGCCGGCCGATCGCGCCTTCGCCAATGCGCTCGAAGGCATCTCGATAACTCGCATCGAAACGGCGCACGAAGCCGATCATTACATGCAGATGCGCATGCCGCGCGTGTTCCTCGATCACGCTGTCGCATTCGGCGAGATCGAGCGACAGCGGCTTCTCGCAGAACACATGTTTGCCCGCGCGCAACGCGGCGATGATCTGCCGCGCGTGCAGCGAAGTCGGCGTGACGAGCCACACGGCGTCGATGGACGGATCGGTCAGCAAGTCGGCGTAATCGGCATGGAGCGCGATTTCCGGCAGGTTGTCGCGAGCCCATTCGCGCTCTTGCTCAACCGGGCTGCACGCCGCGACGAGCCGCGCGCCCGGCACATGCCACGCGAGGTTTTCCGCGTGTCTGCGGCCGAGCCGCCCCAGCCCGACAATGCCCACCCGCACCGCGCTCATGCCGCGTTCTCCCCGAGCTTCACGATGCGCTTTTCGCGCCACGAAAGCGTCGCGGCCTCGGCGAGTTCGAGCGCCTTGAGGCCGTCGGCAACAGTGGTGCGCACGGGCTTGCCATGGGTCACGGCATCGAAGAAATGCGCGATTTCCGCGGCATACGCCGCGCGATACCGTTCGAGAAAGAACGCCTCGGGCACGTCGCTCGACACGCCCTTGGTCGAATATGCCGTCACTTCGGTCGGACGCACGTTGCCCGCTTGCAGCATGCCGAGACTGCCGAGCACCTCGAAGCGCTGATCGTAGCTGTAGCCCGAGCGCCGCGCCGTGTTGATCTGGCAGAGGCGTCCGCGTTTCGTGCGGATGGTGACGGCTGTCGAATCGATATCGCCGGCTTCCGCGATGGCGGGATCGGACAAACAACTGCCCGTGGCGTGCAGCGTGTCGGCTTCGTCGTCGAGCATCCAGCGGAAGATGTCGAAGTCGTGGATCAGCATGTCCTTGAAGATGCCGCCCGAATGCTTGATGTATTCCACGGGCGGCGCGCCCGGATCGCGGCTCGTCACGATCAGCATTTCCGGTTCGCCGATCTCGCCCGCTTCCACGCGCGCCTTCAATGCCGAGAAAGTTGGGTCGAAGCGCCGCTGAAAGCCGATCATGCAGACCACGCCCGCTTTCTGCACGGCATCGGCGCAGGCGCGCGCGCGTTCGAGCGTGAGGTCCACGGGCTTCTCGCAGAACACGTGCTTCTTTTGCGCCGCCGATGCGAGGATCAGGTCCGCATGCGTGTCCGTGCTCGAACAGACGACCGTTGCGCCCACCGAGGCGTCGCCCATGGCGGCATCGACATCGGCGACTTGCGCGCCGTATTGCGCAGCGAGCGCCGTAGCGGCCTCGCGGTTCACATCGACGACATACTTGAGGCGCACGCCAGGCTGCCGCGCGAGATTGGCCGCGTGAATCTTGCCAATGCGCCCTGCTCCGAATACCGCCACGTCAATCGTCATAGCCGCCTGTCTCCTTGGATTCTTCTACGTTGAGTTCGAGCCGGTACGCGAGCGCGATGAACAGCGCCTGGCACAAGCAAATGGTGCTCGTGAGCGAGCGGAACGCGAACGCGCTGCCCTCCTTCACGAGCAGACTCGCGCTCGCGTGACGCGCGAGCGGCGAAAGCTGGCTGTCGGTGATCACGAGCGTCTTCGCGCCGTGATGCTGCGCGGCGCGCACGCAATACTGCGTTTCCTTGCCATAAGGCGCGAAGCTGATGGCCACGACCACGTCGCCCTTTCTCACGCTCTTGACCTGTTCGCGGAACATGCCGCCGATGCCGGAGATCAAATGCACGCGCTTTCTCGTGTGCTGCAACGCGTAGACGATATAGCTCGCCACCGCGAACGAGCGCCGCACGCCGATCACATAGATGTTCTCCGCGTGTTCGAGCATTTCCACGGCGGCGTCGAACTGTTCGTCGTCGAGACCGGCTTCGAGTTCGTCGAGTCCCGTGCGGCTCGCCGCGATGAATTCGCGCGCCACGGAGACACCGGAGGCATCGCCCGCCTTTTCGTCGATGAGTTTGCGAATGCGCTGCTGATAACTCTGCTGCGAGCCATTGCCGCCCGCGAACGCCTGCCTGAACACGGCCTGCAAGTCCGAGAAGCCCGAAAAACCGAAGCGCTGCGCAAAGCGCACCACGGCCGACGGATGCACGCCGCACGCGGTGGCGATATCGCTCGTACGATCCATCATCACGCTCGACCGATGCTGCTCGATATACGTCGCGACGTTCTTCAACTGACGCGGCAACGTGTCGTAAGCGTCGGTGATGCGCTGCATCAGATCGTCGACGCTCTGCACGTCGGTGCTGGTCTCATCCTGCATGGATAGCTCATGTCGATGGCGCCGCGAAGGCAGACGCCGTGGAAGCGATTATAGGAAGTCCGCAAGGAAAATGGAACGTATTTTCCATTTATGGCATCGGTGCAATTCCTATTGCAGACCGGGAAAACTTGGCCTACTCTTGGTGCTGAGCTCGAAGCGGCCCCAAGCAACGGCTGCATCGGCTCGCGGAAAAGTCAGATCAAACAACAAACCGAGATAGGTGGAGACAATGACCATTCGCAATGGACGAGCCGCGTTGCGCGCGCTCGCGGCAGCCGCAATCCTGAGCAGCACAGCCTTGTTGACGGCGTCCCCCGCTCACGCGGCGCCCGACGCCAAGTTCGTCCTCATCAGCCACGCGCCCGACTCGGACTCGTGGTGGAACGTCATCAAGAATTCGATCAAGCAAGCCGACGAGGACTTCAACGTCCAGACCGACTATCGCAATCCGCCCAACGGCGACATTGCCGATATGTCGCGTCTCATCGAACAGGCCGCCGCGCGTAATTACGACGGCGTGATCACCACCATCGCGGACTTCGACGTATTGAAGAGCGCGCTCAACAAGGTGACGGCGAAGAAGATTCCGCTCGTCACGATCAACTCGGGCACCGAAGAGCAAAGCGAGCAACTCAAGGCGATCATGCATATCGGCCAGCCGGAATACGTGGCGGGCAAGGCCGCAGGCGAAAAGGCGAAGGCCGCGGGCGTCAAATCGTTCCTGTGCGTGAACCATATCGCGACCAACACGGTGTCATTCGACCGCTGCCGTGGCTTCGCGGAAGCCATCGGCGTCGACTACAAGGCGTCCACCATCGACTCCGGTCAGGACCCGACGGAGATTCAGTCGAAGGTGTCGGCTTACCTGCGCAATCATCCCGATACGCAGGCTGTACTCACGCTCGGACCCACGCCCGCCTCGGCGACGCTCAAGGCCGTCACGCAAATGGGCCTGCAAAACAAGCTCTATTTCGTGACCTTCGACTTTTCCGATGACATCGCGAAGGGCATCAAGGACGGCACGATCAAGTTCGCAATCGATCAGCAACCGTACTTGCAGGGCTATATCCCCGTGGCCGTGCTCGCTATCGTCAAGAAGGATCACACCACGGACCCGGTGAAGATTCGCCAGATTCTCGAAGCGAATCCGAAGTTCAAGGCGCGTCTCGAAACGTATGGCCTCGCGCCGTCGTATGGACCGAAGAACATCCGTTCGGGTCCGGGTTTCATCACCAAAGAGAATCTCGACAAGGTCGTGAAATACGCCGGTCAATATCGTTGACCGTTCAGGGCGGCCGTCTTTTCAGCGCCGCCCGCTATCACTGCATTTCCGCGGAACGTCGTGTGTCTGCTGCGTCTATTCCCGACGCGGCAGGAGCGCGCGCATCGGTATCAGTCAAGGAGCCATCATGGGCGTAGCCGGCAAGCATTACCCTCCACATGCGAATCCACAGCCAGAGTCGGCCGAGACGCAGGAGGCAGCAAAGCCCTCGGACGAACGCGTGCGCCGGCAATCGTGGTTCGGCCATCTGCTGAACCGGCCGGAGTTCGCCGCGATCTCGGGCACCGTGCTCGTGTTCATCGTGTTCGGCTTCGCGGCGGGTTCGTCGGGCATGTTCAACCTCGACGGCGTGATGAACTGGTCGCAGGTCGCCGCCTACCTCGGCTTGCTCGCGGTCGGCGCGTGTCTTCTCATGATCGCGGGCGAGTTCGATCTGTCCATCGGCTCTATGATCGGCTTCGCGGGCATGATGGTCGCGCTGCCCTCGGTTTATCTGCACTGGCCGTTCTCGCTGTCGATTCTCTTCGCGTTCGTCGCTTCCATGCTGCTCGGCGCGTTGAACGGCTACCTCGTGATGAAGACGCGGCTGCCTTCGTTCATCGTCACGCTCGCGTTTCTGTTCATCCTGCGCGGCCTCACGCTCGCGCTCTCGATCATGTTCGCGGATCGCACCATCATTTCCGGCGTCGGCGATCTCGCTCAACAAGACTGGCTCGCCGACACGCTCTTTCGCGGCGTCGCGCTGCACGGCCTCTTCGCGTGGCTCGCGCACATGGGGATCGGTCAGTTGCTCGATAACGGCCAGCCGCTCGTGCCGGGCATTCCGAAGGTCATCATCTGGTGGCTCGCGCTCGCCGCCGTCTGCGCCTTCGTGCTCGCCAAGACGCGCTACGGCAACTGGATTCTCGCGGTCGGCGGCGACGCCAACGCGGCCAAGAACGTCGGCGTGCCGGTACGGCGCGTGAAGATTTCGCTGTTCGTGCTCACCGCCTTCTGCTCGTGTCTCTTCGCCGTGCTGCAGGTGTGCGATATCGGCTCGGCAGCGGCCGATCGCGGCTTGCAGAAGGAATTCGAGGCGATCATCGCGGCGGTCATCGGCGGGACGCTTTTGACGGGCGGTTATGGCTCGGTCGTCGGCGCGTGCTTCGGCGCGCTCATCTTCGGCGTCGTGCAGATCGGCATCACTTATACGAACGTGAGTTCCGACTGGTTCCGCGTCTTTCTCGGCGTGATGCTGCTGCTCGCCGTGCTGTTCAATCACTACGTGCGCCGTCGCGTATCGCAAGCTCAGTGAGGCCAACGCCATGAACGACGACAACATTCTCGCGCTGGAAAACGTCAGCAAGTTTTTCGGCAAGGTCATCGCATTGAACGGCGTGACCTTGCGCCTGCGACGCGGCGAAGTGCATTGCCTGCTGGGCGATAACGGCGCGGGCAAGTCCACGCTCATCAAGACGCTGGCGGGCGTGCATACGCCGTCCGCCGGCGACTATCTCGTCGATGGCAAGCCAGTGCGCTTCGAGTCGCCGAAGGAAGCGCTGGATTTGGGCATCGCCACGGTTTATCAGGATCTCGCGCTCGTGCCGCTCTTGTCCGTTGCGCGCAATTTCTTCATGGGCCGCGAGCCGCAGAAGAAACGCTTCGGTCTCTTCAGCGTGATGGATCTCGATCTTGCCGCGGAGACTTCGCAGGCAAAGCTCGCGGAAATGGGCATCAACGTACGCGATCCGCATCAGCCTATCGGCACCATGTCCGGTGGCGAGAAGCAATGTCTCGCGATTGCGCGCGCCATTCACTTCGGCGCACGCGTGCTGATTCTCGACGAACCGACCGCCGCGCTCGGCGTGAAGCAGAGCTTCAACGTGCTGAAGCTGATTCACAAGGCGCGCGAAAAAGGCATTTCCGTGATCTTCATCACGCACAACGTGCACCACGCTTATCCGATCGGCGACTCCTTCACGCTGCTCAATCGCGGCCGCTCGATGGGCACCTACACCAAGGACACCATCTCGAAGAACGAAGTGCTCGACATGATGGCGGGCGGCGCCGAGATGCAGACGATGATCAACGAACTCGAAGGCGCGACGATCTGAGGATCGAGGACCACAAGCCATGCCAGAACAACACACCTCACGTTTTGCAGCGGACCGCGCGCACGATATCGTGTGCCTCGGCCGCCTCGCGGTCGATCTCTACGCGCAACAGGTCGGCGCGCGGCTCGAAGACGTCGCGACGTTTGCGAAGTATCTCGGCGGGTCGTCGGCGAATATCGCGTTCGGTTGCGCGCGGTTGGGGCTCAAGTCGTCGATGCTCGCGCGCGTCGGCAACGATCACATGGGACGCTTTCTCGTCGAAACACTCGCGGGCGAAGGCTGCGATGTGAGCCACGTGCGCACGGACTTCGAGCGTCTCACCGCGCTCGTGCTGCTCGGCATAAAAGATCGCGATACCTTTCCGCTCGTGTTCTATCGCGAGAATTGCGCCGACATGGCCGTGGACGAAAACGATTTCGACGAAGCGTATATCGCCTCGTCGAAGGCATTGCTCATCACGGGCACGCACTTCTCCACGGAACAGGTGAATCGCACGAGCCGCCGCGCGCTCGAATACGCGCGCCGAAACAACGTGCGCACGATTCTCGACATCGATTATCGGCCGGTGCTGTGGGGTCTGACAGGCAAGGCCGACGGCGAAACGCGCTTCGTCGCCGATGAAAGCGTCACCGCGCATTTGCTGCATATCCTGCCGCTGATCGATCTCGCGATCGGCACGGAAGAAGAGTTCCGGATTGCGGGCGGCAAGGACGATCTGATCGATGCGCTCGCCATGGTTCGTACCGTTACTCATGCCACGCTCGTCGTGAAGCGCGGGCCGCTCGGCTGCTCGATCATCGAAGGCGCGGTGCCCGCTTCCATCGACGATGCGCCCATTCATGGCGGCGTCGAAGTCGAAGTGCTCAACGTGCTCGGCGCGGGCGATGCGTTCGCGTCCGGCTTCCTCTCGGGCTGGCTGCGCGACGAATCGCTCGAAGCGTGTGCGCGCGCGGCAAATGCGTGCGGCGCGCTCGTCGTTTCGCGTCACGGCTGCGCGCCCGCCATGCCCACGCCCGAGGAACTCGTGTACTTCCTCGCGGCCGCAAAAGAAGACCCGGCACGCATGCGCCGTCCGGATCGCGATGCA
Source organism: Caballeronia sp. GACF4 (assembly GCF_023631025.1). Taxonomy (NCBI): domain Bacteria; kingdom Pseudomonadati; phylum Pseudomonadota; class Betaproteobacteria; order Burkholderiales; family Burkholderiaceae; genus Caballeronia; species Caballeronia sp. GACF4. The sequence goes on from NZ_JALQDW010000007.1 coordinate 186,385, forward strand.
AGCCTCGCGCGTCTGCATCGCGTGAGCCCCAAGCGCAAGCAATGGGACGAAGTGCTCGGCTTCGCGTTCGATCATCGCAACCAGTTTTTCGAGCTTGCGCAGCAGACCGGCGCAAACGAAACGCGCATTGCGAAGCTGAAGGGTCTTTTCGTCGATGCCGTCGCGAAGACGGAAGAAGAACGCGGACTGGCCGGCCGTATCGGCGTATTGATCGACGACCGCTACGGACAGGATGCGCTCAATGCCGCGACTGGCCGCGGCTGGTGGATCGGCCGTCCGGTCGAGTTGCCGGGCTCGATGCCGCTCGTGTTCGATCACGGCCGCGACGTCGGCACGACGCTCATCGAATGGCCGCGCGAGCATATCGCGAAGTGTCTCGTGCACTATCACCCCGATCATCCGCATGACGTGCGCCTCGAACAGGAAGCGCAACTGCGCGCGCTCTACGATGCAACACAGGCGAGTGGCAATGAACTGCTGCTCGAAGTGATCGTGCCGAAGAACGGACCGCCCGTGGAGGACGACACGGCGTATCGCGCATTGAAGCGCCTCTACAACCTCGGCATCTATCCCGAATGGTGGAAGCTCGAACCGATGAGCGCACAGCAATGGCAGGCCGTCGATGCGCTGATTGCCGAGCGCGATCCGTATTGCCGCGGCGTCGTGCTGCTCGGGCTCTCGGCGGCGGTCGATCAGTTGCGCGATCGCTTCAAGGCGGCGGCATCGTCCAAAACGTGCAAGGGCTTCACGGTCGGACGCACCATCTTTCACGAGCCGAGCCGCGCATGGCTCGCGGGCGAAATCGGCGACGACGAGTTGATCGCGCGCGTTCGCCACACGTTCGAAACGCTGATTTCCGCATGGCGCGAGGCGCGCGCGTCGCTGAATGCCGTGCAGCCAAGACAGGAGCAAGCAGCATGAATCAGCACGCTACCATCCGGCTGACCACCGCGCAGGCGCTCGTGCGCTATCTCGCCGCGCTGCGCACGGAAAGCGGCGAGGCGCTCTTCGGCGGCGTCTTCGCAATTTTCGGGCACGGCAATGTCGCGGGCATCGGCGAGGCGTTGTATCGGCATCGCGAGGAATTGCCGACGTATCGCGCGCACAACGAGCAAGCCATGGCGCATAGCGCGATCGCGTTTGCGAAGGCGCGTATGCGGCGCCGCATGATGGCTGTCACGACGTCCATCGGGCCGGGCGCCACCAATCTCGTGACGGCGGCCGCGCTCGCGCATGTGAACCGGCTGCCGGTGCTGCTTCTGCCGGGCGACATCTTCGTGTCGCGCGCGCCCGATCCGGTTCTGCAACAAGTCGAGGACGCACACGACGGCGGCGTTTCCGCGAACGATGCCTTGAAGGCCGTATCGCGCTATTTCGATCGCATCGTGCATCCGGCGCAGTTGTTGAGCGCGTTGCCGCGCGCGATCCGCGTGCTTACCGATGCCGCGCTCTGCGGTCCCGTCACGCTCGCGCTGCCGCAGGACGTGCAGGCGATGGCCTACGACTATCCCGCTTCGTTCTTCGAGCCGCGTGTGGTCGAGTTCCATGCGAGCGCGCCTTCACCGCATGAAATCGCGCGCGCCGCAGCGGCCTTGCGCGAGTCGCGCGAACCGCTGATCGTCTCGGGCGGCGGCGTGCTGTACGGCCTCGCCGCCGACGCGTTGCGCGCCTTCGCGCACAAGCATGGCGTGCCCGTCGCGGAAACGCAGGCAGGCAAAGGCGCGCTCGCTTGGGACGACGCCCTGAACGCGGGCGGAATCGGCGTGACGGGCGCGGCATCGGCGAATGAACTCGCGCAATCGAGCGATTGCGTGCTCGCGGTCGGCACGCGCTTGCAGGACTTCACCACGGGATCGAACACGCTCTTTGCGCATGCGCAACTCGTTTCGATCAACGCCAATTCTTTCGATGCCCTGAAGCAAGACGCGCTGAGCGTCGAAGCCGATGCACGCCTCGCACTCGATGCGCTTTCCGAAGCGCTCGGCGACTGGCGCGCGTCGTCGCAATGGACCACGCGCGCCAAACGTCTCGCCGACGACTGGCGCGAGACTGTCGCGCACGTGACGAACACGCCCGTCGCCGACAACGCCTTGCCGCGCGAAGCGGATGTCATCGGCGCGGTGCAGCGCTCGAAAGCCGATTCGCCGGCTGACGATATCGTCGTGTGCGCGGCGGGCACCTTGCCGGCCGACCTGCAGAAGCTGTGGCGCACGAGCGCGCCGGGCGGCTATCACGTCGAATACGGTTATTCGTGCATGGGCTACGAGATCGCGGGCGGTCTGGGCGCGAAGCTCGCGCGGCCGGAGCGCGAGGTGATCGTGATCGTCGGCGACGGCAGCTATCTCATGATGAACAGCGAGTTGGCGAGCTCCGTCATGCTCGGCGCGAAGCTGATCGTCGTGTTGCTCGACAATCGCGGCTATGGCTGCATCAACCGTTTGCAACAGGCATGCGGCGGCGCGCCCTTCAACAACCTGATCGACGACTGCAAGCAAGGCTCGCTCGGCGCACCGACCATCGATTTCGCGATGCACGCGCGTGCGCTCGGCGCGTTGTCGGAGCATGTGGCGAGCATCGACGACTTGCAGGCCGCGATGCAACGCGCGCGCGCCGCCGAGCGCAGCTACCTCATCTCCATCGACACCGACCCCGCGCGCACGACCGACGAAGGCGGATGGTGGTGGGAAGTCGCGGTGCCCGAGGTATCGGATCGCGATGCGGTCTTGTCGGCGCGCGAGCGTTACGAGCGCGCGTTGAAAGCACGCAGCGAAGGCAACTCTATCTAGGACCGCGCACATGTCTTTGCACGTACGGATCGGAATCAATCCCTTGTCGTGGATGAACGACGATTTGCCATCGCTCGGCGGCGAGACGCCCTTGTCCGTCGCGCTGACCGAAGGCCGGCGGATCGGTTACGAAGGCTTCGAACTCGGCAACAAGTTTCCGCGCGAGCCGCAGGCGCTCAAGACGCTGCTGGCGCAATACGACCTCGCGCTGGTGTCGGGCTGGTACTCGGGCAGACTCGCCGAGCGCAGCGCGGAAGAAGAGATCGAAGCCGTGGGTGCCCATCTCGACTTGCTCGCGCAAAACGGCGCGAAGGTGATGGTCTATGGCGAAGTGGCGAATTCCATTCAAGGCGCGCCGCGTCCGCTCTATCAGCGCCCGCGTTTTCTTGCGGATGCGCAGTGGCAACAGTATGCCGAGCGGCTGAATCGTTTCGCGGAATACACGCTGTCACGAGGCGTTCGGGTCGCCTATCATCATCACATGGGCGCGTATGTGGAGACGCCCGCGGACGTCGACCGTCTGATGGCGGAGACCAACGACGCGGTGGGCCTTCTTTTCGATGCGGGTCACATCACCTTCGCGGGCGGCGACGCATTGACCACGCTGCGCAAGCATATTGCGCGCGTGTGCCATGTGCATTGCAAGGACGTGCGCCCGGAGATCGTGAAGCTGGCGCGCAATCGCAACTGGAGTTTTCTCGATGCGGTCATCAACGGCGCCTTCACCGTGCCGGGCGATGGCGCGGTGGATTATCCCGGCATCGTCGCGTGTCTGGCCGAGCATGATTACGACGGCTGGCTCGTCGTGGAAGCGGAGCAGGACCCGGTGATCGCGCGGAGTTACCAGTATGCCGACAAGGGTTATCGCACGTTGCGCACACTTGTCGATGCCACATTCAAGGAGACGGCATGAGCCTGTTAGTGAAGGCATCGCGCGAAGGCCAGACGATCGCGCGTGTGACACCGGAATCCGCTGGCTGGAAGCATGTCGGCTTCGCGGCGTACCGGCTGGAAGAAGGTGAAGTGCTGCATGTCTACGACGCCGGGCGCGAGAGCTGCATCGTCGTGCTGACGGGCACGGTGAGCGTCGAGGCGGGCGACGAGCACTGGCAGTCCATCGGCTCGCGCGACAGTGTGTTCGAAGACGCCGCGCCCTATGCCGTCTACGTACCGCCGAAGCTCGCGGCAATCGTGCGGGCGGAGCGCGAAACGGAACTCGGTGTGGCGAGCGCGCCGGCGACGGGCGTGTATCCGCCGCGACTCATCGAGCCCTCGCAAATGAAGCGTTCGACGCGCGGCAAGAACGCGAATACGCGACACGTATGCGATATTCTTCCGCAGACCGAGGCTGCCGAGTCGTTACTCGTGGTCGAAGTTCGTACGCCGAGCGGCCATGCGTCGAGCTATCCGCCGCACAAGCACGATCACGACAACGTGCCTGTCGAAAGTTCGCTGGAGGAGACTTATTACCATCGGCTGAATCCGCCGCAGGGCTTTGCGTTTCAGCGTGTTTATACCGACGAGCGCGATCTCGACGAAACCCTGGCGGTGGAGAACCGCGACGTGGTGATGGTGCCGCGTGGGTATCATCCGGTCGTCGTGCCTTATGGCTACGATAATTATTATCTCAACGTGATGGCGGGCGATAAGCGCACGTGGCACTTTAAAAACGATCCGAAGCATGAATGGATCGTGGAGCGGGATAGCAAGGAGTGAGTTAACCCACCGACAGCCATTCTCGCTGCACATCGGCGCGTGTTTCCAGCTCCCCCAACGCCCCGTCGAACTGAACCGCGCCGTGCCCCATCACCGCGACGCGCGCATCGAGCATGCGCGCGATCGTCAGGCGCTCTTCGATCAGCAGTATGGCCACGCCGCGTTCGCGCAGACCCGCGAGGCAGGCCGCCACTTGCGTCAGCACTTGCGGCGCGAGCCCTTCGCCGGGTTCGTCGATGACCACCAACGACGGATCGCCCGCCAGCGTTCTCGCCAGCGCCAGCATTTGCTGTTCGCCGCCCGACAACGCGCCGGCCTTCACTCGCGCGCGCTCCCGCAACACGGGGAAGAGGCGATAAGCATCGTCCACACTGAAGCGCGTGCCCGGACGCTCGCCGAGCACGAGATTGTCGCGCACGCTCAAGCCCGGAAACACATCGCGCGTTTCAGGCACGTAGCCAATTCCCATGCGCGCGATGCGAAACGGCCGCAGCCCGACGAGCGATGCATCGCGAAACCGCATCTCGCCCTCGCAGCGCACGAGGCCCATGATGGACTTCGCGAGCGTCGAGCGCCCCGAACCATTGCGGCCCACGAGCGCGACGATCTCGCCTTCGGCTATCGACAGGTTCACGCCGTGCAGCACCTGTGCCGCGCCATGCCACGCGCGCAGATCGTGGATACGCAACCCGGCGCTCATCGCGATTCCCCCAGATACGCCTCGCGCACCGCGCGATCGTCGCGAATCGCCGCAGGCGTGCCGGTAGCGATCACGCGCCCTTGAACCAGCACGGAGATGCGATCCGCGAGGCCGAACACCGCGTCCATGTCGTGCTCGATGACGACGAGCGTGCGCCCTTGCGTCGTCGCCCGAATCAGCGCCAGCGCGCGCGATGCCTCCGCGCGGTTCATCCCCGCCGTGGGTTCGTCGAGGAGAATGAGCGGCGCATCGGTGGCAAGCGCGATGCCTAGATCGAGCGCGCGCTGTTCGGCATACGTGAGCCGTGCGGCGGGTACGTCGGCGTGAGCGGCCAGGCCGATGGCATCGAGCATGGCGCGGGCGCGGTCTTCGAGCGCGCGCGACGGCAGCCAGCGATCGATCCTGCGCGACGAAGCCGAGCCCAACGCCGCACAACGCAGATTGTCGAGCACGCTCAAGCCGGTGAAGACGCTCGTCGTCTGGAAGCTGCGCGCAAGCATTCGGCTAATGCGTTGCGGCGCGCGACCGGTGATGTCGATACCGATCGCCACGATGCGCCCTTCGTCGGGTTTGGTGCGCCCGGAAATGGTGTCGAAGAGCGTGGACTTGCCTGCGCCGTTCGGGCCGATGAGCGCATGACGTTCGCCGCTTTGCACTTGCAGATCGATACCGCGCAGAACGCGCGTCGGCCCGAACCGTTTCGCGATGCCGCGCAATTCGAGGGCGATGGTCATGGCGTGTACCCTTTGCGGCCAGCGGCAAAGATCGCCCTGAAGCGCTCGCCGAACTCACGCGGTTCAAGACCCATGTTCATCGCACGCCCCGCGCCCGTCGATCGATCCACGCGAGCCCAACGCCGAGCGCCAAGCAAGGCAACGCGATCCACCAAACGCCGTGCGGCAACGCGCTTGCATCCGCTTGTCGCGCATAGAGCGTCTCCACCGCGATGACCACGGCCGCACCGAACGCCAGCGTGCTCGACATGGCATACATGGTCGAACGAAGCGGGCGCGTGCGCATGCGCGTGAAGAAGCCAGCGACGCCATCGGGCGCCGCGACGATCACCCACACGAAGCACAGTCCGAGATACATCGGCCAGGCAGCGGACACGCTCGCCACCGCCACGCTGAAAAACGTGAGCAGCACCGCCCCGGCAATCGGCCCAAAGAAGCTTCCGGTCCCGCCGATGACCGTCGCCACCAGCACACTCGTCGATCTCGCAAGCCCGACGCTTTCCGCCGATGCCAGTTCGACATTCACGAGCGACAACACGCCTGCAATGCCCGCGAAGAACGCGGATACGACGAGCATCGTGAAGCGCACGCGCCGTGGCGACGCGCCTATCGCCGCCGCGCGCACGGGATTGTCGCGCACGGCGTTCGCGAGGCGACAAAGCGGCGTGCGCGAGAACGCGAACATCGCGCAAGCCGACACGACACACCAGCACGCGATCAACGCATACGCCTGCCGCAACGGGCCGAATGTCCATCCGAAGAGCGCAGCGCCGCTCGCGCGATCGATCGCCACGCCACCCTCGCCGCCGAACCAGCCCGGCACGAGCCAGACGCTTGCCGCAACCAATTCGCCGATGCCTAGCGTGATCATCGCGAAAGCCGTGCCGCCGCGTTGCGTCGAGATCGCGCCGAAGACGATGGCCGCGAGCACCGCAAAGCATCCGCCGATCAATGGCAGCAATGGCAACGGCACGCCAAAGCGATTGAACACATGCGCGGCGGCGAAAGCGCCGAACCCCGCATAAACCGCGTGACCGAAGGAAAGCAAGCCCGTCTGCCCGAGCAGCAAGTTGTACGAGAGCGCGAAGACGATGAGCGTCGCCGTCTGCGCGAGATACGCAAGCAGCCAGGATCGATCGAAGCAAAGCGGCGGTAGCGCAAGCGCCGCGACGAGTGCGAGCCACGGCGCGAGGGACTTAAGCATCGCCCGTCTCTTCACCGAAAAGTCCGCGTGGACGCGCCGCCAGCATCGCGACGAGCAACAGGTACGGCAGCACGGGCGCGAGTTGCGCGACGCTGAGCGCGGCCCAAGCGTCCGGCAAACGCACGCCGAACCAGGCAGCAATGCTCCCCGCCGATGCCGTCGTGCCCACGGCGAATGTTTGCACGCAGCCGATCAAGAGCGACGCGACGAGCGCCCCCGAAAGCGAGCCCAGCCCGCCGATGACCACGACGACGAACACGATGGGACCGACGGCGTCGGCCATCGACGGTTCGAGCACGGCAAGCGGCGCGCCGATCACGCCCGCGAGCGCCGCCAGCGCCGTGCCGGCGGCGAACACCGTCGTGAAGACGCGCGGGACATCGTGGCCGAGCGTTTCGACGGTCGCGGAATGCGTGAGCGCCGCGCGCACCACGAGCCCCGTCTTCGATACGCGCAACACGACATGCAACGCGCCGAGCATGAGGATGGCAAGCAGCATCATGAACACGCGGTAGCGTGGAAACGCGGCGCCGTACCAGGTGAAGAGCGGCCCTTCGAGCACGGAGGGAATCGTCGCGGGCAACGGTCCGAGCCCCCATACGAGCTTCACGCCCTCGCCTATCACGATGGCCGCGCCGAACGTGAGCAGCAACTCGGCGAGCGCGCCGCGCGCATGCACGCGCTTGAGCAGAAAGCGCTCGAACAACGCCCCCGCGCAGCCGACGATCAAAGGCGCCACGACGAGTGCCAGCCAGAATCCGCCATACGAAGCCAGCGCCTGACCGACATACGCGCCGAGCATATAGAAGCTCGCGTGCGCGAAGTTGAGCACGCCGAGCATCGAGAAGATGAGCGTGAGGCCCGCACAGAGCATGAAGAGCAGCAGCCCGACGCTCACGCCGTTGAGCAGGCTCACGCTGAACCACTGAAGCACGGAACAATCCTCAAGCGTTGACGAGCGGCTTCAAGGCATCGACAAGACGCTCGGGCAAAGGCACCGGCCGGCGCGTCATGCGGTTCACATAGACATGCACGAAATGGCCCTGCGCCGCCGCGCTCTTTGCGCCTTGCGTGAAGATGCCGACCTCGTAGCGCACGCTCGTCGTGCCGAGCTTTTCCACGCGCAAGCCCGCATCGATCAGATCGGGAAACGAAACCGACTCGAAGAAATTGCAGCGCGTTTCCACGACGAGCCCGATCGTCTCGCCGCCCGCGAAGTCGAGCACGCCCGAGCGCAGCAGATACTCGTTCACGACGGTATCGAAGTAGCTGTAGTAGACGACGTTGTTGATATGACCATAGACATCGTTGTCGGACCAGCGCGTGCTGATGGTGAGGAAGTGCGGATAGTCCGCGCGGCGCGTGGGTTGCGGTTTGCTCATCGTCGGCAGCGGCTGCATCAGCGGTTGATCGCTGCGAGTGCGCGGACTTCGTCGGCGAAGCGCTCGACGGTGTCCTCGCGCGTGTCCCATGCGCACATCAGGCGGCAGCCGCCCGACCCGATGAACTGATAGAACTTCCAGCCTTTCGCGCGCAAGGCGGTGGCGACGTGCGGCGGCAATTCCGCGAACACCGCGTTCGATTCCGGCTTGAAGAGCACCTGCACGCCGGGAATATTCGCGAGACGCTCGGCCATCGATTGCGCCATTGAGTTGGCGTGACGCGCGTTGCGCAGCCAGACATCGTTATCGAGCAAGCCGAGCCACGGCGCGGAGATGAAGCGCATTTTCGATGCAAGCTGCCCCGCCTGTTTCAGCCGGTAAGCAAAATCCACGGCAAGCGCCTTGTCGAAAAACACGACCGCTTCGCCGACCGGCAAGCCGTTCTTGGTGCAGCCGAAGCACAGCACGTCGACGCCCGCGCGCCAAGTAATCTTCGACGGATGCACGCCGAGCGTGGCGACCGCGTTGGCGAAACGCGCGCCATCCATATGCACGGTCAGATGCCGCCGCTTGGCGATGGCCGCAATCGCGCGCACTTCCTCGACGGTATAGACCGTGCCCACTTCCGTCGATTGCGTGAGCGAGACGACTTTCGGCTTCGGATAATGGATATCGGCGCGTCGGGTGACGAGTTCCTCGATCGCATCGGGCGTGAGCTTGCCGTTCTCGCCCTTGGCGGTCAGAAGCTTGGAGCCGCCGGAGAAGAATTCGGGGCCGCCGCACTCGTCGGTTTCGATATGCGCGAGCTCGTGGCAAATGACCGAGTGATACGACTGGCACAGCGACGCCAGCGCAAGCGAATTGGCCGCCGTGCCATTGAAGACGAAGAAGACTTCGCAGTCGGTCTGGAACAGATCGCGGATGCGGTCGCACACGCGCGCGGTCCAGGAATCGTCGCCGTAAGCAGGTTCGTGGCCGCTGGTGTTGGCCTTGACGAGCGCATCGAGCGCTTCGGGGCAGATACCCGCGTAATTGTCGGAGGCGAAGTGCTGGATGGATTCGTTCGGCGCGGTCATGGAATTCGCTGGAAGACTGGTAGAAGGCGCTGCACGAGCTTCGTGACCCGGGACGAGTGAAGATCGCGTGGTCGCCATCGTTGCGTGCCGTGCAAGCAGTCCGCTCATTTTATCCGCATCGCGCCGTGCATGATTCGAATGCGATTGAGCGATAGATCGTGTGCCGCGCCCGTTCTAATCGCGGGACACTTAGGATACCGACGGGCAGCGTCGAACGATTGCGCTATCGGTCTTGATTGCGCGTTGCCGCTACGAGCATTGACGACGTGGTGCCGTCAGCGCGCCGCTCCAATTCAACATGTCATCTGACGAAAAAGCGCGCCACCGAAGCCGGCGGCGCGCTTTATGGCGTAAACAATAACTTGGGTCGAGGCTGCGCTTACTTCGCTGTCGTGCCGCTGGCGGCGTTGGCTTGCTGCGCGGCCTTGTCCTTCTTGTTCGCTTCGTGATGGCCGATCGCGCAGCCACCCGCCGCGCCCACCACGCCGTGCTTGCCCGCGACGTGTCCCGCCACGCCGCCGACTGCCGCGCCTTCGAGACATCCCTTGGCCTGTGCTGCGCCCGTGGCGGCGATCATTGCGCCAGCCAGCACGATCGATGCAATCTTGTGGTTCATGTTTGTTCTCCCCTTTTGGTTGAAAGTACCGGAGAAGATGCACGAGATGTGCCTGACAGGCTGTAATGAAAAACGGCCCGGTGACTTTCGCCGACCGGACCGTTTCAAGCACTTCCACCGCGCTTTAAAGCTGCTGCTGCACCCAGCCTGTTACGCCTGCGAGTGCGGCCGGCAGCTTGGCCGGTTCCGTGCCGCCCGCCTGCGCCATGTCGGGACGGCCGCCGCCCTTGCCGCCCACTTGCTGCGCGACGAAGTTGACGAGCTCGCCCGCCTTGACCTTCTTCGATGCATCCGCCGTCACGCCCGCGATGAGACTGACCTTGCCGCCTTCGACGGAAGCCAGCACGATAGCCGCGCTCTTGAGCTTGTCCTTCAGCTTGTCGACGGTTTCGCGCAGCGTCTTCACGTCCGCGCCTTCGAGTTGCGCGGCGAGCACTTGAACGCCCGCGACATCGACGGCTTGCGAAACGAGTTCATCGCCCTGGCTCGATGCGAGCTTCGACTTGAGCGCGCCCAGTTCCTTCTCCAGCGACTTCACGTGCTCCTGAACCTGCGCGATACGCTGCGTGAGTTCGGACGGTTGTGCCTTGAGGGCGCCCGCCGCCGCGTTGATACGCTGATCTAGCTCCTGCACATAGCGCACGGCATTGTCGCCCGTGATGGCTTCGACACGGCGAATGCCCGCCGCCACGCCGCCTTCCATCACGATCTTGAAGAGGCCGATGTCGCCCGTGCGCTGCACGTGTGTGCCGCCGCAGAGTTCGCGCGAAAAGCCCAGGTCCAGCACGCGCACCGTGTCGCCGTACTTCTCGCCGAAGAGCGCCATGGCGCCGCCCTTCACCGCTTCGTCGTAAGACATGACGCGCACGACGCCCGGCGCGTTCGCAAGCACTTCCTGATTGACGATCTGCTCGACGCGGCGGATCTCGTCGTCCGTCATCGGCGCGTTGTGTGCGAAGTCGAAGCGCGTCTTGTCGGCGTCGACGAGCGAGCCTTTCTGCTGCACATGTCCGCCGAGCACTTCGCGCAACGCCTTGTGCATCAAGTGCGTGGACGAGTGATTGCGTGCGGTGCGCGCGCGGCGGATGGCGTCGATCTGCGCCTTCACCACGTCGCCGACCTTGAGCGTGCCCTGCTCCACCGTGCCGTGGTGGCCGACGACATCGGCCTGAACCTTGAGCGTGTCTGCCACCGCGAAGCGCGCGGAGGCATTCGCGAGCACGCCCTGATCGCCCACCTGACCGCCGGATTCCGCATAGAACGGCGTGTGATCGAGCACGACGACCGCCTGTTGGCCCGCTTGCGCCTCGTTCACCGACGCGCCCTCCACATACAGCGCGATGATTTTCGCGTCGTCGAAGATTTCCTTCTCGTAGCCGTGGAACGTGGTCTTGGCGCCCGAGTATTCGAGGCCGGCCGCGAGCTTGAACTTGCCCGCCGCGCGCGCCTGATCGCGCTGACGCGCCATGGCGTCGTCGAAGGCGGGCTCGTCCACCGTCACGCCGCGTTCGCGGCATACGTCGGCCGTGAGATCGAGCGGGAAGCCGTAGGTATCGTGCAGCTTGAACGCGAGTTCGCCGTCCAGTTGCTTCACGCCCTTCTTGTCGAGTTCGGCCAGTTCGCCTTCGAGAATCGACATGCCGTGCTCGATGGTCTCGAAGAAGCGCTCTTCTTCCTGCCGCAGCACATCGGTGACGCGCTGTTGAGCATCGACAAGTTCGGGGTAAGCCGCGCCCATTTCCGCGACGAGGTCCGGCACGAGCTTGTGGAAGAACGAGCCGCGCCGGCCGAGTTTGTAGCCATGACGAATGGCGCGGCGCACGATACGGCGCAGCACGTAACCGCGGCCCTCGTTGCCGGGAATCACGCCATCGACGATCAGGAACGAGCACGCGCGGATATGGTCGGCAATGACCTTCAGCGAGTTGTTTTCCAGATCGGCCGTATGGGTCTCGCGGCCCGCGGCCTTGATGAGCGTCTGGAAGAGGTCGATCTCGTAGTTGCTGTGCACGTGCTGCAGCACGGCGGCGAGACGTTCGAGGCCCATGCCGGTATCGACGCACTGCTTGGGCAGCGGCGTCATGTTGCCTTGCGCGTCGCGGTTGAACTGCATGAACACGAGATTCCAGATCTCGATGAAGCGGTCGCCGTCTTCCTCCGGCGACCCCGGCGGGCCGCCCCAGATTTCCGGACCGTGGTCGTAGAACACTTCGGAGCACGGACCGCACGGTCCGGTGTCGGCCATTTGCCAGAAGTTGTCGGATGCGTAGCGCGCGCCCTTGTTGTCGCCGATGCGGATGATGCGTTCCGCCGGCACGCCGATTTCCTTTTCCCAGATGGCGTACGCTTCGTCGTCTTCCTGATAGACCGTGACGGTGAGCTTTTCCGGCGGCAGCATGTAGACCTTCGTCAACAGCTCCCAGCAGTAGTGAATGGCGTCGCGCTTGAAGTAGTCGCCGAACGAGAAGTTGCCGAGCATCTCGAAGAACGTGTGATGCCGCGCCGTATAGCCGACGTTCTCCAGATCGTTATGCTTGCCGCCCGCGCGCACGCTGCGCTGCGCGGTGGTTGCGCGCGAGTACGGCCGCGCTTCGGCGCCGAGGAACACGTCCTTGAACTGGACCATGCCCGAGTTGGTGAAGAGCAGCGTCGGGTCGTTGCCCGGCACGAGGCTCGACGAACGGACGATCGTATGTCCCTTCGATTCGAAAAACTTCAGAAATTTCTCGCGTATTTCGGCGGCTTTCATGGCGTACGGGGCGTTTTGCGTGTTCTGCTGGTTTTCTGACGAAGCCTTGGTAAAGCCCGTTTGAAGCCCTTCTGATGCGGGTTTCGGCAAGACTTAAGGCTATTCCGAGTAATTTTTGATTATACGGGATTCGCGGTGCCGAACCGGGGCGCGGCAGGCGTCTGCAACGGATAAAGCGCCCTCGCGCGCCCGTCCGTTCTATGCGACAGTCGCGTGGTCAGAAACCAGATCCGAGACGAGAGACACGACGCATGGGAGCACTCAGCCATATCCGCGTACTCGACCTGACCCGCGTGCTCGCGGGACCGTGGTGCGCGCAGACGCTCGCCGACCTGGGCGCGGAGGTCATCAAGATCGAGCGGCCCGAAACCGGCGACGACACCCGTCACTGGGGCCCGCCCTATCTCAAGAAGCCCGATGGCGAAGACACGCGCGAGGCCGCCTACTATCTCGCGGCGAATCGCAACAAGCGCTCGGTAACGGTCGATATCGCGAGCGACGAAGGTCAGCGGATCGTGCGCGCGCTGGCCGCTCGAAGCGATGTCGTGCTGGAGAACTACAAGGTCGGTCAGTTGAAGAAGTACGGGCTCGACTATGAATCGCTGAAAGAAGTGAAGCCGGATATCGTCTATTGCTCGGTAACAGGCTTCGGGCAGACCGGGCCATATGCGGAGCGCGCGGGCTACGATTTCATCATTCAGGGCATCGGCGGCTTCATGAGCATCACCGGCGAGCGCGACGGACAACCCGGCGGCGGTCCGCAAAAGGCAGGCGTCGCCATCGCCGACCTCATGACCGGCATGTACGCGACAGTCGGCGTGCTGGCGGCGCTCTCGCACCGGGATCGCACGGGCGAAGGGCAATATATCGACATGGCGCTGCTCGACGTGCAGGTCGCCATGCTCGCCAACATGAACACCAACTATCTCGCGAGCGGCAAGCCGCCGGTGCGCTGGGGCAACGCGCATCCGAACATCGTGCCGTACCAGACGTTTCAGACGAGCGATGGCTGGATCATCGTCGCGGTCGGCAACGACGGGCAGTTTCGCAAGTTCGTCGAGGCAGGCGCATGCGCGCATCTCGCCGACGATCCGCGCTTCGCGAAGAACCCGTCACGCGTGCGCAATCGCGACGTGCTCGTGCCGCTTCTCGCCGACATGGTCGCCACGCGCGGCAAGCACGAATGGCTCGCCGCGCTGGAAGCGGCGGGCGTGCCGTGCGGCCCGATCAACGATCTCGGCGAAGTGTTCGACGACCCGCAAGTGCTGGCGCGCAGGATGCGTATCGATCTGCCGCATCCGGAAGGCGGCGACGTGAAGCTCGTGGCAAGCCCCATCAAGATGAGCGCGACGCCGCCCGAAGCACGCACGCATCCGCCGATGCTCGGCGAACACACCACGAGCGTGCTCAAGGACGTGCTCGGTTACGACGATGCGCGCATTACGCAGTTGCGAAAGGGCAAGGTGATTTGAGCGCGATACGCCGGTATCAACGCGTTCCCGCGCCGATCAGCCCGCCCGCCGCCGCCCCGGCGATGGTCCCGAGCGGCCCGCCCGTGAGCACGTAGCCGAGCGCCCCGCCCGCGCCCGCGCCGATGGCCGCGTGAGCCTGTTGACGCGACACGCCCGCGCAGGCTGTGAGGCTCGTCACGAGCGCGGCCACCGCCGCGAGCTTGATGATCTTGTTCATGGTCGAATTCCCTGTGTTGTCGTTGTGTTGTCGTTGTGATGTCTTGTAGTCGCACCGCTTGCCGGCTTGCAACCCGACCGGCGAGCCGATCATAAAAGCCCGCGCGCCCCGCCCACAACGCGATTTACCTTCCGTTACCCTCGTTACGGTGACCGAATAAGTGCTTCACAGGTGTAACGCGGGAGCCGGAATATGCAGGCCGATCCGCAGCGCATGGAAAGGCGGCATCGGCGAAACCCGCGAGCGCCTGCCCGCGCGGGTTGCGTAAGGTAGAATCATCCCGATATACCTAGCATTCGAACGCGTTCCGAGCCGCGAGGAACGTTTCCCGAACCGATCACACGCGAGCGCATCCGTTGGCACTTCTTTTCGCATGAACACCGATCGCAACGACGCCCCGGCGCCATCCAATTTCATTCGCAACATCATCGAAGACGACAACCGTTCAGGTAAGTGGTCGCAGCGTGTCGAGACCCGCTTCCCACCCGAGCCGAACGGTTATCTGCATATCGGTCACGCGAAAAGCATCTGCGTGAACTTCGGGCTGGCCGCGGATTACGGCGGCGTATGCCATCTGCGTTTCGACGACACGAACCCCGAGAAGGAAAGCGTCGAGTACGTGGATTCGATCATCGACGCGGTCGAGTGGCTAGGCTTCGAGTGGAACAAGGACGGCCGCGAACACAAATACTTCGCGAGCGACTACTACGACAAGCTGTACGAATGCGCCGAGCTGCTCATCAAGAAAGGCCAGGCCTACGTCGATAGCCAGACCGCCGAGGAAATGCGCGCCACGCGCGGCTCGGCAACCGAAGCGGGCATCAACTCGCCGTATCGCGACCGCACGCCCGATGAAAACCTCGACCTCTTCCGCCGCATGAAGGCGGGCGAGTTCAAGGAAGGCGAGCACGTGCTGCGCGCGAAGATCGACATGGCGGCGCCGAACTTCAACATGCGCGATCCGGTCATCTACCGCATCCGCTTCGCGCACCACTACCGCACGGGCGACAAGTGGTGCATCTACCCGATGTACGACTACGCGCATTGCGTATCGGACGCGCTCGAAAACATCACGCACTCGCTGTGCACGCTGGAGTTCGAGGATCACCGGCCACTCTACGACTGGTTCCTGGCGCAACTCGCCGACGACGGCGTGTTCGCGCGTCCGCTGCCGCAGCAGATCGAATTCTCGCGCCTGAACCTGACGTATGCCATCACGAGCAAGCGCAAGCTCCTGCAACTCGTGCAGGAGAATCACGTGGACGGCTGGGACGACCCGCGCATGCCGACCATCGTGGGCGTGCGCCGCCGTGGCTTCACGCCGGAAAGCATCCGCTTGATGGTGGAGCGCGTGGGCGTGACCAAGGTCGATTCGTGGATCGACATGAGCGTGCTCGAAGGCGCGCTGCGCGACGATCTCGACGAGAAAGCCCCGCGCGCAATCGCGGTGCTCGATCCGCTCAAGCTCATCATCGACAATTATCCGGAAGGACAAAGCGAGGAATGCAGCGCGCCCGTGCATCCGCATCATGCTGAACGCGGCACGCGCAAATTCCCGTTCTCGCGCGAATTGTGGATAGAACGCGAAGACTTTCAGGAAACGCCGCAGAAGGGCTACTTCCGCCTTTTCCCCGGCAACAAGGTGCGGCTCAAGTACGGCTTCGTGGTGGAGTGCACGGGCGCGGACAAGGACGAGAACGGCAAGGTGATCGCCGTGCATTGCAACTACTTCCCGGACAGCAAGTCGGGCACGGACGGCGCGAACGCGTACAAGGTCAAGGGCACGATCCACTGGGTTAGCGCCGCGACGGCCTACGCGGCCGAAGTGCGGATCTACGACCGCCTGTTCAAGGAGCCGCAACCGGGCGCGGGTGGCGCGGAATTTCTGGATGCGTTGAATCCGGATTCGAAGCGCATCGTCAATGCGTTCCTGGAACCCAGCGCGCGCGAAGCCAGCGCCGAAGACCGCTTCCAGTTCGAGCGCCACGGCTATTTCGTCGCGGACCGTCTGGATTCGCAACCGGGCAAGCCGGTGTTCAACCGTATCGTCAGCTTGCGCGATAGCTGGGGCAAGCCTGCCTGAGCGTCGCCATTCTAGTTGCAGAGTAACGGGCGCCGCACGCAAGAGGCGGCGTCCGGTCCCGCATCCGCGGTGCGAACAAGACAAACAGAGGGCCAGCAACACGCGCTTCCAGCGAGGACATCCATGAAGCAGTACTCAAGCGCGCCGCGAGCGGGCGCGTTCCGGGTCATTGTCGGAAACGTTTGCATCGCGACGTCCGCCGCGCTGTCTTTCTGCTCTCCGGCATGGGCCGCCACGGCGAAAGAGCTCGCTTCCGCGCAGGCCGCCGTCGATCAGCTTCCGCCTTCGGCCACGCTGCGCAAGATCGCCGAGAACGGCGCGATCGTCCTGGGCGCGCGTGAATCGTCGGTGCCGTTTTCTTATCTGAACAAGCAGCAGCCGGTCGGCTACTCCTACGACATTGCGCTCAAAGTCGTCGATGAAGTGAAGCGCCGGCTCAACATGCCGAATCTCACGGTGAAGAACGTGGTCGTGACCTCGTCGAACCGCATCTCCTACGTGGTGAACAATCAGGTCGATCTGGAATGCGGCAGCACCGCGCATCTGGCCGAGCGCGATCCGCTGGTCGCGTTTTCCAACAGTTTCTTTCTGTACGGCATTCGCATGGTCGTGAAGCGCAAATCGGGCATTCGCGATTACGACGATCTCGCGGGCAAGACCGTCTCCACCACGGCAGGCACGTCGGACGAACGGCTGCTGCGGGAGATGAGCATCGAGCGCAAGCTGAATCTGCGTATCATCAGTGCGCGCGATCATGCCGAGGCATTTCAGGCGCTCAAGAGCGACCGCGCAGTCGCCTTCGTGATGGACGACCCGCTGCTCTACGGCAAGATCGCGCAGGAAGGCGCGGCGCGCCGCGACTACATGGTGACGGGCGAATCGCTTTCCAATGAATCGTACGGCTGCATGATGCGCAAGGGCGATCCCGAGTTCAAACGCATCGTCGACGATGTGATCGCCGGCATGCAGCGCTCGGGCGAAGCGAAGAAGCTCTACGACACCTGGTTCATGCAGCCCATACCGCCGGACGGCATCAATCTGCAGTTTCCGTTATCGGCGGACATGAAAGCGCTGTTCGCCAATCCGACCGACCATCTCGCCGAATGAATTCAGAGTGTGTCATGCAGTTCGGCCAATGACAGCGTGGTTTGAAAGAGCTTCGCGAGGCTGCGGCTCGCGAAGCTGTCCACGTCGGCGGGACTGACCCAGCGATAGCCGTCCATCTCGGGAATCATGGTGCCGTCGCTGTAGCGCGGAAAATACGATTCGCACACGCAGTCTTCGAGCTTCACTTCGTCGTCGCTCACGCGCACGGCGAAGAGATGCAAGTCCTTGTCGCGACGATACACAAAGCGTCCGAGGTCTTTGAGACGCGCGGCCGGCAGCACGATGCCCGTCTCCTCGCGCAACTCGCGCAAGGCCGCGTCGATAGGCGCCTCGCCGGGATCGCCCTGTCCTTTCGGCACGTCCCAATGCGTGGTTTCGGTCGCGTGGCACAGGAGCACGTCGCCCCGCGGGTTCAGGATCACCACGCCGCACGATACGGTACGGGCGGTCATCGCGCGACGGCTCCGTTCAACATGCAAACCCGCACGTCATTGCTTCTTGAGTTGCCACTTGCCGCTCGCCTGCTTGCAGGCAGACGGCGTCCAGGTCTGCGTCTGCCCCTTCGCAATGGCCACGATCTCGACCTTGCGGCACTTGAGACCGGCGTCTTCGAAGGTCTCGCGCGGCGTGATGGTGCCGTGGACCGGCACGGTATTGCCCGCGTCCTTGTTGTCCCAGTCGAGCGATTCGCCGTCTTTCTTGGTTTCGAGCGCGGTCTGCGCGGCGCGGTTGAGCGCCTGCAAGTCGCGCTGCTTCATGTAGGTGATGGGCGTGTTGTTCAGAAAACCGAGATTGGCCGCAAACGCCGAAGCGCTCGCGGCGACGAGCACGGTGGCCGTCAATGTCCGGATGCAGGCGCGCGCCAGCGGTCGATATTCGATCGGCATAGATTCTCCTCGTTGCAATGCGTTCGATACGGCGCCGTAGACGAGGCGCGTATGACGAGCGGCGGCAAAGCGCGCGCTCGGGCCTTTGAGGGCCGCAACGAGGATAGCATGACACAAGGCGATCGGCCGCCTTGCGGGCTATATCGCGGGCTTTAGTTCGATGCCGCCTTCATGTCCTGGATCGCCGTGCCCTTTTGCGAATTCTTGTCGGTGGCGGGATCGTAGCCGTCGGTGAGCGTGCCGAGGAAGGCGACCACGTCCTTGATCTCGGCTTCGTCGAGTGCGGGCTTGTCGCCGCGCTTGCGATCGAACGGCGCCTCGGTATTCACGTTCTCCCAGTACTTGCGCGGCAAATCGTCGAACTTTTGCACCGCGCCCTTCTTCGAGACCGGATAGAACTTCTCCGGGTTCGTATCGCGCTCGACATAGAAGCGCACGACTTCATCGAGCGAATGATAGATGCCGTTGTGGAAGAAGGTCTTGCGCGTCGCCACGTTGCGCAGCGACGGCGTGCGAAAGAGTCCGCAGAACTCGTCGCGGCCCTTCAGATCGGTGCGCTCGGGTCCGCATGCGCCCAGATCGTGAAAGTTCGGATTCTTGTTGATCGGCAATGCGCGATTGCGCGGCACGCCGATGGCGATCAGGCCGAAGTCGCTGAACTGCGGCGGTGTGCCGTCCTTCGCGCGCTGGCTGATATGACACGCCGCGCAATTGCCCTTGCTCTCGTCGTTGAAGAGCTGCAGGCCGTGCATCTCGGCGTCGTTGAGCTTTGCGCGGCCGGCAAGGAATGCGTCGAACTTGCTCGTGTAGGGGAAGAACTTCTGCGGCGTCTGCTCGAACGCTTCCAGCGAACTCAGCACGGAGGCGAACAGACGGTCGTCGCTATCGAATACGCTCGCACCGAACGCGCGGCGGACATCGTCCGCATACGGCGCCGCCCGGACCGCCGCCGCGACCTTCGCGGGCGTGCTGCCCATCTCGAACGACGACAGCAGCGGAATGCGCGCCTGGTCCGCGCCATGGTCCACGCGGCCGTCCCACGTCAGCCCGCCGGTCGGGCCGGCATCGACACTTTCGTCGCCTTCGTCGTCGGAATCGTGGAAGTGCTCGGCGAATTGCGGCACGGACTGCAAGTACTTGAGCGACGGCACCGCCCGAAAGCCAGGCCGATGCATATCGCTGCCGCCCAGCTGCACGGAGAACGCGTTAGGCGGACCGAAAGCATGACTCGGACTATGACAGGACGCACACGCGAGCTTGCCGGAGCCTGACAGCGACGGGTCCATGAAGAGCTTCTCGCCGACCGTCTGCATTGCCTTCACTTGCGCGAAAACCTCCGCGCGCGACTGCCCTTTCGATGGCGCGGCTTGTGCCGGAGCCGTTGCCAGATCGGCTGCGTGGGAATCGCATCCGCTCAACGCGACGGATGAGGCGGCCAGCAACAGGGAACATAAAACGAACGGCAGACGCATCGAAGGCATGGATTGCGGACGCATGAAATTGAAAGATGCCGCAGGGTATGACGCTCATGTGTCTCTCATGTGACAAGCGCCGACGCCGTCATACGGAGGGCCACGCATGATGGTTATTTCACCAACCTTACGCATTCGAAAGCGTTATTACATGTTCGCGTAATTGATCGTGGTCACACTTCGCACGCCGGCACTAAAAGGCACTTGAAGGCGTTTGCCGAAGTCGCCTGCATTCGGCGCCGGCTCCCCAACACAAGAGAGACCTCGATGAACAAGAAACTCGTTTGCGCAGTGCCGCTCGCATCGGCGCTGGCAATCGGCTTATACGCATGCGGCGGCGACGACCACCACGACAACGACATCTCGTCGGTGAAAAACGTCGTGGTCATCTACGCGGAAAACCGCAGCTTCGATAACCTCTACGGCAGCTTCCCCGGCGCGAACGGCTTGCAGAGCGTGACGGCGGCAAGCGCGCAGCAGCTCGACCGCGACGGCAGCGTGCTGCCGACCCTGCCGAAGATCTGGACGGGTCTGACGGCAACGGGCGTGACGCCTGCCGTCACCGAGGCGATGACGGCGAATCTGCCGAACGCGCCTTTCGCCATCGACGATCCGGCGGGCTTCAACACGCCGCTCTCGCTCACGACGCGCGACCTGTATCACCGCTTCTATGAAAACCAGATGCAGATCGACGGCGGCAAGAACGACAAGTTCGCCGCATGGGCGGATTCGGGCGGCATGGTGATGGGTCACTACAGCACGCCGCCGCAAAAGCTGCCGCTGTGGAAAGTCGCGCAGCAATACACGCTCGCCGACAACTTCTTCATGGGCGCGTTCGGCGGTTCGTTCCTGAATCACC
The DNA here is from genome assembly GCF_023631025.1 of Caballeronia sp. GACF4. Taxonomy (NCBI): domain Bacteria; kingdom Pseudomonadati; phylum Pseudomonadota; class Betaproteobacteria; order Burkholderiales; family Burkholderiaceae; genus Caballeronia; species Caballeronia sp. GACF4. The sequence goes on from NZ_JALQDW010000007.1 coordinate 207,445, forward strand.
AGTGGCTGGTTTGCGCGTGTACGCCGGTTTATCCGAACGCCGACAAGAGCGTGGCGAAGGCGTCGATCTCGGCGGTGAACGTGGATGGCGTGTCGCTCACGCTGGCGTCGAACTCGCCGGCCTCGGCGCTCACGGGCATTCCGAAGTTCGTCAACTCGGGCAATCTGACGCCCGACTTCTACGCGATCAACACAATGCAGCCGCCGTATCAGCCGAGCGGCAACACGCCGCCGACGGGTGGCGATCCGACGCTTGCCGACCCGAACGCCGCGACGACGCTGCCGCCGCAGACGCAGCAGCATATCGGCGACCTGCTGAACAACGCGGGCATCAGCTGGGCATGGTATGGCGGTTCGTGGGGCGCGGCGCTGGCGAGCCGTTCGGTGATCGGCGGCTCGGTGAATTCGGTGCCGAACTTCCAGACGCATCATCAGCCGTTCAACTACTTCGCCGATCTCGCGCCGGGTTCGACCAACCGCGCGCAGCATTTGCTCGACGGCGGCACGAACGGAACGGAGTTCATCAAGGCGATCGACGCGGGCACCTTGCCGCAAGTCTCGTTCTACAAGCCGCAGGGCAACCTGAACGAGCACGCGGGTTATACGGACGTGGCCTCGGGCGATCAACACATCGCCGACTTGATCACGCATCTGCAGAACAGTCCGCAGTGGAAGAACATGGTCGTGGTCGTGACGTACGACGAAAACGGCGGCTTCTGGGATCACGTCGCGCCGCCGAAGGGTGACCGCTGGGGTCCGGGCACGCGCATTCCGGCGCTCATCGTCTCGCCGTATGCGAAGAAGGGTTTCGTCGATCACACGCAATACGACACGACGTCGATCCTGCGCTTCATCACGAAGCGTTTCTCGCTGCCGACGTTGCCGGGTCTGGCTTCGCGCGATGCCGCGTTGAAGGCGAACGGCGCGCCCGCAATGGGCGACCTGACGAACGCGATGAACTTCTCGCAGTGATAAGTCTCCGAGCTTGACCGGCGGGCCGCCTCTTGCGGCCCGTTTTTCATGCGCCCGCGAAAAGCGACGCCAGATCGCTGCTGCGCTGGCCGCCCGCCTCGGTCAGCACACGCGCCTCGAGTTCATCGATATGCTCGCGCATGACGGCAAGCGCGGTGTGCAGATCGCCGGCTTCAAGCGCATCGACGAGACGCCCGTGTTCGTCGGATGCGCAATTCGACACCTTCGACGGATCGAACAACGCTTTATACAGCTCCGTCCTGGCGACGAGCCGCGCGAGAAACGCCTCGACTTCCGGCGTGCCCGCGAGCTGCGCAAGCAGCAGATGGAACTGTCCCGCGAGCCGCACGCATTCTTCCACGACGCCGGTTTTGAGCGCGCGCTGCTCGCTCTTCACATGCGCACGCAACGCACGCTTTTGCGGCGTCTTGAGCGCGCCGCACAGGCTCGCCACGATGCCCGCCTCCACCACTTGCCGCGCACGATAGACCTCGCGAATATCATCGACGGAAGGCGACGGCACGAACGCGCCGCGATTGACTTCGAGCGTGAGCTTGCCTTCCGCGCCAAGCCGCGCGAGCGCCTTGCGAACGGCGCCGCGCGTGCAGTCGAACGCCGCCGCGAGTTCGCGCTCGACGAGTTGCGCGCCCGGCGCGAGCTTGCCCTGCAAGAGCGCGGAAGCGACCGCGCCGTAGACGCGCTCTTCCGGTGAAATGTCCTTTTGCGATGCCATGAATGCGTGCGGTGCTTGTTGTTGATCCGCATTGTAGCGAGTGCCCGGCAAATACGGGTTATCAGCGATGCCGCGATTTTGGTTGACCAATATTTGCTAATATGGTCAACCAAACAGGAGGCTCTCGGGTATGAAACCGGCAATCTGGATTATCGGCGCACGGCCGTTCGGCGGCGATTCCGTGGACGTCTGCGTGCGCGCGCGCACCATCGACTCCATCGCGCCGCATGGCGAAAAGACGCCTGCCGCGAGCGATACGGTCGTCGACGGCGCGGGCATGTTGCTGCTGCCTGGCTTCGTCGAAGGCCACACGCATCTCGACAAGACCACGTGGGGCATGCCGTGGTATCGCAATGCGGTGGGGCCGCGTCTTGTCGATCGCATCGAGAACGAGCGGCGCTGGCGCGCCGAGAGCGGTCACGATGCGGCCGAAGCGTCGCGCGCGCTCGCGCTGGCATTTCTGCGTCAGGGCACGACGCGCATTCGCACCCACGTCGATATCGATACCGACGCCGGCCTGCGTCATCTGGAAGGGGTCGCCGCCACGCGCGCCGCGCTCGCCGATGTGCTCGACATGCAGATCGTCGCGTTCCCGCAATCCGGTGTGACGACGCGCGCGGGCACGCGCGAGCTGCTCGATACCGCATTGCGAAGCGGCGCGGACGTGCTCGGCGCGCTCGACCCGGCAGCCATCGACGGCGATCCCGCTCTCTCGCTCGACATCACCTTCGCGCTCGCCACGAAGCACGACAAGCCGATCGACATTCACCTGCACGAACCCGGCGATCTCGGCGCCTTCACCTTCGATCTGCTGCTCGATCGCGTAAAGGCGCTTGGCTTCGAGGGGCGCGTCGTGGTGAGTCACGCGTTTTGTCTGGGCCAGTTGCCCGATGCGCGGCGCCACGCGTTGCTCGAACGCATCGCGCGCCTGAATGTGGCGCTGCTCACCACGGCGCCCGCCTCCGTGGCCGTTCCGCCGTTTCGCGAGGCGCGCGCGGCGGGCGTGACGCTCTTCGGCGGCAACGACGGCATCCGCGATACATGGACGCCCTTCGGCTCGCCCGACATGCTCGAACGCGCGATGCTCATCGCGATGCGTTTCGACCTGCGCCGCGACGACGATCTCGCCGCAGCCTTCGCATGCGTATCGAGCGAAGCGGCACGCGGTTGCGGCTTCGCGGATTATGGCCTTGCCGCGGGCATGCGCGCGGACCTCGTGCTCGTCGATGCCGAAACGGTCGCGCAGGCCGTCGCCATGCGCCCCGCTCGCCGCTTCGTGATGTCGAACGGCACGATCATTCCCGCGGACTTCACGCGATGAAAGCACGCGCATCGAACCTTGTATGGCTGGCGGTGATCGTCGCAATCGGTTTGAATCTGCGGCCGCTGCTCACGTCGATCAGTCCGCTGATGAACGTGATCCTGCCCGCCACCGGCTTGTCGTTTCGTGGCGCTTCACTGCTCACCGGCCTGCCCGTGGTCGCCATGGGCGTCTGCGCATTCGGGGCGAGCGCGCTGACCCGGGCTATCGGCAATGCGCGTGGCGTGGCTATCGGGCTCGTGGCGATCGTCGCGGCGTGCGCGGCGCGTGTTTTCGCGGGCGAAGCGGCGGCGTTGATCGCAAGCGCGGCGGTCGCGGGCACGGGCGTCGCGGTCATTCAGGCGCTTCTGCCCGGTGTCATGAAAACGCGCTTCGCCGCGCGCCTGCCCTTTGCGATGGGCCTCTACTCCGCATCGATCATGGCGGGCGGCGGACTCGGCGCGAGCATCACGCCCAACGTGGCCGCGCTCGCAAGCTGGCAAACAGGTCTCGCTGTCTGGGCGATACCCGCGCTCATCGCGCTCGCGTTGTGGCTGCTTCTGATGCGCGCGGATGCCTTGCCTCGTCCCGCCGTCACACGCGATACGACTTCTAAGCCTTCGCTCTTTTCGAATCGTCGCGCGTGGGCGCTCGGCGTGTTTTTCGGGCTCGTCAACGGCGGCTATACGAGTCTTGTCGCTTGGTTGCCCGCGTACTATCAACAACTCGGTCAGGGCGTCCGCGAAAGCGGCACGCTGCTCGCGTTGCTCACGGTGTTTCAGGCGTCGTCCGCGCTGCTCTTGCCGATGGCGGCCGCTCGCTTCGGACGCGCTCGCGACCGGCGCGCGTGGATCGCAGCCGGCCTTGCCGCTCAACTCGCGGGATTCGGCTTGCTGCTGTACGCGCCGCTCGCGTTGCCCGTTCTGGTCGTGGCGTTGCTCGGCGCGGGACTCGGCGGCGTGTTTTCGCTCACGCTCGTATTGACGCTCGATCACGCCGACGACCCCGAACTCGCCGCGCGTCTCGTCGCGTTCGTGCAGGGCGTGGGCTTCGTGATCGCGGCGGCAGCGCCGGTGATTGCCGGCATCGTGCGCGACGCAAGCGGCGGCTTCGCGATGTCGTGGGCCATGCTCGCGGCGAGCCTCATCGCGATGATCGCGCTCAATGCCGTGTTCGGCCCGCTGAGCTATGCGCGCGCGATGCAGCGTCAGCGTGCGGACTTCAACGCACCGCGTGGCACGCGAAGTATTCGTCGAGCAGATCCGTCATCTGCCACACGGGGCACGGGCGGCGGCAATGCCCGTCGTAGCCCGCTTCCTTGAGACGCCCGAGCGGCTCTTCGGGAAGAAAGCTGCTCATCGCGATGATCAGGCGGCCCGCGTCGTCGTCCTGACGGCGCACTTCGCGCACGAGTGCATAGTTGGCGCAGCCACCGATGCGCGTATCCAAGAAGACCAAATGCGGCCGCCACTCCTCGACGATGCCCTTGAGCGATGTCGCATCGATGGCAAGCTGCGTCGGAAATCCCTTCAGCTCGAACAACGACACGAGCGATATGCCGAGCGCCCGCTCCGCGTACGCGACGAGCACGCGCCGCGCATCCGGCCGCACCCGCAGCTTCTTGCGATTCCAAAGCGAGCACTGAGCTGGACTGGTTTCGTATGCTCGATTATTCACGTCATCCTCTGGCGACACAGGTTTGCCAGCCGCACACGCGGTGCATCCAATGCGCCATGTTGGGGCGCAAATGCATCCTGGGTGTGCAGCGCAAGTGTTGTACGAACCGGTTAATCCAGCCAAAGCCAGCCAATTTCAGCCGGAGCCTTGGCCCGTGGGGCGTTCGTCGGCGCGGTGAAGCAACGTGAGAAAACATAGGGCAGGAAGCGGGCCAGAACGAATGCCGACCCCGCGCGCAAAACCGCTGAAATGTCTGACTAATTCGCGCTAATCGGGCGAAAAAGCACATATCGCTTTTTCTTGACGTGCTCTCTAAACCAGCCTATAACCATCCATATGGATGGTCAAAGGATGGAAGAAACGAATTCATGGCGAGGCAAATCTTGGATGCCGCACGTTCCAAAGGCGGCGAAACGGAAAAAATCACGATCAATCTTGGCCCGGTGGATCTCGGCCAAATCGATCTGCTCGTGGAAGAAGGTTTCTATTCGAACCGCACGGATCTGATCCGTACGGCTATCCGCAACCAGCTCTCGGTGCATGCCGTGGTCGTCAAGGAAACGGCGACGCGGCGCGCCCTCGTGCTGGGACTTCAATACTTCTCGAAGCAGGATCTGGAAGCGGTGCGCGCGGCCAATGAAAGGCTCAAAATTCAGGTACTGGGTCTTGCCAGCATTGCCGCCGACGTCTCCCCGGAACTTGCCCTTGCCACCATCGAATCGATACTGGTTCGCGGTGCGCTGCACGCATCGCCGGCTGTGAAAGCGGCGCTTGCAGATCGAATCCGCTGACCTGCCGATGCAGGCCGGAAACGACTACGGAAACCATGATGAAACTGAACGAAGGATTTCTCGACTCCATGAAAGAGGCGTTCGAACGCTTTCGCAATAGCGACAGCAGCGGCGCCGTCGAGGTCGTCAAGCGCGCGATGCGCGGCGCCACGCACGCAACGCACGCGTCTGACGCATCGGATGCTTTCGTCAAGGCACCGCCGCAACCAGCGCCCGCCTCTGCACCGGACGCCGAAGATCGCGGACACTTCAGCACGCGGCGCTTCACGGGCGCGGCCGGTCAGCGCGACTACAAACTCTATGTGCCGGCCGGTTATCGCGATGAGCCGTTGCCGCTCATCGTCATGCTGCACGGCTGTACGCAAAACGCCGACGACTTCGCGGCCGGCACGCAAATGAACGCGCTTGCCGACGCGCACAACTGCATCGTCGTCTATCCGGTTCAGCCGCAAAGCGCGAATCCGTCGAAGTGCTGGAACTGGTTCAAGTCGTCGGATCAGCAACGCGACGGCGGCGAACCGTCGATCATCGCGGGAATCACGCGTGAAGTCATGGCGAGTCATCGCGTGGACCCGAAACGCGTCTACGTCGCGGGCTTGTCCGCCGGCGGCGCAATGGCGGCGATCATGGCGCAGCGCTATCCGGATCTCTATGCAGCGGCGGGCGTGCACTCCGGCCTTCCCGTGGGTGCCGCGCACGATCTGCCGTCCGCGCTCGCAGCAATGCGCGGCGGTCAGGGCAACGCCGCGAACCAGCGCGCGGGAGGCGGAGCGCAGTGCCCGTTGATCGTCTTTCACGGCGATGCCGATGCCACGGTGAATTACGCCAACGCCCACAAGCTCGTCGACGATTTCACCGCAAGCGGTTCCGACCGCGAGATGCACGACGGCATGGCCGGCGCACGCAAATACACGGTCCAGCGCTTGAAGTCGGCAAACGGGAAAATCGCGGAGTTATGGACCATTCACGGCGCGCCGCACGCATGGTCAGGCGGCAGCACGCGCGGAACCTACACCGATCCGGCCGGACCTGACGCTAGCGCCGAGATGCTGCGTTTCTTCCTCGCGCATCCGAGGAGTTGATCGCCGCGCAACGGTTCGGGCGGCGCAGTCCGCGCGGTTCGGATTCGGGTCTTTGCCGCGACGAGAATCATGACGTCGCTGGCGGGGCTTGAACCAATCGCTTTGCCTCGACACATGTCCTTGACGTTTCAGAGGTCGAGAAACGAGCGCAGCTTGTCGGCGCGGCGGGGATGCATCAGCTTGCGTATGGCCTGGCTTTCTATCTGGCGAACGCGCTCGCGCGATACGCCCAGATGCGAGCCCAGTTCGCCCAGCGTGAATTCGGATACCGTGTCTATTCCAAAGCGCATGCGCAGCACACGCGCCTCGCGTGGCGAAAGCGCGTTGAGCGCGTCGTCGATGGCGGCGCGCATGTCCGCGTGCACGGCGGCATCGAGCGGCGATTGCGCGTTCGTGTCCTCGATCATGTCGCCGAGCGTGGCGTCGGCGTCATCGCTTGCAGGCGTTTCCAGCGAGATGAGATGCAACGCGATCTTCTGGATACCGCTGATTCTCTCCTTCGGCAACTCCATGCGTTCGGCGAGCACCGCAGGCTGCGCGGGCCGTCCGGTCTGCTGCATGATCTCGCGTGAAATGCGATTGAGCCTGTTGATGGTTTCGACCATGTGCACCGGAACGCGAATGGTGCGCGCCTGATCCGCGAGCGCGCGCGTGACCGACTGCCGAACCCACCACGTCGCATAAGTCGAAAACTTCCAGCCACGCCGATATTCGAACTTGTCGACGGCTTTCATCAGACCGATATTGCCTTCCTGAATCAGGTCTAGAAAGTGCACGCCCCGGTTCACGTATTTCTTGGCAATCGAAATGACGAGGCGCAAATTGGCCTCGATCATCTCGGCCTTCGCGCGTCTCATGCGCGACTCGGCCGCGAGCATCTGACGGCTGGTTTGCTTGAGCCTTTGCAACGGCATCGCGGCGCTCGATTCAAGCTCGATCAGCTTGTGCTGCTCGGTCTGGATGGCCGGAAGACTGCGGTAGAGCGACGCGCCGTACTCATGCGAGTTCGCTGCCGCAGCCGTATTGGCGGTCCACTCGAGATCGGTTTCATGACCGGGAAACGACGCCACGAATTGCTCGCGCGGCATGCCGCAATAATCGATCGCAATGGACGATATGCGCCGCTCGACCATGCGAACTTGCGCGACTCGCTGCTGCATGTCGGCACAAAGCCGATCCACGGTCCGATTGGTAAAACGAATGCGCGCGAGTTCGGTGCGGATGCTCGTATCTGCAAGCGGGCTTTGGATTGCATCAACAGCCATGCGGTCGAAGGATTTTTCGACACGCGCAAAGATGGCCAGGCTGTCGTTCGTGAGCCGACTCAGCCTTTCCTGCTCGGCGCGGTCGGAGTCTTCGAGACTGGTTTCTTCGTCGGCATCGCTCGGTGCGTTGGGCTCACTGGACTCATTGGGCGCATTGGACGCATTGGACGCATTGGACGCATTGGACGCATTGGACGCATTGGACGCATTGGACTCATTGGACTCATTGGGCGCCTGCGCGAACGGCATTGCGTCCGCATCGTCCTTGTCGTCGATGCCATCGACGAATTCATCGATCGACAGCGTGCCCGCCTCGACCTGCGCCGCGCTGGCAAGGATCAGCGAGATGGTCGCGGGGCACGCTGCAATTGCCTGGATCATCTCGTGAAGACTGTCTTCGATACGCCGCGCAATCTCGATCTCCGCCGCGCGCGTCAGCAATTGCTTCGCGCCCATCTCGCGCATATACATGCGCACGGGATCGGTCGTGCGGCCGAACTCGGAATCCACCGTCGACAAGGCGACTTCGACATCCTCGTCGGAGTGGTCCTCGAGCATGGCGACGGCGGTCGCGTCGTTCAGAAGCAGGGGTTCGGTGTCGGGCGCCTGTTCAAAGACCGCGACGCCCATGTCGTTGAAGGTTCGAGCAATGGCTTCTCGCGCGGCTTTCTGCGCGAAGTCGCCGGGAAGATGGTCGTTGATCTGCGCATGCGTGACGAAGCCCTGATCCTTGCCCATCTGGATGAGCGCGCGTATTTCACGCTGCCGCGTGTCGTCTTGTGCGGCTTCGGCGTAGGCAGCCGCCGAAACGACGGCAAGCGCCGGCTTGCCCTTGCGCACGCGTGAGGCGCGCGCTTTCCGCATCGTCCTGATGGGATTTTCAGGCAGGTCTTTCGTCGCGTCTTCCTGATTGAAACTGGCCATTCTTTCTCCGCTGCAAGCATGCTTGGCGATGTGAGACGTTAGCCAGAGGCACGAAGGCCTGCGCAGACGGAATCACGGGGTTTCGATAGACCCGATGCGGACACTAGCCGAAGCGAGCGTCGAGCCAGTCTTGCGCCCACTTTTTAGCGAAGGCGACTGCATCGTCACGCGAGTCGAAGCCAGCGAGATCGCCGCTCGATAGGACATCGGATTCGCTGCCGTCCGCGTTGGTGGTGATGATTCGCGCATGCGCCATATATTCTCCGTCGGCCCTGCGCGGTGTCGGGTCGATGCGAAAGCGGGCTCGCGTAATCTCCATGGCGTCTCCTGGTTGATTGCCGTGAGGCGCCCTGGCATCACAGCTCTTAGCTAAAGCACATTCAGGCTTAGGGAAAAATCATGCAGGCGCGACGTCTCCCGATCTGCTCGATCGATCATTCAGTCGAAGAACGTTCTGTCTTGCGGACATTGATCGATCATCTGTTCCGCATAAGCAGTCGATGCGCGGCGCGCGTCACCCGCGCTTTGAAAAGGCTCGTCCATGCTAAGCCTGAAAACACGACTGCGCGCCACGCCAGTCTCGACTTGCGGTTCCTGAATGCGCACGGCGGCGTCGAATCCCTCGTCGTAGTTATGACCATGACCGGAATCTGCGGGCCTATGCGAGAAAACGAGCGGATAAATTTCAAGGCCGCGATATAGGCGGAATTCAACTGTCATGGGATGACCTCGCGCCGCCGTGGGCGGCATATCAATGATGGAGCGTGGAGCAATATCGGCGCTGTTCGCGATGTCGGCGACGTCTATGCAACTGACCGCAACGACTGACCGCATTGCACGGTCTCCGATAATAGGCCGATCCCGTCAGGGCCCACCGTGAGAGCAACGTATGCGGTTTTCACACAAAGTCGCGACTCAATCGGCCAAGCCCATCCTACGCGCTTTAGTGATTTTGTACAGCGAAAGTTTCAGTACCGGCGTTCAATGATCTTATCTGTCTATCATCGCGCGACCTGCATCGCGCACCCCGCCAAAAAGCGCGCGAACTCACCCGACCGAAAGCGCGTCATGTTCCGCATCTTCCGGTGTCGCGGCTTCGAAATACATATGGCGCTGACGTTCGTTTGCGAAAGACTTGTATGACGTGAGTTTGCGGATCAAGCACAGCGGCAACTCGAGTGCGCCCGGGTAGTGCGGCAGCGATCACGCGCGGCTCGTCTTGTCTCATCGCCGAAAGCGCGGGACAAGCCGCTATCGACTTTTTGCCCCGGCCAATAGCCGCGAAGCAGCCGCCCGAAATGTCTTGACCCTGCCGAATTGACTGCGTATCGTCGGCTGGACACGCTTCGAATTTATCTTTTGCCCGCGCGCCTTTGCAGCTTTCTGCCCTCCCCTTGAATGCGCGTCTCTTTCTCGGCTTGAACGGTCGACAGGATAATCGGGGAGTACTGATGATATCGACGCGGTATTTCGACTTGTCCCGAGTTCACATCGCTGATGCGTGGCGCCGATGTTTTCTTCACGCTTGCTTGCAAACGCGCGGCAAGAAACGCAAAGCGCCATTCGATCACATCACGCCGTCCCGACTCTGATGAATACCGACTCCATCGAACTCTATGTAAGCCCGAACGGCGATAAATGGCTGTTGCATACCGGCGCGGACAAAATGCCCGTGGTTCGACATGTGCCGAATGCCGCATCGGGAGGACGCGTATCCGAGTTATCGCTGGATGCGTTTTTGTCTTCGGGTGAAGCCGCGCCGCAGCGTGACGCTTTGCTTGAACTCGTCGGGAGAATGATTCCGCGCGAGCAACCCGATAAGCCCGCCACGTTCAAGCCCGCGGCCGAAGCGCTGCTCCTTACTGCGGCCCGGGTCCGCACGTTCGTGCAAGAGCGTCATCTAACGAATGCGAGTGGCTTTTTCTTTGCTCGCGATCAGCGCCTGTTTCTCGTCACGAGCCGTCACGTCGTCACCGATAAACCGAGCCAGCATTTTCCCGATCGTATCGAGATCGAATTGCACACAGACCGCGACAACCTCGGTGCATCGACGTGGTTCAACCTGCCGTTGTATGCACAGAGCGTGAGTCTCTGGCGCGATGGGTCGGACGACGGCGGCGCGATCGACGTCGCCGTGCTGGAGATTCGTCGCGACCGGTTGCCCGTAACGGCGGTGTTCGAGGCGTTCGGGCCGGAGCATCTTCCCTCGCCCGAAGATGTCATGCCAACGGGCGCGTCCGTGCTGATCGTCGGCTTCCCGCTTGGTTTTCACGACTCGCTGCATCATTTGCCGGTGGTGCGGCAAGGCATTATCGCGTCGGCATTCGGCCTGCGCTTTCAGGGCAAGGGATGCTTCATCACGGATGCACGCACGCATCGCGGAACGAGCGGCGCGCCTGTGGTCATGAGCAATCCGTCGATGGCGAACACGAGCACGGGTGCGAGCTTGCCGTGGGTGTTGCTCGGCATTCATTCATCGACCATCGACATGGGAACAAGAGACGTCCACGCCGATGAAAGCCTCGGTCTCAACAGCGCGTGGTACTCGGACATTCTGATGACACTGACGAGCGATCATCCGCGCGTGGCGAAGGAACCAGCCGAAAAGACATGACTCGATTCGGATCGCCAAGTAATCATTCCGCTCGCAGCGGATGACGAAGTTCACGCTTGGCGAGTGCGACGAACACAGCGAATGGTCGTCGAAAATACGGCGGAACGATTTGCAAAAAGATGCGCCTGAACGCGCTTCGGAACAACCGCTGATTCTGGCCCGCCCTACACGACTCGAACGTGTGACCTACGGCTTAGAAGGCCGTTGCTCTATCCAGCTGAGCTAAGGGCGGTTACGAGGAACCACTTGAGACATGGGCGCGTGGCAGGCCAAGCGAGACCGGCCACACCCAAGAGAGCGAGGATTTTACCTCAATCTGCAAGCGGCGCGGCCAGACTTGATTACAACGGCTGCGGATGCATCATGAACCATCCGAAGAAGAAGATGCCGGCGATCACGCAATACACGCCGAACGATGCCAGCTTGCCGTGACCTTCGAAATAACGCATCAGGAAACGCACGCTCAGATAAGCCGCGATACCCGTCAGCACGCCGCCGAGCAACGCATCGAAAAGCTGACCGGGCGCGTGAAAGAGCTTCGGCAATTCGAGCACGCCGGCCGCGAAGATGATCGGCGTGCCAAGCAGAAACGAAAACTCCGCCGCCGCTTCAGCCGTCAGGCCGGCGCCGACACCCGCGATGATCGTGAGACCGCTGCGCGAGAAGCCGGGAATCAGCGCGCCGATCTGCGCAAGACCCACCAGAAACGCCTGCTTGAACGTGAGCTTTTCAGGCGCGCGTGCTGCACGGGCGCGTTGCAGCTTGTCGCCGAACCACAGCAACACGCCATTGACGATCAACGCGGCCGCCACGATACGCAGATCGTGAAACAGCGCTTCGAGCCGCTTTTCGAGCAACAGCCCGACGATGCCCGTCGGAATGGTGCCGATGATGAGCGCCCACATCATGTGACCGTCGTCGTTGCGGCGACCGCCGAGCGAAGCGAACCAGCCGCCGATCAGCGCGACCCAGCGCTTGCGGAAGTACCACAGCAACGCGAGCGCGGTGCCGAGATGCAAGGCGACGAGAAACGACAGCAGTTGCGGCGCGTGCTTGTCGATATGCATGCCGATCAAGCCGGGAACGAGCAGCGTATGTCCAAGGCTACTGACCGGAAAGAGTTCGGTCACGCCCTGCAGCACGCTCAGAAAAATAAGAAACCAGAGAGTCACGCGTCGGTCCTTTTCATGAAAGAGGAAGGAAGACGCGCCGCGGAGTGCTTTCCTCGCTCCAAAGCGCAAGGCCGAAGGCGGCGAGACGAAGATCGAAGGGGATGAGGAAATGGTGCGGCGCGCAAGTCGGGACCGATTATGCACAGCCGTAGTTGGACCGCCAAGCGGAAAACGTACAAACGCGTGCGACAGGCGTCACCGATCTATAAACGTCAGCGAAACCGAATCAATCAGTAATTTATAAGAAAGCGATATCGAATCAAGCCGAAAGAACCTCGACGAGCAGCCGGCGCGCTGCTCAGCCCTTCAGCTTATAAAGAAAGATTGCCGTGCTCGCGCCGAAGAGGCCGAACATCGCGACGCCCATTGCCATCGCCAGATCCATGGTGACTCCCTGTCCGTCTGATTTCCAACATTCGGTTGCTATAACAACACATCGTCAGATGAGACGGCAGTCGCAATTTCCCGCAAAGGGTTTCTCCGTAGGACAAAGCAAGGCAGAATCGTCGGGGTTTCAAGGCCCGTTTTCAGCGCGATCATCATTTCACCGGAGCGTCTTCGCACCATGTCATCTCAACCAGACGTGATTTATATCGAGCGCGATGGCGCCGAAATCCTGCTCGCGCCGAGCGCCGGCGGCCGCCTCATGACGTGGCGAGTGAACGGCGAGCCCGTCATCCACTGGCCCGATGCGCCCGACTGGAGCAATCCGCCCAAGATTCGCGGCGGCAATCCGCTGCTGTTTCCGTTTCTCGGCCGGCATTTCGTCGACGGCGAAATCAACAAGTGGCGCGATCAGGACGGCGTCGTCCACACGCTCTCGACACACGGCTTCGCGCGCGACCTGCCGTTCTCCTGTACGCGCGATGCCGACGGTCACGGCCTGCGCATGACGCTCGTCGACAGCGACGCCACGCGCGCAGGCTATCCGTTCGCGTTCCGCTTTGAGGCAGCGTACCGGCTCGTCGATGCCACGACTCTCGAAGTCGAACTCACGACATCGAATCCCGGCGAAGTGGCGCTGCCCTATTACGCCGGACATCACTTCTATTTCCATCTGCCGCACGATCAACGGGCACAAAGCAGCGTGGAGCTGCCGCGCACCGAGCGCCGGCATCAGTTGGCCGGTGGCGCGATCAGCGAGGCGACGCCTGGCTCGCCGCGCTACTCGCTGGGCGACGCGAGCATCATCGACAACTTTCATTGCTTCACGGGTCCTTCCGATCAGCCCGTGCGCCTGAACATGCCGGGCCTGAAGCGCACCGTGAGTTTCGAGCTGCATCAGCCCGATTCGGTGCCGTGGTTTGCCGTCACGACCTGGACCGAGGCGGATACATCGGACTTCTATTGCGTCGAGCCGTGGATCGGCTTGCCCGATGCCATCCATAACGGTCTTGGCCTGCGCTGGCTCGCGCCGGGCAAAACGGAGACCGCGCTGCTCAGGCTCGTCGTCACGCGCGCTGACTAAACGTTGCAAACGGCTTTCTGTCAGGGGAAACCCGAAACGGTAAAATCCTGCCTTCGATCCGCCGCGCAAAATTTCAAACGCCCGTCGCGCGGCGGCGCCTTACGAGGTCAGGTTTGCATAAAAGAATCCGCCAGTTCGTTTTTACATCGCTCGTCGCGGCGGTCGTGACGCTTTCCGCTTGCGGCTCCGGTCCGGTTGCGCCCGGTTACTATCGCGTCGAGCGCGGCGATACGGTCACGAAGATCGCGCGCGCCAATCGCACCACCGTCGCCAATCTCAAGCGCTGGAACAGCTTGTCGAATCCCGATGCAATCGAAGTCGGACAAGTGCTGCGCGTGGTGCCGCCGGAAGGCTCGGCGACGGCTTCATCGAACGTGGCGAGCACGAGCACACCGAAGAGCGCCGACACCGCACCGGCGACGAAGCCCGGACCGGGCATCACGCTCGTCTGGCCCGCACAAGGCGACGTCATCCGCAACTTCAACGGCAGCAACTCGAAGGGCATCGACATTGCCAATTCAGCGGGGACGCCGATCGTGGCCGCGGCGACGGGCAGCGTCGTCTATGCGGGCAACGGCTTGCGCGGCTACGGCAACATGTTGATCGTCAAGCATAACGAGGACTACCTCACCGCCTACGCGCACAACAGGACGCTCTTCGTGAAGGAAGGCCAGACCGTGCAGCAGGGCCAGAAAATCGCCGAGATGGGCGATACCGACAGCGACCGCACCATGCTGCATTTCGAGGTGCGTTACATGGGCCGCTCGACGGACCCGGCGCGTTACTTGCCGTCGCGTTGAACGCAGACGGACCATAAGAGGAAGATCGATGATTTCGATGAAGAGAATCCACCCGGGCGCAGTCGTTGCCGCTCTCGCGCTTACCGGCGCGCTCGGCGGATGCGCCCACGGCCCGACCATGACCTACTTGCCATCCGGCGACACGGGCTTCGCCATCAACTGCAGCGGCGGCGATGCGAGCACGAGCTGGGCGGCCTGCTACAAGCAAGCGGGCGAAGTGTGCGGTGCATATGGATACGACGTGGTGTCGAAGGACAATGACAACGGCGCGACTTCCGGTGGCACGGTCGCGGGTATCTTCGGCGCGAACATCAAGAATCGTTCGATGGTGATCCGCTGCAAGCAGTGACGCTTGCATGCGTGCCTGCGTGAGCGCTCAAGGGAACATCACGCGCTCGCGGGCTTGGTCCGATCGCGCTTCGGCGCTTTCTTTCGCCAGCGGCCGGACAATGGATCGATACGCGCGGCAAACGCAAAGAGGAATGCAAGCGCGAGCGGAGCAACGATAGCGAAAACCGACAGCAGATTCATGGCGAAACCAGAATGCACTAAGTCGTCGGATATTAACCTTGCGGCAAATGTTTCGCTTAGATGTCAGTTAGAAGTTAAGGTCAGTATGGATGACCGACGCGTCGTTCCTACCGCGCAAACGTGTGGCGCCGGCGTACTGAAACTTGCACGCCGTTACGCTCGGAAACAAGCGCACACAGTTGCCGAGGCCAAGCCTCCATAAAATGTCTGTAGCCCGCGCTTCTCTCTGCGCGAACAGTCCGCGCGGGTTAGAAGCGCCGGCGCTCATGCGTCGGCGCTTCGCCTTCTTTCACTTTGGATCGGCCGACGTCGGCGCGATGAGCATCGACGGCGGGGTGTCGTCGGTCGGTACGCCCTTATAGTCGGGCGGGTCTTGCGGAGGATGCTTTTGATTGGCGGGTTCAGTGCACGCAGCCAGCGTGAGTGCAAGCATGGCGGCACCTAGAACGGACACGAAGTTACGCAGCATGAAGTCCCCAAGAAGACGTCAAAACCAACGTCATAAAGACGAAGGGGTTACAAGCCGTGACTTGTAACCCCTTCGTGTATGGTGGTCGGAGCGAAAGGATTCGAACCTTCGACCCTCTGATCCCAAATCAGATGCGCTACCAGGCTGCGCTACGCTCCGACAAGCCGCAGATTATAGCTTGCTTGCCGCGACGCCGCAAACACTTCCGGCAGAGGGAACGAATGTTGCCACTTTAGCGAGTGACGGCCGCCGCCCGGTCATGCAAGTTATTGCCATTTCGAATTCGCGGAGACAACGATGAACCTCATTCTCTGGCGTCACGCCGAAGCCGCAGATCAGGCCGCAAGCGATCTCGCGCGTCAACTCACCTCGCGCGGACGCAAGCAGGCGCAAGGCACCGCAAAGTGGCTGAAGGCGCGTATCGACGACGATGCGGTCTTCATCGCAAGCCCGGCCACGCGCACCATTCAAACCGTCGAAGCCTTCGGCGATCAGTATCGCGTGGTCGATCAACTCGCGCCCGGCCGACGTGCACAGGACGTGCTCGATGCCGCCGGCTGGCCCGATGGCATCGCGGAAACGGTGGTCGTCGTGGGCCATCAGCCTACGCTCGGACACGTTGCCGCGTGGCTCATGACCGGCGACGAAGCGGACTGGTCGATCAAGAAATCAGGCGTCTGGTGGTTCCAGTCGCGCTCGCGTCACGGCGACGGCCAGGTCGTTCTGCGCGCGGTGACGAACCCCGATCTGCTCTAGCCGAAAGGCCGTGTAATCGCAGGTTCAACAGAATGTCGTTTCATCGAAACGTCACTGCGATGCCATGCGAGCGTCATTGCGCGTTACTACATTGGCGAGGACCGAAACCCTCAAGCTTTCGTCCTGCCGAGGAACGCCAATGCTCGATATGCCGACGCCCTTCCTGCCAACCGGAGCGTCATCGTCGCTCTCGCTCGATTCGCGCCGCCAGCTTCCGCGTACCGCGGAAACCATCACCGGGCAGCATCGGCTGCAAGTGTCGTGGGCGAGTTCCGGCGACGCCGTGCGTGAAGCCCAGCGGCTGCGTTACCGCGTGTTCTCCGAGGAGATGGGCGCGCACCTCTCGGGGCCTGCGGGCCTCGACGTCGATGTCTTCGACGCCTACTGCGATCATCTGCTCGTGCGCGATCTCGATACGCTGAAAGTGGTCGGCACGTATCGCGTGCTGCCGCCGCATGAAGCCGCGCGGATTGGGCGGCTGTATGCGGAAGGCGAGTTCGATGTGTCGCGGCTTGCGCATCTGCGGCCGAAGCTCGTCGAGGTGGGCCGCTCGTGCGTGCATCCCGACTACCGCAACGGCGCGGTGATCATGTCGCTATGGGGCGGGCTCGCGGCCTACATGAAGCACAACGGCTACGAAACGATGCTTGGCTGCGCGAGCGTCGGCATGGTCGACGGCGGGCACTACGCGGCGAACCTTTACACGTCGCTCGCCGCCGATGCCCTCGCCGCCCCTGAATATCACGCGTTCCCGCATACGCCGCTGCCGGTGGAGGAATTGCGCACGGGCGTGGAAGTGAGCCCGCCGCCGCTCGTGAAGGGTTATCTGCGTCTAGGCGCGAAGATATGCGGCGCGCCTGCGTGGGACCCGGATTTCAACACGGCGGACTTTCTTACCCTCTTCCGCCTGTCGGATATCAACGCGCGTTATGCGCGGCACTTCATCGGTTGATTCAAGGCGCGGCGTTCGTCAATCGCCGGTATAGACCACGCGATACGGGCGCCCGATCTTTTCCCACTCCATGGCTTCCTGAACGAGGCTGTAGTCCGTGAGCGGATTGCTCGCGACCCACTCGTTGGACAGCCGCACTTCGAAGCCTCCCGCCGCGCTCTTCACCTCGATGCCGGGCAGCCCCACATCCGCGCGCCGGCGCGACAGCAACACGGCAAGACGCAGGCAAAACAGCAATGTCCAGTCGACATCGCGCGCTTGCGCGAGCTTGCCGAGCTTGCCCGCGTGACCCAGCACGAGCGTCGCGAGCCGCGCCTGGTCCGTGCGCGAAAAGCCCGGCATGTCCGCGTTGCTTGCGATATACGCCGAATGCTTGTGATACGCGCTATGCGCAATCGACAAGCCGATCTCGTGAAGCGACGAAGCCCACGCGAGGAACATGCGTTCTTCCTCGCGACGTTCCGCATCGGGTTCGCCGAGCTGATCGTAGAAGCTGATCGCGAGCGAGCCGATGCGTTCGGCCTGCGCGGCATCGACGCCATAACGGCGCTTGAAGCCTTCCACGGTGACGGTGCGCATGTCCTGATGCTGCGAACGCCCGAGCAGGTCGTAGAGCACGCCGAGACGCAAGGCGCCGTCGGTGGTGTCCACATAATCGATACCCAGTTCCTCGAACACGCCGAGCATGATCGAAAGGCCGCCCGCGAGCACCGGAATGCGGTCCGGCTTGAGCGCGACGAGCTTCAGCCGATTGACGTTCTCCGCCTTGATGACCGCGCGCTTCAGACGCTCCAGCCCGCCGCGCGAAATGCCGTGCGTGATGCCAGGGTCGTTGAAATCGTTCGCTTCGACGAGTTCCGCGAGCGCGCGCGCCGTGCCTGAAGAACCAATGGCCTGATCCCAGCCGGTCTGCTTGTATTCGCGCGAGATGATCTGGATTTCGCGCTTGGCCGCGAGTTCGGCCTGGCGCATGGTGTATTCGTCGACGTTGCCGGCCGGAAAGAACGTGCGGCTGTGGCTCACGCAGCCGATATACAAACTCTCCATATGAATCGGCGTGTAATGCGAGCCGATGATGAACTCCGTCGAGCCGCCGCCGATATCCACCACGAGGCGCTTGCCCGCGCTCGCCGGCACCGAATGCGCGGCGCCCGCGTAGATGAGCCGTGCTTCTTCCCTACCGGCGATCACTTCGATCGGAAAACCCAGCGCGCTTTCCGCCTCGCCGATGAATTCGTGCGCGTTCTTCGCCACCCTGAGCGTGTTGGTGGCCACCGCGCGCACCTGATCTGGATGAAAGTCGCGCAGACGTTCGCCGAAGCGCTTCAACGCTTCGAGCCCGCGCAACTGCGACGCACGGTCGAGCATCTTGTCCTTCGACAGACCCGCGCCAAGGCGCACGGCTTCGCGCAAGGCATCGACCTGGTAAATCTGGCTGCCTGCGGGCGTTTCTTCCACCCGCCCCACGATCAGCCGGAAACTGTTCGATCCGAGGTCGACCGCAGCAAGAAGATGAGGATGAGTGACCATCGGATGTCCAGGGATCGTGGGAGGAGGCGCGCTTTGCTGCAGCGCAGGATTCTATTCTACGTCGACTACTTATGCGCCGATGTCAATTGGTGAATCACGCTCGACCGCGGTATCACGCGCCCTGCGCTAGCGACGCTAACCACAATGTGAGTAGAATTTGTGACAATCGTTCTGTCACAATAAAGCCATCTTACTGTGAGACTATCCGAACGTTCCCTTGCCCTTCCGATCGAGACACCATTCTCCCAGCCGATGTCCATACGCTATCCGCTCTTCAACCGCGAACTGGGCATTCTAGGTTTCAACGAGCGAGTTCTGGCGCAGGCCGCCGATATCTCGGTTCCCTTGTTGGAACGCCTGCGCTTCATCTGCATCACGAGCAGCAATCTCGACGAATTCTTCGAAGTCCGCATGGCCGGGCTGCAGGAGCAGATGCGCGACAACCCCGGCTCGCTCTCGCCGGACGGCATGTCGCTGCAGCATGTCTACGATCTCGTCTCCGAACGCGCGCAGCGCCTCGTGCATCAGCAATACGTGATGCTGCATGAAATCGTCTTGCCCGCGCTCGAGATGGAAGGCATCTATTTCCATGGCGCGGAAAGCTGGAGCGAGCAGCAAAACGCCTGGGCGCGCGAATATTTCCTGAACGAACTGCTGCCGGTGCTGACGCCGATCGGCCTCGACCCGGCGCATCCGTTTCCACGCGTGCTAAACAAGAGCCTGAACTTCGTCGTCGAACTGGAAGGCACGGATGCTTTCGGCCGTCAGGCCATGATGGGCATCGTGCAGGCGCCGCGCGCGCTGCCGCGGCTCGTGCGCATGCCCGAGGCGCTGTCGGGTTATCCGCATGGCTTCGTGCTGCTGAGCACGTTCATGCAGCACTTCGTGAGCGAGCTGTTTCCGCATCTCATCGTGCGCAATTGCAACCAGTTTCGCATCACGCGCAATAGCGAACTTTTCGTCGATGAAGACGAGATCACGAATCTGCGCGTCGCCTTGCAGGGTGAGTTGCCCGCGCGGCATCTGGGCAATGCGGTGCGGCTTGAAGTATCGGCGGAGACGCCACCGCATCTCGTGCGGCGTCTGCTCGACGAAAGCCAGTTGAGCGAGCGCGATTGTTATCGCGTGAACGGGCCGGTGAATCTCGTGCGGCTCATGCAACTGCCTGAAATGGTGGACAGGCCGGACCTCAAGTTCGTGCCGCACATTCCTTCGGTGCCGAAGTCGATCGCCAACACGACCAATCTTTTCGATGCGATCGATCAGGGCGATATCCTGCTGCATCATCCTTACGAGAGTTTTCAGCCGGTGCTCGAACTGCTGTTGCAGGCGGCGAAAGATCCGCAAGTGATGGCGATCAAGCAGACCATCTACCGGACCGGCACCGATTCGCCCTTGATGGATGCGCTCATGCAGGCCGCGCGCAATGGCAAGGAAGTGACGGTAGTGGTCGAGTTGCTGGCGCGTTTCGATGAAGAGACGAACATCAACTGGGCGTCGCAACTCGAAGCGGTGGGCGCGCATGTGGTGTATGGCGTGGTTGGCCACAAGTGTCACGCGAAGATGATGTTGATCGTGCGGCGCGTGTCGCAGGGCGGCAAGATGGTGCTCAAGCGTTACGCGCATCTAGGCACGGGAAATTATCATCCGCGCACGGCGCGTCTATATACCGACTTCGGTCTCATGACCGCCGATCAGCAGATGTGCGAGGACGTGCATCATGTCTTTCAGCAGCTGACTGGAATTGGCGGAGAGATTCCGCTGCATCTTTTGTGGCAATCGCCTTTTACCTTGCACGCGAAATTGATCGATGCGATTCGCGCCGAGGCGGAGCATGCGCGCGCGGGCCGGCGGGCGCGGATCGTCGCGAAGATGAATGCGTTGCTCGAGCCTACCGTGATTGCTGCCTTGTACGAGGCATCGCATGCGGGCGTGAAGATCGATTTGATCGTGCGTGGGGTTTGTTCGCTCAAGCCTGGTGTGGAGGATCTTTCGGAGAATATTACCGTTCGGTCTATTGTCGGGCGCTTCCTCGAACATCATCGCATCTTCTATTTTTATGCGAACGGGCAAGAGGATGTGTATCTGTCGTCGGCGGACTGGATGGATCGGAACTTCTTTCGACGCGTCGAGGTGGCGTTTCCGATTCGCGATCGGCGGCTTAAGCGTCGGGTGATTGCTGAAGGGTTATCCGTCTGTCTTGGGGATAATCAGTCTGCCTGGGTCATGCAGAGCGATGGGCATTATCGTAAGCGGCGGTCGGGGAAGTCTATTCGCAATGCGCAGTTGGGGTTGCTGGCTAAGTTTTGTTCTTAGGGTGTTGGTTTTGTGGTCGGTTTTTTCCTGGGAACTTGAGCCGTTGTCGCGCGGTTTGTTTCAGTAGCCGCCTCCCCGGCGGAGGGGTGACTTTCTTTGCGGCTGCAAAGAAAGTCACCAAAGAAAGCAGCTTTAGAACCGGCTTCTGAAGCACAACTGGTTCCTCGCTATTTACCACGAGCCCTTTGGGCACTTCTCATTGCTCATGCTCGTGGTGAATGCTTTATCTAGCACCGGCGCCTTCTGGGAACTTGGGCCGTTGTCTCGCGGTTTGTTTCAGTAGCCGCCTCCCCGGCGGAGGGGTAACTTTCTTTGCGGCTGCAAAGAAAGTCACCAAAGAAAGCAGCTTTGGAACCGGCTTCTGAAGCACAACTGGTTCCTCGCTATTTACCACAAACCCTTTGGGCACTTCTCATTGCTCATGCTCGTGGTGAATTCTTTATCAAGCACCGGCGTCTTCTGGGAACTTGAGCCGTTGTCTGGCGGTTTGTTTCAGTAGCCGCCTCCCCGGCGGAGGGGTAACTTTCTTTGCGGCTGCAAAGAAAGTCACCAAAGAAAGCAGCTTTAGAACCGCCTTCTGAAGCACAACTGGTTCCCCGCTATTTACCACAAACCCCTTGACCACACCCCCTTGCTGATGCTGGCGGTAAATCTACGTTAAGCACAGACTTGTCAGTAGACAGCGTTAAGGAAGACTATTGTCTCGTTGTTCTTTGCTTGGGGTGCAGGTGAAAAGTTAACCAATAGGACGTCGTAATTTTTTTGCGTTTTGGTCGGCCACCGTATGTGTGTTCTACTCCTGGCACATGTAAAACACGCATGCGCATTTTCGTTAGGCGGCGCGAAGGCTCTACTCGCTTGTGCGTGCTAACGATTTACCACGAGCGTGAGCGACGGGGAGTGCCCAAAGGGCTTGTGGTAAATAGCGAGGAACCAGTTGTGCTTCAGAAGCCGGTCCCTAAGCTGCTTTCTTTGGTGACTTTCTTTGCAGCAGCAAAGAAAGTTATCCCTCCGCCGGGGAGGCGGCTACTGCAACAAACCGCGAGACAACGGCTCAACTTCCTAGCAAGCGCTAAACAAAGATCTCTAAGCGGCCAAAGGCTTCCTCGAAGCAGCCTAAAAGAGAAGCGTGCGCCTGGAAATTGACCTACGACGAACGTTAGCAATGGGAAGTGCCACAAAGGGTTTGTGGTAAATAGCGAGGAACCAGTTGTGCTCCAGAAGCCGGTTCCTAAGCTGCTTTCTTTGGTGACTTTCTTTGCAGCAGGAAAGAAAATTACCCCTCCGCCGGGAAGGCGGCTACTGAAACAAACCGCGAGACAACGGCTCAACTTCCCAGGAAGCTAAACAAAAACCCCTAAGCCGCCAAAGACTTCCTCAAAGCAGTCCTTGAAGAAGGAAACCGAACAACAAACGTACTTCCCTTCCCGACTTCACTTTTGACATCGAGCTCCGCATGATGCCGCTGCAGCACATGCTTGACGATAGCAAGCCCGAGCCCGGTGCCACCCGTATCCCGCGACCGACTCCGATCCACGCGATAAAACCGCTCGGTAAGCCGCGGAATATGCTCTGCGGGAATCCCATACCCGCTATCACGCACCGTGAAAACCGCCCGATCCGCCACACGTTGCCAAGAGACTTCAATCGCCCCGCCATCCGGCGTATAACGCACCGCATTGGTAACGAGATTCCCCAGCGCACTGACGACCTCGGTCTCCGCGCCTGCGATAGTCAACGAATCATCGATATGAAAGGCAATCCGATGACGCCCGCCAGAAAGATTCACCGCGTCGTCTTCGAGATGCCGCATCACCGCGCGCATATCCAGCAACTCGTCGCCAGGCGGACGCACATCGCCTTCCAGATTCGCAAGCACCAAAAGATCACGCACGATGTTCTGCATGCGCGAAGCCTGCTGTTCCATCATGTCCAGATAACGCATGCGGTCCGCCTCGCTGAGCGGCAACTCACGCATGGTCTCAAGAAAGCCCGATAACACCGTCAGCGGCGTCTTCAATTCATGCGAGACGTTGGCGACGAAATCGCGTCGCATCGAATCGGTACGCTCGAGTTCGGTGATGTCCTGCGTGAGTATCAGCTTGCGATGATCGCCATAAGGAAATACCTGCACCGATACCGTGTGCTGCCGGTTCACGCCCATGCCGCGCATCACGAGCATTTCCTCGTAATGATGCGAGTTCAGATAGCGAATGAAGTCCGGGTGCCGCACGAGATGCGTGATGTGCTGGCGCAAATCGCGTTTGGCATCGAGCCCGAAATGCTTCTCGGCGATAGCGTTGCACCACTCGATCTGATCGTGATCGTCGAGCATCGCCACGCCATTGGGCGAAGCCTGGATCGCCTGAATGAAGCGCGAATGCTGTTGCTCGACCTGCCGCACTTGCGCATGCCAGCGCTTCGCCAGCTTGTGCAAGCGGTAATAGATTTCGCCCCAGATGCCGAGCGCGCTAGGCACTTCGCCATACACCGGCGCTTCGAGCAGACGCCAAAGACGCTGCGTGTGATAGGTGGCGAAAAAGCCCTGCAGAACCAGCATGACGACGGCGACAGCCAGCGCCACGCGCACGCCGGCAAACGCGCCGATCGCCGCACAGAGCGCGGCGAGCAGTACGAGGGACACGACTGACCGCGTCCAGATGATATTCATGTTGTCGGCGAGTCCAAGCGACGAACGCGCGGTTCGTCATAAACATGCGGCAGAGACTAGAGCACGCTTATCAGGCGCTCTTCGCGAGCCGATATCCGCTGCCGCGCACCGTTTCGATCATAGCATCGCAGCCCGCGGGCTTGAGCGCGGCGCGCAGGCGCTTGATGTGAACATCGACCGTGCGCTCTTCGACGAATACGTGATCGCCCCACACCTGATCCAGCAACTGCGTGCGGCTATGCACGCGCTCCGGATGCGTCATGAAAAAATGCAGCAAGCGGAATTCGGTCGGGCCGAGATCGAGCTTGATGTCGTTGCCGGAATGGCTCGCCGCCACGCGATGCGTCGCCGGATCGAGCCGCAAACCATTGATGGCAACCACATCTTCCGTCAGCTGCGGGGCACGCCGGCGCAACACCGCCTTGATGCGCGCCATCAGTTCTTTCGGCGAAAACGGCTTGGTGACGTAGTCGTCCGCGCCGATCTCGAGCCCGAGCACCTTGTCCTGCTCGTCGCCGCGCGCGGTCAGCATGATGATCGGAATATGCTTCGTGCGCTCGTTGTTGCGCAAGTCGCGCGCGAACGCAATGCCGGACTTGCCGGGCAGCATCCAGTCGAGCAGCACGAGATCGGGCAGCACGTCGCTGATCAGGTTTTGCGCCTGCTCAGCGTTATACGCGCGAATCGGGCAATGTCCCGCGTGTTGCAGATTCACCGAGATCAGTTCGGAGATCGCGGGTTCGTCTTCGATGACGAGGATACTGCTGGGCATCGGCACCTCTTGACCTTTTGCTTTGAGAGAAGATTAACTGAGCGCTTCGCGTTCGAGCTGGTCGCGCGAGATATGCCGCACGTCCGTACCCTTCACGATGTAGATGATGAACTCGGCGATGTTCTTAGCGTGATCGCCGATACGCTCCACCGCCTTCGCAATGAACAGATAGTCGAGGCCGGCGGAAATGGTGCGCGGGTCTTCCATCATGTAGGTGACGAGCTTGCGCACGAAGGCGCGGAATTCGTCGTCGATGGCTTTGTCGTCGCGCACGATCTGCGCGGCGGCCACGGTGTCCAGACGCGCGAACGCGTCGAGCGCGCGGCGCAGAATCGACACGGCCATCTCGCCCGAGAGCTTGATCTCCGCGATATTCACCGCGCGGCCCGCGCCGTCTTCGTTGATGCGTTTCACGCGCTTCGCGATTTTTTCAGCTTCGTCGCCGGCGCGTTCGAGGTTCGTGATGGTCTTCGAGATCGCCATGAGCAGACGCAGGTCGCGCGCGGCCGGCTGGCGGCGCGCGATGATGTTGCTGCACTCTTCGTCGATCTCGACTTCCATCGTGTTCAGACGCACTTCGGCGGCAATCACCTGATCGGCGATCGCCATGTCGAATTCGTTGAGTGCCTGCATGGCCGCGATGATCTGCGACTCCACGAGACCGCCCATTTGCAGCACTTTCGACGACACCGCGTTGAGATCGGCGTCGAACTGGCTCGACAGATGTTTATCGGACATATGTGCTCCTTAAGTCCTTTTATGTTTCAGTTCGCCTGATCTGGCCGGATCAGCCGAAACGGCCCGTGATGTAGTCTTCCGTTTCCTTGCGCGTGGGCTTGATGAAGATCTTCTCCGTATCGCCGAATTCGATCAGCTCGCCAAGGTACATGTATGCAGTGTAGTCCGAGCAACGGGCTGCCTGCTGCATGTTGTGCGTGACGATCACAACCGTATAGTCACTTTTCAGTTCCGCGATCAGTTCCTCGATACGGCCCGTGGAAATCGGGTCGAGCGCCGAGCAGGGCTCGTCGAGCAACAGCACTTCCGGACGAATGGCGATGCCGCGCGCAATGCAAAGGCGCTGCTGCTGGCCGCCCGACAATCCGTAGCCGCTTTGCTGCAGCTTGTCCTTCACTTCGTTCCAGAGCGCGGCCTTGGTCAGCGCCCATTCGACGCGGTCGTCCATCTCCGAGCGCGACAGTTGTTCGAACATCTTCACGCCGAACGCGATGTTGTCGTAGATCGACATGGGAAACGGCGTAGGCTTCTGGAACACCATGCCCACGCGCGCGCGTAAAAGCGAGATGTCGCGCGTCGTGTCGAGCAGGTTGACGCCGTCCATCAGAATCTCGCCTTCGCCGCGCTGCTCGGGATAAAGGGCGTACATCTTGTTGAAGGTGCGCAGGAGCGTGGACTTGCCGCAGCCCGAAGGTCCGATGAACGCCGTCACCTTCTTCTCGGGAATGCGCAGGTTGATGTTCTTCAGCGCGTGATACTTGTTGTAGAAGAAGTTGAGGTTCTTCACTTCGATCTTCGGCTTGATCGAATCGGCGGCTTGCGAGCCGTGCTTCGGACGCACGCTGCCAGGAACGGGACCACGCTCGACGGGCGCCGCATCCGCTTTCGAATCAAGGTGGTTGACACCACTTTCGACCATGTTCATGGAATCACTCCGCCTTTATTTCTTCGAGATAATCGTGCGCGCGAGGATATTCAAACCCAGCACGCCGAGCGTAATAAGGAACACACCGGCCCACGCGAGCGTCTGCCATTGCGGGAACGGGCTCATCGCGAACTTGTAGATCGTGACCGGAAGGTTCGCCACCGGCTGATTCATGTCCCACGAGAAAAACTGATTCGACAGCGACGTGAAGAGCAGCGGCGCGGTTTCGCCGGCAATCCGCGCGACCGCCAGCAACACGCCCGTGACGATGCCGCCAATCGACGCCTTCAGCGTGATCGACATCACCATCTTCCACTTGGGCGTGCCGAGCGCGAAAGCCGCTTCGCGCAGCGCGTTCGGCACGAGCTTCAGCATGTTTTCAGTGGTGCGGATGACGATCGGAATCTGCAGCAAGGCGAGCGCGATCACGCCGGCCCATCCCGAGAAGCGACCCATCTTCGCGACGACGAGCGCATACACGAACAAGCCCACGACGATGGAAGGCGCCGACAACAGAATGTCGTTGATGAAGCGCGTGACGCTCGCAAGCCAACGCTTCTGGCCATATTCCGCGAGATAGACGCCCGCCAGAATGCCGAGCGGCGTGCCGATGAACGTGGCGATGATGACGAGCATCAGACTGCCGACGATAGCGTTGGCAAGACCGCCGCCATCGGTGTTCGGCGGCGGCGTCGACTGCGTGAAGAGTTCGAGCGACAGGCCAGCGACGCCGAGCTTAAGCG
Organism: Caballeronia sp. GACF4; assembly: GCF_023631025.1. NCBI lineage: Bacteria > Pseudomonadati > Pseudomonadota > Betaproteobacteria > Burkholderiales > Burkholderiaceae > Caballeronia > Caballeronia sp. GACF4. The sequence continues at coordinate 234,645 of NZ_JALQDW010000007.1, forward strand.
TCGTGAAGAGAATCCACACGAGCCACAGAAGGCCGAAAGCCATCGCGGCCAGCGAGAGCGTCAGCGCGATCGCATTGGTGCCGCGTCGACGGCTCTGCAGCTTCTTGCGCGTGGCGTCCACGCGGTCGGGGTCCTGATTGAAGGTGGCGGGACGGCTCACTTGACTCCCTCCCCGCGTTCCATGCGCAGCAGCATCAGCTTGGACAACGCGAGCACGACGAACGTGATCACGAACAGGATGAGCCCGAGTTCCATCAGCGCCGACGTATGCAGGCCGGGGCTTGCTTCGGCGAATTCGTTGGCGAGCGCCGAGGTGATGCTGTTGCCCGGCGAAAACAGCGACACGTTGTCGAGCAGATTGGTGTTGCCGATCACGAACGTCACCGCCATGGTCTCGCCGAGCGCGCGGCCGAGGCCGAGCATCACGCCGCCGATCACACCGGCGCGCGTGTACGGCAACACGATCTTCCACATCACTTCCCAGGTCGTGCAGCCGATGCCGTATGCCGATTCCTTGAGAAGCACGGGCGTGACTTCGAAGACGTCGCGCATCACCGAGGCAATGTACGGAATGATCATGATGGCGAGGATCACGCCCGCGCACAGAATGCCGATACCGATAGGCGCGCCCTTGAAGAACATGCCGATGACGGGCACGTCGCCGAGCAGATGGCCGAGCGGCTTTTCGAAGTATTCCGCGAAGATCGGCGCGAACACGAGCAGACCCCACATGCCGTAGACGATCGAGGGAATCGCCGCGAGCAATTCGATGGCGACACCGAGCGGCCGGCGCAGCCACGCGGGCGAGAGTTCCGTGAGGAAAAGCGCGATGCCGAAGCTCACCGGCACGGCGATGATGAGCGCGATGATCGACGTGGCAATGGTGCCGTAGATCGGCACGAGCGCGCCGAAGCTATCGGTCTGTGGGTCCCACTCCGCGCGCCAGAGAAAGCTGAGTCCGAACTTTTCGATGGTCGGCATCGACGCAATGACGAGCGAAACGATGATGCCGCCAAGCAGAAGCAACGTCACCACGGCCGCGAGCCGCGTGATGCCGCCGAATATGATGTCGCCGAAACGGCTCGGCGCGCGCTGCGTATGCGCGGCCGGCGGTGCCGACGCTAAGTTGATGTCCGACATGGGAGCCTTGGTTGTGCTGCTTGTCAGAGCGCGCGGCACGTCATTCGACGTGCCGCGCGGCATTGCCTGCACTGCATTTCCGTCCTGACTTCAAGAGCTTAGGACAGTTTCAGACCATGGTACCGCTTACTGCGCAACCGCCTTGCCCGACGCGTCCTTGACCTTCGCCTTCCATTGCATGCGGATTTCGGCGACTACCGAATCCGGCAGCGAGATGTAGTCGAGATCGTTCGCGGCTTGGTTGCCGTTCTTGAACGCCCAGTCGAAGAACTTCAGCGTTTCCGTGCCTTGCGGCGCCTTGTCCTGCGTGGCGTGCAGCAGAACGAACGTTGCACCGACGATCGGCCATGCGTTCTGGCCCGACTCGTTCGTGAGGATCTGGTAGAACGACTTCGACCAGTCCGCGCCGGCAGCCGCCGCCTTGAAGGTCTCCGTCTTCGGCTCGACGACCGTGCCAGCCGCGTTCTTGAGACCCACGTAGGTCATCTTGTTCTGCTTGGCATACGCCCACTCCACGTAGCCGATCGCGCCCGGCAGACGCTGCACGAACGCCGCGACGCCGTCGTTGCCCTTGCCGCCCGTGCCCGTCGGCCAGTTGACCGTCGAACCTTCGCCGACCTTCGACTTCCACTCGGGATTCACTTTCGACAGATAGTTCGTCCAGATGAAGCTCGTGCCCGATCCGTCGGCGCGGCGCACCACGGCGATGTCGGTATCCGGCAGCTTGACCTTCGGGTTCAGCGCGGCGATAGCCGGGTCGTTCCACTTCTTGATCTTGCCCAGGTAGATGTCGCCGAGCACTTCGCCCGACAGCGTCACTTCACCGGCCTTCACGCCCGGCACGTTGATGACCGGCACCACGCCGCCGACGACCGTCGGGAACTGGAACAGGCCTTCCTTCGTGAGTTCTTCATCTTTCAGCGGTGCGTCCGAGCCCGCGAAATCCACCGTCTTCGCGATGATCTGTTTGACGCCGCCCGACGAGCCGATGCCTTGATAGTTCACCTTGCCGCCGCCCGTTTTTTGGTAGGCGTCAGCCCACTTGGTGTAGATGGGAGCTGCGAAGGTGCTGCCCGCGCCGGTGATATCCGTGGCGAATGCGGAGACGGCGAACATTGCGCCGATGACGCCGGCCAGCGCGGATTGCATCAATTTCATGAGACCTCCAGAGTGTGTGAGCGTGTAGCGAGAGAACCGACACGGCGAAATATAGGCACTCTTCGTGACAGTACCGTGACGTTTGATGAACGCCGCGTGTCATTGCGCTTACGCACTGAAAGTCGAACGTGCGTTGGCTTGTAACCAAAGAAAAAGCGGACCGTAGTCCGCTTTTGGTGAGACGTGACGCGCTTTAGAGATCGTCTAGGAAGTCGCGTCCTTCACGACCTGAGCAATCGTTTCCGCGTGTTTAACCGCATCCTGATGCGCCGCCGCTTCCACCATGACGCGCAGTACCGGTTCGGTTCCCGAGGCGCGAATCAGTACCCGCCCGTGCGATTCGAGGGCCCGCTCGGCATCTTCGATCGCGCGGCGAATGGCCGCATTATTTTTCCAGTCCGCGTTCGGACTCATGCGCACGTTGATCAGTTTCTGCGGAAACAGGCTGACGCCGTCGAGCATGTCCGCGAGGGATTTGCCACCGCGCTTGATGGCGGCGAGCACAAGCAGCGCGGACACGATGCCGTCGCCCGTGGAATGCCGGTCGAGCGAAAGAATGTGGCCCGAGCCTTCCGCACCGAGTTGCCAGCCGTTTTCGCGCAGCTTTTCGAGCACGTAACGGTCGCCGACGGCCGCGCGCACGAACTTCACGCCCGCCTCTTTCAACGCCACTTCCACGGCCATGTTGGTCATCAGCGTGCCGACCGCGCCATCCACCTTGCCGTCCGTCGCGATGCGGTCCTTGACCAGCACGTAGAGCAGTTCGTCGCCGTTGAAAAGCCGGCCGGTGGAATCGACGACTTGAAGGCGGTCAGCGTCGCCATCGAGCGCGATGCCGATATCCGCCTTGTGTTCGAGCACCGTGCGCACGAGCGCATCGGGCGCGGTGGCGCCGACTTTATCGTTAATATTGAAGCCGTTCGGCGACACGCCAATAGGCACGACTTCCGCGCCCAGTTCGTGGAACACGTGCGGCGCGACGTCATAGGCGGCGCCGTGCGCGCAATCGAGCACGATCTTGAGGCCGCGCAGATCGAAGCTCGCCGGGAAAGTGCTCTTGCAGAACTCGATATAGCGCCCGCCCGCGTCGTCCAGACGCTTCGCCTTGCCGAGACGCTCGGAGGGCGCACAAGCCATCGGCTGGTCGAGCTGCGCTTCGATTTGCAGTTCGACTTCGTCCGGCAGCTTGTTGCCGTCGGCGGAGAAGAATTTGATGCCGTTGTCGTCGTACGGATTGTGCGATGCGCTGATCACCACGCCCGCCGAAAGCCGCAGCGCGCGCGTGAGATACGCGACGCCGGGCGTGGGCATCGGGCCGGCGAGCATTACGTCGACGCCCGCGGCGGAAAAGCCCGACTCCAGCGCGGCTTCGAGCATGTAGCCGGAAACCCGCGTGTCCTTGCCGATGAGCACCGTCGGACGGTTGCCCTTTTGCGGCGAACGGTCCGCTCCCGCGAGCACCTTGCCGGCCGCATACCCCAGCCTGAGAACAAAATCCGGTGTGATCGGCGCCTCGCCGACGCGCCCGCGAATTCCATCAGTTCCAAAATATCGACGTGCCATTGTTACTGACCCTCCTCGCGGACATATGGCGCTTGTTCTTGGCCCGCGACATGTGTTGATCGATTCGGCGCGTGCGCCTTCGCCGAAGTTCTTTCAATGCTTCTCGTGATGCGTGGCGTCTCTCGTGGCTCGCCAGACTTTCAGCGCATCCACGGTTTCCGCGACGTCGTGCACGCGGATGATCGCCGCACCGCGCTCCGCCGCGCAAACTGCCCCGCTCACGCTTGCCGCAAGCCGTTCGTTCGCCGCGCGCCCGGTGACTGCGCCGAGCATCGACTTGCGCGACATTCCCGCGAGCAGCGGATACCGCTTGCCTGCCGGCAGCGTCGCGGCGAGGTTCGCCAGCAGCGCGTAATTATGCTCGACGGTCTTGCCGAAGCCGAAGCCCGGATCGAGACTTACGCGCTCCAGCGCGATCCCCGCCTGCGCCAGCGCCGCGATTCGTTCGGCGAAAAACGCACGGACGTCCGCGATGACGTCGGCGTACACCGGCTCGCGAAGTTGCATCGTGCGCGGTTCGCCGAGCATATGCATCACGCACAAGCCGCAGTTACTGTCTTTAACGGCATCGAGCGCGCTTTCCTGACGTAAACCCCAAATGTCGTTGATCATGTCCGCGCCTGCATCGAGCGCGGCGCGCATCACGGCGGGCTTGTAGGTATCGACCGAAAGCGGGACGTTCATGTCCCGTAACGCTTCGACGATCGGCACCACGCGTTCGAGTTCCTCGGCCAGCGGAACCGGCGGCGCGCCCGGACGAGTCGATTCGCCGCCAATATCGATGATGTCCGCGCCGTCGGCAAGCATGCGCTCGGCGCGCGCCAGAGCGGCATCGCGCGGAAGGAAGCGGCCGCCATCGGAGAACGAGTCAGGCGTGACGTTGAGAATGCCCATCACGAGCGGACGTTCGAATGTCAGCGTGAACCGACCGCATTGCAGCGGCTGCGCTGAAAGCTGGGAGAGAGATGGAGTGATCAAGCGTGTCGGAAAAAAGCTGGATTGCTGCAAGGAGCGTAACGCACGCGCGAAGTGTGATCCGATGTGTGCGCCGTCGTGAGCCATAAAGCAAAAATGGGCCGGAGTGCGATGCACACCGGCCCATGATCGGACTAGAAGAGCTTAGGCCGGCGCGGTTGCGCTGCCCGGCTTGACTTCCGTGCCGCTGTTGCCGCCCGGAGGCGTATCACCCGAAGGCGGCGGCAGGTTCTTCGGCGGACGCGGCGGACGATCCTCCATGATGTCCGTGATCTGGTCTGCGTCTATGGTTTCCCATTCGAGCAGCGCCTTCGTCATGGCTTCCACGCGCGCGCGGTTGTCTTCCAGCAGCTTGCGGGCAAGCTGATACTGCTCGTCCAGGATGCGGCGGATTTCCGAATCGACCTTTTGCAGCGTGGCTTCCGAAACCGTCTTCGCGCCCAACTTGCCGAACATGCCTTCGGGTTCGGTGTCGACGTAGACCATCGTGCCAAGCGTGTCCGACATACCGTAGCGCGTCACCATGTCGCGGGCCATCTTGGTCGCGCGCTCGAAGTCGTTGGACGCGCCGGTGGACATGGAATTCAGGAACACTTCTTCCGCTGCACGGCCGCCAAACAGAATTGCGATTTCTTCCAGCATCTTGTCGCGATACAAATTCACGCGGTCGTGTTCAGGCAATTGCCAGGTGACACCCAATGCCCATCCGCGCGGCATGATCGTAACCTTGTGCACCGGATCGGCATGCGGCAACAACTTCGCTACCACGGCGTGACCGGATTCGTGGAAAGCCGTGTTGCGACGTTCTTCCTCGCGCATGACAGCCGACTTGCGCTCCGGACCCATGAAAATCTTGTCCTTCGCGTCTTCGAAGTCCTGCATCTCGACGATCCGCTTGCCGCGACGCGCCGCAAAAAGCGCAGCTTCATTGACGAGGTTTGCGAGATCGGCACCCGAGAAGCCCGGCGTACCCCGCGCGATGACCGAAGCGTCGACGTCGTTCGCAATCGGCACCTTGCGCAGATGCACCTTCATGATGTGTTCGCGACCGCGAATGTCCGGCAGACCGACATACACCTGACGGTCGAAACGACCCGGACGCAGGAGCGCCTTGTCGAGCACGTCGGAACGGTTCGTCGCAGCGATCACGATAACGCCGGAATTCGCTTCGAAGCCATCCATTTCCACGAGCATCTGATTGAGAGTCTGCTCGCGTTCGTCGTTACCGCCGCCCATGCCGGCGCCGCGATGACGACCGACCGCGTCGATTTCGTCGATGAACACGATGCAAGGCGCGTGCTTCTTTGCTTGCTCGAACATGTCGCGAACGCGAGCCGCGCCCACGCCGACGAACATTTCCACGAAGTCGGAACCCGAGATGCTGAAGAACGGCACCTTCGCTTCACCCGCGATAGCGCGAGCCAGCAGCGTCTTACCCGTGCCAGGAGGTCCGACCAGCAACACTCCTCGTGGAATGCGGCCGCCCAGCTTCTGGAATTTCTGCGGGTCGCGCAGGAAGTCGACGAGCTCGGACACTTCTTCTTTCGCTTCGTCGCAACCCGCGACATCGGTGAAATTGATAGCGTTATTGTTTTCGTCGATCAGCCGCGCTCGCGACTTGCCGAACGAGAAGGCCCCGCCTTTGCCGCCCCCCTGCATCTGCCGCATCATGTAGAACCAGAAACCGATGATGAGAATGGTCGGTCCAAGGTAGTACAGCGCGGAAACCAGCGCGTTGGGTTCATCGTCAGCCTTGCCGCTGACCTGAACGCCGTATTTCATCAGATCGCCGACCATCCAGATGTCGCCAGGCGACACGATTTGGTATTTCTGGCCGTCTGCCGGAGTGACCGTCAGATTCCGCCCTTGAACGGTGACATTCTTCACCTTGCCGTTCTTCGCGTCGTCCATGAACTGCGAATAGGACACACCTTCCTGGACGCGGGGCTTATCGAACTGCTTGAACACCGTAAACAGCACCAGTGCAATCACGAGCCACACTGCCGCTTTAGAGAACATATTGTTGTTCAAAGCACCACTCCTCACTCATAGACGGGCGCCTACATAAACCTTGCGGCGCCACCAAAGCATTCTAATCCAGACCGCAAACCCCTGCCATAAGGTTTATCTACCGCGCAAATAGCGGAAGACAAGGGTTTTTCGACATATTCGGCGAAAATATCGCTATTTTTCGCCGAAATGATTTACTCGTGTTCCACAGTCGGATGTTTGAGCCGCCGCCCGAGTACAAAAGTCTCCGACGATTTGTCGCGAGACGCCTTGGGCTTGCGCGGCGCCACCACTTTGAACTGGTGCTTGAACTTCTCGACGATTTGGCTGTAACCGCTGCCGTGAAAACATTTGACCAGCAACGCACCATCCGGTTTCAGATGGTTCTGCGAGAACTCCAGCGCCAGATCGCAAAGATGTTCGATACGCGCTGCATCCGCGCTCGCCACGCCAGACAGGTTTGGGGCCATGTCGGAAATAACAAGGTCTACCTGACGCTCGCCAACAATTTCCGCGAGTTGCGCAAGCACGGCGTCTTCGCGGAAGTCGCCCTGAATGAAGGTGACATCGGCAATGGGGTCCATCGGCAGAAGATCGAGCGCGATGATCGTGCCGTCTATACCGCCTTCGCGCTGCGCATCGCGCTTCGCACCCTGAGCGAGTTTGTTACGCGCGTACTGACTCCACGAGCCGGGCGTCGAGCCGAGGTCGACGATTACCTGCCCTGGCTTGATGAGCTTGTCCTGCTCGTCGATCTCCTTGAGCTTGTACGCCGCGCGCGCGCGATAGCCCTCGCGCTGCGCCATCTTCACGTAAGGGTCGTTGATGTGGTCATGCAACCACGAATGATTAAACCGGTTCTTTGCCATTCAAACTGAGCCCATGCTGCGCGCCGGGGACTAACCTCTTGCGCGCGTGCTTATTCTTGCTGTATCGCGCAATGCTTTTAGCGGATAATACGCGTCTTGTCGGCCGGACCGGTTCCCGTGCGCTGCAAAGCGCTCGAAATTTGCGTTTCCGGCCTATTTGTTTATTCGGGCGGCTTGCCCAGCACTTCAGGTGCTTTTCATCTGATCGGTCCATGACGGCGCCGCGTGTCCATACCGCCCGCGCTTCGTGCGTCCGACAGCGCTGCAACGCCCAGCCGACGCCAAACCCGCCGCCCACATTTTAGTCGAGTCCCTTATTCCACATGCCAGCTCTTAAACTTTCCCCGGCCCAGCGCGCCGATCTGCGCTCCCAGGCTCACGCCCTCAATCCGGTCGTGCTCGTCGGCGCCGAAGGCCTGACCGAGGCCGTGCTGAAAGAAATCGGCGTGCACCTCGAAGCGCATCAGCTCATCAAGATTCGCGTGTTCGGCGACGAGCGTGAAGCACGCGTTGGCATCTACGACGAAATCTGCGATCGCCTGGATGCCGCACCTGTTCAGCATATCGGCAAGCTGCTCGTGATCTGGAGACCGGAAGGCGCCGCGCCCGCCAAGACCCGCACCGCCCGCACCCGCAGCACCATGCCGCCGAGCGCCGGTGAAATTGCCGAGGAGCGTTCGACCAAGGGTCGCGCGCCGCGCATCGTCAAGGCCGTCAAGATCACGCGCGATGCACCCGCCGTCAAGAAGCCGCGCAAACAAACGCTCAAAGTGCTAGGTAACGAACGCGTCACCGCGGGCGGCAACGTCAAGCGCGCGAAGAAGCGTCAGGCTGGCTCGAAGCGTCAACATCAGGCCGTCAAATGATGAAACGGCGCGGACGATGATTCAAAACGTCCGCGCCGTCTCTCGCAGCATAATTTTCAGCTACGCGCGCGCTTGGCCGCGACCTTCGCGGACTTGCCCTTCGGCACGATCTTGACAGGCGCCGCACCGGGCAAACGCCACACGAGCGCAATACCGCACAGGCATTCGATCAAATAAATCGCGCTCGAAATGCCATGCAGAACGCCGAACTCCTTCGCAAAAGGCGAATTCGCGAGTTCCATCCCTGCTTCCTGCGCCGAGATGCGCAGCGAATTCATGAACGGCTGCAACGCGAAGTATCCGACGAGCACGCACACCAGCATGACCGCGACGAGCCACCGCACGCGCTTGTAGTCGACGATGCCGCTCTTCACGAAGCGATTGCCGATCAAGATCAGAATCAGCGCGCTGACCACGCCGATATACGCCTCGATGCGAAAGAGCTGCGCCGCCACCGATCCCGCCGACGTACGGTCGAGCACCGAAAAGAGCACGGGCGCGGCGACGAGACCGAGGGTCAGCAAGCTGCCGACCCAGATCATCGTTACCGTGCGAAAGAGTCGATGCTCCATCAGACGTATCGAACAGCGATGATTTCGTACTCCCGCGCGCCGCTCGGGGCCTGCACCGAGGCGACGTCGCCCTCCGTCTTGCCGATCAGCGCGCGCGCAATGGGCGAGCTGACGGAGATGAGACCGTGGTCGATGTCGGCTTCGTCGTCGCCGACGATCTGATACGTCACCTTATGACTCGACTCGAGATCTTCCAGTTCGACGGTCGCGCCGAACACCACGCGGCCTTCCGCCTCGACCGTTTTCGGGTCGATCACTTGCGCGGCGGCAAGCTTCGATTCGAGATCCGCAATGCGGCCCTCGATAAAGCCCTGCTTTTCTTTCGCGGCATCGTACTCCGCGTTTTCCGACAGATCGCCCTGCGCGCGTGCTTCCGCGATCGAGTTGATGACCGCGGGACGCTCGACAGCCTTCAGGCGTTGCAATTCGTCGCGCAGCAACTCCGCGCCGCGCTTCGTCAAGGGAATCGTGCTCATAGACAATCCACAAACAAAAACAGCCGTAAAAAAATTACCGCGGTTAAGCGCATCTCCCCAGAACGAGAAGACGCCGCTTAACCGCGGCTCGTGATACTTGGACCGGTAATCGAAGCCTTAGTTTAGGCGAGCGTGGAGGCCTTGTAAATCATAGACTTCCAAATCGCGCAGATAACGCAGACCTTCGACCGCCGCGCGCGCGCCGGACATCGTCGTGTAGTACGTGACCTTGTTGGCCTGCGCGCTCATACGGATGGAACGCGAATCGGCGATGGCCGCGCGCGTTTCATCGACGGTGGTGAAGACCAGCGCGATTTCGCCGTTCTTGATCATGTCGACGATATGCGGACGCCCGTCCTTCACCTTGTTCACGACCTTCACGGGCACACCCGCCGCCGCGATGGCCGCGGCCGTCCCCTTGGTCGCGACGATCGGGTAGCCGAGTTCATGCAGCATGCGCGCGACTTCGACGGCCTTCGGCTTGTCGGCATCCATCACGGTGAGAAGCACGGTGCCGGATTCCGGCAGACGCGAACCCGCCGCGAGTTGCGACTTGAAAAGCGCTTCGCCGAAGGTGCGGCCCACGCCCATCACCTCGCCCGTCGAACGCATCTCGGGCCCGAGCACGGGATCGACCGCCGGGAACTTGACGAACGGAAACACCGCTTCCTTCACGCTGAAGTACGGCGGAATCACTTCCTTCGTCACGCCTTGTTGCTTGAGCTTCTGCCCGACCATTGCGCGCGCCGCGATTTTCGCGAGCGGCAGGCCCGTCGCCTTCGACACATACGGCACCGTGCGCGATGCACGCGGGTTCACTTCCAGCACGTAAATGACATCCTTCTTCGAGCCATCGTCTTGCGGAACCTGCTGGATGGCGAACTGCACGTTCATCAGGCCGACCACGTTCAGCGCCTTCGCCATGGCGGCGGTTTGCCGCTTCAGTTCGTCGATGGTGTCTTGCGCGAGCGAATAAGGCGGCAGCGAGCAAGCCGAGTCGCCGGAATGCACGCCCGCTTGTTCGATATGCTCCATCACGCCGCCAATGAAGACGTCGTCGCCATCGGAGATACAGTCCACATCGCATTCGATCGCGTCGTTCAGGAAGCGGTCGAGCAACACCGGCGAGTCGTTCGATACCTTCACGGCCTCGCGCATGTAGCGTTCGAGATCGCGCGGCTCGTGGACGATTTCCATTGCGCGGCCACCCAGCACATAAGACGGACGCACGACCAGCGGGTAACCGATTTCTTCCGCGAGCCTGAGTGCTTCGTCTTCGGCGCGCGCGGTGCGATTCGGCGGCTGGCGCAGATTCAGATCTTTCAGCAATTGCTGGAACCGCTCGCGATCCTCGGCGGCATCGATCATGTCCGGCGACGTACCGATGATCGGCACGCCGTTCGCTTCGAGGTCGAGCGCGAGTTTGAGCGGCGTCTGGCCGCCATACTGCACGATCACGCCGACCGGCTTTTCCAGCTCGACGATTTCAAGCACGTCTTCGAGCGTCAGCGATTCGAAGTACAGACGATCCGACGTGTCGTAGTCGGTCGAAACCGTTTCAGGATTGCAGTTGACCATGATGGTTTCGTAACCATCTTCGCGCATGGCGAGCGCGGCGTGCACGCAGCAATAGTCGAATTCGATGCCCTGCCCGATCCGGTTCGGGCCGCCGCCGAGAACCATGATCTTCTTCTTGTCGGTCGGATTCGCTTCGCACTCGTCCTCGTAGGTCGAATACATGTACGCCGTCTTGGTCGCGAACTCGGCCGCGCAAGTATCGACGCGCTTATAAACCGGCCGCACCTTCAACTCGTGACGACGGCGGCGCACGTCTTCCTGCTTCGAACCGGTGAGCTTCGCAAGACGCCGGTCGGAAAAACCGCTCTTCTTCAGATACAGCAATTCGTCCTTGCTGAGGCTTTCGATCGTGCGGCCTTCGAGCGCCTTCTCCTTCAAGATGATCTGCTCGATCTGCGCGAGGAACCACGGGTCGATCGACGTTTCCTCGAAGATTTCCCGAGCCGTCAGACCAAGGCGGAACGCGTCGCCGAGGTACCAGATACGGTCCGGTCCCGGCTCGCCGATTTCGCGGATGGCTTCGTCGCGGCTCGTGGTCTTTTCGTCCAGACCGTCGACGCCCACTTCGAGACCGCGCAGCGCTTTCTGGAACGATTCCTGAAACGTGCGGCCCATTGCCATGACTTCGCCGACGGACTTCATCTGCGTGGTCAGGCGCGAGTCGGCTTCGCGGAATTTCTCGAACGCGAAACGCGGCACCTTCGTCACGACATAGTCGATGGTCGGCTCGAACGACGCCGGCGTCTGACCGCCTGTGATCTCGTTCTTCAACTCGTCGAGCGTATAGCCGCACGCGAGCTTGGCCGCGACCTTGGCGATAGGAAAGCCCGTTGCCTTCGATGCCAGCGCGGACGAGCGCGACACGCGCGGGTTCATCTCGATCACGACCATGCGGCCGTCGTCGGGGTTGATCGCGAACTGCACGTTCGAGCCGCCTGTGTCGACGCCGATTTCGCGCAACACGGCAAGCGACGCGTTACGCAGAACCTGATACTCCTTGTCGGTCAGCGTCTGCGCGGGCGCGACGGTGATCGAGTCGCCGGTATGCACGCCCATGGGATCGAGGTTTTCGATCGAACACACGATGATGCAGTTGTCCTTCTTGTCGCGGACAACTTCCATCTCGTACTCTTTCCAGCCGAGAAGCGATTCTTCTATCAGCAGTTCGCGCGTCGGCGAGAGATCGAGACCGCGCCGGCAAATTTCCTCGAACTCTTCCTTGTTATACGCGATGCCGCCGCCCGAACCGCCCAGCGTGAACGACGGGCGAATCACGGTCGGATAGCCGCCGCTGCCAGTGGCCTCGGCGATTTGCGCCTGCACGGTCAGCGCTTCTTCCATGGAATGCGCAATTCCAGACTTGGCTGAACCGAGACCGATCTTGGTCATCGCGTCCTTGAACTTCTGGCGGTCTTCGGCCTTGTCGATGGCTTCCGGCGATGCGCCGATCAGCTCGACGTCGTACTTTTCCAGCACGCCGTGATGGAACAGATCGAGCGCGCAATTGAGCGCGGTCTGTCCGCCCATGGTCGGCAAGATCGCGTCCGGCCGCTCCTTCGCGATGATGCGCTCGACCACTTCCCACGAGATCGGCTCGATGTAAGTGACGTCGGCCGTGTTCGGGTCGGTCATGATCGTCGCGGGATTGCTGTTGACGAGGATGACCTTGTAGCCTTCCTCACGCAACGCCTTGCAAGCCTGCGCGCCCGAATAATCGAACTCGCACGCCTGGCCGATGATGATCGGACCCGCGCCGATGATGAGGATGCTCTTGATGTCTGTGCGCTTCGGCATAACTGCTCTCGATGTTTTGTGTTGCGGTGTTCCGTTCTGTGCTCTCGACTGTCAGGCAGTGACCTTCTGCGTCTCCATCAGCTTGATGAAGCGGTCGAACAGATATGCAATGTCGTGCGGGCCAGGCGACGCTTCTGGATGACCCTGGAAGCAGAACGCGGGCTTGTCGGTGAGCGCGAAGCCCTGCAGCGTGCCGTCGAAAAGCGATACGTGCGTGACCTTTGCGTTGGCGGGCAGCGTGTCGGCATCGACCGCGAAACCGTGGTTCTGCGACGTGATGACCACGCGGCCGTCTTCCAGGTCTTTCACCGGATGATTTGCGCCGTGGTGGCCGGTCTTCATCTTCATGGTTTTCGCGCCGACCGCGAGGCCCATGATCTGGTGTCCTAGACAGATGCCGAAGGTCGGAATGCCGCGCGCGATGAACTCACGCGTGGCCGCGATGGCGTAGTCGCACGGTTCCGGGTCGCCGGGGCCGTTCGAGAGGAAGACGCCATCCGGATTGAGCGCGAGTGCGTCAGCCGCGCTCGCTTGGGCCGGCAGCACGGTGACCTGGCAACCGCGCTCGGCGAGCATGCGCAGAATGTTGTACTTCACGCCGTAATCGAACGCCACGACGCGAAACTTCGGGGCTTCCTGCGTGCCGTAGCCGCTGCCGAGGCGCCATTCGGTCTGCGTCCAGTCATAGGACTTGTCGGTCGACACGACTTTTGCCAGATCCATGCCCGCGAGGCCGGGAAACGAGCGCGCGAGTTCGAGCGCCTTTGCTTCGTCGTCGCTGCCCGCGAGAATGCAGCCGTTCTGCGCACCTTTGTCGCGCAGAATTCGCGTGAGCTTGCGCGTGTCGATGTCCGAAATCGCGACGACGCCTTGGGCCTTCAAATAGTCGGAAAGCGACTGCTCGGAACGGAAGTTGGATGCGAGCACCGGCAGGTCGCGAATGATGAGACCGGCGGCATGGACTTTGGTGGCTTCGACATCTTCGGCGTTCACGCCGACGTTGCCGATGTGCGGATAGGTCAGCGTGACGATCTGGCGGGCGTAGCTCGGATCGGTCAGGATTTCCTGATAACCGGTGATGGCGGTGTTGAATACGACTTCGCCGATCGTCGAGCCGGTTGCACCGATCGATTGACCACGAAAGACCGTGCCGTCGGCAAGTGCGAGTAGTGCTGGGGAGAATGACGGCAACACGGAAGGCTCCTTGGGGGACACCCTGTTACCGACCTGTCTGTCCGAAATTCAGGCTTGGTTCCCGGCGTTCATTGCGATGAACGGGGATATCCTTTGCGCTTTTGTCAGCGGCGGCTCGTCAGCCGCGCGTCGCGGCTTGGATCAACGCGCTGGGTGGACCCAACGGGATAACGAAGCAGGCGATCGGCGGCGTGCGGCGCGCACTGCAAGGCGCAGCGAACGACGGTGAATGGGGGTAGGCGCTAGGGTGCGGGTTGATATGCTCAAACCTTCGAATTATAGCTTGAAAGCGGTCTTTTAGCCAAATTTGGGAATGGTCTGCTTGTTGTCACGCGCCTTTCGCACGACGCGGCGCGCCCGACTTCAGTGCACGGCCTGCTTGCCCTTATCGAGCGCGGCGCTCGGCCACGCATACCAGACGGCGCTTGCCACCTGCAGCGCGATGAGCGAAATCCATACGGTGAGATGCGCCGACACGGGATAACGCCCGCCCACGGACGGCCAAAACGACAGCGCGGCGCCGACCCCGACCTGAAAACCAAAGATGAGCAAGAAAATGACGAGCGTGAGAGTCGTATTGGTGCGGCCAATCATGTGCGACGGGAAGTATTCCGCCATGATCGCGTAGCTCAGAATGCCTGTGCCGCCGAAAATGCCATACGCCGCGAGCAGCACCGCCGGCGGCAGCGGCGCGCGCAGCACAATGAGGATTTGCGTGATGACGAACAGCACCATGCCGCCGCCGCAGAACGCATAGACCGATATCCCGCAGCGCTCGATACCGCGCGCCGCCGCGCCGAAGCCGACGCTGCCGAACATCATCGCGAGGCCGAGCACCGAGACGAGCGCGGAGGCGTGGGCAGGCGTGAGGTCCATCACGTCGAGGAGATAGGGCTTGATCCACAGGGATTGCATCGCGTAAAACACGCCCTGCGTGACGACGGAAAACGACGCGATCTTCCAGAACGCGCCGCTCTTCAAGATGTGCCAGGTGCCTTTGAACTGTGTGACGATGTCGGCCTGATGGCGCGCGTCGCTCTTGCGCGGTGCAAATAGCAGGATGGCCGCGGACACGATCAGCGTGAACACGCCGAGTCCGACGCAAACTTGCCGCCAGTTGGCAACCTGCAGAAGCGATGCGAGCGGCGAGCCGACCGCGACGCCGCCGAGACCGCCAATGGCCATCGTGAAGCCATTGACGAGCGGCAGTCGCGCGACAGGGAAATGCTGCGCCGACGCCTTGAACGCTGCGCTCAGACAGACCGAAACACCGACGCCGATCAAAAGCCGCCCCACCATCAGCCCGGCCGATCCTTGCGACGCCCCGAAAACCCAGATTCCAACCGCCGCGAAAACCAGCATGCCGGCCGTCACCGTGCGCGGCCCGAAGTGATCGAGCAGCACGCCGACCGGAATCTGCGCGAGCGCAAAGCCTATGAAGTAAAGCGAAGTCAGCAGACCCAAGTCTGCCGCCGACAAACCGAGGTCGTGCGTGATCAGCGGCGCGAAGCCGAGATTCACGCCCCGGAACAAGTACGAGACGAAATACCCGGCGGCGAACAGGAAAAAGACGCGAAGACGAACTGAGGACGACATGCGATACGAGCGCTTCATTGTTTTTTTGAAATGCCAGTTTAACTGGCGCACCAAAAGAAAACGCCGTCACCTTGGTGACGGCGTGGAATAAACCAAGAAGCGCGATGCTTAGTGTTTCGTGGTCTTCTTCGTGGTAGCCCGTTTGGCGGGTGTGGCTGTTTTGGCGACGGCCGGCTTCGCTGCGTAGGACTTGCTGGAACTCGAAACCTTCGTGTATTTCGTCGCCGAATGCGCCGTGGCCTTCGCCGATGCGTTCTTGGCAACCGGAGCGCGCGTACCGATCTTCGTCACGCCGCCCGACGAACGGCTCGACGCCGAAACGGTTTCCAGACGAACCGGACCCGGCTCGGCCGGCACTGCCTTGCCGTACGGCACGTGTAGAACAACGACTTGCCCCGGCATGAAGACTTCGCGATGCGTGCGGTTCCAGGCCCTGATCTGCCCGACCGACACGTTGTAGCGATCCGCCAGCGTCTCGATGGACTGTTTGCGGCGCACGCGGATGGCCATCTTGCGCGTGTCGGGCACGTCGCGTTCGACGGCCAGCATGGCGTTCGAGGCGACATCGGCGCTGATGTCCTCGTCGTCGTCATCATTACGCGGCACGACGATGGTCGAGCCCGGCTTCAGACGCATGCCAGCCGGAATATGGTTCACCGACATGAGCGTGTCCGCATCCACGCCGATCTTCTCGGCAATAGCGGCCGGACGCGCACGCTCGGACACCGTGTAGGTCGTCCAGGACGACAGCGCGCCCGTGTACGAACTCAGATTGCGCTGGAACGTCGCTGCGTTGTCGAACGGCAGCAAGATCTGCGGATTGGTCGCGCCGAGAATGACCGGCTTCGAGAACGACGGATTCAGCGAGCGGAATTCCTCGACACTCATGCTGGCCAACTTCGCGGCCATGGTCACGTCGATGTCGCGCGCGGTCGTGACCGTCACGAAATACGGGTGATTCGGAATGTCGGGCAGCGCAAGGCCATATTGCTGCGGGTTGCTGACGATATTCTTGACCGCCTGCAGCTTCGGCACGTAATTGCGCGTCTCGTTGGGCATGCGCAGGCTTTCGTAGTCCGTCGGTAAACCTGCGGCTTCGTTGCGCGCGATGGCGCGCTGTACATTGCCCTCACCCCAGTTGTATGCGGCGAGCGCGAGATGCCAGTCGCCGAACATGTCATGCAGACGCGAGAGATAGTCGAGCGCGGCGCTCGTTGATGCCAGCACATCACGGCGCTCGTCCTGCCACATGTTTTGCTTGAGGTTGTAGTCGCGGCCAGTACCCGGCACGAACTGCCACATGCCAGCGGCCTTCGCGACCGACAGCGCCTGCGGGTTATACGCCGACTCGATGAACGGCAGAAGCGCCAGTTCCGTCGGCATATGACGTGCTTCGAGTTCTTCGACGATGTGATACAGGTACTTCTGCGAGCGCGCAGTCATGCGCTCCACATACTCTGGGCGCTGCGCGTACCAGTTGACCTGCATGTCGACTAGGTCCGTTTGCAGATCCGGAATCTGGAAGCCCGCGCGAATGCGGTTCCACAGGTCCGACGACCCGACGAGCGAAGTGACAGGCGTCTTGTCGACGTCAATGGTTTCCTTGGCTGCGGCAGTGCGGCGAATGGTGTCCGCGACCTTTTGCTGCGAGGCTTCGGTGGGTGTTGCTGTGGTATTGGAGGTGAGCGCTGTCGGACCTTGACTGGCACACGCGGCCAGTGTCAGGACGGATAGCGCACTAAGTGTTAGTCGCATGAACGTTCCGGCTTCCAAAGAAGACGCTTGGAAATTTGAAGCCGATGGTACGGAACCGCACTTGCAACGTCAATAAGAATGCACGTAATTCCCCTGCAAAATCCTGCATCTATCGGCGTTTCCAAAGTTTCGGATTAAGTTCGCCCTAATTATGAGACATCAGCGGAACTTATCTTTCCAGCCGCGCATCACGCGAAACGCGTCGAGGCGGTCGGAAATCGGCTGTCCGAACTGAGTGGAAAGTGTTGCCTGAATGGCCTCGTCGTCCACGCGCAGAAAGGGGTTGACGCACTTCTCGTGGCCGATGGTCGTCGGCAGCGTGGGCTTGCCGGCCGCTCGCAACGCGATGGCGTCGTCGTTCCAGCGCGCGAGCGCCGCGTTATCTGGTTCGCATGCGCGCGCAAAGCGGATGTTCGAAAGCGTGTATTCGTGGGCGCAGTGCACTAACGTATCGTCAGGCAGCGAGGCGAGCGAATCGAGCGAGGCAAGCATCTGCTGCGGCGTGCCCTCGAAAAGCCGGCCACAGCCGCTTGCAAAAAGCGTGTCGCCGCAAAAGAGATGCGGTGTGCCACGCGGGTCATGTGCCTGAAAGTACGCGATGTGACCGGCCGTATGGCCAGGTACATCGAGGACGCGAAACTCCAGGGCAGGCTGGTCCACGCGCACGATATCGCCTTCGGATAGGCGCGCAGTCAAATGCTCGATGCGCTCGCCGGCCGGTCCGTAGACCGGCACGCCACCCTCTGCCGTTCGGCTATCGAGCAGTGCTTTGACGCCGCCGACGTGGTCTTGATGATGGTGCGTGAGTAAAATAGCGGTCAGCCGCCAACCGCGTTCGGCGAGATACGCCTCGACGGGCGCGGCGTCGCCCGGATCGATCACGACCGCGTCGCGCGAGTCCGACACGAGCCAGATGTAGTTGTCCTCGAACGCCGGAACCGGAACGTATTCAAGCGAACCCTTAGCATGCGAATCCATAGCGATCATCTAGCGGCAACCCGAACATGTCAGACCGAGTGATTATAGACTGGCCCGCCTGGACAAGCTCCGCACCCGGACGCTATGTGCTCGAGTGGGAACAAGCGCAGCTCGATCGCGTGGTATCCGACATCTTCGGCTATCACGCGCTTCAGCTTGGCATGCCGCAACTCGACGCTCTGCGCGAAAATCGCATGACCGGCCGCGGGCTCGTGCTCGACGCGGAAAGCGGCGCGAGCGCGCCCTACACGATGCCACAAGCGGCCTCGCGCAGCGTGAGTCCGTTGCCTGCCGCGAGCGCGCCGGAAGGCCGCGCCACGGTCTGGTGCGATTTGCTCGACTTGCCTTTCGAAGCGCAGAGCGTCGATTTGCTCGTGCTGCCGCATACGCTCGAATTTTCGCGCGATCCGCACAGGCTTCTGCGTG
Organism: Caballeronia sp. GACF4; assembly: GCF_023631025.1. Classification (NCBI taxonomy): domain Bacteria; kingdom Pseudomonadati; phylum Pseudomonadota; class Betaproteobacteria; order Burkholderiales; family Burkholderiaceae; genus Caballeronia; species Caballeronia sp. GACF4. The sequence goes on from NZ_JALQDW010000007.1 coordinate 253,595, forward strand.
AAGCCGAGCGCGTGCTCGTGCCTGAAGGCCAGCTCATCATCCTTGGCTTCAACTCCTTGAGTCTGTGGGGCGCGCGCCAGTCGTTCGGCAAGGTCACGGGACGGCCGTTCGTGCCGGCGGCGCACGAGATGATCGCGTTCACGCGCATCAAGGACTGGATCAAATTGCTTGGATTCGACCTTGAACGCGGACGCTTCGGCTGCTATCGTCCCCCGCTCGTCACGGACAAGTGGCTGCAACGCTATCAATTCCTGGAACCCGCCGGCGACCGCTGGTGGCCCATCTTCGGCGCGGCGTACATGATCACGGCGGTGAAGCGCGTGCGGGGCATGCGGCTCATCGGCCCGCGCAAATTGAAGAAACCCGCGCTCGCGCCTGGCCTTGCACCAGTCGCCGCACCGCACACTCGCAACGAGCATTGATGACTGACGAATCCGCATCGACGAACGCATCGAACAAAATCATCGACATTTACACGGACGGCGCGTGCAAGGGCAATCCGGGCCCCGGCGGCTGGGGCGCCCTGCTCCGCTTCGGCTCGCTCGAAAAGGAACTGTTCGGCGGCGAAGCCGCGACCACCAACAACCGCATGGAACTGATGGCGGTGATCGCCGCGCTCGAAGCCTTGAAGCGGCCCTGTCAGGCCGTGATCCATACCGACTCGCAATACGTGCAGAAAGGCATCAGCGAATGGATTCACGGCTGGAAGAAGAAGAACTGGATGACGGCAGCGAAGACGCCCGTCAAGAACGCCGATTTGTGGAAGCGGCTGGATGCCCTCGTCGCGCAACATCAGATCGAATGGCGCTGGGTCAAGGGGCACGCCGGGCATCCCGAAAACGAACGCGCCGATGCGCTCGCCAATCGCGGCGTTAGCTCGCTCGCCGATAGCTGAAACATGCACGAACCAACGACACACATCTCATGCGCCAACTGATACTGGACACCGAAACCACCGGCCTGAACGCTCGCACGGGCGACCGGATCATCGAAATCGGCTGCGTCGAACTGGTCAATCGCAGGCTTACGGGCAACAACCTGCATTTGTACGTGAACCCCGAACGTGACAGCGACCCGGGCGCGCTCGCGGTGCACGGCCTGACGACGGAGTTCCTGCGCGACAAACCGAAGTTCACTGAGATTGCCGCGCAGTTGCGCGACTTCATCAGCGGCGCGGAGTTGATCATTCATAACGCGCCGTTCGACGTCGGCTTTCTCGACATGGAGTTCGCGCTACTCGGCTTGCCAAAAGTGTCGACGATGTGCGCCGGCGTGATCGACTCGCTCGCGCAAGCCAAGCAGATGTTCCCCGGCAAACGGAACTCGCTCGATGCGCTCTGCGACCGCTTCGGCATCAGCAACGCGCACCGCACGCTGCATGGCGCATTGCTCGACTCCGAGTTGCTCGCCGAAGTCTATTTGGCGATGACGCGCGGTCAGGAAAGCCTCGTCATCGACATGCTCGGCGATCAGCCCGCGCAAGGCACGACAGGCACGCCGCGTATCGCGCTCGACGACCTCGATCTCACGGTCATCGCGGCAAGCGCGGACGAGCTCGCGGCGCATGAAGCCGTGCTCTCCGATCTCGACCGAGCGATCAAAGGCACGAGCGTGTGGCGCACGGAACCCGCGCCCGCGGTTAGCGATACGCTCGCCGCGTGATTTTTTCGAATTTGTTCAAAGAAGAGCTTTACGAATCGAGAACGTCCTGACATAATCTCAATCTCTTCGGGTGGTTAGCTCAGCGGTAGAGCACTGCCTTCACACGGCAGGGGTCACTGGTTCGATCCCAGTACTACCCACCACGACAGAGGCAAGCAGTTGAAGTCTGGACTGAATGCCATAAAAAACGGCGCCTTCGGGCGCCGTTTTTTTTCGTCCACGCGCTTCGCCAGCCGAAGCTAAGACGCCCACACGCCGCGCGCCATTCCGCTTGCGGCAATCATCATCACGATCACCAGCGCCGCTTCCAGATCGCTCATCCACGCAAAGCGCCGGGCGCGCGTGAGATCGATCGGTCCGCCCTGCGCGAGCGTCACGCGCCAGCGAATCAACGCGAGCATCGGTGAAACTTCGATCAGCAAGATCAGCACGAGCGCGGTCATCTTCAGATGAAAAAGCGGCTCGTGCAAATAGTACGAGCCGCCTTTCTCGAAGCCGCCAAACGCGCGCATCAGCCCGGTGAAGATCAGCACGATTGCAGTGATGCCCCACACGGAATCGGAGCGGAACACATCGCGCAGACGCACATCGTTCGCCTGCACCGACTGCGCGACATCAAGCCGCCGCAAGGCGCGCGCTCGCGCGAGCACGGCGCCCAAGGCGAAACCGAAACCAAGCAAGTGAAGCGCAGCGAGCAACCAGCGTATCAGCATCCTTTCCTCCATCGAAAACGAGAAGCAAATTCTGCGTTGCCGGCGACCTCGTCAGACTTGCCGCAAGGTCGTGTCGAGTGCGCGCGCCGCGTTGCGGTCGCCGACGCTCGCCAACGGCGCGCGAAATACCGTCTTGCGATTGTGCCCCGCCGCTGCCGGCGAATCCCACAACAACTCGACCTTCGGACGGCGCGCGAACCAACTCTTCCTGAGTGTGCCATTGCGATGGATCGTCGATGCCGGCGCGGCCGGTTCCGTCGATGGCGCAAGAATCGAGATTTGCGCGGCTTCGTCGGCGACGGGCGCGGGCCACTTCACCGACAACTCCCGCGCATCGTACTGACCGAGCTTGCGGCTTTCCGCCCAGACCATCGCGGTGCGCGTGACGGGATCGAGTGAGATTGCAAAGCGGCCGATGGCAAAGCGCCGCGCCGCGATATTGGTACGCCAGAGCGCACGCGGACGGCATATCCACATCACGACTGCGTAGAGCGCCGGGCCGACCGCTAGCCAGCCGTTGGTCTCGGCGAGCGTGTGTACGAAACGGCGCCAGCCCGAAGCCCAGACGAACGCGCCCACGGAGAACATCGCGAAGGCAAACGCGAGGAGCGCAAGGAAGCGCAGCGCCTGCCGCAGCCATTGTGGCAACGGATGCAGCGGCCGCTCGATGCGCGCCTTCGCACCCGGCAGCGCGATCAGCAAAAAGATCAGCACGAGATTCAGACACGCCCATGGCGACGATGTCATGGCGCGCAGCGAGGACAGATAGCCCATTTGCGACATCGACAACGCCCAGCGCGCCGCGAGTATCAGTCCGATGGCCCGCAGCGCGAATACCGTGCCGGCGCCGGGCGCCGGGCTCGCGCTGATTTGCTTGGGTATCGCCAAAAGTTGCGCTCCTGTCTTTCATTCGATGCACGCCGTCGCGCACTATCCACGCTAACGGCAATTTCGCTTCGCACTTGACGAAGCCCGGACATTATAGGGAGATTACGATTTTCCTCAGAGGTTTCGCGGACGAAAGCGGCTTAGCGCTCAGATGCGCCATTCAAGTGTGCCATTGCGACAACGCCCCGCGAGCCTTGCGGCGCGCGGGGCGTTGTTCGATACGAAAACAGCGTGCGAAAACTTAGCCTGCGTTCACTTCGCGAAGCACCGTGCGACGCTTTTGACGCAGCAGTTCCTCGTAGTTTTCGACATAGCGCGCGGCCATGACCTTCGACGAGAAGCGCGTTTCGAACGCCTCACGCACCTTCGCGCGCGACAGCGTGTCGAGACGCTTCACTGCGGCGATCGCCGAGAGTTCGTCTTCGACAACGAAGCCCGACACACCGTTCTCAATCACTTCCGGCACCGAACCGCGGTTAAACGCGATCACCGGCGTGCCACACGCCATGGCCTCGATCATGACGAGACCGAAGGGCTCCGGCCAGTCGATCGGGAACAGCAGCGCGTGCGCGTTGCCGAGAAACTCGGTCTTTTCCGCTTCGCTGATTTCACCGATGTATTCGACATGCGGCAGCGCGAAGAGCGGCTTGATCTCTTCCTCGTAGTATGCGCGGTCGGCCTTGTCCAGCTTCGCGGCGATCTTGATCTTCATGCCGGCGGCCTGTGCGATACGGATTGCACGGTCCACACGCTTTTCCGGCGAGATGCGGCCAAGAAACGCCAGGTAGCCGGGCTTGACGTTCGGGATCGGCGTGAGCAGATTTTCCGGCAGGCCGTGATACACCGTCGACAGCCAGTTCGCTTGCGGCAGCGGCTGACGCTGATTGTCGGAAATCGAGACAACCGGCACGTCGTTGAACGTCGAGAAGATCGGCTGCAGTTCCGGCAGATCGAGTCGACCGTGCATGGTCGTCACGAACGGCACCGGCTGACGTGCGAACAGCGAGAACGGGTAATAATCGATATGGAAATGCAGCACGTCGAATTCTTCAGCGCGGCGGCGGACTTCTTCGAGCAGCAGCATGTGCGGCGCCATCGTGTCGCGAATGGTCGGATCCAGACGCAGCGCTTGCGGCCAGAACGCTTCGAGCTTTGCGGACGTTTGCGAATCACCGCTCGCGAAGAGCGTGACGTCGTGTCCGGCCTCGACGAGAGCCTCGGTCAGATAAGACACCACGCGTTCCGTGCCACCGTAGAGCTTCGGCGGAACAGCCTCGTGGAGGGGCGCGATTTGGGCGATTCGCATGTCGGAAACTCCAAATAAAAAATCAGGCTAAGTACTTCAGTCGTGGACAAGGGGCGAATCGCTCGGCTCGGGCGGGAGCTGCTGCGGTGGATTCACCGCGTTGCAAAGCTGATGCACGAGAAAGAAAAGCGTGGTCGCCGGTCACTTGGGTTTTGCGCGAGACCTTCGAACGGATCGCATTAAAGCAAAAGCGATTCCATGTCTCAAAATAATCCGCACACCAGCAATAAACGCGTAACGGCTTTCGAGGTTGACGACATCCTACAAAAAGCTGTCAAAAAAACTTAGTGAAAACCCGGAGCGAATTATGGAGCTTTTTACAGAGCACGCAGGCAGGCATTTCAACTTATTTACCTTGTTACACCGGGGAAACATTTTGCAAACCCCTGTTTATTAAGGCTGTTCTACATTGGACCCACGCGCTTGAACGATGCACGGGCGACGCCACGCTCTCGATGCTGCGAAGTCCATTTCGACGACCCATCAACCTACGCTGGCGCGACACGTGCTTTGGCTTGGCGGTGCCACCGGTCTGAAATCGAACCCGTATAACGTGGCTGCGGCAGGCGAGCTTAATTTGAGCGCTTGCTCCATCGCAAAAAGTTTCGCAAAGTGCTTACAATGCGCGCCGATGCCGCAAGGCGCTCGAATCGCGGTGGCGCTCGGCCTAGGGTTCGGTCCACTGCGGACGATGTCGAGGCGGCAAAATTGCCGCCCAGCATTAAACGCCCGATTGACGCCTGAGGCTTGAGCGATAGTGGCTACAATTCAGGCAATGGAGACGGCGCCGCGTCGCCGAAACGCTTTTCGCCCGGAAATCCGAAAGCGCAACACACGCTCAACCGCTCTACGACGAAAAAAGACCATTGGACCAACTTACCGTCTCTCAACGTAACGCACACAACGCCAAGCTCGCGAGCTATGCACATCGCCCGCTGGCGTTCCTTCTGCGTTACATACGCCGGCATCCGGTAGCGCATGCCATCGTCCTCTTCAGCGTGTTTGCCGCAGTTGGCTGCGCGCTCGCTTCCCAGTACGCGATCAAACATCTGATCGATGTGCTCGGTCAGGGCCGGGGTCATCCCGGTCCGCTCTGGGGCGCGTTCATGATCCTGGTGGGACTGATCGCCGCCGACAACCTGCTTTGGCGGGTCGGCGGCTGGGTCGGCGCGCACGTGTTCGTGATCGTGACGGGCGACCTGCGCAAGGACTTGTTCTCGTACTTGAGCGGCCATTCGCCGACTTACTTTTCCGAGAAACAGCCCGGCATGCTCGCGAGCCGGATCACGGCGACCTCGAACGCGATCTACACCTCCGAAAACGTGATGGCCTGGAACGTCTTGCCGCCGTGCATCGCGGTGCTGGGCGCGATCATCATGATCGTCGCGGTGAATCCGTTGATGGCGTGCTGCCTCATGGGCGCGTCGCTGATCCTCGCGTTCATTTTGTATCGGCTGGCCAAGCGCGGTTCGGCGCGGCATCACAGCTTCGCGTCGAAGGCCGCTTCGGTGGATGGCGAACTGGTCGACGTGATCGGCAACATGGCGCTCGTGCGCGCGTTCGGCATGACCTTCAACGAGCAGAAGCGTTTCGGCTCGACGGTGAAGGCCGAGATGGTCGCGCGTCAGCAAAGCCTCTTGTACCTGGAAAAGCTGCGCCTCTTCCACGCGGTCGTGACGGCGATTCTCTCCGCCGGGCTGCTCGGCTGGGCACTGTGGCTTTGGTCGAAAGGCCAGGCGACCTCGGGCGATATCGTGCTGGTCAGCTCGCTCGGCTTCACGATCCTGCACGGCACGCGCGACCTCGCCGTGGCGCTCGTGGATGTCACGCAGCACGTCGCGCGTCTTGCCGAAGCCGTGCAGACGCTGCTCGAACCGCATGGCATGCCCGACCGTTCCGACGCCACCGAACTTGTGCCACAGGGCGGCCGCGTCGATTTCGATGGCGTCACGTTCGCGTATCCGCGCCGTCGTCCGATTCTCGACAACTTCCATCTGCATATCGAACCGGGCCAGCGAGTCGGTCTGATCGGCAAGTCGGGCGCGGGCAAGTCAACCGTGCTCGCGCTTCTGCAGCGCTTCTACGAGACGCAGAAGGGCAGCATCAAGGTCGATGGCCAGGATATCAACGGCATCACGCAGGACAGCCTGCGACATTCGATTGCGCTCGTGCCGCAGGATATTTCGCTGTTCCATCGCACGGTGTTCGAGAACATTGCGTATGGCCGGCCCGAAGCGACGCGTGAGGAAGTCATGGCCGCCGCACGCGAAGCCCGCTGCACGGACTTTATCGAAGCGATGCCAGAAGGCTTCGATACCATCGTCGGCGATCGCGGCGTGAAGCTGTCGGGCGGTCAGCGTCAACGCATCGCGATCGCGCGCGCGATCCTTAAAAACGCGCCAATTCTCTTGCTCGATGAGGCGACGTCCGCGCTCGACAGTTCATCGGAAGAAGCCATTCAGCAGGCGCTCGACCGGTTGATGGTCGGCCGCACGGTGGTTGCCATTGCGCACCGTTTGTCGACGTTGCAGAACTTCGACCGCATCATCGTGATGAGCGCCGGCAAGGTGATCGACGATGGCTCGCCGCAAGAACTGCGCGACCGGCCGGGGTTGTATCGCGAGTTGCTGTCGAAGCAGCACGGCAAGTTGCCATCCATCGTTGCCACGCCGCATAAGCAGCCGGCCTAAGTTTCGACGACGACGTTAAAAAGCCGCGCTTCCCGGAAGGGAACGCGGCTTATTCATCTGCGTTGCTTTGGCGTAATCGGTCGCCGCTCTACCCCGCCTTCAAATCCCGCAAAAAGTTATCCCGCCACACGGAAACGTTGTTGTCGCGCAGTTGCGCCATCATCTCCGTATAACGCGCCCGGCGCTCGTCGAGCGGCATTGCAAGCGCGGTGGCGAGTGAATCGGCCATATCGTCGATATCGAGCGGATTCACGATTAGCGCGGCAGTCAGCTCACGCGCAGCGCCAGCGAATTGCGACAACACAAGCACGCCGGGATCGTCCGGGTCTTGCGCCGATACATATTCCTTTGCCACCAGATTCATGCCGTCGCGCAATGGCGTGACGAGGCCGACATGCGCCTCGCGGAACAGCGCCGCGAGCACCGGCCGTTCGTATTGCCGATGGATATAGCGAATGGGCGTCCAGTCCAGCTCGGCGTAACGCCCGTTGATGCGCCCCGACTCCGCTTCGAGTTGCAGGCGAATGTCGCGATAAGCATCGACGTCCGAGCGCGTCGGCGGCGCGATCTGCAAAAACGAAACGTTGTTTCGCTGCTGCGGCCGATGCTCGATCAGACGCTCGAAAGCCCGAAATCGCTCGACCAGACCCTTCGAATAATCGAGCCGATCCACGCTCATCACGAGCTTGCGCTGATGCAGCGTCGCCTTGACGATCTGCACGTCGCGGCCGCTCTCGCCGTGTTTCGCGAGCGCCGCGACTTCGTCGGGATAGACGCCAATCGGATAAGCCGCCGCGCGCGCCGTCTTGCCAAACGCGCTGACCACGACCGGCTTCGCGCCGTCTTTCGCGAGCGTGCCGCCCGCCTCGGTTTCGATGTAATCGCAAAACGCGCGCAGATCGGGCTCAGTTTGGAAACCCAGCAGATCGAAGTCGCACAACGCTTCCACCAGGTTCCGATGACGCGGCACGCTCAATAGAATCTGCGACGCTGGAAACGGTATATGCAGAAAGAACCCGATGCGATTTCGAACGCCCTGCCCCCGCAACGCCTGCGCAAACGGAATGAGGTGATAGTCGTGCACCCAGATCACGTCGTCGGGCTTGAGCAGCGGCGCGAGTTGCGTGGCCAGCCAGCGATTGACGCGGCAATAGCCTTCGTATTCGTTGCGGTCGAACTCGATCAGATCCGGCCGATAGTGAAACGCCGGCCACAACGTCGCGTTGGAAAAGCCGCGATAGTACTGATCGTAGTCTTGCCGCGAAAGTCCGATGGTCGCGAACGTCACCGGCCCGTGCTCTTCCAGCTTGATGCTTTCCGGCGGCGCGTCCAGCACGTCGCCGCTCCAGCCGAACCACATGCCGCCGGTTTCCTTGAGTGCGTCGTAGACGCCGACCGCGAGGCCACCCGCGGCCGGGCCGCCTTCGGAGATCGGCGCCACCCGGTTCGAAACGATGATCAGCCGGCTCACGCGTGCTTCCCCGCCGTGCCCGCGATCACTTGCAGCCAGTCGAGCAGCAGTTCGACGGATTCGATTCGCGCGCGCGCCACGGTGTCGCCGAAACCGACTTTGATCGACAGACCGTCGAATTCGTTGACGACCGCGAAGCCTTTCTCGTCCGTAAGATCGTCGCCGATGAAGACGGGCTTGCGTCCCGTGAACGGCGGCTCGCCCATGTACGCGCGCACCGCGCGGCCCTTGTCGACGTCCTTCGGCTTGATCTCGTAGACCATCTTGCCAGGCTGAAGCACGTAGGCATCGGCGTATTGTGCGACGAGCCGCTCGGTGGCCGCACGCGCAGCCGGTTCGCGATCCGGCGCATTGCGATAATGCAGCGCGAGCGCGGCGCCCTTGATTTCGAGCAGCATGCCGGGATTCGCGCTGACGACGCCTTCGAGCGCGTGCTCCATGCGCAAAAGCCGCTCGTCGTTGAAACCAATGCGCTGCACGTCGCCATTCGAATCGCGCCGCTCGGCGCCGTGCATGCCGGCGACGGGCAGATCGGGCATCTGCAAGAACGAATCGATGTTGTCGATACCGCGCCCCGACACGACCGCGACCGCGTTATTGGTGGCGCGTCGCAAGGCGGCGAGAATGTCGGGCACCGAACGCGGCACGAAAATGCCATCCGGCGTGGAGGCGAGTTCGACCAGCGTGCCGTCGAAGTCGAAGAAGAAAGCGGTCTCGGCAAGAGACAGGGAATCGGGAAGAATTTGCATCGATCGTTGACCTGTGGTTTGCCTGTGATGGGCGCGTGCGTATCGCATGTTACTGCCGCAGGCTTTCCGTCTGGAAAGGAGCAGATTGACGATCGCATGGCGTCTTGCTTACGGAAGAGCAGGCGCGCGTGGCAAATTGTCTCAAAAATGTGCTTAAAGCTAAATCATGCGCCTCACGCCGATGAAAAGGCGTGTATTTTGCGGGCTTGATACAGCCGTTACAGTCCAAAGCAACCTTTCGATGCCCGCACCCTTCCGCCGCCTGCTTGTGTCCGTTCTGCTCACCGCGCTTGCTGCCTGCTCGCGTCCCGCCGAGCCGTGGCATCTGACCGATGTTTCCGGCCATCTGCCCGATCTCGATTTTTCACTCGTCGATGACAGCGGCGCGCATGTGTCGGGCCAATCGTTGAAAGGCCGCGCGACGCTCGTCTATTTCGGCTATACGCATTGTCCGGATGTGTGCCCGGAAACCATGGCGCGTCTCATGCAGGTTCTGGCGCGCGTGGGGCCTGACGCGGATAAGACGCGCATCGTATTCGTTTCGGTCGATCCCGCGCGCGACACGCCCGCGTTGCTGCGGACTTACGTGCGCGCTTTCGACGGCAAACACGCCGTGGGCATGACGGGCTCGGATCGGCAAATCGAAGCCATCGCGCAGCGGTACCGCGTGGCGTATCAGATGGAGAAGCGCGATCCGAGCGGCGCTTACGAGGTCACGCACAGCTCGGCCGTGTACATCTTCGATCGCGATGGTCACGCGCGCCTGCTTGCCACCGACCGCGATTCCATCGACGCCATTGCAGCCGATCTCGAACGCGTGATCCACGGGAAGAGTACGTAGGAACGCGCTCTCAGGCGTTATGCGCCGAAGCCGGGACGGCGCATCCACACGTGCGGAATGCCGTCTTCGTCATGTACGCCCGACGACGCGACGAAACCGAACGCGCCATAAAACTTCTGCAGATGGGCTTGCGCGTGCAGACTGATCGGCTGATCCGGCCATTGCGCGATGATGTGATCGAGCGCGCGTTCGAGCATCGCGTTACCGAGTTTGAAGCCGCGAAATTTGACGGTCGTCAGCACGCGGCCAATGCGGACATCGGTTTCGCTTTCTTTCGGGAACCCTGGCAGCAACACACGTAGATAGCCTGCGAGTTGCTCGTCTTCGCCGTAGGCGAGCAAATGCCAGGCATCGACATCGTAGCCGTCGATATCGCCATAAACGCAGTTTTGCTCGACAACGAAGACCGCGCTGCGTGCCGCGAGCATGTCGTAGACCTCGGTTGTCGTGAGATCGTCGAAGCGCTTCCAGCGCCACTGAATGTCGGAGAGTCTGTCGGTCATGGATTTGGCATGCGGCGCGGCGGATGCTGCGCCAATGGAAAGTGCCGCAATTATGCCGCGCCGGCGCCACGCGGCGTATCGGGAGCTTCCTTGCAGCAATCGAGAATCGGCAGACGCGCCGAAGATCCGACGTTGTAAAAAGAAAAAGCCCTGACGAATCAGGGCTTTTTTTTGGAGGCGCGAACCGGAGTCGAACCGGTCTAAACGGCTTTGCAGGCCGCTGCATAACCGCTTTGCTATCGCGCCATAAGCGGTGTGGTGGTCCCGGCCGAAACGCCGGCAAGTCCACCAAACAAAAAGGGAAGCGTTGCTTCCCCTTTGATTGGAGCGGGAGACGAGGCTCGAACTCGCGACCTCAACCTTGGCAAGGTTGCGCTCTACCAACTGAGCTACTCCCGCATTGATCTTTCCGTGCTGCGTTACTGCTTACACTTGCTTGCTGCTGTTTTCGTCGCCGCTTCGCTTGATACCGCTGCGCTGCATGCCTCGAAAACTTGAATCTGGAGCGGGAGACGAGGCTCGAACTCGCGACCTCAACCTTGGCAAGGTTGCGCTCTACCAACTGAGCTACTCCCGCGTTGCTGATGCTTTCTGCCGTCTTCGCGGTGCCTTTAGCTCTTTACTTCCTTGCTGCTGGCGCTGCGTGTTCGACAGAAACGAGATTATGTAGAAGCGAAGAAAAGGTGTCAACTGTTTTTGCGCGCCCTTTTCGTGTTTCGACGCAATTTTTAGCAAACTGAAGAACGGCTGCAAGGAAGGCTCAACTCACAGCATGCCGCCCCGCTCACGAATCTGCGGCCACGCGAGTTTCATGTAGTACAGCATCGACCAAACGGTGAGGAACGCGGCGACATCGATGAGCCACAAGCCCCACACGCGCGTATCGATCACCCATTGCACGCCGGGGATGCGCAACTGCCCATAAAACAGCAGCATAGGAATGGCGACCATCTGACATACGGTCTTGAACTTGCCCAGCGAATTCACCGCGACGCTCTTCGATGCGCCGATCTGCGCCATCCATTCGCGCAGCGCCGAGATCGTGATCTCCCGCCCGACGATCACGAGCGCGATCACCGCGTTCAAGCGCATGAGCTGCACGAGCACGAGCAAAGCGGCCGTCACCATGAGTTTGTCCGCGACCGGGTCGAGAAACGCGCCGAACGCGGACGTCTGATTAAGCTTGCGCGCAAGAAAGCCGTCGAACCAGTCGGTGAGCGCGGCTAGAACGAAGATGACCATGGCGAGCAGATTGCGATGCTCGAGGCTCAACATCATGTCCGGCAAATAGAACACGCCCACGACGAGCGGAATCAGCACGATTCGCAGCCACGTCAGGAAAATCGGTAAGTTGAACGGCATGGACGAGAGCGAGAGCCACATGAAAGGGAGGTGCCATTGTGCCGCGTCGACCCGTCGCTCACAAGGCGGCGGGCCACGCGGCGCGGCCATTGCGAGCCGCGCCGCGCCATGCGTCCGGCTCAATGCAACTGTCGATAAATCTGCTGCGCGAGTGCCAGCGAAATGCCTTCGACGCTCGCCAGATCTTCCACGCTCGCCGCCTGCACGCCGCGCAAACCGCCGAAACGCGACAAGAGCCGCTGACGCCGTTTTGCGCCGACGCCTTCGAGTTCTTCCAGGCGCGACGTTTGCCGCGTCTTGGCGCGCTTGGCGCGCATGCCGGTGATCGCAAAGCGATGCGCTTCGTCGCGAATCTGCGCGACGAGCATCAGCGCGGCGCTTTCCTTGCCGAGTTCGAGCGCGGAACGGCCATCGGCGAAGATCAGCGTTTCGAGCCCGACCTTGCGCCCTTCGCCCTTCGCGACACCCACCAGCATGCCATGATCGAGCCCGAGCTCCGAAAACACCTGGCGCGCGATCTCGACTTGTCCCTTGCCGCCATCGATCAGCACGATATTCGGCAGCGTCCCGCCAGCGGATACGGGCGATGCGGCATCCGGCGTGACGTTGGGATCGGCGGCGTCTTCGGTTTGCAGCGTCGCGGCTTCGTCGCTGGCGTTGGCGGCGGCAAGCGCGACCATTTTCTCGTAGCGGCGCGTGAGCACTTGACGCATGGCGGCGTAATCGTCGCCGGGCGTGATGCCGGTGATGTTGTAGCGCCGATACTCGCCCGACTGCATCTTGTGATGGTGATACACCACGCACGATGCCTGCGTCGCCTCGCCCATGGTGTGACTGATGTCGAAGCACTCGATGCGCAGTTGCGCCAGGTCTTCCATGTCGAGGCTGAGCGTCTCGGCGAGCGAGCGCGTGCGCGCTTGCTGCGAGCCTTGTTCCGATAGCAGACGCGCGAGCGCGAGCTTCGCGTTTTGCTCGGCCATGGAGAGCCACACGCGTTTCTGACCTTGCGGCTGACGCAGTAGCGTGACCTTGTGTCCCGCCTGTTCGTTGAGCAGATCGATGAGCTCGCGGCTCGCGGGCGCGTGGCTCACGACCAGCACCGGCGGGATGCGATTGCCGATGTAGTGCTGTGCCATGAACGCTTCGAGCACTTCGGCTTCGAGGGCGCCTTCGCGGGATGTTGCGGTGGCTTCGATGGCGTCTTGCGAGTCGAGCTCTTCGTTGGCATCGATTGCGTCGTTGGCTTGCGTTTCGTCGTTGGCCTGGGTTGCATCGGCGGCGGGCGTCATGTTGTCGGCTGTGCGCGCGTCGTTGGCTTCGAGCACACCGCCGCCGTCCATTGCATCGTCCGCTCCGGCGACACGCGCAAGCACCGCGACACTCGCACGAGCGGCACCCGATTCGCTCAATGCTTCCGTCGCTCCGACCGCGTCCGGCGCCTGCTCTTCCAGGTCATCCCCAAGCGCATCCTCATCGCCCAGCGCGATCGCGCTTTCGACATGCGCCGGAAAATACGCCTTGTCGCCGAGATGCCGGCCGCCGCGCACCATCGCCAGATTCACGCACACCTTGCCGCCGAGCGCCACGACCGCGAGGATATCGACGTCGCTCTCGCCGCCGACTTCGATCGCCTGCTGATGCAGCACCGTCGACAGCGAACTCATCTGATTGCGCACGGCCGCCGCCTGCTCGAAGCGCAGATCGGCGGCGAAGGCGTGCATCTTCTGCTCGAGTTCCTTCATCACTTCGCCCTGCCGGCCGAGCAGAAAACGCGACGCGTTCGATACATCGCGCGCGTAGTCCTCTTCGTTGATGAGTCCCGTGCACGGCGCCGTGCAGCGCCCGATCTGATGCAACAGACACGGCCGCGTGCGATTGCTGAAGACCGAGTCTTCGCACGTGCGCAGCTGAAAGACGCGCTGCAGAATCTGGATACTCTCGCGCACGGCCCAAGCGCTCGGGAACGGCCCGAAGTACTGGTTCTTCTTGTCAACCGAGCCGCGGTAGTACGCCATGCGCGGAAACTTGTGCCCGGTCAGCTTGAGGAACGGATAGGACTTGTCGTCGCGAAAAAGAATGTTGTAGCGCGGCGCCAGCGCCTTGATCAGATTGTTTTCGAGCAGCAACGCTTCCGCTTCCGAGCGCGTCACGGTCGTCTCGATCTTGCGGATGCGCGTCACCATCATCGCGATGCGCGGCGAGTGCAGCGTCTTCGTGAAGTAGCTCGACACGCGCTTCTTCAGATTGCGCGCCTTGCCGACGTAGAGCACCTTGCCGTCGCCGTCGTAATAGCGGTAGACGCCCGGCAGATTCGGCAATTGCCTGAGCGTTTTCTTCGGGTCGAAATCCGGTGCGGGAGCGTCGTTGTCAGTCATGCAGCGAGTAAGCGTGGAGCGCGAGGAGGCATCGGCACGGCGCGAGGACGCTTTACGTCCGGGCGCGACCGGTATCTTAGAATCGCCAGTTTAGAACATTACGCCGCCGTCCCGCCGGCCGCCTTCGACGCCCATGTCAACGACACATCATCGGCAGCCAGCCGGCCACGAGCCCCACGGCCAGCTCGCTTGCGACATCTTCTGCGCGGTCGTCGACAATTTCGGCGACGTCGGCGTGTGCTGGCGGCTCGCGCGCCAGTTGCGCCGCGAGCACGGCTGGCGTGTGCGGCTGCTGGTCGATGATCTCAAGGTTTTCCACGCACTGTGCCCGGAAATCGATGTCGCGCTCGCGCGGCAGGAGGCGGCGGGCGTCGTCGTCGAACACTGGCGCGATCCGGCGCACGCGGGCGATACGCTTCAGATCGCCGATGTCGTGATCGAAGCGTTCGCCTGCGAAATCCCGCACGCGTATATCGCCGCGATGGCGCGTCGCGCGCGCAAACCCGTGTGGATCAACCTCGAATACCTGAGCGGCGAAGACTGGGTCGCGGACTTTCATATGCGGCCGTCGCCTCATCCGCGCTATCCGCTCGACAAGAGCTTCTTCTTTCCCGGACTCGGCGCGGGAACCGGCGGCGTCATCAAGGAACGCGATCTGGACCAAGCGCGCCAGCGTTTCGACGCGTCCGCCTGGTGGCGCGAGCGCGTGGGCATCGAAAAGCTCGCGCCCGATCGGACGGTCGTCTCGCTCTTCGCCTACGAAAATCCCGCCGTCGATACCCTCCTCGCTCAATGGCGCGACGGCAACGCGCCCGTCACCTTGCTCGTGCCCGAGGGCCGCATCTCCGGCGCGCTTGCGCGTTTTTTTGGACTGACGGGCTTTGCGGCGGGCGCATCGGCGCGGGCGGGCGCGCTGGAAGCACACGCGCTCGGCTTCGTCGAACAACCGCGCTTCGACGAGCTTTTATGGGCCGCCGACATCAACTTCGTGCGCGGCGAAGACTCGTTCGTGCGCGCGCAATGGGCCCAAAAGCCTTTCGTATGGCACATCTATCCGCAATCCGACGACGCCCATCTGCCCAAACTCGACGCGGCGCTCGACCATTACACGCAGCAGCTTTGCGCCGACGCGCGCGGCGCGGCGCATCGCTTTTGGCATGCCTGGAACGGCGTTGGCACGGTGGACTGGGCGGACTTCTGGGCGCATCGGCGCGAATTCGAGGCACGCGGGCGGCAATGGGCGGCCGAACTCGCTCAAGTCGGCGATCTCGCCAGCAATCTCGTCGCGCACGCCACTGAGCGGATGGCGAAATAACGTCTACCGAAGGCGTCGCGCTGCCTCCAATCCAGTGGCCAAATCGGCAAAAACTCAGTTAAAATAAGCGGTTATCCGAGGGACGACATTGTTCAGCCAAAAGATTTCGCACCCTACGCCTTACGCTTGGGTTCGGAAACCGAAGCCCTGAACGCCGATCAGAAAAAAGCCGGAACCTCGTAGCACAGAATTCTCGCGCGGTGGACCGCGTTCGGACCTTACGGTCGAACACGCGACGCAACACAAAGACACCGCTGCCGATTTATTCATTCCGCAGCAATTCAAGCCAAACATTCGTACAGGACTAGTTTTTATGAAGACCGCACAAGAACTCCGCGTCGGCAACGTCGTCATGATCGGCAGCGATGCCATGGTCGTTCAACGCGCCGAGTACAACAAATCGGGCCGTAACTCCGCGGTCGTCAAGATGAAGTTCAAGAACCTGCTGACGGCCGCAGGCATGGAAACCGTCTACAAGGCGGACGACAAGTTCGACGTCGTCGTGCTGGATCGCAAGGAAGTGACGTACTCGTACTTCGCTGATCCCATGTACGTTTTCATGGACGCCGACTACAACCAGTTCGAAGTCGAAGCCGAAATGATGGGCGACGCGCTCAACTACCTCGAAGACGGCATGACTTGCGAAGTCGTGTTCTACAACGAGAAGGCCATCTCGGTTGAACTGCCGACCACGCTGGTTCGTGAAATCATCTACACGGAACCGGCCGTCAAGGGCGACACGTCGTCGGGCAAGGTGCTCAAGACCGCCAAGCTCAACACCGGATTCGAACTGCAAGTGCCGCTCTTCTGCAACATCGGCGACAAGATCGAAATCGACACCCGCACCAACGAATATCGCAGCCGCGCGTAAGCCACGCCCGGAACTGCTCGCGGCAATGACGTTTTAAGCGTCGTTTTACACCGCACAAGAAAGCGCCCCTTCGCGGGCGCTTTTTCTTTTGCGTGAAGTTTTTGACAAATTCAGGCAAACTTTACCGGTCTCGACCTAATTAAGCGATTAGCGACCGGCCGCAGAGGCTCATCGGCGCTTGATTCGTAAGGATGTAGTCCAAAACTTACGTGGTGGCACGCTTTCTGCTCTGTCCGCTTAATACGGACTTAACAATAACGACATGCGTAAAAAGCCCATCATCGGCAGTCATCTGCTGCTCGCCGCGATGCTCGCGCTGCCCGTTTTCGCACTCACGGCGGGTTGCCAGTCGACACCGTCGCGCGAAGCGGCAGGCGACTATGCATCCGACGCTTCGGTGACGGCTCGCGTGAAGGCCGCATTGATCGCGGAGCCGGGGTTCAGATCGCTCGTGGTAAGCGTGGCGACGTATCGCGGCGTCGTGCTGTTGTCCGGGTATGTCAATTCGGAGGATCAGATCCAGAAGGCAATCTCGATCACCCGCAGCGTGTCGGGCGTGCAATCCGTCAATAACGATCTGCGCGTCAAGACGCAACAGTCGCAATAGCCGCAATAGCCGCAACAGTCGCAATAACGAGAACCAAGAAGAAAGCGCAGGACGAACAAACGCAGCGGGACCTGTACGCAGCACGCCGGAAAAGGGCGCGCATATCCCGCCCATGACGTGCCGGAGCCCTCGCATCGCTTCGAAGGCCATGCTTGCGGCGACGGCGAATCACAGTCCATTTAATACGTTGTGTCCGCCATGCCACACGCACTGATTGTCGAAGACGATCCCAATAGCTTGTCCGGCCTGTCCGCGATCCTGACGGCCGACGACTTCACCGTCGACACCGCGACGACGCTTGCAGAAGCGCGCGCTGCCTTGTCGCGTTCCATTCCCGATGTCGTGCTCATCGACTTGAATCTGCCGGACGGAAGCGGTCTCGACCTGCTGCCAAGCCTGCCTTCTCATGCGCCCGACGGCGCGCTGCCCGTGATCGTGATGACCGGCAACGCAACCGTCGAAAGCGCGATCGAAGGCCTGCGCCACGGCATCTGGGACTATCTGCTCAAGCCGGTCAACATTCCACGCTTGCGCAGCCTTCTCGCGCGCATTCCGCGTCCATACGAGCTGACCGAGGAAGTGCAGGCCCTGCGTTCGACACTGCGCGAACTCGGCCACTTCGGCGAGATGCTCGGGCGCAGCGCGGCCATGCAGCATGTCTACGATCTCATCGAACATACCGCGCCAACCGAAGCCGCCGTGCTGATTTGCGGCGAAGCAGGCACGGGCAAGAAGATCGCGGCGCGCACGATTCACGAACTGAGCCGCCGTCGCAAGGGGCCGTTCGTCACGTTCGATTGCTCGGCGGCGCGCGATGGCGCGCATCGTTCGATGGAAAGCGTGCTGTTCGGCCATGAGCGCAACGCGTTCGCGGGCGCGGAAAATCGCGAGCCGGGGCTGCTCGAGCAATCGGGTGGCGGCACGCTGTTCCTCGATCAGATCGATTCGCTTCCCGCCGCCCAACAAGAAGCCCTGTTACGCGCGCTCGACTCGCAGACCTTCATGCGCGTGGGCGGCAGCAACCGCATCATGACGGACTTCCGCTTGATCGCGGCGTCGCGCACGCCGATCCGCGATGCCGTTGCAAACGGCGCGTTGCGCGAAGATCTGTTCCAGCGTCTTGCGGGTTCGTCGATCAATCTGCCGCCGCTGCGCGAACGCGACGACGACATCGCGCTGGTCGCCGAGCAATTCGTCGACGAGCTGAATCGCGAGAACCATATCGCGGGCATCACGAGCGGGTCGCCTAAACGCATCAGCCCTGCGTTCCTGCGGGAATGTATCGCGAACGAATGGCCGGGCAACGTGCGCGAGTTGCGCGAACGCGTGCGCCGGGCATATCACGCGTCGGGCGAAACGATCGAAACCTTGCGCGCCGACGAACAAGGCGGCAGCGGTCGCGGTCTGAACGGCAGCAGCGTGCAGGTCACGGTTGGCACCGCGCTCGCCGATGTCGAAGACATGCTGATTCGCGCGACGCTCGAAGCGGTTGGTGGCACGCGGCATCGGGCAGCGACGCTGCTTGGCATCAGCCCGAAGACGCTTTACAACAAGTTGCAAAGGATGAAGCTGGAATCGTCCTAATGGTGGGCGCCGCCGGGCAACGCTCGGCGCGCTCCAATCACACAACCAAAAGGCCACGGTTTGTCTGCCGTGGCCTTTTGCTTGGCGCTCCGCCGTGGCGGACGTTGATCTTGCTTTCGCTGATCGCCTCAACCCAACGCGCTCTTCACGAGCTCCCGTGCCGCCCGATATTCCGCCTGCCCCTGCAACTTGCTCCAGCGCGGCGCCTTGCCACGCGGACGCATCTGCTTGAGACGCTGCTCGGATGCCTTCGTAGGCGTATAGCGCAACTGGTTCAGCACCTTGCCCGCCTCTTTTGGCTGATTGCAGATGAGCACCATGTCGCAGCCCGCGGTGAGCGCGGCGCTCGCCGCTTCGGTGAGCGTGCCGCCGGCGCGCGCGGCTTCCATCGAAAGATCGTCGCTGAAGATCGCGCCATTGAAGCCCAGCTTGCCGCGCAAAATGTCCTGCAGCCAGATACGCGAGAAGCCCGCGGGTTTGTCGTCGACTTGCGTGTAGATCACGTGCGCCGGAATGACAGACGCCAGCGACAAGCCGAGCCAGTCGTAAGGACGGATATCGGCGGCAAGGATCTCTTCGAGCGAGCGATCGTCCGTGGGCAACGCGACGTGAGAATCCGCCGAGGCGAACCCGTGTCCCGGAAAGTGCTTGCCGCAATTGGCCATGCCGGCAAGCGCAAGCCCATGATTCAGGCTCTTGGCAAGCAGCGTCACCACACGCGGATCGCCATGCAACGCACGGTCGCCAATGACCTGCGACTGACCGTAGTTCAGGTCGAGCACCGGCGTAAAACTCATGTCGATGCCGCACGCGCGCAATTCCGAAGCGAGCACGTAACCGAACGCCGTCGCCACCTTGGTGGCCGCGAGCACGTCCTTGTCCCACAGCGCGCCGAGCTTTCCAGGCGCGGGCAGCACCGTGAAGCCATCGGTGCGAAAGCGCTGCACGCGTCCGCCTTCGTGATCGACTGCGATAAGAATGTCTTCGCGTACCGCGCGAATCGCATCGGTCAATGCGACGAGTTGCGCGCGATCCTTGAAGTGCCGCGCGAAGAGAATGATGCCGCCCGTCATCGGATTCGAGATGCGCTCGATATCCGCGTCGTTGAGCGTCGTGCCCTCGACATCGAGCATGACTGGGCCGGGAGTGCGTTTCATCGAATTCAATTGGATCGTTACCGTCGTTGTTGGAGTGATGCCCTGCCCTGAAGCGCGCATGTCGCCGCGCTATCACGCATCCGGCGTTTCGGCGATGACGAACGACACCGCGTAATCGCGCTCGTCGCTGACCGTCACCTGCGCCGTGATATTGCGCTCGGCAAGCCATGTGGCCAGTTCGCCCGATGCCTTGACGACCGGCTTGCCGCTCGCCTCGTTGAGCGTCTGAAGCGCGCGCCAGGTCATCGGCCAGCGCATGCCGAGGCCGATCGCCTTCGAGAACGCTTCCTTGGCGGAAAAGCGCGTCGCGAGAAACGCGAGGCCGCGCACTTCGGACCGCGCGCGCCGCGCATGATAGATGCGCAACTCGTCCGGCCCGAGCACTTTTTCGGCAAAGCGCCCCTTGGTGCGCTCCATCACCGCCGCCACGCGGCTCACCTGCACGATGTCCGTGCCGATTCCGTAGATCGCCATGATGTGCTCAGCGCTTCGTCTGCGCGGCGAGGCGCGATGCGACCATGATCGCTTTCATCTCGCGCACCGCGTTGTCCCAGCCCGCGAAGATCGCGTGCGCGACGATCGCGTGGCCAATGTTCAATTCGACGATGCCATCGAGCGCGGCGATTGGCTGGACGTTGGTGTAATGCAGACCGTGGCCCGCGTTCACCTTGAGCCCGAGCGAGTTGCCGAAATCGACGCTCGTCGCGACGCGCTCGAATTCGCGGCGCTGTGCGGCTTCATCGTGCGCTTCGGCATAGCTGCCCGTATGGAGTTCGATGACTGGCGCGAGCGCTTCCTTGGCCGCGCGAATCTGTGTCTCGTCAGGATCGATGAATAGCGATACGCGGATGCCCGCATCGGCCAACTGCCTGCACGCGGTCTTCACCGCTTCGAACTGGCCGGCGACATCGAGACCGCCTTCGGTCGTCAGTTCCGAGCGCTTTTCGGGCACGAGGCAGACGTCTTGCGGCTTGATCTCGCACGCGATGTCGAGCATCTCGCGCGTCACGGCGCATTCGAGATTCATGCGCGTTCCGAGCAGCGGTCGTAGCGTGCGCACGTCGGCATCGACGATATGACGGCGATCTTCGCGCAGATGCAGCGTAATGCCGTCCGCGCCCGCTTCTTCGGCGGCGAGCGCGGCGCGGATAGGATCGGGATAGGTCGTGCCGCGCGCCTGGCGCAGCGTGGCCACGTGATCGATGTTCACGCCGAGGTCGATCACACTGGCAGGCGATGTGAGAAAGAAGCTCATAGATTTTGCAGGTCTAACAGGATCTGACGAGTGGCGAGCGGCGTGCCGCCCAGATAGACGTTGAGCAAAAAGCGCATCAGCGTCTTGCTTTGCGCGGCGGTTTGCGCGCTGGTGTAATCGTCGCGCTCCATGTCGATGAGTGTCTGACCGAAGATGACCGGCCATTGCGCGGGCAAGTCGTCGGAGGCTTCGCGTACGCCACGCTCGGGATCGAACATATAGCGGCCTTCGGGCACGACGCTCTGACGCGTCACGGTGCGCGTGAGCGCCATGGCGTAGCCGGTTTCCTTGAGCAAGACGCGCTCGAAGGAACGCAGTACCTGCACGGCGGGTTCGTCGTGCGCGAGGCGCGAAAGCGTGAGCACGTAATGATTGAAAAGCGCCGGATGCGCGTCTTCACGCGCGCAAAATTTGACCAGCAACTCGTTGACGTAGAAGCCGCAGAGAAGCGCGTCGCCGGTCAGGGGCAGCATGCCGCCGACCCATTCCGCCGTGGTCAGCGTGCGGACTTCGCCCTTGCCCGTCCATGAAAGACCAAGCGGCTGGAAGGTTTGCAGCACACCGCGCAGCGCGGAATGCGGACGCTTTGCGCCCTTCGCGACCAGCGCGATACGGCCATGATCGCGCGAGAAGACATCGATGATGAGACTGGTTTCGCGATACGGATAGCTATGCAGCACGAAGCCCGGCTGCTCACTGACGCGAAAGTCGGAACGCGGACGCGGCGACGGCTTGTCTTGCGAGGAGTTAGACGAAGAAGAAGCGGGCGCGCGTTTGCGTTTGGGCGCGGCGCGCGTCGGGCGTTCGGTTGCGTCGAAATCATCCTCGCGTGCCGGACGGCTGCTTGCTTCGGATTGGCTCGCGCGCGCGGGACGCTCGCTCGCCTCGAACTCGTCCCTGGCGGGATCATCGGCGGGCGCGGATATCCGGGCGTCGTTCGTGCCGTCGTCCATGGATCATTCGCAAAAGGTCATTCGTAGCCGTAAGCGCGCAGGCCCGCTTCGTTGTCGGCCCAGCCGCTCTTGACCTTGACGAAGGTTTCCAGATACACGGGTCCGTCGAAGAGCTTTTCCATGTCGAGCCGCGCCTCGGTGCTGATCGTTTTGAGCTTCGCGCCCTTCTGGCCGATGATCATTGCCTTGTGGCCGTCGCGATCGACGAGAATGGTCGCGAAGATACGGCGCAGGCGCCCTTCCGTCTCGAACTTGTCGATCAGCACCGTGCTCGTGTAGGGCAACTCGTCGCCGGTCCAGCGGAACACTTTCTCGCGCAGGATTTCGGCCGCAAGAAAGCGCTCGCTGCGATCCGTCAGATCGTCTTCGCCGTAGATAGGCTCGCCTTCAGGCAGATACGGCTTGATGACCGCCATGAGTCGCGTGATGTCGTCGGTATTCTTCGCCGACAACGGCACGATCTCGCGGAAGTCGCGCAACGCGGACATCTGCTGCATGAACGGGAACAACGACGCCTTGTCGCCCACGCGGTCGAGCTTGTTCGCAATCAGAATGGTGGGCGTGCCGGTCGGGATAAGGTCGAGCACGCGCTGGTCGTCCGGGCCGAAGCGGCCTGCCTCGATCACGAAGAGAATGGCATCGACCGAGGAAAGCGTGGACGTCACCGCGCGATTCAGCGAGCGGTTGAGCGCGCCGCTATGGCGCGTCTGGAAGCCGGGGGTATCGACGAAAATATACTGCGCGTCGTCGAGCGTGTGAATGCCGGTGATTCGGTGCCGCGTCGTCTGCGCCTTGCGCGAGGTGATGCTCACCTTCTGGCCGACGAGCGCGTTCATCAGCGTGGATTTGCCGACGTTGGGGCGGCCGACGATCGCGACCATGCCGCAGCGGAAACCGGAAGATGTGGGAGCGTTCATAAGATGTGTTCGTTATGCGCAGATGCGCGTGGCGCCTGGTGATGCGCTTTAGTGACCGGCGTCGGCGGCGCGCACGACGCGGGGCGCGGGCGCTTCCGGGCTCGCGCTGCTACGGCTTTCGTTGCTGCTTTTGTCCGCGGGCGAATCTGCCTCGCTCGTGACCGCGTGACTGCCCTCGACAACCGGCGGCGCTTCGCTCTTGCTCGAACGTTCCGGCCGATGGATCACCACGCGCTCCGGCTTGTCCGACGCCGCGAACGACGCCGCCGATGGCTCGACATGCGTTGCGCGGATCACGGCGAGTGGCGCGGTGGACGGCTTGTCTTCAGCGTGTGCATGCGAGCCGTGATGTACTCGGTCGCGATCCCGCTCGCGCCGGTCCGGCGAGCGCAGATCGAGCGCAGCCTGCACGCCTGTCACGCCCGGAACGACTTCGGCTTCCGCCAGCTTCGCGGCCCGCGCGCCCTTGCGTTTGGGCTTGACGGCGAGCGTCGGAGCGGCGGCCATGACGTCGTCGAGCGCTTTCTTCGCCGCGGCCTGCTCCGCCGCACGACGGCTCGCGCCCGAACCGGACACTTTCACGTCCAGTTTCGGCACCGAGCATTCCACTTCGAATTGCTGATTGTGGGCCGCGCCGTGCGTGGCGACGACGGTGTAAGTCGGCAGCGCGATCTTGCGGCCCTGAAGATATTCCTGCAGCAGCGTTTTTGCGTCCTTGCCGATGGTGCGCGGATCGATGTGATCCAGCACCGCCGTATAAAGCCGCTTGATGACGGTGTACGCGGCGTCGAAACCGCCGTCGAGGAAGATCGCCCCGAAGATGGCTTCGAGCGTATCCGCGAGAATCGACGGCCGGCGAAAACCGCCGCTGCGCAATTCGCCTTCGCCGAGACGAAGACATTCGGACACGTTCAGCGCCTGCGCAATTTCATACAACGACTGCTGTTTGACGAGATTCGCTCGCACGCGCGAAAGATCGCCTTCGTCGAGCTTGCCGAATCGCTGGAACAAAAGCGCGGCCACCACGCAATTTAGAACGGAATCGCCGAGAAATTCGAGCCGTTCATTGTGCGTGGCGCTGTGACTACGGTGTGTCATCGCCTGGCGCAGCAATTCCGCATTGCGAAATTCGTACCGCAACCGGCTTTCCAACGGAGAAGAGGGCATGGACAGAGTATAACGCGCCCGCGCGGACGGTCGATTCCGCCCGGCGGGCCAGGAAAACACGTGGCGAGACGGTGTTAGCCGCGCTTCTTCACGCCGTTTCGAAGCATTGTCGGGGCGCGTTACGCGCGAACTCGCGCCCGATCAATCGAACGAACCGATACGCTTCAGATTGCTGAAGTTCATCCAGATGAAAAACGCGCGACCGACGATATTCGCGTCCGGCACGAAGCCCCAGTAGCGGCTGTCGGCACTGTTGTCGCGGTTGTCGCCCATCATGAAGTAATGGCCCGGCGGCACCTTGCACGTCACGCCTTGCGCGTTGTAGTTGCAGTTGTCGCGAAACGGGTAGTCGTCTGCGCCCATGACGAACGGCGGCACTTGCGGATTGTTCAGGATGGCGTTCTTGCGGCCGTCGAGGTCTTCGACGAACTGCTTCGCGTAACCAACCCGCTCTTCGTCGAAGTAATCGGGCAGCGGCGTTTCGGGCACCGGTTTGCCGTTGATCGTGAGCTTCTTGTCTTCGTACGCGATGGTGTCGCCCGGCAGGCCGATCACGCGCTTGATGTAGTCGACCGACTCGTCCTTCGGATAGCGGAACACGACCACATCGCCGCGCGACAGCGGCTTGCCGCTGGTCAGCTTGGTATTGCTGATCGGCAGACGCAGGCCGTATTCGTACTTGTTCACGAGGATGAAGTCGCCGACGAGCAAGGTTGGCACCATGGAGCCCGACGGAATCTTGAACGGCTCGACGACGAACGAGCGCACCACGAACACCGCGAGGATCACGGGGAAAAAGCTCGCCGTGTATTCGAGCCACCACGGCTGACGCAGCTTGTCGTCATGCAGACGGGCGCGCGTCTGCGCGGCATTTTCATCGGCGAAACGCTCGCCCACGCGTTCCTGTTGACGGTCGAACTCGGCGACCGCGGCATCCGCCGAACGGCGGCGCTGCGGCTGGAACACCAGCTTGTCCAGCACCCATGCAATGCCCGTCAACACGACGAGAATCAGGAGAATCAGTGCGAAATTCATTCAATCGCTTCCGGTGGTTATCTTCAGTTCTTGTTATTGGCGTTCAGGCGCACCAGGCGGGACTTAGTCGTCCACACGCAGGATTGCGAGGAAAGCCTCCTGCGGGATTTCGACCGAGCCGACCTGCTTCATGCGCTTCTTGCCCGCCTTCTGCTTTTCAAGCAGCTTCTTCTTACGTGAAATGTCGCCGCCGTAACACTTGGCGAGCACGTTCTTGCGCAAGGCCTTGATGTTCTCGCGCGCGATGATGTTCGAGCCGATGGTCGCTTGAATTGCCACGTCATACATCTGGCGCGGGATGAGCTCGCGCATCTTCGACGCCACTTCGCGCCCGCGATGCTGGCTTTGCGAACGATGCACGATGACCGAGAGCGCATCGACCTTGTCGCCGTTGATGAGCATGTCGACCTTCACGACATCCGCCGCGCGATATTCCTTGAACTCGTAATCCATCGACGCATAGCCGCGCGAAGTGGACTTCAGCCGGTCGAAAAAGTCGAGCACGATTTCGGCCATGGGAATTTCATAGGTGAGCTGCACCTGCCGGCCGTGATACTGCATGTTGGTTTGCTGGCCGCGCTTGTTCGTACAGAGCGTGATGACCGAGCCGACATATTCCTGCGGCATATAGAGGTTCACGGTGACGATAGGCTCGCGCACTTCCTCGATCTTCGGCGGCTCAGGCATCTTCGCCGGATTCTCGACCGAGATGGTGGTGCCGTCGCGTTGCAGGACCTGATAGATCACCGTGGGCGCGGTGGTGATGAGGTCCATGTCGAATTCGCGCTCGAGCCGCTCCTGCACGATTTCCATGTGCAGAAGGCCGAGAAAGCCGCAACGAAAACCGAAGCCCAGCGCTTGCGAGACTTCCGGCTCGTACTGCAGCGACGCGTCGTTCAGCTTCAGCTTTTCGAGCGATTCGCGCAACGCGTCGTACTGGTTCGCTTCGACCGGATAGAGACCCGCGAACACCTGCGGCTTCACTTCCTTGAAGCCCGGCAGCGGCTCGGCGGCGGGACGGTTGGTAAGCGTGACGGTATCGCCCACTTTTGCCGCCGTCAGTTCCTTGATGCCCGCGATGACGAAGCCCACCTGCCCCGCCGACAACTGCGAGAGGTTGGTCGACTTCGGCGCGAACACGCCGAGATGCTCGACCGGATACTGCGCGCCGGTCGCCATCATCTTGATCTTGTCTCGCGGACGCAGCGTGCCGTTGACGATACGCACCAGCATGACCACGCCGACGTAATTGTCGAACCACGAGTCGATGATGAGCGCCTGCAACGGTGCTTCCGTGTCGCCCTTCGGCGGCGGCACTTTGAGAATGAGCGATTCGAGCACGTCTTCCACGCCCAGACCGGTCTTCGCGCTGCAATGCACGGCGTCCGTCGCGTCGATACCGATCACGTCTTCGATCTCGGTGATTGCGTTCTCGGGGTTGGCGGCCGGCAAGTCGATCTTGTTCAGCACCGGCACGACTTCGACGCCGAGCTCGATGGCGGTGTAGCAGTTCGCGACTGTCTGCGCCTCGACGCCCTGGCTGGCATCGACGACGAGGAGCGCGCCTTCGCATGCGGAAAGCGAGCGGCTGACTTCATAGGAGAAGTCGACGTGTCCGGGGGTATCGATCAGATTAAGGTTGTAGACCTTACCGTCGCGCGCCTTGTAGGTCAGCGCGGCCGTCTGCGCCTTGATGGTAATGCCACGCTCGCGTTCCAGGTCCATTGAATCGAGCACCTGCGCTTCCATCTCCCGGTCAGACAGACCGCCGCACAACTGGATGATGCGGTCAGCGAGCGTGGACTTACCGTGATCGATGTGCGCAATGATCGAAAAGTTACGAATATGATTCATTCAGTGCCGATCAAGCGAAAAAGGCGCGCCCTCGAATAACGCGGAGCACGCCTTGAAAATTTGGGGAAAACTTCAGCATTTTAGCCGAAATAGGGATGGGCCGGCGCTTTTCGCCTTTAGCCCTGATCGAGCGCCGCCCTGACCGCGTTTGCGTCGAGCCGATACTGGCATAGTTCGACGCCTGCCAGCATCAGCACCGGCACGCGCTCGTCGTAACGCGCTTCGAGCGCCGGGTCTTCGTCGATATCGATCCAAAGAATTGCTCGGCCAAACTGCTCTGCGATGGGTTCGAGCTCGGCGCGCATGTCCTCGCAGAGATGACACCAGGCGCGACCATACAGGATAAATGGCCCGCCCGGTGACTGGCTCATGTCGATTACTTTTGCGCCGGCACGCGCGGGCGCAACGGCACGAACTGTGTGTTGTCGCCGCGCCGCACGAGCACCGCGATCATCTTGCTGGCGTCGAGATTCTGCGCCACGGCCTCGAACTGCTTGGAGCTCGTGATGTCGGTATCGCCGACGCGCAGGATGATGTCGCCCTTCTGGAAGCCCGCGCGCGCGGCCGGACCTTCCACTGCATCGACCTGCACGCCGCTCGTCAGCTTGAGCGACTTCTTCTGATCAGCCGTGAGGTCGCTGACCGCGAGTCCCAGGGAATTGCTGGCGCGTTCCTTCGGCTGCGTCGGCTTCTTCTGCTCGGTCTTCGCGACCTTGTCCGGCTGCATCTCGGCAATCGTAATAGGCAGATCGCGCGACTGGCCTTTGCGCCAGACCGTGATGGTGGCCTTGGCGCCCGGCTTCGTGTCGCCCACCATGCGCGGCAGATCGGTGGCCGTCTCCACGTTCACGCCATTGAACTTGAGAATGATGTCGCCCGGCTGCACGCCCGCCTTGTCCGCGGGACCGCCCGATTCCACGCTCGACACGAGCGCACCCTGCGCCTTCGGCAGACCGAGCGAGTCGGCGACGTCCTTCGTCACTTCGCCGATCGCCACCGCGATACGTCCGCGCGTGACCTTGCCCGTCGTCTTCAACTGGTCCGCGACGCGGATGGCTTCGTCGATCGGAATGGCGAACGAGATGCCCATGAAGCCGCCGGTGCGGCTGTAGATCTGCGAATTGATGCCGATCACCTCGCCCGCCATGTTGATGAGCGGACCGCCCGAGTTGCCCGGATTGACCGCCACATCGGTCTGGATGAACGGCAGATAGTCGCCGGTGTCGCGACCCTTCGCGCTGACGATGCCCGCCGTCACCGTGTTGTCGAGGCCGAACGGCGAGCCGATGGCGAGTACCCATTCGCCTACGCGCACCTTGTTCGAGTCGCCGATGGTGATCGCCGGCAGATTCGCCGCGCTGATCTTCACGACGGCCACATCCGTGCGCTCGTCCACGCCCACGAGACGCGCCTTGAACTCGCGCTTGTCGGTGAGCGTGACGTAGATGGTGTCCGCGTCGTCCACGACGTGGGCATTGGTCATCACATAGCCGTCCGTGGACAGGATGAAGCCCGAGCCTACGCCGCTGCTTTGTTCCGAGTTGTCCTGGCTGTCGTCGGGGGTGCGGCTGCCGCCCTTGCCCTGATCGCCGCCGCTGCCGCCCCCGCCTTGTCCGCCGCCACCCTGGCCACCGCCACCGCCGCCACCGCCGTTTCCGCGCGGCGAGCCGGGCTGACCGGGCATCGGAATACCGAAAAAGCGCCGGAAGAATTCGGACATGTCGCCTTCATCGAGGCCAGGCGGCAAACCGCGCAGGTCGCTGCTCGACCCGACACGCGACGTCGTGCGGATATTGACGACCGAAGGCCCCACCTTGTCGACCAGCGTGGTGAAGTCGGGCAGATTCACCGTTGGCACTGCCGCTGCTGTCTGCGAGAGGAACGGCAGGCACACGGCGAGCGCCGCGGCCGCGAAGAACTTGCGCAGCGAGTAGTTGCTCATATGTCTAAGGCCGAGGGATTACTTGGAAGGCTTGTATTCTATGGCAGAAGCAAATTGCTGCAACGTGGATTGCGGCACCTCACCTAGCAAGGTAATCCAGAAATCGCCGCGGCGCTTGACGAGTACATGAGTCGCGCCGCTATTACCGGCGCCTTCCTTGCGCGCGCTTTTCTCCACCGGTTCGATAAAAACCGAGATGGCGGCGAGGCCGTCGGAGAACACGGCCTGATCGACCGGGATGGCCGGCTGGCCTGGCTGGCTCGACGCCATCGGACGGCGCAACTCGCGAATCTTGCGAAAGCCCGCGATATTCGGCGTGAGTTGCCAGCCTTGCGCTTCGATATCCACCGGCTGCACGGGAGGCCGCACCGTGGTCCAGCCCGCCGTGCTGCGCATGCCGCTTGCAATCGACGCCTTGTCGATCGCCCCGCCTATACGCACCTGAGAGAACGAAAGCTGTTCCAGCACCTGGCCGTCCGGATCGAGCGTCTGGGCGCGCAATAGCAAGCCAGTCTTGGCATCTGCCCAAAGCTTGTACGCGAACCGGTAAGAATCTTTTGGATCGAGTTCGAGCACTTGGCTTTCGAGCCCCGCCACGCGGTCGGTGCCCAAGAGCTTCGGTTCGTAGACGGACAGAACCTGATCGCCGCTCGTCGATAACAAAGCGGGAAAAGAATCCTTGCTCTGCCGATGTTCGACCACGAGCAGATGGCGCTCCGGGACGAACGTGTACATGTCGTCGTCGTGACGAAGCATGCGGCGCGGGGCGCCGTCGAGACTTTCGAGCGATTCGTATTCGCCGTCGCCGCGCGTGGCGACATGCGTGATGCGCGACGACTGCACCGTCGCACCGCGCTGATAAACGAAAGTACCCTCGTAATTCTGCTGCTGGGCCGCTTCGTGAATGCGGTTGAGCAGAGTGGCGGCTGTCTTGCGCTGGGCGGCGGGGTTGTCCCCCTGAGCGAAACTGCTCGATGCCGCCGCGAACAACGCGGCTGCGCAAAGCATCAACGCCGGCAGCCGCCCCCAATATCTAGTTTTATTCAACCGCACACTCGCCATCAGGTTATTGGCCCTGCGTCGTCACCGCCGCGCGAATCAAAGGCATGGAGCCGGGCATGGCCGGCTGCTGAGAGAACTGTTGATGCGCTTCGAGGTATTGATCGAGGCTCGCGTCGCGGATGATGTTCGCCTCCACCACCGGCGCGCGCGCGCTGACGGCCGGCACGGACGCCATGGCGACGCGCTGAACCGAGTCGCCCTGCGTGCTTGCCACTGGCGCGCCCAGACGGCTGTCGACGCCCTGCAACTGCGGCACGACGATCCACGTGAGCGTGGCAGCCGCCGCGGCAACGGCGAAAGCCGGCACGACACGACGGCGCAACATGCCGCCACGCGCCTTCTGTGTCTGTGCCACCGCAGCCGGCGCCAGCACATGCGCCTCGGCCTCGAAACGCGCTGCAAACGCTGTCATGAACGCGCTGCTCTTCGCCGGGCTTTCTGCCAGATCGTCGGAACGCAGCGCGTCGCCGATCAGGTGATAGTCCGACCATGACGCGCGGTCACGGTTATTGAGTTCAGCAAGAAACTGGCTGATATTTCCGAGTTCGTCGAGCGACTCGCCGTCCACGAACGCGGAAAGGCGCTCACCGCGCGAACTGTTATTCGATTGCACCGGAACCGACCCCATGATGCTCCCCATCTCTGACACCACCCCGTAGTGACACCACCTAACCCAGATATTGCGTCCCTGCCCAGGGGCGACGCGCTGCCTACCAGCGCTTGCCTTCAGGAGTGTCCAACAACGGACGCAATTTTGCCGCAATGGCTTCGCGAGCACGGAAAATTCTTGATCTGACGGTGCCGATAGGGCATGCCATCATTTCGGCGATTTCTTCGTAACTTAAACCCTCGATTTCCCGGAGCGTGATGGCGGTGCGTAATTCCTCGGGCAGCAGCGCCATCGCAGCATTGACCGTCTGGGCAATCTGCTTGCTCATCAACATCGACTCGGGCGTGTTGATATCCCTTAGTTGGTCTGCATCGGAGAAAGTTTCCGCTTCTTCTGCATCGGCTTCGGTAGAAGTTGGAGCGCGGCGTCCTTGAGTGGCAAGGTAATTCTTTGCCGTGTTGACCGCAATCCGGTAGAGCCAGGTGTAGAAGGCCGATTCGCCGCGAAACTGCGGCAGCGCGCGATAAGCCTTGATAAAGGCGTCCTGGGCGACGTCCTCGACCTCGGCGGGGTCGCGCACGAGGCGCGAGATCAGTCGAATGATCTTGCGGTGGTATTTGGCGACCAGCAGTTCGAACGCGGCCTTGTCACCTTTTTGGACACGCTCGACCAGCAATTGGTCGATTTCTTTTTCGCTCACCTGGGAAATCCGTTTCACTTTGGGGAGTTGCGCGGACGGCTATTGTAGCCTCCCGGCCTTCGCGTTATCCCGGATGCTCATCGACCGTTACAGTCTTTACAGGAAAGAGCTGGCCGCGCGGCGGGCGCTGACTGAAAGCTGGCGGAAAGTATCGGCGTCGAGGGAATCGGCGGCGATGAGCAGTGCTTCGCGGCGTTTTTCTTCCGTCGACACGTCGAGCGCGAGTAAGCGCCCGCTCCACTGCGCGCAGCCGATGATGCGCCAGTAGCGCGCGTTCCCGGCACGGTCCCAGACGGTCAAGCCATCTGCATGCAGACCGACGGCCGCCGGTTGCCGACGCGCCCAGCGCCGCGCAGTCAAACCGAGCGTAGCGACGCATGTTGCAGACGCGGCGAAGGCATCGAACGCGCCGGCGTGCCCGTGTACGCACTGGAACACCGCGAAACCGGCGACGACGATGAACCCGAGCAGCGCGGCCTGCAGAAAACGCGACGGCTGCAGCGCGATGCGCGGCGGCGTGCCGGCATCCCGTTGCGGCCGATCGACAAACGCGCTCGTCATTCCGTTCCCGTCCCGACGAGCGCGCGTGCTTAGTGACGCTTGAAGACGAGCGAACCGTTCGTTCCGCCGAAGCCGAACGAATTTTTCACCGCGACGTCGATCTTCATTTCCCGCGCGGTGTTCGCGCAGTAGTCCAGGTCGCACTGCGGGTCCTGGTTGAAGATGTTGATGGTCGGCGGCGAAACCTGGTTATGGATCGCGAGCACGGTAAAGACCGACTCCAGCCCGCCCGCGCCGCCCAGCAAGTGGCCGGTCATCGACTTGGTGGAATTGACGACGACGCTCTTCGCGTGATCGCCGAGCGCGCGCTTGATGCCCGTGGTTTCCGCGATATCGCCGAGCGGCGTGGACGTGCCGTGCGCGTTCACGTAGTTCACTTCGTCGACATTGACCTTCGCGTTCTTCAACGCGTTGACCATGGCGCGGCGGCCGCCGTCGCCGTCTTCGGGCGGTGCGGTCATGTGATAGGCGTCGCCGCTCATGCCGTAGCCGAGCACTTCCGCATAGATCTTCGCGCCGCGCGCCTTCGCGTGTTCGTACTCTTCGAGCACCATCACGCCCGCGCCTTCGCCAAGCACGAAGCCGTCGCGGTCGGTGTCCCACGGGCGGCTGGCCGTGGCGGGGTCGTCGTTACGCTGCGAGAGCGCGCGCGCCGCCGCAAAGCCGCCGATACCGAGCGGAGAAACCGTGGCTTCCGCGCCGCCCGCGATCATCACGTCCGCGTCGCCGTATTCGATCAAACGCGATGCTTCGCCGATGCAGTGCAAACCGGTCGTGCAAGCCGTGACGATGGCCAGATTCGGACCCTTGAGACCGAAGCGGATGGACAGATGACCGGAGATCATGTTGATGATCGACGCCGGCACGAAGAACGGCGAAATACGGCGCGGACCGCGGTTGAGCAGCTCGGTTTGGGTGACTTCGATCATCGGCAAGCCGCCGATGCCCGAACCCACCACCACGCCCACGCGCTCCGCGTTTTCCTCGGTGATTTCGAGGCCGCTGTCCTGCATGGCCTGCACGCCGGCCGCAAAGCCGTAATGGATGAAGGTATCCATGTGGCGCGCTTCTTTGGCGGGCATGTAGTCTTCGATGTTGAAGCCCTTCACTTCGCCCGCGAAACGCGTGGAGAAGTTCGTGGCATCGAACTTGGTGATGTTGGCGATGCCCGACTTGCCCGCGACCAGATTCGCCCAGCCGTCGGCAACGGTATTGCCGACAGGCGAAACGAGCCCAAGGCCTGTAACAACAACTCGACGACGGCTCACGATAACCCCTTATCCATAGAATGACGAAAAACAAAAGCCACAGCGCCCACAGGAAACCGCCCTGTGTGCCCTGTGGCTGTTAAATCGGTCTGAGCAGCGACAAAACATCTGGCTCGATGAGCGATGAGTCGCTGGCGCGTCCGGCCTTAGGCCTTGACGTTGGCGCGAGCGTAGTCGATTGCTTGCTGAACCGTGGTGATCTTTTCTGCCTCTTCATCGGGAATTTCCATGCCGAACTCGTCTTCCAGTGCCATCACCAGTTCGACGGTATCGAGCGAGTCAGCGCCGAGATCGTTGACGAACGAAGCTTCGTTCTTGATTTCAGCTTCGGCCACGCCGAGTTGTTCGGCGACGATCTTCTTCACGCGCTGTTCGATGTTGTCCATGCAGCCCTCCGAGGGATAAAAAGTTCAAAAATACGAGTGCGCGCATTTTATCAGGTTTGGACCCGCAAAATACGGCGCGTCAGTTCCATGCTGCGCTGCCCGACGCGCTCCTACAAGAGGGCTTGCCGGGCTTCACAGCGATTTTTTCTGCCACCGAGTCCGGCGGTGCGCGCCATGCCTTGAGCATTTTGCGCGCCCGTCTCGGCGCGGATATTAAGCGAAAAACGGCGAAATGCCTATTGCGCCCTTTCCTCGCCTTTACAGCTTTACATGTACATGCCGCCGTTCACGTGCAAGGTCGTGCCGGTGATGTATCCAGCGAACGGCGACGCCAGGAACGACACAGCATGCGCGATATCTTCCGGGCTGCCCAGTCGGCCAAGTGGTATCTGCGCGGTGAGCGCGGTGCGCTGCTCTTCGGGCAAAACCTTGGTCATGTCGGTATCGATGAAACCCGGCGCGATGCAGTTCACCGTAATGCCGCGGCTGCCGATCTCGCGTGCGAGCGCCCGCGTCATGCCCGCCACGCCCGCCTTCGCCGCCGCATAGTTGGCCTGGCCGGGATTGCCCGACGAGCCGACCACCGACGTGATGTTGATGATGCGCCCGCCACGCGCCTTCATCATGGGGCGCAGGACGGCGCGTGATAGACGAAACACGGCGCGCAGATTGGTGTCGATGACGGCGTCGAATTCGTCATCTTTCATGCGCATGGCGAGCTGATCTTTGGTGATGCCCGCGTTGTTCACGAGAATGTTCAGGCCACCGAACTCCTTGACCGTGGACTCGATGAACGAGTCCGCGGCGGCTGCGTCGTTGACGTCGAGCACCGCGCCGCGACCCTTGCCGCCCGCTTGCTGCAACGCTTCGCCGATGCCGGCCGCGCCGCTTTCGCTCGTCGCCGTGCCGATGACCGTCGCGCCCTGCCGCGCGAGTTCCAGCGCGATTGCCCGGCCAATGCCGCGCGACGCGCCCGTGACGATAGCTACCTGATTGTCCAGATTCATTGTTCCACTCCGACTATGCAGCGATCAGTTTGCGCGTTTCTTCGAGCGATGCCGGATCGAAAATCGATCCGGCGACGAGGTTGCCGTCGATCCGCTTCGTGAGACCCGCGAGCACCTTGCCCGGACCGCATTCAATCACGTGCGTGACGCCTTCGCGCGCAATCGCCTGCACGCAATCGACCCAGCGCACCGGGCCTGCTGCCTGACGCACGAGCGCGTCCTTGATAGCGGCGGGATCGGAGACGTTTGCCACGTCGATGTTATTGATCAGCGGAATCCGCGGCGCCTCGATGTCGACCTTCGCGAGGTAATCGCGCAACTGGTCCGAAGCGGGCTTGAGCAGCGACGAATGAAACGGCGCGGAAACCGGCAGCGGCAGCGCGCGCTTCGCGCCCTTCGCCTTCGCGACTTCGCATGCCTTTTCGACGGCCGCCTTGGAGCCCGCGATCACGACTTGCGCCGGCGCGTTGAAGTTGACGGCTTCGACCACGCCCGCCGACGACGCTTCGGCGCAGACGGCGCGCACGGTGTCGTCGTCGAGACCCAGGATCGCGGCCATGCCGCCGACGCCCACCGGAACCGCGCTCTGCATTGCTTGCGCGCGGAATCGCACGAGCGGCACGGCATCCGCGAAAGCCAGCGCGCCGGCCGCGACGAGCGCGGTGTATTCGCCGAGGCTATGGCCTGCAACGATCGCCGGCTTCAGACCGGTTTGTGCTTCCCACACGCGGTAAATGGCATAAGCCGCCGTCAGCATGACGGGCTGTGTGTTGGTCGTGAGATTCAGCTCTTCGGCCGGACCTTCGGCGATCAGCTTGCCGAGATCCTGGCCGAGCGCATCGGATGCCTGCTGCACGGTGTCGCGCACGACGGCGTGATCGGCGAATGCGCTGAGCATGCCGATCGACTGCGAACCCTGGCCGGGGAAAACGAACGCAAATTTCATATCGTCCTCGTTGGATTGGAACGATCCGCCTCTCTGCGCCGGCCGGCAAATGGCCGACGCCGGCTGTGCTTGCGCCGCGCGCGCATGGTGCGGTCGCGGCGGCCTTTTCAGCGGATCGAATTCAGATTGATGGGGATCGAGAAGATTGAGGAAGAAAGCGAGTGGCTTGAGCGATCAATAGCGGAAGACCGACGCGCCCCACGTGAAGCCGCCGCCCACGCCTTCGATCAGCACGTTCTGGCCACGCTTGATACGCCCGTCGCGCACGGCGACATCGAGCGCTAGCGGAATCGACGCCGCCGACGTATTGCCATGCTCGCCCACCGTCACGACCATGCGCTCCTGCGGCAGATGCAGCTTGCGGCAAGTGCTCTGCATGATGCGGATGTTGGCTTGATGGGGGATCAGCCAGTCGATGTCGTTCGGCGTGAGCTTCGCTTTCTCCAGCGCTTCGATAGCCACTTTTTCGAGCACGTTGACGGCGAGCTTGAACACCGCCTGGCCATCCATGTGCAGGAACGCGCTGCCTGAAATCACGCCGCCGTTCACGTTGCCCGGCGTGCAGAGAATGTCGGAATAGCTGCCGTCCGCATGCAGCGCGCTCGACAGCACGCCCGCTTCCTCGGACGCCTGCAGCACGACCGCGCCCGCGCCGTCGCCGAACAGCACGCAGGTCGTGCGGTCCTTGAAGTCGAGAATGCGCGAGAACGTTTCCGCGCCGACGACGAGCGCCGTGCGATTCAGACCGCTGCGAATGAAACTGTCCGCCGTCGCGACGCCATAAGCGAAACCGGAACAGACGGCCTGCACGTCGAACGCCGCGCCGTTGTTTTTGATGCCGAGCTTGTTCTGCAAGAGACACGCCGTGCTCGGAAACACGAAGTCCGGCGTGGAGGTTGCCACGATAATGAGATCGATGGATTGCGGGTCGATGCCCGCCGCCTCGATGGCTCGTTGCGATGCGACCAGCGCGAGATCGCTCGTGGTTTGATCGGGAGCCGCGAAGTGCCGTGCGTGAATGCCGGTTCGCGCGACGATCCATTCGTCGCTCGTCTCGACGCCTTCTTTAGCGAGACGGTCCGCCAATGCCTGATTCGTAACGCGCTCGGCCGGCAGATAGCTGCCTGTGCCGAGCACTCGAGCGTAAAGATTGGATTGAGCCATTATGCCTTCGAGTGTAGCGCAGTGCCCGAGGCGTCCGGCGGATTCGGACGCGAGTTCGGCTGCGGGTTCAGTTCCGTCGCGACGCCGCTTGCGGCATCGGTGGCGGAAGTGCTCGCGGCGCCTTCGCGCGCGGCAGGCGCATTCTCCTCCATTGCGCGCACGAGACGTTCGAGCACACCATTTTTGACGGCATCATACCCGCGTTTGATGGCCCACTCAAACCCGAAGGCTTCGGCCGATCCGTGGCTCTTGATCACGAGGCCGCGCAATCCCAGCAAGGCGGCGCCGTTATATTGCGCGGGATCGACGCGCTTCTTGAAACGCTTGAGAACGGGCAGCGCCACCAGCGCCATCAGCTTGCTCGGCAGGTTGCGGCTGAACTCTTCCTTGATGATGTCGGCGAGCATTTTCGCGAGACCTTCGGAAGTCTTCAACGCGACATTGCCGACGAAGCCGTCGCAGACCACGACATCGGTCGTGCCTTTATAGATGTCGTTGCCTTCCACGTTGCCGTAGAAGTTGAGCGTGCTCGCACGCAGCAGTTCGCCCGCGCGCTTGATCGTTTCGTTGCCCTTGATGACTTCTTCGCCGATATTGAGCAAGCCGATGGTCGGCCGCTCGCGCCCTTCGATCGCCGAAACGAGCGCGTGGCCCATTTCCGCGAACTGCAGCAGATGCTCGGGTTCGCAGTCGACATTGGCGCCGAGATCGAGCACGGTGGTGTAGCCCTTCTGGCTCGGCATGGCGAACGCGATGGCCGGCCGCTCGATACCGGCGAGCGTTTTCAACACATAGCGGGAGACCGCCATGAGCGCGCCGGTGTTGCCGGCGGAGATGCAGGTTTGCGCCTCGCCCTCTTTGACGAGGTTGAGCGCGACGCGCATCGACGAATCTTTCTTCTTGCGCAGCGCGACTTCGACGGGGTCGTCCATGGCGACGACTTCGGTCGCGGGAACGACGGTCAGGCGTGGTTCGTCCAGCGCCTTCAATTTTTTCAATTGCGCGCGAATGGACTGCTCGATGCCGACGAGCATCAGATGCGCGTCGGGATGCGCGCGCACGAAATTGACGGCAGCGGGAACGGTCACGGCCGGACCGTGATCGCCTCCCATGCAGTCAATGGTTATCTTTACGGTCATGGGAAGCGACGAATTTCAGGCACAAAAAAGCGGCAGTGAAATGCCGCCTTCTTGTCGTACCGGGAAAGTGTCAAAAGCGTAGCAGGCGCGAGCGTCCGCTGTGCGGTGACGCATCAAGCCAAGCGCGAAACGCTTAGTCGTTCTTCGTCTTGACGACTTTCTTGCCACGATAGTAGCCATTCGGGCTCACGTGGTGACGCAGATGCACTTCACCCGTGCTCGGCTCAACTGCCAGCGGCGCTGCGTTGAGGAAGTCGTGGGAACGGTGCATGCCGCGCTTCGACGGCGACTTCTTGTTTTGCTGAACTGCCATGATTACTCCAGAAAAATTTTGCGAATTCTAACACAGCCCGAACCGCCGACAGCCCTCGACCTGCAGGCCATCGGGTTGATCGTGAGCGCTTCGCGCCACCAGTTTGTTGCGTGCTGCCGATCCTGCTAGAGCTTTGCCCCGGCTCATTGCCGACATTGCCAAGGCTCGAGCCTCGAGTCCGTTCAATGCTTCTTGTCGTCCTTGAGTTTCTGCAGAACGGCAAACGGATTGGGCTTGTCCGATTTTCCAGAAGCGCCCGGTTCGCCGTCCGCTTCGCCTGCTTCGTCACCGTCTTCGCCCTGGAGCAGACTTTCATGCACCTTGGGGCAGACGTTGTGCTTCGGCACGAGCGGCAAGGCCAACAACAACTCTTCTTCGATCAAGTCGATCAGATCGAACTGATGCGAGCCTACGATCACATCGACTTCATCGTCATCGAGCGGATACTCGTCCGCTTCTTCTTCCGTCGCCACGATCCGATCAGTCGCATCGACATCGAGATGCTGCGAATACGGCAAAAGACAGCGCTGGCACATCAGATAAACCGAGCCGTGCACCGCGAGGCGCAAATAAGGCTGCGGCGCTTCCGTGCCGTTGTCCTGCAATTCCGGCTGGGTCGATCCCTCGGCCTGCCAGGTGAACACCGTGTCGCGGTCTGGCGCATCTGCCGGCACTTCGGCTAACATGCGCGGCAGTTGCGAAACGCGGACCGCGCCCGCTGCCTGCCTGCCGCTCTTGGCAAAATCGTAAAGATCGAGCGCGCGCGGATTGGCGGGGCTCGCAGGTTTGCCAGGATTCTGAGTCATGTGCGCTCCTGCTATGTGCCGTGCGTTGTTCGTACGTGTTTCGTTCGGGTGCGGTCGGCGCTTCGGTTAGCGCTTGAGTCTGCAATTGGCTACGCGCCCGCTGCTACAGTCCGGTACTGCTACGAGTCAGTATGCACCGCCCGGTGCCAAAAGGCAGGCGTGGCTTGCCCGGATTTGCAGCACGACGTCAAACGTGCTTTGTTTGCGTCACCTTTGTTGCGCCGCCTTCGTTGATTCCGCGGTACTACGATACTAGTTATCCCTTACCGACTCACCGGCTAGAGCGCCCAAGCGCCGTACCGATGAAAAGCCCAAAACTATAACGGCTTTGTTCTTTCGAGTCAAACACTTAAGGACTCGTTCGCAACCCGTCGTTTTTCACCCATTTTTGCTGATTTCCCTTTATGTCCGACGTTTTTGCTTCGTCTTCGCCCACGCGACGCCTGGTTCTGGCGTCGGGTTCGCCATATCGGCGCGAGTTATTGGCGCGTTTGCGCATACCTTTCGATGTCATCGTGTCCGATGTCGATGAAACGCCGCTTGCCGGCGAATCGCCCGAGGCAACGGCCGTGCGTCTTTCCATCGCCAAGGCGCGCGCGGCGGCAGTCGAGGCGCCGGGCGCGCTCATAATCGGCTCCGATCAGGTCGCGACCTTCGACGGACGTCAGATCGGCAAGCCCGGCACGCACGACAACGCCGTCGCGCAACTGCGCGCGATGCGCGGCCGCGGCGTCGACTTCCACAGCGCGCTGTGCGTGTTCGACAGCACCACGGAAAGCGTGCAATCGGCCGACATCGTCACCCGCGTGCAGTTTCGCGATTACACGGACGCCGAAATCGAAGCCTACCTTCGCGCCGAAACGCCCTACGACTGCGCGGGCAGCGCCAAGTCCGAAGGGCTCGGCATTGCATTGCTCGATGCGATCGACTCCGACGATCCCACCGCGCTCATCGGCCTGCCGCTCATCGCGCTGAGCAAGATGTTGCGCGCGGCCGGTTTCCCCCTTCTCGGAGCGGCAGCATGAGCGGCGTCCTTTATCTGATCCCCAATACGCTTGGCGAAGGCGATGCCGAAGCACTCGCGCAAGTGCTGCCCGAGCCGGTGCGCGCGCAGGCAGCCGCGCTAGGTTATTACATCGGCGAGAACGCCAAGACGACGCGCGCATTCCTCAAGAAAGTAGGCACGACGCGGCCGATTCAGGAAATCGAGGTTCGGGAGCTGAACGTCAATACGCCGCCCGGCGAAATCGACAAACTGCTCGCGCCGATTCTCGCCGGCGCCGACGCGGGACTCGTCTCGGAAGCCGGCTGCCCCGCCGTCGCCGATCCGGGCGCGCTGCTCGTGCGGCGCGCGCATCAGCGAGGCGTGAAGGTCGTGCCGTTCGTCGGACCGAGTTCAATTCTGCTCGCGCTCATGGCGTCGGGCATGAACGGCCAGAGCTTCGCGTTCAACGGCTATCTTCCCGTGGATGCCGCCGAGCGCGGCAAGCGCCTGCGCGAGCTGGAACAACTGTCGCGCAAGGCGAACCAGACGCAGATTTTCATCGAAACACCGTATCGCAATCGGGCGATGCTGGACACGCTCATCGCGACCTGCGCGCCATCGACGCTGATCTGCGTCGCGGTGGATTTGACGCTGCCGGGCGAAACCATCGTGACGCGCACGGCAGCGGACTGGAAGAAGCAAGCCGCGCCGGAATTGCACAAACGGCCGGCGATTTTTCTGTTGCTGGGGGCTTGAGGTCGGTGCGGTCAGGCGTGGGTTTGTGCGCTGCTCGCCCTCACGCCCTCACCGCACCTGCACCTTCCCGCCAAGCGTCAACGCCCGCACCGCCGCATCGCCGACAGAAGCGCCAAAGCGCTTCACCACCTTCTCGCCGATGCTTTCCTTCTGCGTGTAATCGACGATATCCGGCTGCTTGATGATCTCGCGCGCGACGTAGCTGGCGTCGCCGAAACCATCCGCGAGTCCAAGCTGGACGCTCTTCTCGCCTGTCCAGAACTCTCCCGAAAACAAGTCAGGATCGTCCTTCAGACGCGTGCCGCGCCCCTGTTTCACCGCGTCGATGAACTGCGCGTGGATCTGATCGAGCATGTCCTGGGCGTGCGCGGTCATCTGCGGCGTCTCGGGCGAAAACGGATCGAACGAACCCTTGTTCGCGCCCGCCGTATGCATGCGGCGCTGGATGCCGAGCTTGTCCATCAGCCCGGTGAAGCCGAAACCGTCCATCAGCACGCCAATCGAGCCGACGATGCTCGCCTTGTCCACGTAAATCTTGTCCGCCGCCGCCGCGACGTAATAGCCGCCCGACGCGCACATGTCATCGACGACGACGTAAAGCGGCGTCTTCGGATACTTCGCCCGCAAACGCTTGATTTCGCGATAAATAATGCCCGCCTGCACCGGCGAGCCGCCCGGACTGTTGATGCGCAAAATCACGCCCGCCGTGCCGTCGTCCTCGAACGCGCTTTCGAGCGCGCCGCCGATGTTGTCGGCGCTGGCATCGCCATTACTCGAAATCTCGCCCTGCAAGTCGATGAGCGCGGTATGGCGCGTACTCTTGGCGACGTGGTCGCCGGTCAGATCGAACACGCGCCAGGCGATCACGGCAATCACCGCGAGAAATACGAAGCGAAAGAAAATGCGCCAGCGCCGCGCCGCACGCTGCTCGCGAACGGATGCAAGCGCGATGCGTTCGAGCGCCTCGCGCTCCCAATTGTCATTGCCGCGATCGTTACCGCGCGGGTTTTGAGGAAAGTTGTCGGACATGCGTTTGCCTTCTGGTCGTCAAACCAGCTCAAGGAAA
Organism: Caballeronia sp. GACF4; assembly: GCF_023631025.1. Lineage (NCBI taxonomy): Bacteria > Pseudomonadati > Pseudomonadota > Betaproteobacteria > Burkholderiales > Burkholderiaceae > Caballeronia > Caballeronia sp. GACF4. Next base: position 295,581 of record NZ_JALQDW010000007.1, read on the forward strand.
AATGGGGATTCAGGCCGGGCGCAGCGTGTCGTCGGGCAGCCAGAAGACCGCGCGGCCTTCGGGCGTGTCGCGTTCCTCGACGGCGAGTGCGCGCAGACGCGCGCCGCGGCACGGACCGCCGACGCACTTGCCCGTGTCGGGCTCGTAGATCGCGCCGTGCGTCGCGCACATCAAGTATAGGCCCGAGCTTTCGAAGAACTGGCCTTCGACCCAGTCCAGTTCCATCGGGACATGCGCGCAGCGGTTGAGGTAGCCGAAAGGTTTGCCGTCGTAGCGCACGAAGAACACCACCGCTTCGCCGCTCGCGTCCGCCGCGTTCAGGCGCCGGCCCGCGCCGCCGTCGACGAGTTCATCGGCGGCGCACACGCGCACGGCGTTCGCGGCTTGCGTCGGCTCGCTCATGCGTGCTCCCGCAGCCAGCCCGCCAGAGACGCGATGCTATCCGCGCAGAACTTCGGTTCCAGCTTCGTCAGCGAATCTGCCGGATGCGCGCCGTAGCCCACGCCGATGCCCGCCGCGCCCGCGTTGATCGCCATCTGCAGGTCGTGCGTGGTGTCGCCGATCATCACCGTGCGCGACAAATCCTGGCCGAGTTCGCGCGTGAGTTCGTGGAGCATGGCCGGATGCGGCTTCGAAAAGGTTTCGTCGGCGCAGCGCGTGGCGTCGAAATGGCTCGTGAGGCGCGACTCGTCGAGCGCGCGGTTCAGTCCGACACGGCTCTTGCCCGTCGCCACCGCGAGAAAATAGCCCTCTTCGCGCAGTTCCCGAAGCAACTCGCGCACGCCAGTGAAAAGTTCGGTCGTCTGGCCGGTCGTCAAAAAGTGATAGCGATAACGCTCGGCCAGACGCGGATAGTCGGAAGGATCGAGCGTGGGCGCGCAAATCTGCAGCGCGTCCCTGAGGCCGAGGCCGATCACGTAGCTCGCAGATTCATCGGCCGGAACTGGCAGCCCCAGATCGCGGCATGCCGCCTGAATGCTGCGCGTGATGTGCGCGGTCGAATCCATCAAGGTGCCGTCCCAGTCGAAGACGATCAAATCGAATTGCTGCCGCGCCATGTAACGTGTCTCACTGTTGATCTTGGTTTAAGAGCTTGAGCTGGTCGATGCAGCGCCGGCATTCCGCCGGCAGCGGCGCTTCGAGCTGCAGCGGCTCGCCGGTCGCCGGATGCGTGATTTTCAGTCGATAAGCGTGCAAAAACATGCGTTTGAGCGACGGTTTCGCGTTCGGACGCGCGAGCTCCTTGTTGAGCGCGAAATCGCCGTATTTGGCATCGCCCGCAATAGGCAGGCCGAGACTCGCCATATGCACGCGAATCTGGTGCGTGCGGCCGGTTTTAAGTTCGGCCTCGACCCAGGCGTAGTCGTTCCAGCGCTCGATCAGATTGAAAACCGTATGCGACGGCAGACCGTTCTCCTGAATCCGCACGCGCCGCTCGCCGTCCGCCGCCACGTACTTGTGCAGCGGCTCCTTGACGATACGCCGCCGTCCCCAGTCGCTTGGCCAGTCGCCATGTCCGAGCGCGTAGTAACGTTTGTCGACGCGATTCTCACGAATCTGCTCGTGCAGATTGACGAGCGCCGCACGCTTTTTGGCAAGCATGAGCACACCGGACGTCTCGCGATCCAGCCGATGCACGAGTTCGAGAAATTTCGCGTGCGGGCGCGCGTTGCGCAATTGTTCGATGACGCCGAACGCCACGCCGCTTCCGCCGTGTACCGCGACGCCCGACGGTTTGTCGATGACGATCAAATGGTCGTCCTCGAAAATGATGGGGAATTCAGCGGCCGGCGCGTTCGACGACAGCGGTTTTTCATCCGGCTGCGCGACACGAATGGGCGGCACGCGCACGAGATCGCCGATTTCGAGCCGGTACGCGGAATCGATTCGGCCTTTGTTCACGCGCACTTCGCCACTGCGCAGAATTCGGTAAATATGGCTTTTGGGCACGCCCTTGCAGACGCGCAACAGAAAATTGTCGATGCGCTGACCGGCAGCGGTTTCGTCGATTTCGATCATCGACACCTGCTCGCTTGCGACCTGTTTATGGGATGTTTTGCCTAACTCATTCATTCTGAATATAATTTGCGAGCAGTCTGAAAAACAGCGTGACACGAAAACCGTGGCTGCGAACTATCAGACTGTACAGGTGCAAGCAATAAACCATCATTTTACTTGCGCCCAGGGCCGGTTGCTCGCCCGGAAAATCGAGCAACAAGTTGCACGCACGGCGATATCACCGGCAGGGACGGGGCCCACAGGCGCGTTCGGTCGAGTGATCGTCGATCGGTAACGGATTTTTGGTCAAAAAGAATTTTTATCGGCGAGAAGCGATGGCGCCCGGTCGTTGAAGCCGGTCGCCCGCCCAGATTTTCCCCTGCCATCGAGCAACGGGACGAACGGCAAATCGAAGCTCGCCGATTGCGAACAACTCGCGACGACATCGCGGCTGCGCTGATTCCGGCGAAGCGCGATAGCAGTTAAAAAACGTCGCAGTGAGGCGAGACATGCGGCACGCCAGCGGAGCTTTCGGGTCTGCGGCCGTGCCAGCGCGGTCAGGCAAGGGTCGAGGTCGGCGAAGAAGCATCGCGCGAAATTACGCGAGGCCGCCCTCCTGCATTGCCGCCGTCGGAGGAGAAGGCTCTGTTCGAAGAGCGCAGCGGGTTTGGCGCGTCTAATTTGAGACGCGAAACCCCCGGCGCCGCCGTTTTTCCTCGACGCGTTTTACCGCGCAGCGCACCGTATCGGCGCGCCTCCCAGTTGTCGCAAGGTGCCCCACGGCCCGGCCCGCTCATGCGCCCGTGCCCGCTTTCGGCAATTCTCCCGCCAGAAGTCCCGCTCCAGCGTGCTTTGTGACAACACACAAAAAGCGCGGCACGCTCGCCCTCCCGCTTCGCCCGCCGATGTTCGACCACGGGTTCGAACTCCGCGCCGATTCGCAAGATGAGGGACGGCAGAGCCGCTCTGGAGCCGTTCAATGAAACGCATGCTGTTTAATGCGACGCAGCAGGAAGAACTCCGCGTCGCCATCGTCGATGGGCAGAAGCTCATCGATATCGACATCGAAACCGCCGGGCGCGAACAGCGCAAAGGCAACATCTACAAGGGAGTCGTCACCCGCATCGAGCCGTCGCTCGAAGCCTGTTTCGTCAACTACGGCGAGGACCGCCACGGTTTTCTGCCGTTCAAGGAAGTAGCCCGCCAATATTTTCGCGACGGCATCGAGATGCGCTCCGCGCGCATTCAGGACGCGCTGCGCGAAGGCCAAGAACTGATCGTTCAGGTCGAAAAGGAAGAGCGCGGCAACAAGGGCGCGGCGCTGACCACGTTCATTTCGCTCGCCGGACGCTATCTCGTCCTGATGCCGAACAACCCGCGCGGCGGCGGCGTGTCGCGCCGGATCGAAGGCGACGAGCGGCAGGAACTGCGCGAAACCATGGCGCAGCTCGAACTGCCGGAAGGCATGAGCATCATCGCGCGCACGGCGGGAATCGGACGCTCGGCCGAAGAACTCCAGTGGGACCTGAATTACCTGATGCAACTGTGGCGCGCGATCGAAGCCGCGTCGCAGAGCGGCGTCGCCGGCCAGCCCATGCTGATTTATCTCGAATCGAGCCTCGTCATTCGCGCGATTCGCGACTATTTCCAGCCGGATATCGGCGAAATTCTCATCGACACGACCGAAATCCATGATCAGGCGCGCGCCTTCATGGACATCGTGATGCCCGACAACCTGCAAAAGGTGAAGCGCTATCACGACGACGTGCCGCTGTTCTCGCGTTTCCAGATCGAGCATCAGATTGAAACCGCGTACTCGCGCACGGTGCCGCTGCCTTCGGGCGGCGCGATCGTGATCGATCACACCGAGGCGCTCGTCGCCATCGACGTGAACTCGGCGCGCGCAACCAAGGGCGCCGACATCGAGGAAACCGCCACGCGCACCAATCTGGAAGCCGCCGACGAAGTCGCGCGCCAGTTGCGTCTGCGCGATCTGGGCGGGCTGATCGTGATCGACTTCATCGACATGGAGTCGGCAAAAAGCCAGCGCGAGGTCGAACAGCGCCTGAAAGACGCGCTCAAGCACGACCGTGCGCGCGTACAAATGGGCAAGATTTCGCGCTTCGGGTTGATGGAACTGTCGCGTCAGCGGCTGCGTCCGGCACTCTCCGAAGGCAGCCACGTCACCTGCCCGCGTTGTAACGGCACGGGCCATATCCGCGATACCGAGTCGTCCGCGCTGCAAGTGCTGCGGATCATTCAGGAAGAAGCGATGAAGGAAAACACCGCGGCGATTCATTGCCAGGTGCCGGTCGAAGTGACCGCCTTCCTGTTGAACGAAAAGCGCTCGGAAATCAACAAGATTGAGTCGCGCTTCAAGGTCAACGTCGTTCTGATTCCGAACAAGCATCTGGAGACGCCGCATTACAAGCTGGAGCGTCTGCGTCACGACGATGCCCGTCTCGACGAACCGCGCGCCTCGTGGAAGATGGCAGTGGAAGCGGCAACCGAGATGGAATCGGAAACCGGCTACAGCAAACGCACCGAGGAAGTAAAGCCGAAGCAGGAAGCGGCGGTCAAGGGCATCACGCCCGAGAAGCCCGCGCCGAGCGCGCCGGTCAAACCGGCGCCGGTCGAGGCCGCGCCCGTTGCAGCGACGCCGGAGCCGGCGAGCGGCGGGTTCATCGCGTGGATCAAGAACCTGTTCGGCATTCAGCCTGAAGTCAAACCGGCGCCCGCGCCGGTCGAAGCGCAACCCGCCACGCGCGCGCCACGCGAGCGCCCGGAGCGCGGCGAACGCACGGGCGGCGGCGATCGCAACCGTAATCGCCGTGGCGGTGCGAATCGCGATGGCGCGGCCGTGGGCGCCGCTGCCGGCGCAAACGGCGTGAATGGCGCGGTTGGCGGCGGCAATGGCACGGGCCGTCAAGGCGCACGCCGTGAAGACCGCGAGGCGCGTCCGGGTCGCGAAGGCCGTGAATTGCGCGAAGTTCGTGAGCCGCGTGAAGCACGCGAAGGACGTGAAGGACGCGAGCCGCGCGAGCCGCGTGAGGCACGTGAGCCGCGCGAACGCAATCAGGACCGAAACGCCGAACGCGCACCGCGCGCCGAGGCTGCGGAGCGTCCGGAACGACGCGAGCGTGCGGATCGCGGCGAGCGTGGTGAACGTGGCGATCGTCCGGAACGCACCGAGCGTCCGGAACGTGGCGAGCGTCGCAAGCCGCAAGCCGAAACCGCCGTCGAAGCACTGACGCCAAGCGAAGCGGTGCCGTCGGAGATCGTCGAAACGGCGCAAACCGACGACGACTTCGCGCAGCAAAACGGTCTCGACGCGGTGTCGGCGGAACAAGCCGCGCGTGATGGCGAAGAGCGTCGTCGCCGCCGTCGCGGTCGTCGTGGCGGTCGTCGCGAACGTGAAGATGACGGCACGACGGTGAATCACGCCGCCGATGTCGCCGAAGCGGAAGGCGCAGCCGAAAGCATGTCGGCGCAAGCTGGCGTGTTCGATGCCGAAGCCGCGCAAGAAGCCGCCGCGCGTCGCGAACCGCGTCCGGCCGTTGCCGCGCCGCAGCCTGTCGCCGAACGCAGCGTGGAGAAGGCGCCCGAGCAAGCCGTCGCTGCACCGGTGCAAGCGCCTGTGCGCGTCGAGCAGCCGTCGCAGACCGAGGCTATCGAAGCGAACGCGCAGTTGAAGGCGACGACGCCCGAACCGGCGCCGGAGTTTTTCGCGAAGCCGGACGCGTCGCTCGCGGTCGATAACCCGTTCGGCCCGACGCCGAAACTCGCGGAAACGAAGCCCGCCGATCCTTTCGCGCCTGCCACGTCTGCTGCTCCCGCAGCCGTGGAAGAAGCGAAGCCTGTCGAAGTGGCCGCGCCTGTCGAAACCGCGAAGCCAGTCGAAACGGCCAAGCCGGCCGAAGCTCCGGCTGAGGCAATCGCGGAAACGCCGTCCGCCGAAGCCGCGCCGGTACGGGCCGAACCCGCCGAACCCGTCAAGGTCGCCGCGGTTGCAGCGACGCCTGAGGCGACTTCGGTTCCGCCCGTGCAGGTCCAGGCCGTGGAAACGGTGACGACTGAAAGCGTGATCGAAACGGCAGTGGCTTCGCAGCCCGTCGCAGTGGAAGCAGAGCCGGTGAAAGCCGCCGCGCCCGCGGCTGCACCGGCCGCGACGCCGGTATCGACGGAAGCGTTGCAGCCGATGCTCGAATCCGCCGGCCTCGTCTGGGTCAACACGGACGCCAGCAAGCTGCGCGACGCCAACGCCGCAGCCGAGCGCGAAGCCGCGCCGGCACGCGTGCCGCGCGAGCGCAAGCCGCTGCCGCCTGTGAGCGCCGCGCCGATGCAGCAAGTGGAAACCGGCAAAGACGCGCAGTAAGCGTAGTGCCGCCGCCGGGCGTTCCACGGAACGCCCGGTTGCGCAGGAAAAACGCCATCGGCTAACGTCGATGGCGTTTTTTTTTGACGCCTAGGTATGGAAAGCCTGTACCAAAGGGTAAGACGACTGGTTCGCCGCGTTCCGCTAAAATGACTGCGTGCTTCTACTATTCGAACAAGCCTCCGAGCCGAGCAAGACCGCCGCCATGTCCCGACGCATCATCCCCTTAGCCGATGTCAGCGCCATTCCGGATTTTTCCGGCGCGGTGGCATTGCCATCCGGGTTGCTGACGGACACGCTCGCGCGTCCGCTGCGCGATCTGCGCATCTCGGTCACGGATCGCTGCAACTTCCGCTGCGTCTACTGCATGCCGCGCGACGTGTTCGACAAGGACTACCCGTTTCTGCCGCATTCCGCCCTGCTCTCGTTCGAGGAAATCGAGCGGCTGGCGCGCGTCTTCGTGGCCCACGGCGTCGAAAAAATCCGTTTGACGGGCGGTGAGCCGCTACTGCGCAAGAACATCGAATTTCTGATCGAACGACTCGCGCTTCTGCGCACGCCCGAAGGCCGTCCGCTCGATCTCACGCTGACCACCAACGGATCGCTGCTCGCGCGCAAGGCACGTTCGCTCAAGGATGCGGGGCTGTCGCGCGTCACGGTCAGTCTGGATGCGCTCGACGACACGCTTTTTCGCCGCATGAACGACGCCGATTTCGCCGTGGCCGACGTGCTCGACGGCATCGAAGCCGCGCAGTCGGCGGGCCTTTTGCCGATCAAGGTCAACATGGTCGTCAAGCGTGGCACGAACGATCAGGAAGTCGTGCCGATGGCGCGTCACTTCAAGGGCAGCGGCGTGGTGCTGCGCTTCATCGAATACATGGATGTCGGTGCGTCGAACGGCTGGAACATGAGCGAGGTGTTGCCGTCCGCGCAAGTCGTCGAGCGGATCGCCGAGCACTTCGCGCTCGCGCCGCTCGAAGCGCATACGGCCGCCGAAACCGCGCAACGCTGGGGCTATCTCGACGGCAGCGGAGAGATCGGCGTGATTTCGAGCGTCACGCGCGCGTTCTGCGGCACTTGCACGCGCGCGCGGCTCTCGACCGAAGGCAAGCTGTACCTCTGCCTTTTCGCCACGTCCGGCCACGATCTGCGCGCGCTCATTCGCGGCGGCGCGAGCGATGCCGACGTCGCCAACGCCGTTGCGCACATCTGGCACGCGCGCGGCGATCGCTATTCGCAATTGCGCGGCAGCGCGGCGGGAAACGCGCGCCGTGAAGCGCCGCGCGTCGAGATGTCGTACATCGGCGGTTGATGGCCGTGGCTCCGGAAAATCAGACTACCGGACTCGTGCTCGCGGGCGGGCGCGGCTCGCGCATGGGCGGCGTCGACAAGGGACTACAGCTCCTGCGCGACGAACCGCTCGCGTTGCATGTGCTGCGCCGCCTCGCGCCGCAGACGGACGCCATGCTCATCAGCGCGAATCGTTCGGGCGACGACTACGCTCGGCTCGCTATGCGTTTCGATGCACGCGTCATCGCCGATTCGCTCGCCGATTATCCCGGCCCGCTTGCCGGCATCGCCACTGCATTGCGCGCGGCGCACACCGAGTTCGTGCTGACCGCGCCTTGCGACGCGCCTTTCGTCGATCCGCAACTCGGCACCACGTTGCGACGCGCGCTCGACGAACATGGCGCGGACATCGCTTATGCGGCGACCGTCGATACGGACGAAACGCGCATCGCACATCCGGTTTTCGCGCTGATTCGAACCTCGCTCGCCGACGATCTCGACGCCTGGCTTGCCGCTGGCGAACGCAAGGTCCGTGCGTGGTACGCGCGCCACAAGGCGGTGCAAGTGCCATTTCACGATCATCGCGCGTTTTACAATATCAATGATTTGCATCAGCTAGCTGAACTGGCGCGTCGTTAGCCACGCGCATTCGTTCAGGTTCAGCCGGTTCCAGCATCGCTGTCCTTCCCGACTTCGGTCGCGACCATTCCGATTCATGACCACGTCCAGGCCCTTCTCCGCTTGCGTCACTTACTACGATCCGAACGCGCTGCCGGTTGCGGCCGCGCAGGAAATCGTTCGTCAGTGGGCCATGCCGCGTGGAAATGCCGGGCGTGTCGGACGCGTAAGTCTTTATGAAGCGCTCGGCCGCGTGCTCGCCGAAGACGTGATCTCGCCCATCGATGTCCCGGCATTCGACAACTCCGCAATGGACGGCTACGCGTTCAAAAGCGCCGCGCTCAATGCCGCGCGCGATGCCGTCGAACTGAACGTCGCGGGTATCGCGCTCGCCGGACGTCCTTTCAGCGCCGAACCCAACTCGGCTCAATGCGTGCGCATCATGACGGGCGCGCTGATTCCGCCGGGCTGCGACACCGTCGTGCCGCAAGAACTCGTCACGCGCGATGACGACGTCATTCGCTTCCCATCAACCGTCGTAAGCGAAGGCCAGAACCGGCGGCTCGCTGGCGAAGACTTGGCTCGCGGCAAGGCCGCTTTGCAAGCAGGCCGTATCGTGCGGGCGTCCGACCTCGGTTTGCTCGCGTCGCTCGGAATCGCCGAAGTCGCGGTGCGGAAGCGTCTCGTCGTCGCGTTCTTTTCCACGGGCGACGAGTTGCGCTCCGTCGGCGAACCGCTTGCGCCCGGCAGCCTTTACGACAGCAACCGCTACACCCTTTTCGCGATGCTGCGCCGCCTCGACGTCGAGACGGTCGATCTGGGCATCGTGCGCGACGACCGGGCATCGTTGGAGAAGGCGTTGCGCGAAGCGGCGCAAGCAGCGGATGTCGTCATTAGTTCGGGGGGCGTCTCGGTTGGCGACGCCGATTTCACGCGCGAACTGATGAACTCGCTCGGCGACGTCGCGTTCTGGAAGATCGCCATGCGTCCCGGCCGTCCGCTCGCATTCGGCCGCTTGTGGTCGGGACCGCGCGCGGGCACGGGCGAATCGGCGCTCTTCTTCGGCTTGCCGGGGAACCCCGTTGCCGTGATGGCCACGTTCTACTTCATCGTCCGTGAAGCCTTGCTGGCCATGTCGGGCGCCGCACGCCAGCCGCTCATCGAGATTCGCGCGACCTGCGCCGAGCCGATCAAAAAGCGCGCGGGCCGCACGGAATTTCAGCGCGGCGTTGCAAGCCGCCGCGCCGACGGTCAATGGAGCGTCGTGACCACCGGGCCGCAAGGTTCAGGCGTGCTGAGTTCCATGAGCCGGGCCAATTGCTTCATCGTGCTCGAACACGATCGCGGCAATCTCGAAACGGGCGATTCCGTGGATATCGTGCCGTTCGACGGCCTCGTTTGAGCGCGCCAAAAAGTACGGCGACGCGATCACCACCATTTTTTATCGATAGACGGGTTTTTAGTCCATGAAAAAGCAGATCTCATCCATTGCACCCGGACAGACGGCCAAGGCCCTGATCCTCGTGTATCTGACTTTCAGCGTGCCGATCGTGCTGCTCGGCGTGGTGGTCGCGTTCGTGCGATACGGCTCGGTGGAAGTGAGCACGGTCACGAGCGCGCTGCTGCTCAACGCAATCCTTGGCTTCGTGCTGTTGTGGATTGCGTGCCATGCTTATAACTGGGTGGCGTCGCGTTTTGGCGGCATAGAAATCGTGTTGTCCGACGCACCGGAGGAAGCGTGAGCGGCGCGTCGATTCGCCCCGCCACGCCCGCCGATATCGGCGCGATCTACGCGCTGATGTACGAACTCGCGGAATTCGAGAAGCTCACGCATCTGTTTATCGCGACCGAAGACGGCGTGCGTGATGCGCTCTTCGGCGCGCGTCCGTCAGCCGAAGCGCTGGTCGCGGAACAGGCGGGCGAAGCGGTCGGCTATGCGCTCTTCTTCCATAACTTCTCCACGTTTCTCGGCAAGCGCGGGCTGTATCTGGAAGATCTCTACGTACGCCCGACGTTGCGCGGCAGCGGCCTCGGCACGCAGATGCTCAAGCGGCTTGCGGCACTTGCGGTCGAGCGTCAGTGCGGCCGCTTCGAATGGTCGGTGCTGGACTGGAATCAGAACGCCATCGACTTCTATGAAAAGATGGGCGCAACCGTATTGCCGGACTGGCGCATCGTGCGTATCACGGGTGAGTCGCTGGAGCGGTTGGCGTCTTAGACGCGGTTGCATCGCTGACGCGCAGGCCGCTTATCCATCTGAAGCTCGTCAAAGCTCGTCGTCCCCGTCTCGCGGCAGCGCGGCCTCGTCATCCCCGAGCAGACCGCGCGCTTCCTCACCCGGAAGTGCTTCCACATCGCGCAGGCGCTTGCCCATTTGACGCGTGCGCGTCTGCGCCGCTTCGATCGAGCGCGTGACGGTTTCGAGTTGCGACTTCGTTTTCGCGAGTACATCGCCGAACTTGTTGAACTCGGTTTTCACCGCGCCGAGCACCTGCCACACCTCGCTCGACCGCTTTTCGATAGCGAGCGTCCTGAAGCCCATTTGCAGACTGTTGAGCAGCGCCGTGAGTGTAGTCGGACCGGCCACGCTCACGCGATGCTCGCGCTGTAGATAGTCGGTCAGACCCGGACGCCGCAACACTTCGGCATACAAACCCTCGGTCGGCAGAAACAGCAACGCGAAGTCGGTCGTATGCGGCGGCGACACGTACTTCTGCGCGATGGAGCGCGCCTCCGCGCGCAAGCGTCCTTCGAGGGCACGCGCGGCCTCTTCCACACCGACGGGATCTGCGCGATCTTGCGCATCGACGAGACGCTCGTAGTCCTCGCGCGGAAACTTGGCGTCGATAGGCAGCCACACCGGCGTCGCGGCATCACCCGGCGCGCCCGGCGTGTCGTGACGGCCCGGCAATTTGACTGCAAACTCCACGCGTTCGTTGCTCTTGGGCACGGTCACGACGTTCTTCGCGTATTGATCCGGCGTGAGCAACTGTTCAAGCAACGACTCCAGCTGCACTTCGCCCCAAATGCCGCGCGTCTTGACGTTGGTCAGCACCTTCTTCAGATCGCCGACGCCCGCCGCGAGCGTCTGCATCTCGCCCAAGCCCCGATGCACTTGTTCGAGCCGGTCCGACACCAGCTTGAACGATTCGCCGAGCCGCTGCTCCAGCGTGGAATGCAGCTTTTCATCGACGGTGCGCCGCATTTCATCGAGCTTCGCCGAGTTGTTCGCCTCGATGTCCTTGAGGCGCGCTTCGAGCGTCGCGCGCACTTCGCCGAGCCGCCGTTCGTTCGCTTCCGATAGCTGGCCAAGATGCAAAGTCATGGAGTCGGCGAAGCGCTTGAGCGCGTTGCCCTGATCGTCGCGCGCCTGCTGACTCTGCTGCGCGAGTTGCTGCGCAAGCGCGTCGAACTGCGCGTTCTGCACGCTCGATGTGCTCGCCAGCTGCGTCGCGAGCGTCTGATGAAACTGTGTGAAGCCGCTTTGCGATTCCATGCGCGAGACGCGCGCGCTCTCCGCGATATCGCCACGCAAGCCGCGTTCGAGCCGCTCCTGCGCGCGCGCCTGCGCCTCGCCCATGTCGTTCACGCGGTCGGTGAGCGCGACGAATTCCTCTTGGATATCGACACGGGACGTGCGCCGCATCGTCGCAAACAGGACGACGAGCGCAACCAGAAGCGCAGTCGCCAGGAGCGCGATCGCGCCGTACAACAGTTCGATCATTTTTACAGCACGTCCGGGTTGATCGGATTCGGCGGATTGCCGGCGCGCGGTCCTTCACCCAAACCGGCGATGAGATTGTCCGCGGCGAGATTCGCCATCGCGCGGCGCGTCGACTCGGTGGCGCTCGCGATATGCGGCGTCAACGCGACGTTGTCGAGCAACAGGAAATCGGGATTGAAGTCGGGTTCGCCTTCGAACACGTCGATCCCCGCCGCCGCGATACGCTTCTCGCGCAGCGCGGCGATCAACGCCGAATCGTCGACGATTCCGCCGCGCGCGATGTTGGTAAGCGTGGCCGTCGGCTTCATCAACGCGAGTTCGGCCGCGCCGATGGTGTGATGGTTCTCCTTGGTGTAAGGCAGCACGAGCACGACGTGATCCGCGCGCTTCAACAAGTCTTCCTTCGACGCGTACTCCGCGTTGAGTTGCGACTCGATCTCCGGCGCGACGCGCGAACGGTTGTGATAGATCACGCGCATGTCGAAGCCCACCGCGCGGCGCGCCAGCGCTTGCCCGATCCGGCCCATGCCGATCACGCCGAGCGTCGAGCCGTACACGTCGGTGCCGAGGAACGAATCGAAACTCCACTTCTGCCATTTGCCCGCGCGCAGAAAGTGCTCGGATTCGGTGACGCGCCGGGCCGCTGCCATCATGAGCGCCCAGCCGAAGTCGGCGGTGGTTTCGTTCAGCACGTTGGGCGTGTTGGTGCCGAGCACCTTGTGCGCATCGAAGGCGTGCATGTCGAAGTTGTTGTAGCCGACCGCCATGTTCGCGACGACTTTCAGGTTCGGCGAGCCCGCCAGTTCCGTTTCGCCGACCATCTCGCCGGCAGTGAACGCGCCGTCCTTGTCGGCCAGACGCGCGCGAAATTCCTCCTGGCCAAGCACGTCGCCCGGATTCAGATCGACTTTGAAATACTGTTTCAGACGTTCGACCACATCGGGAAAAGTGGGACGCGCAACAAGCACCTTCTTCATCGAATTGCTCCTAGAAAAATAGCCAGCCCAAGACGGCGAATAACGGCAACAGGACGATGCCAGACCATCCCATATAACCGAAGAAGCCCGGCATGCGAATGCCGCGCGATTCGGCGATTGCCTTCACCATGAAATTCGGCGCATTGCCGATATACGTGTTCGCGCCCATGAAGACCGCGCCCGCCGAGATTGCCGCGAGTGTGGACGCGCCCGTGGTCATGAGCGTGGGAGCGTCGCCGCCCGCGAGATTGAAGAACACGAGATACGTCGGCGCGTTATCGAGGAACGAAGACAGGATGCCCGTGGCCCAGAAATAGGCGAGATCGTGCGGCTTGCCTTGGTCGGACACCGCGTGCACGATGCCCGCGAACGCGCCCGACTCGCCCGCGCGCAGAATCGTGATGACCGGCGCGATGGTGATGAAAATGGCCGCGAAAAGCTTCGCCACTTCTTCGATAGGCGCCCAGTCGAACGCGTTGCCCTCGCGCGCGCTTTTCGGCGTGAGCACGAGCGATGCGAGCAGCACGATCACCAGAGCCGCGTCGCGCACGACGTTCTGCAAATGCAGATGCGTGCCGTACACATCGAACACGACGTCCGGCTTCCAGATGCCGCTCATCAGCACCAATGCGACGACCGCCGCGAGCAGCAAAAAGTTGATCCTGCCGTCGATGTGAACTGCAATCGTCCCGACCAAGCCGGGCTGCGTTTTTTCTTCCTTGCGCCAGAAATAAGTATCCAGCGCGTAGAACAGCGCGAGGAGAACGACGGAGACGAGGAGCATCGGCAGAAAGAGATGCGTGGTCGTCCAGAAGAAACCGACGCCGTTCAGAAAGCCGAGGAACAAAGGTGGATCGCCGAGCGGCGACAACGAGCCGCCCACGTTCGCCACGAGAAAGATGAAGAACACGACCACATGCACGACATGCCTGCGGTTTTCGTTGGCGCGCAAGAGCGGGCGGATCAGCAGCATGGCCGCGCCGGTCGTGCCCATGAGGCTTGCCAGCACGGTTCCCAGCGCGAGCAACGAGGCATTCAGACGCGGCGAGCCGCGAAGATCGCCGTGCACGCAAATGCCGCCCGCGACCGTGTACAAGGAAGCCAGCAAAACGATGAACGGTATGTACTCTTCGAGCATCGCGTGAACGAATACGCCGAGCGCCGTGCCGCCGCCGAACGCAGCCGCGAAGGGTACGAGAAACGCGAGCGCCCAGAGCAACGCGATCTTGCCGAAGTGGTGATGCCAGAGCTTCGCCGCGACGAGCGGAAACACCGCGATGGAAAGCAGCATGCCGAAGAACGGAACGCCCCACGCCGCCGACAAGCTCGCGCCATCGACCGTGGCCGCCGACGCGTTCGACATCGCGCCGAGCAATGCCATGCAGCCGAGGAGAAGAGACCGCACTGCGCTCACGCTTCGGTCACGACGATTACATGCACGCGATACGGCCCATGCGCGCCCAGCACGATGGTCTGCTCGATATCGCCGGTGCGCGACGGCCCGGAAACGAAGTTCACCGCACGCGGCAGTTCGCCCCGTTCCGCGCGAATCAGTGCGAAGGCGTCTTCATGCGCCGCGACGATGCGCGAAGCCGGCACGACCGCGATATGCGTCTGCGGCAAGAGCGCGCCGGACGCGGGCGTATCCGGGCCGGACAGCAACACGAGCGACCCGGTTTCCGCCGTCGCGCAAAAGCAGCCCGTGATGCCGACGAGATCCGCGTCTTCCGGCTTGCGTAACGACGCCTGAATGCCCGCCTGGGCCCACGGCAACTCAGCCAACGCAGGCCATGCGACGGCATCGGTGGCAAGGTTCAACGAGCGGAGGTAGCGCGCGGCTTCGGCGGGAGCATCGCCGAGCGCGGCGACTTCGGCGACGGTCGTCGAGAGCCGTTCGGCTTCGAGCCGGAACCGCGCGATGAGCGCGTCGCGGGTGTCGGGCAACGGCGGGCGCGGACCTTCGGGATGACGCGTCAGATAGTCGTTCGCGGTGGCACGCTCGGCTTCGGTCGGCTCACCGCGTCTGCCCTGCGCGCTGCGTATGCGCGCGAGAATATTGCGGCGCGCCGCCGATGTGTCCATGGTGCCGTCCTTACGAGTGCGAGAGTGTTCCGGATGCGTGCGCGCCACGAGTCCTGGCGGCACGATGGAATTATATCGAGCGGTCTTGAGCGCGCGAACCTCGGCCGAAAGGCATAGGCCGCGCGCGGGAACAAAGCACGAACCAAGCGTCAGTCGGTCTCGCCCGCTTGCTTCTCGATGCCGAACACTTGCCTCAGATAAGCAAGATATGCCTTGTCGTCGCACATGTTCTTGCCGGGGGAATCGGAGAGTTTCGCCACCGGCTGACCATTGCAGCGAACCATCTTGATGACGATCTGCAATGGCTGATAGCCCAGGTCATTCGTGAGATTCGTGCCGACGCCGAACGCGAGCTGACAGCGCCCGCGGAAACGCTCATACAGTTGCAGCACCTTCGGAATATCCAGCGCGTCCGAGAACACGAGCACCTTGGTGCGCGGATCGCAGCGGTTTTCCTCGTAATGCCGGATGAGGCGTTCGCCCCAGTCGAAGGGATCGCCGGAATCGTGACGCGCGCCGTCGAAGAGCTTGCAGAAGTACATGTCGAAGTCGCGCAGGAACGCCTTCATGCCGTAGACATCCGACAGCGCGATACCCAGGTCGCCGCGATATTCCTTCGCCCACATCTCGAAGCCGAAGATCTGCGAGTCGCGCAGACGCGGGCCGAGTGCCTGACACGCTTGCAGGTATTCATGCGCCATGGTGCCGAGCGGACGCAAACCATGCTTCATCGCGTAGAACACGTTGCTCGTGCCCGCGAACTGTTCGCCGAGCCGCTCCTTGAGCGTTAGCACGACTTCCTCGTGCCATTGGCCCGAAAAGCGGCGGCGCGTGCCGTAATCGGCAATCTTGCAGTCCGAATATTCGGGCGGTGTGGCGAGCAGTTTGATCTTGTCGCGCAGACGTTCGCGCCCGGTTTCGTACTCGGGCTTTTTCTGCGTATTGCGGAAATACACTTCGTTGACAATGGCCAGCACCGGAATCTCGAAGAGAATGGTGTGCAGCCAAGGCCCTTCTATTTCGATGTCGATCTCGCCGTTGCCCTTCTTCGACGGCGCGATGCGAATGGACTTCTCGTTCAGATGAAAGAGCGCGAGAAAGTCGATGAAGTCGCTCTTGATGAAGCGCATTCGCCGCAGATAGTCGAGCTCTTCTTCCTTGAAGCGCAGGTTGCAGAGTTGACGCACCTCGTCCCGAATCTCGTCGATGAACGGCACCAGATCCACTTCCGGCGTGCGGCAGCGAAAGCGATACTCGACGTGCGCCGCCGGGAAATGATGCAAGACCACCTGCATCATGGTGAATTTGTAGAGATCGGTATCGAGCAGCGAATTGATGATCATGGTTCTGGCTTGTACATCGATGCAAGGATGCCCGCGCGCTGTATCGGCCGCTACCGACCGCTATTGACGAGACGCGCCGCGCGCTATCCGTTCATGTTACCCGAATGCGTGCACGGCATCCTGCGCCCCGGCCCTTTTAGGAAAGCCGCATACATTAATCACGAATCGATATAAGGCGCATGGCGCGGCGCTCGCGTCGCCTTTTACCGTTACGCTACAATATGCGTTTTGGCGAGCGAGCCGCGCACGGCCCTGTGCCGCTGCCCATATGGTCATCTAAAAACGCCGCCCTCCCCCGAATTGCGCATGCAGGAGCCTGAATGACTCACGTTGTGACCGAAAGCTGCATCAAGTGCCGCTACACCGATTGTGTGGACGTGTGCCCGGTGGATTGCTTCCGCGAAGGTCCCAACTTTCTCGCGATCGATCCGGACGAATGCATCGACTGCGCCGTGTGCGTGGCCGAATGCCCGGTGAATGCAATCTATGCCGAAGAAGACGTTCCCGGCGACCAGCAGCACTTCACCGAACTGAACGCGGAACTCGCGCGCAACTGGCCGAGCATCACGAAGACCAAGGCGCCGCTGCCGGAAGCCGACGAATTCAAGGACGTGAAGGAAAAGCTGGATCTGCTGGAGCGCTAAGCGGCTGTATTTGCCGCCGTGTCATTTGTCGGACGCGCAGGATCAATCAATTTCGATGCAAAAAACCGTTATTGAATGAAGATTGAGCGTTGACAGCGCAGAAAGCGCTCCCTATAATTTCGTTTCTCTGCAGTAGATGTTCCCCGATAGCTCAGTTGGTAGAGCGCCGGACTGTTAATCCGTAGGTCCCTGGTTCGAGCCCAGGTCGGGGAGCCACTCAGTATCGAGCAGGTTCCAGACAGAATCAAAGGAAAACCCAGCCGAGTTGTGAGCTGGGTTTTTTGTCTCATCAGAGACTCGTTTCAAGCGTAGTAGCTGTTCCCCGATAGCTCAGTCGGTAGAGCGCCGGACTGTTAATCCGTAGGTCCCTGGTTCGAGCCCAGGTCGGGGAGCCACCCAGTTTCATTCAAAAAGCCCAGTCATTCGACTGGGCTTTTTTTGTTTGCGCAAATAGCAGTAGCGCTCTTCTAAGCATCTAAGCAGCAAGCCAGACAACCGTCAGCGATCGCACGCCCTGTGCGCCGCGAATCAGCACGCCCTCGATATCCGCCGTGGCCGAAGGCCCCGTCACCAGCACCGCATAACGGGCCGACTGAAAATCGGGTCGTCGATAAACCTGCTGCAAGCCTTCGACGAGCTGCGAAGGATCGAGCAGCACGACGAGATGCTGCACGATATAGCCGATTGAATTGACGACGTACTCCTTTTCGCTGAACCACACGGAGCCAGTCTCCGCCACGCCGAAGCGCCCTCTCACGACGCCCACATCGACATCCTGAAGCGACGACGGAACGGTATCGACCGTAATCGGCCGCGTGCCTTCGATTCCCGCCACCGCCGACGCCACCGCTGCGCCATCGCCGAAACGTTGCGCGATCATCGCGCCGACTTCGTCCAGGCTCTGCGCTTCCACGCATGTTCCACCCATGGCGATAAGCGCGGTTTCGAAGCGCGTGCGCAGATCGCCCTCGGGCGTCGCGAAGACGGGCACATCGGGAAGCGGACGCGAAGCGGGCTGCGCCGCGCGGATCTTCGACAGAAAAGCTTCGCGAGTCGTCATTTGGCGATCTTCCGGTTTTTCTTGTACCACTCGTGGAAGGTGTCGGCGGGCACTTCGGGCAAGTCACGCTGCCGGCCCCAGATGTTGAGCGGGTTGTACAGCACGAAGTTCGGCAGCCGCTTGAGCGCGCCGCCAAGCGATGCCACCGTCGCGCGATAAAGCGTCGGACTCGCGAGCAGCCGTCCCGCCATCTTCAGCACTTCCTGTTTCACGAACGGCACTTCGTGGCGTTCGGCGATTACCTCGCGCCACTTGTAAATCTGTTCATGAATATTCACCTTTACCGGGCAGACGTTGGTGCAACTGCCGTTCATCGTCGAGGCAAACGGCAAGCTGCTATAGCGCTTGAGATCGTGCGTCGGATTGATGATCGCGCCGATCGGCCCCGAGTACGTGCCGCCGTACGATAGCCCGCCGCTTCGCCGATACACCGGACACGTATTCATGCACGCGCCGCAGCGAATGCACTTGAGCGAGAACCAGAAGTCGTCGAGCGCGAGGCGTTCGGAACGGCCGTTATCGACGAGGATGTAATGCATCTCCGTGCCCGGCCGAGGCGCGCGAAAGTGCGACGTGTACTGCGTGATCGGCGAGCCGAGCGCGCTGCGCGAAAGCATGCGTACGAACACGCCGAGATCGGCAATACGCGGAATGATCTTCTCGATGCCGATGGACGCGATATGCAGCGGCGGCACGTTCGCCGAGAGATCCGCGTTGCCTTCGTTCGTGCAGACGACGACCGTGCCGGTTTCCGCCACCGCGAAATTGCAGCCCGTCATGCCGGCCGTCTTCTCGCGCACGAAGTACGGCCGCGTGTCCATGCGCTGGCTTTCGGCGAGATAGTGGATGTCGCTGTTGTCCGGATCGGTGCCGATCGTGCGTCCAAAAAGCTCGGCCACATCCGCGCGCAGCTTGTGCACGGCTGGTACGACCATATGGCTCGGGTCCTGGTGATCCAACTGCTGAATGCGTTCGCCAAGATCGGTTTCCATCACCGTGATGCCACGCGGTTCGAGATAGTCGCGCATGTAGCATTCGTCGGTGAGCATGGATTTGCTCTTGACGAGCGTAGTCATGCCGCGTTCGCTCATCAGCTTGTGGACGAGCGCGTTGTGCTCTTCCGCGTTGGCCGCGAAGTGCACCACGACGCCGTTCTTCTCCGCCTGATCCGCGAACTGCGCGAGGTATTCGGAGAGATTGGACAGCGTATGTTCCTTGATGCCCGACGCGAGATTGCGCATCTCCTCCCATTCGGGAATACCGTGCGCCTGCGCGTCGCGCTTGCTGCGCAAGTCCCACAGCCGCTTGTCGTGGAACGCGACGTGATCCGACTTCTGCAGAAACGCGCCCGCCGCCTTCGCGTGATCGATTCTCACCGACTTGCCCGAGGTCTTGCTCATGCGCGCGCTCCGTTGAGAACCTGCGCGATATGGATGAAACGCGCATCGAGTTTGAGACGCTCGGCGCATCCCTGCTGATGCATGAGACACGACATGTCGCCCGACACGATGTACTGCGCGCCCGCGCCGACGTGATCGCGTACTTTGTCCTGACCCATGCGCACGGACACGGCTTCCTCGGTCACGGAGAACGTGCCGCCGAAGCCGCAGCATTCGTCGGGTCGCGCGGGCGTGACGAATTCGATGCCCTTCACGCCTTCGAGCAGCGCGCGCGGCTTGGAAAACGGCGCCGCCGCCACTTCCGAATTCGAGGTTTCGCGCAAGTGCCGCACCGCGCTGCAACTGTTGTGCAGCCCGACGCGATGCGGGAATTCGGCCCACGGAAACTCGCGCACCTGCAAGACGTCGTGCAGGAATTCGACGAGCTCGTAGGTGTTTTTTCTGACCTTCGATACCGCGCTCGTCTGTTCGATGGCCGTGAAGTGCTCGCGCACGTGATGCACGCAACTCGCCGACGGTCCGACGACGTAGTCGTAATCCGCGAAGTTACGCGCAAACACGCGCTCGGCGCCTGCGGCTTCCTTGTGAGCGCCGCTATTGGCCATCGGCTGGCCGCAGCAGGTTTGATCCTGCGGGTAATCGACATCGAGTCCGAGGCGTTCGAGCAGTTCCAGCGTGGCGACGCCGATCTGCGGGTAGAAGGCGTCGATGAAACAGGGCACAAACAGGGCGACTTTCATGGGATCCGAAACGGCGACTTGAGGATTGGGGGCCGGATTTTGGTAAGCTTGGTCTGACCAAGACTTTAAAGAGATGGCCCTTTCGTGTCAAACTCCGAAAGTCCCGATTTACCTCCACTGCTCGAACGATGCCTTTTCAGCCCGTCCACTCGCATTCCTACGCCCGCGTGCGCTTGTCGGACGTGGTGTCGGGGCAGATACGCGAGTTGATCTCGAACGGCACGCTCCTGCCTGGCCAGCGCCTCCCCGCCGAGCGCGATCTGGCGGAACAACTCAACGTTTCGCGGCCGTCGCTGCGCGAGGCGCTTATTCGGCTGGAGTCGGACGGCTTCATCCGCGCGGTGGCGCGCGGCGGCTTCGTCGTGTCGGATGTGACGGCGCCGCTCGTGTCGCATCCACTCGCCGCACTCCTCGAACAGCAACCCAACGCCAGCGCCGATGTCCTCGAATTGCGTCATGGCCTCGAAACGCTGTCCGCTGCCTACGCCGCCGAGCGCGCCTCCGAGGCGGATCTGACGCGCATCGCCGATGCATTCCAGGCGCTCGAAGCCGCGGTGGCCGACAAGAGCACGCGCATCGCCGAAAAAGACGCCGCGTTTCATCTGGCTATCGCCGACGCCACGCACAACGTCGCGCTGGCGCACGTCATGCACGGTCTCAACGAATTGGTGCGCGAGTCCATGCTGACATCGCACCGTCTGGTCGATTACGACGATGAAGTCGAAGCGAACTTGCTCGCCCAGCATCGCGCCATGTTCGATGCCATCGCCGCCCGCGACCCCGCCCGCGCCCGCGAATGCGCCGGAGCGCATCTCGATTACGTGCGCACGCTGTATCGGGATCAGCCGGCGCGCAGGATTCGCGTGATGGAATGACCAATCGTAACGTGCCGGTAAGAGAGCATAGGACTGCGCCTACACGTATTTAGGACACACACGGCTAACGCCGCGCGCGCTTCCTCGCGATACTGGAATCGTCAAAAACAACACGCGAAGGAGGACGACATGCCTTACCTACTCGGATGGCTGCTCGGTGTGCCGGTCGTGGTTCTGGTGATCCTGTATTTGATCTTCCATTGAATCGCCGATTGGCCGAATGCTTGCGGGAAAACAGCAAGGGCGTCGATACAATACGACGCCCTTTCTCTTTTTCCGAAGGATCACGATGAACCGCACTCTCCTCACCGCTACCGCTGCGGCGCTCGTTACCTTGTTCGGCGCGGCAACAGCGCAGGCCGAGGAAATCGCGAGCGTCAACACCAACTTCCGTTTCACCGGTTCCGACCGCGTGACCGTCGAAGCCTATGACGATCCGCTCGTCGCGGGCGTCACCTGCTACGTGTCGCGGGCGCGCACGGGCGGCGTGAAAGGCACGCTCGGCATCGCGGAAGATCCGACGGAATCGTCTATCGCCTGCCGTCAGGTCGGGCCGATCAAATTCACTCAGCCGCTCAAGCAGAAGACCGATGTCTTCTCCGACCGCATGTCGTTCATCTTCAAGACGCTGCACGTGGTGCGCGTGGTCGACGCCAAACGCAATACGCTCGTCTACTTGACCTACAGCGACCGCATTGCGACCGGCAGCCCGAAGAACAGCGTGACGGCGGTGCCGGTTCCCGAAGGCACGACCATTCCCGTGAAGTGAAGGAAGTGAAGCGATGCGCGCGCCCCGCCGCGCTCACAATGAAGTTGTAAACTGTACGACTTGCCGGCAGGCTGGTTGAAACCGTCACGCGAGCCACGAGCGCCGCACGATCGTACAAGCCCGATGCGTACTGCATGCCTTATCCTCCCGGCGACCGATATGACTGCCCAAGCGCTCGTATTGGCTTATAACGGAGGCACGATTTGAAAGCAGTATCCACCCCCGCGCTGCGGGAATTCGCCGCCGGCGCGCGCGACACCATTCCAATGATGGTCGGCGCCGCGCCCTTCGGCGTCATCTTCGGCACGCTCGTCACGGCGAGCCCGCTCACGCTCTGGCACGGCCAGTTGATGTCGCTCGCGGTGTTCGCGGGCTCGGCGCAGTTCATCGCCATCGGCATGATCGCGGGACACGCGAGCTTCATCGTGATCTGGGCGACGACCTTCGTCATCAACTTGCGGCACGTCCTTTATTCGGCGACGCTCGCGCCTTATGTCGCGCATCTGCCCGCGCGCTGGCGCTGGACGCTGTCGGGTCTGCTCACCGACGAAGTGTTCGCCGTCGCTTATGCGCATTACCAGAAGCGCGCGCCGGGCGAAATCGGCCCGCACTACTTCTTCGGCTCCGGCCTCTCGATGTATCTGAACTGGCAACTGTGGACGCTCGTCGGCTTGCTCTTCGGCGCCGCATTCCCAGGGCTCAAGTCGCTCGGGCTGGACTTCGCGATGGTCGCGACGTTCATCGCCATCATCGTGCCGCAACTGGTGGCCGTGCGCTTTGTCGCGGCGGCGATGGCATCGGGCGTGCTGTCGTTCGCGTGGCAGGACTGGCCATACAAGCTCGGCTTGCTTGCGGCGGTGCTGGTGGGAATCGGAGTCGGCATGGCGATCACGCTGATGGAACGACGCGAGCGTGAATCGAACGGCGATAACCGCAAGGAGCGCGCACGATGACCACATCGAACTATGTGCTGCTGATTCTCGGCATGGCGCTCGTCACGTATCTGATCCGCGCGGCCGTCTTCGTGCTGGGCGAGCGGTTGCCGTTTCCGCCCATCGTGCGCACGGCGCTCGGCTTCGTGCCGGTGACGGTGCTGACCGCGATCATCGTGCCGATGACCGTCTCGCCGCATGGCAACGGCGCGGAAATCACGTGGCGCAACCCGCAACTCGTGGCCGCCGTGGTTGCGGTGGCCGTGTGCGCGTGGACCAGGCGGCCCTTACTTACCATCGGGGTGTCGCTCGCGGTTTTCTTCGTTTGGCAGTTCGTCGTCTTGCGTTAAAGGCTTCTTCGCGCAACGGCTTTCAGAACACCCTCAAGTTCCCGGCTGTAACGCCGTTATCAGAAACGAATGGACTCCGCCGTCGAAGCGGACGCCAAAGGCATTTCCCGCCATCGGGCCATCCGAGCGCGGAACCGGGAACCAACATGCGTCAAATAACCCTATCGTTTCGCGACGAGACCATCGCTTCATTGCATCGCGACTATGAGGCGTTCATGCGCCTGTCGCTCAAGCTCGACCCGCAGTTCGTCACGCCGACGTTCGAGGACTTTCTGCGCGCCAAGCTGCTCGACAATCCGACGCCGCTGACCGAGCAGGCGGTGCAGCGCATGCTGTCGCAAGGCCAGTACGCGTGGGCCAAGCGCGCGCTCGACAAGGAATTTCCGGATGTCGTCGAGATTTTGATCCGACAGGCGGCCGAACACGGTTTCGCGTTCGCGATCCGCTCGGACTGGAACGCCGAGGATCTCGTGAAGGCATCGCGCGAATGGGCGACGGCCATCGTCACCGAGGCGAAGGGCGATGCTTCGCAAGTCGATGTGCTCGCCTCGCAGATCAAGTCAGCCGCGATGGATATCCGCGAAGTCGAGGAGAAGATGCAGACGCCCGCATGGCGCCTCGCCGATTCGCTGCGTCAGCGCACCTATGAGACGAAGATCGCGGTGGAAAACAGCGTTGGCTCGAATGCGCGCGAGAAGCTCGGTGAATTGCGCTGTCTGCTGCGGCTCGGCATTTTTTATGGGTCGATTCAGAAGCAGGAAGCGCAGCAGGTACTCGAATACATTCGCTCGCTGCGGCCGGAGTTGTTTGTCGATGAACCTTATGATGGGTTCACGCGGTTTGCCGCATGGCTACGGAGCATCTTTGCGCCGGCGCCGCGCGTGCCGAAGACTTCGCGGGCGCAGCGTTAGGCGTGGACCGGGCGCCGCTTACCGCTAATCCCACATCCCCTTCAAGCGCGCCGCGATATCGATCTTCGCCTTAGCCGCGGCCGCGAGTCCCGCCGCCGTCGGCGCGGCGGCGACCGGAACCGGCGGCCACGCGGTGGCTTCGAAGTTCTGCATCAGATGCTGCGGAATGAAGCGCGTGCGTTGCGCCCACACGTGCCGGTCGCCCAGATGCGTCTGGTTGTGCACGTAAAAGCGCTGCGGCGTGACGATATGCAGATCTTCCTTCGCGCGCGTCATCGCTACATAAAGCAGCCGCCGCTCTTCGTCGATTTCCTCGTCGCTACCCGTGCCCAGATCGGATGGAATGCAGCCGTCCACGCCGTTCAGCACGAAAACATTGCGCCATTCCTGCCCCTTCGCCGAATGGATTGTCGAGAGAATCAAATAATCTTCGTCGATGAGAGGCACGCCGGACTCGTCGCTGGTCGCATCGGGCGGATCGAGCGTGAGTTCGGTGAGAAAGCGCTCGCGCGTGGGATAGGTCGACGCGATGCTCTCCATCTGCAATACGTCGCCAATACGGATGGCCGCGTCTTCGTGATTGCGTTCGAGATGCGGCTCGTACCACCGGCGGATCATTTCGAACTCCGCCGGCCAGCCGCTCTCGCGGCCGCAGAGTTTCGCCATCAGGCCGACGAAACGCGGCCAGTCTTCGCTGGCGCGGGCGGGCGCATGGAAGGCGGCAATCGCATTCGATGAACGTTCGGCTTGCGCCACGCTGTCCAGCAGCCGCCCGGCGATGGCCGGCCCGACGCCCGGCAGCAATTGCGCCACGCGAAAGCCGGCGACACGATCGCGCGGATTTTCCGCCCAGCGCAATACGGCGAGTACGTCCTTGACATGCACGGAGTCGAGAAACTTGAGCCCGCCGAACTTCACAAACGGAATGTTCTTGCGCGTGAGTTCGATTTCGAGCGTCGCGCTGTGATGCGCCGCGCGAAACAGCACGGCCTGCGACTTGAGCTTCATGCCGCCCTCGCGCGCCTCCAGCACTTGCTCGACGATATAGCGCGCCTGATCGGCTTCATCGGCGACACTCACCACGCGCGGTTTTTGCGCCGATGCCTTGTCGGTCCAGAGGTTCTTCGTATAGCGCTCGGTGGCCATGCCGATCACCGCGTTGGACGCTTCGAGAATGGGCTGCGTCGAACGATAGTTGCGATCGAGCGTGACGGTCGCGGCGGGCGGGTCGAAGTGCCGCGGAAAATCAAGGATATTGCGCACCGTCGCGCCGCGAAACGAGTAGATGGACTGCGCATCGTCGCCGACGACGGTGAGGCCGCGGCCGTCCGGTTTCATCGCCAGAAGAATGGTGGCCTGAAGGCGGTTGGTGTCCTGATATTCGTCGACGAGCACGTGATCGAAGCGGCTCGACAGATCGGCGGCGATCGTCGGCTCGGCCGCGAGATGCGACCAGTAAAGCAAGAGGTCGTCGTAATCGAGCACGCTTTGCGTCTGTTTGGCCGCGACGTAGGCGGCGAAGAGACGCTTCAAGTCCGCCTCCCACTCGCGGCACCACGGATACGACTGATCCAGCACGTTGGCAAGCGAGGCGCCCGTGTTGACCACCCGCGAATAAATGCTGAAGCACGTGGACTTGGCGGGAAAGCGCTTCTCTTTCGACGATAACCCGAGTTCGTGGCGCACGAGGTTCATGAGATCGGCGGAGTCTTCGCGGTCGTTGATGGTGAACGACGGCGCGAGCCCGACGAGATCGGCGTAATCGCGCAGCAAACGCGCGCCAACGCTATGGAACGTGCCTGACCACGTGAGACCTTGCGCGATGGCGGCCTTGGTGCCCAGCGCGTTCATGGCGATGCGCGTGACGCGACGCGTCATCTCGACGGCGGCGCGGCGCGAGAAAGTAAGCAAAAGGATGCGATGCGGGTCGGCGCCTTTCACCAGCAGATGCGCGACGCGGTGCGCCAGCGTGTTGGTCTTGCCAGACCCCGCGCCCGCGATGACGAGAAGCGGCCCGCCGCAGCGGTTGGGTTCATCGGCGCCGAATTCGACGGCGTGGCGCTGCGCCTCGTTGAGCTTGGCGAGATAGGCGACGACCTGGGCTTCGGCTGCGTCGGCGGTGGCGGTGGCGGTTTCTTCAGGGAGCGTCAGCACGGGAAGAGGCGCAAAAAAGTGTGACGTGTACTGTATATCCATACAGACTGGAGACGCAAGGGTTTGCGCTCACCGATTGGTTGGGCAAAAAAAACGGCCCAGCGGGTTGCACCCGACTGGACCATTCGCACTACCCGAACAACCGTCCTGCTAATCCGCCTTCTTCGCGTTCTTGAGCTTCGCATCCGCAGCCGCTTCGTTCGCTTCCGACTGCGCTTCGGTTTTCTTCTTGTCGGCCTTGGCCTGAGCGACGGCCGCGTCCTTGTTGGCCTCGGCCTGCTTTTTCGATGCCTTCTTGTCCGCGCTGCTCGGCTGCTGATCGCTCGTCGTCTGCGCGAACGAAACCACTGAGACGCTCGCAAGCGTCCCGGCAATCACGGCGGCCAACACTGCATTCTTCGATCGAGTCATGGTGTGTCCTCCCTTTCTCAAGCCTCATGAAGCGCGCGCCACGGCACTGCGGCGCGCGTCCAACGCATCGAAATCAATGCTGCAAGCCCGTGTCCTTCGGCGTGTTGGATTCCGTCGCGTTCAACTCATCCTTGGCGGCGTCCTTATCCGCCTTGCGATTGATCTTCGCGTTACGCACCTGCTCCTTGTACTGCGCCTTCGCCTGCTTGTTCGCGGCCTTCAGGTCGGCCTGCGAAGCCTTCTTCGATGCCTTGTACTCCGCGTTCGCCTCGGCGTTCGCGTTGCGGCGCTGGACCAGCGGATCGGTCGGCGCAGGCGCGACGAGATTTTGCGGCGCAGGTGTCGCCGGTTGTGCCGGCACGGCGTCCGTGGTTTGGGCGAAAGCGCCCGAAGCGGCGGTCAGGGCAGCGAATGCGGTGCCGATCATCAGATTTCGAGTCTTAATCATGAGCGAGGTCCTCTCTTGGTTTAAGCGTCGGCGGCCATGAACTGCGATGACGCACGACTTTTGTCGATTGGAAAGATGACCGAAGCTGTATCGATCAAACTATCGGACTCGGCGATGCGCGTCCAAGTTCGACGAACCGAGTCGTTGTTACCGACCGTTTCATCTGGCTACAATTGCCATCGTGCCTGCCTTCAACACGATGACAGCGCGCGCCGAAGTCCGTCATGCACCAGCACGGCGCGTGCCCAGCTATTGAGGGCGGCTACTGGTTTATCATTGACGCCTTCGCCCCGAATCCATCTCGAATCCACCTCGAATCAACCCGAGTAATCTCCGCGCCCGTCATGCCACCGCTTCAATTCACCCTTACGGGCGACTACGTCGAACTTCATAACCTGCTCAAGCTGATGGGGCTCGCCGACAGCGGCGGCTCCGCGAAAGCGCGCGTTGCCATGGGCGATGTCCGCGTCGACGGCAAAGTCGAGATGCGCAAGACCTGCAAGATTCGCGCGGGTCAGGTCGTCGCGCTCGATGGTCAGAAGATCCAAGTCCGCGCGCCGGAATAAACCGTCGCCACGAATGGCCGCTCAAGACATGCAATCCCATTTCACGCGCGCGGCGGCGCATCCGCCGAGTTTTTCGCGCCATGCCGTCGATACGGCGCGGCTCGCGGCGCCGCTCGCCATCGCGCAACTCTCGCAAATGGCGATGGGCGTCACCGACACCATCCTGCTCGGCTCGTTAGGCCCCGATGCGCTCGCTGCCGGCGGCCTGGGCGCGAACGTGTTCTTCGTGATCGTGACGCTGCTGCAGGGCGTGCTTACGTCCGTCAGCGTATCGGTGGCGCATGCGCGTGGCGCGAACGCCGAACATCAGGTGCCGGGCATCTACTGGACGGGGCTCGTGTTGTCGGTGCTGCTTGCGGTGCCCGCGTTCGTGCTCCTGAGCTACGCCGAGGCGATTCTCCTCGCGTTCCATGAACCGGCTACGCTCGCCCGGAATGTCGGTGAGTATTGCGCCGTGCTGCGCTGGGGCACGCCGGGCAGCCTCATCGGCATTGGATTGATGCGCGCGTTTCTGCCGGCTATCGGCGCGGCGCGCAGGCTTTTGTGGGTGTCGATCGGCGGTGTGTTCGTCAACGGTTTCCTCAACTACGGGCTGATTCACGGCGCCTGGGGCCTGCCGCGCGAAGGGTTTCTCGGTTCGGCTGCGGCGACCACGATCACCATTTGGGGCATTGCGCTCGCGCTCGTCGCGCTGTTGCATCTGCGGCCGCGCTATCGTCATTTCGTCGTCGCGGCGCGTCCGCGCATGCCGCTCATGGGCGAACTCTTCGGCATCGGCTGGCCGGTCGCCATCACGTATGGCGTCGAATCCACGCTGTTTCTCGCCACCGGCCTCATGGTCGGCTTGCTTGGCGAAGCGCCGCTCGCCGCGCACCAAATCGCGATCAACGTGGCGTCGGTGGCCTTCATGGTGCCGCTTGCCATCGGACAGGCGGCGAACGTGCGCGTGAGCTATTGGGTCGGCGCGGGCGTGCCGCTCGCGGCGCGTCATGCGGGCTTCGTCGCGCTCGCGCTCGGCGTCGGCTTCATGGTGCTGTCGGGACTCGTGCTGATTACCGTGCCGCGCGCGATCGTCGGGCTGTATCTGCATCTCGGCAATCCGAAAAACGCGCAGACGGTTGCGCTCGCGGCCTCGCTGCTGGGTGTCGCCGCCGTGTTCCAGATCGTCGATGGCATGCAGACGGTCGGTTCCGGCTGCCTGCGCGGCCTCAAGGACACTCGCGTGCCGATGCTCGCCGCCGCGTTCGGTTACTGGGGCGTCGGTTTTCCGACGGGTTATGTGCTCGCGTTCCACTTCGAACTGGGCGCGAAGGGCTTGTGGTGGGGCCTCGCGGCGGGGCTTGCGAGCGTCGCCATGCTGATGACGCTGCGTTTTCATCGAATCAGCCGGCGGATGGTCGAGACGGGAAGCGTGAAGGTTGCGGATGGCGCGACCGCGCCGGTTCACGGCCCGACCTGAGCGCGTAGTTCGAGCAAATAAGCATCACAACCGCTTTCCCACATACATAGCACGAATCCTTGGTTGGAGAGACCAGCAGGCATTGTTAGGATGAACCCGTCTCCTCCTTGAGACTCCAGTGACAGGGGTTCAAGCCCGCTCCACCCGAGCGGGCTTTTTTTCGTCCGCGCTCCGGCGCCGATACGCGGGTTCGCATACTGCCTTTCCGGGCGAATCGTCCAATTTCCCATAGAATATTTTCGAGACCAGCACCGGCGAGAACGGTAATTGCTACGTCGCGAAACCGAGCATCGGCATCGTCATGAATGCCGGGCCGTATCGAGACCACGAAAAAGAGGAATGACAGTGTCGCGAAACCGGGGAATGGATGAAGCTGCCATCGGTGCAAGTGCAAGTGCAAGTGCAAATGCAAGAACGAGCAGCACGAGGAAGATTTCGAGTCGCACCGCGCGCCTCTTCGCAACGCTTGCACTAACGGCACTTTGCGCCGCTTGCGCGACACGCCCGCCCGCCACGGCGTTCGATCGCCCGGTGAGCCAGGCATTGCCGGCCAGCGAAAGCACGCCGCTCGGCGACGCGCTCGCGCCGCTCGAACGCAAGCACCCGGACCAGTCCGCCGTGCGTCTCCTGCCAAGCGGCACGGAAGCGCTGCAGGCGCGCATTGCGCTCGCGCGCGCGGCGACGAAAACGCTCGACATGCAGTACTACATCGCCGAGGAAGACAACACCGGCAAGCTGCTGCTCGCCGCCGCGCTCTACGTGGCGGACCACGGCGTGCGCGTGCGCATGCTCGTCGACGACCTGAACTTCAAGGACATCGACCGCATCATGGCGGCGCTGAACACGCATCAGAACATCGAGATTCGCGTGTTCAACCCATACGGCAGCGCGCGCGAGAGCTTCACCGAACGCACGCAGAACTTCTTCTCCAATGTCGATGGCTTCACGCGCCGCATGCATAACAAGGCGATGATCGCGGATAACCAGATCGCCATCGTCGGCGGCCGCAATCTCGGCGACGAATACTTCAGCGCGAGTCCGACGCTGCAGTTCCGCGATCTCGATGTCTTCACCGCCGGACCCATCGCGCAAAAAGTCTCCGCGAGTTTCGACGACTACTGGAACAGCGCGCTGTCGTATCCGCTGCGCGTGTTGAACAAGCAGAAATTCGACGCGTCCGAGCTAGACAAGACGCGCGACGATCTGCGCGCACACTGGCGCGCGCAAGCCGAACCGCTCAATGCCAAGCCGCTGAACGCGACGCCGCTCGCGCAGCAGATCGCGCAGGAAGATCTGGAACTCGTGTGGGCAGAGACCGAGTTCTGGGCCGATTCGCCGTCGAAGATCGAGAACCCGAGCGAGGACTACAAGAGTCCGCCGATGGCGCGTCTCGCCGACCTGCTGAAGAGCGCGCAAAGCGAATTCCTGATTCTGTCGCCCTACTTCGTGCCGCACGATGCAGGCGTGAAGGCGCTCGCCGATGTCACGCGGCGCCACGTGCGCGTCGCCGTGCTGACCAACTCCCTCGCCGCCACCGATGCCGTCGCGGTCCAGGCGGGCTACGCGCCGTATCGCATTCCTCTGCTGCAAAACGGCGTCGAACTGTACGAATTCAAGCCGATTCAGATTCAGGGCGAAGGCCGTCCGCGCGCCGGGCTGTTCGGCTCGCAATCGCGCGCGAGTCTGCATGCAAAGGCGTATGTCATCGATCGGAGTATCCTCGTGATCGGCTCGATGAATCTCGATCCGCGCTCGGCGCTGCTCAACACCGAACTCGCGCTCGTGATCCATAGCCAGCCTATCGCCGATCAGACCGCGAAGCTGTTCGATCGAGGCATCACGCCCGAGGTGAGCTATCGCGTGGAACTGGCGAGCGCGGCGGTCATTGCGAGTCTGCAGCGCACCGGTTCGCCGCAATCCGGCCTCGTCTGGACGACGAAGGGCAAGGACGGCATGGTCACCTATAACTTCGATCCCGAAGCGGGCTTGTATCGAAACGTGATGACGGGCCTCTTCATGCTGCTGCCAGTCGACAAGCAGTTGTGAAGCGGGCGGCTCGCATCGGCACCGAATCTGACTCTCGTAAGGAGCTTCAAGCAATGACACAGAACGCAAAGGGCGATGTACGCATGGAGAAGGACACGTTCGGCGAGATTGCCGTGCCGAACGACAAGCTTTGGGGCGCGCAAACGCAGCGCTCCTTGCAGAACTTCAAGATATCGACTGAAAAGCAGTCGCCCGAGCTGATCACGGCGCTCGCTATCGTCAAGCACGCAGCCGCCGACGTGAACGAAGAGCTGAAGGTGCTCGACGCCAAGAAAGCCAAGGCGATCAAGGAAGCCGCGCAGGAGATCATCGACGGCAAGCATCCGGACGAGTTTCCGCTCGCCGTGTGGCAGACGGGCTCCGGCACGCAGACCAACATGAATCTCAACGAGGTGATCGCGAATCGCGCAAGCGAGCTGCTCGGCGGTGAGCGCGGCGAAGAGCGCCTCGTGCATCCGAACGACGACGTGAATCGCGGACAGTCGTCCAACGACGTATTTCCGACGGCCATGCATGTCGCCGCCGCATTTGCCATCGTCAAGCATCTCGTGCCGGCGCTCAAGACGCTGCGCGACACGCTCGACAAAAAATCGAAGGCCTTCGCGGATATCGTGAAAATTGGCCGCACGCACTTGCAGGACGCAACGCCGCTCACGCTCGGCCAGGAATTCTCAGGCTATGTCGCGCAACTCGATCAGGGCATTCGTCACGTCGAGGCAACCTTGCCGCATCTGTATCAGCTTGCGCAAGGCGGCACGGCCGTCGGCACGGGGCTCAATGCGCATCCGCAGTTCGCGGTGAAGGTCGCGGCGGCCATCGGCAAGCTGACCGGCCTGCCGTTCGAAACCGCGCCCAACAAATTCGAAGTGATGGCCGCCGCCGATGCGCTCGTCGCCGCGCACGGCGCGTTGAAGACGGTCGCCGCCGGGCTCATGAAGATTGCCAACGACATCCGCTGGCTCGCGAGCGGTCCGCGCTGCGGCCTGGGCGAACTTTCGATTCCGGAAAACGAGCCGGGCAGCTCGATCATGCCGGGCAAGGTCAATCCCACGCAGTCCGAAGCCGTGACCATGCTCTGTTGTCAGGTTTTCGGCAACGACGTGGCGGTGAACTTTGGCGGCGCGAGCGGCAACTTCGAACTGAACGTGTTCCGGCCGATGATCGCGCATAACGTGCTGCAGTCCGTGCGTCTGCTCGCGGATGGCGCGCTCAGTTTCAACGACAACTGCGCGGTCGGTATCGAGCCGAACGAGAAGCGTATCGAGAGTCTCCTGAACGAATCGCTGATGCTCGTGACGGCGCTCAATCCGCATATCGGCTACGACAAAGCCGCGCAGATCGCAAAGAAGGCGCACAAGGAAGGCACGACGCTGAAGGAATCGGCGCTGGCGCTCGGACACGTGACCGAGCAGCAGTTCAATGAATGGGTCAAGCCGCAGGACATGGTCGGCAACAAGTAGCTTGTCGATCGATCACGAAGCCCGCGTGCGCATGCGCGGGCTTCACCGGTCAATGCGCTTCAAACCTTCCCCGCCGCGACCTCTTCCGGCTTCAGTTCGACGATAGCGTCGAGCGCATCTTTCACGTCCATCGCATAGCGCGCGAGACGCTTCTCTTCGTCCGATTCCGGCACGAACGCGGGCACGGGCGTCGGTTGACCTTTTTCATCGACGGCGACGAAGACCATCAGGCAATCGGTGGTCTGTTCGAGCTCGCCGACTTTCGGATCGCCCGCGTGCACGGAGATGTGGATATGCATGCTGGTGCGCCCGGTCGCCACCACGCGCGCGCGTAGTTCCACGAGATTGCCGACGAGAATCGGCCTGCGAAAGCGGATATTGCCGACGCTCACCGTTACGGCATACCGCCCGGACCACATCGCCGCGCATGCGTACGCGGTTTCGTCGATCCACTTCATCAACGCGCCGCCGTGCACCTTGCCGCCGAAGTTCACCGAAGTCGGTTCGGCGAGAAAACGAAACGTGGTTTCGGCGCGGCCCGCGCGAAGGGCGCCGGGTTCGGCGGGAGCGAAAGTGGAAATGGGCGTATTCATGGGCGTTCCGTTTTATCGAAGTTGCACGCGCTCTTCAAGGCGCATACGCCCAATTATAGGGTCGGCAAAAAGCTCGGCTAATTGTGCACGGTCACGCCTTCGTCGATGGTGCCGTACATCGTGATGCTGCCGCCGCCCGCGCCCGCCGAAGAAGGCCCGCCCGCGCATCCGGCGACAAGCGCGATCAATCCGGCGACGACGGTGACTGTGATGAATCTGATCATGCGAACTCCTTGCTGCCGCGAATACCGATACGAAGGGCTATTCTAGCGCCGGCTGCGGATGCATCGACGTTTCACCGGGCAGTGAAACATCGCGTGCGATTGCGCGCTAGAGTATCTGAAACGGTTCCGGAGAAGCGCCATGAACTCAAGCCCCGAAGACTCTCGTTCCCGCCACTTTCCCGGCCTTTCGCGCATTGGGGCGTTGCTCGCCGATCCGGGCCGCGCGGCCATGCTTTGGTCGCTGATGGACGGCACCGCGCGCCCCGCCGGCGAACTCACGATGATCGCGGGACTCTCGCCTTCGGCGGCGAGCGGACATCTCACGCGTCTGACCGAAGGCGGGTTGCTGGCGCTGGAAGTGAGCGGGCGGCATCGCTATTACCGGATCGCGACCGCCGATATCGCCGCCGCGATCGAAGCGCTCGCCAATCTCGCGCGCGCGAGCGCGCCGGAGCGCGAGCCGCAGCGGCCGCCGAGCGCGGTGCCACTCGACATGCGCTACGCGCGCACGTGCTACGACCATCTGGCGGGCGAACTGGCGGTGCGTGTCTTCGATACGATGATCGCTCGCGACTGGCTCGCCGCAGACGGCGCCACCGAACTCGAAGCCACGAAAGACGGCGCGCAGGCCTTCGCGCAACTGGGTATCGACCTGACGGCACAGCGGGCGCGCCGCAGACGTTTTGCGTGTACGTGCATCGACTGGAGCGAGCGGCGGCCGCACTTAGGCGGCGCGCTTGGCGCGGCGTTTCTCGACGCTTGCGAAGCGCATGGCTGGATCGAACCGACATCGAAACGCCGTGTGCTGCGCGTAACGCCCTCAGGACAGCAACACTTCCAACAATTTCTGTCGATGCGCTGAGCCAAACAAAAACGCACGGTTTTGAGCCGTGCGTCTTTGCGTCCTGCATGAGAAAGCGATAATCAAACCGCCATCGGCGCCTTCAAAGCTTCATGGTGTTTATAACCTTCGAGCGCAAAGTCTTTCGGCTCGATTTGTTCCAGCCATTCCGGTTCATAGCGTTTCGTGACAGCGTAATCCGGCACGCGATCCGAAATGATGAGCTGGGGACTCGGAAAAGGCTCGCGCTTCAATTGCTCGTTCAGCATATCGAGTTGATTCTCGTAAATATGCGCGTCACCGATGAAATACGTGAACCAGCGCGGCTTGAAACCGGTCAGCCGTCCGACGAGATGCAGCAGCGCCGCGCCTTCGGTCAGATTGAACGGCGTGCCGAGCCCGACATCGTTACTGCGGATATAAAGACACAGCGAAATCTCGCGCGTCGTTACGTTCGGGATGAATTGATACAGCAGATGACACGCGGGCAAAGCAATCTCGTCGAGCTTGGCCGGATTCCACGCATGAAAAAGAATGCGCCGGTCGGTGGGACGCTCGATAATCGTATCGAGACATTGCCTCAACTGGTCGATCGCCTTATACAGCAGCACCTGCTCGCGGCCGTTTTCGACGAAGCTCGTCACCAATTGATAGCCGCGATTGGTGGCGTCGGCGATCTGGTCGCCCGCGCAGGCATCCACGAGCTTGTAGGCGGGCCATTTACGCCATTGCACGCCATACACGTCGCCGAGATCGTCCTCGCCCTGGCGATACGGATTCTCGAGCCACTGCGGATTTTCATTGGCGTTCGCGTCCCAGACCTTGCAACCGAGCGCGCGGAAGTCAGCGGCGCTCTTCGAGGCACGCAGAAAGCCGACCATTTCGCCGATCGCCGACTTGAACGCGAGCTTCTTCGTCGTAACGGCAGGGAAGCCTTGTTGCAAGTCGAAGCGCAACATCGCGCCCGGAATGCCGATAGTGCGGATGCCCGTGCGGTTTTCCTGCCACGTACCGGTATCGAGAATCGTCTGGACGAGCTCGAGATACTGTTTCATTCGATGATCCTTGGAGGCGCGACGCGCCTGAGCGAATGCCGGCGCAAAGAAGCAATTTTACCAAGCGCAGCGCGCGGACGCTCTTCGTGACACAAAAGAAACGGGCGCTTGAAGCGCCCGTTCGAATGTCCTGCCAAGCCTGAGCCTTAGCCGCGCGTGGCGTGCTCCGGCGGCGCATCCACCTCGATATGGCGCATGCCATGCGCACTCAGCAACCGATACAGCGTGACGCGCGAGATGCCGAGTTCGTGCGCGGCATCGCCAAGACGCCCGCGATGACGCAGCAATGCGAGTTCGATGGCTTGACGTTCCGCCGCCTCGCGCGCTTGCGCAAGCGACACCGGCGCCACTTCGACGTATTCGCCCAATTCGAGATCGCGCGCGGTGATCTGCCGCCCTTCCGACATGACGATGGCACGCCGCACGCGGTTGATGAGCTCGCGCACGTTGCCCGGCCAGCCGTAGTTGTGGATCGCGGCGATGGCGCACGGCGAAAAGCCGCGCAGACGCCGGCTTGCGTCCTTCTTGAAGCGATCGAGCATGTGCTTCGCGAGCAATTCGATGTCTTTACCGCGCGCACGCAGCGGCGGCTCGTCGATCTGCAACACGCACAGGCGGTGATACA
Source organism: Caballeronia sp. GACF4 (assembly GCF_023631025.1). Lineage (NCBI taxonomy): Bacteria > Pseudomonadati > Pseudomonadota > Betaproteobacteria > Burkholderiales > Burkholderiaceae > Caballeronia > Caballeronia sp. GACF4. Next base: position 331,551 of record NZ_JALQDW010000007.1, read on the forward strand.
AGTCGGCGCGAAAACGCCCTTCGATCATCGCGGTTTGCATATCGACGTGAGTCGCCGAGATGATGCGGACATCGACGGGCGTCGAACCGTGACCGCCCAGACGCTCCACCTTGCGCTCCTGCAGGAAGCGCAACAGGCTCGCTTGGCTTTCGAGCGGCAGATCGCCGATTTCATCGAGGAACAGCGTGCCGCCGTTGGCCGCTTCAACGCGCCCGATCTTGCGCTGATTTGCGCCCGTGAATGCACCGCGCTCGTAGCCGAACAGCTCCGATTGCAGGAGATGCGCAGGAATCGCGCCGCAGTTGATGGCCACAAACGGTTGATCGCGACGCGCGGAGCGCTCGTGAATGGCAACCGCCGTCAGTTCCTTGCCCGTGCCCGATTCGCCCGAGATGAACACGGGCGCGTCCGTCATGGCGACTTTGCGGATGGAGCGAAACAGCGCCAGCATGGCGTCGCACGATCCGACCATTTCGCCTTCGGCGCGGCCCTCGCTGCGCGAATCGTTCGATGCCGCGTCATGCAGCGCGACCATGCCGTAGGCGTGTCCCACGGAATCGACGATGCGATCGTTCGAAGTCGGCATCGTGACGTAGTCGAAACAATAGTCGCGAATCAGCCGGCGCACGGCGGCGTCTTCCAGTTGTCCGGAAACGGTGGCGGCGACCCAGCCGACGTTCGTCATGGTCAACGACGACTCGAACGCCGCCAATTCGTGAGACTCGAAGTGACTCGACAAGTCCAGCAGACCACCGATTGCCATATCGCTACGCAGGGCTTTCTTCGTGTCGCGCGCGCTCGCCACGATTTCGATTTGCCAGCCGCGTTCTTCGAAGCGCGCGCATAGCATCTCGCTGGGATCGCGAGTCACATAGATAAGTTGCCGCCGAGCGACGTCCATTATTCAGATCCTTTCTTCAACATTCGTTGAAAAGGTCGCGTAGTTCAGGCTCTCGCTGCATGCAGGAATCAATGTCCTCGCGCTGTGTGGCGAGCGGACTCGCGTTTCGATTCGTTGCCTCCGGGAACGACGCATCTGGCGCCGTGAACCCTTCCACGAATCCCTATTGACCGATTCTGCGCCATTTTCGAGAGACTACTATAACCCATAAACCCCGCAAACAAATATCGTCAAGGCCCATTGGACTGGTCACAAAACCCTGACAGGACGGGGTTGGCAAGAATTTCTCAATGAATTATTAAAAGCAAATGAGACGTTTTAATAAGACAAAATCTTATACCTGATTCACAGGAAATTCATGTTTTTCTCCCTTCGCGTTTCACGTGTGAAACGTTTTCGTCCATTCGGCCACGATGATTTTCTGCCGTTTTCATCATGATCTTTGCACGGTAACGGATTGCGACTGTTGGCATGTATCTGGCTATATTCGACGCATGCGGACAGGTAAGAAATGCAAGCCGCATTTCGTTTCGTCAGCAGATTTTCAGCCTGGTCGCATCTCAACTCGATATACCAGCCGCCTGACTGTTTTATTCCCGAAACACTTCCGGGAATACTTACTCGGATATGTCGCCACGATGGCCTTCGATCATTCTTTACCGGATTGCGCGCCGACTTCCCGTTCGTCGGACGAAGACGAGCGACGCGCCTTGTCGTGGACAAATGCGCGGGATGCAGCGAACACGAGCGACGCCGAATCGCACCAAGGGCAGTCTTCGAACTACGGCGTGAGCGTCACGCTATGGGACGAGTTCACGCCCGAGCGGCCGGGCTTCGATCGGACCAAAGGCTGAGTCGAGGCAAGACAGCGGCGGGCGTCGGTTAAAATCGCGGCACGGTCGCGCCTCCTGCGCGCCTCACTCCTGCACGACTTTCCGACTACATGACGACGCTGACTCTAATCGTCGCCCGCGCGCGCAATGGCGTGATCGGACGCGACAACGACCTGCCCTGGCGCCTCCCCGAGGATCTCGCTTTCTTCAAGCGCACGACGATGGGCGCGCCGATCATCATGGGACGCAAGACGCATGAATCGATTGGCCGGCCGTTGCCCGGGCGGCGGAATATCGTCGTGTCGCGCGACGCCACGCGTCGCTATACCGGCTGCGATACCGTCACGAGCTTGGCCGATGCCCTCTCGCTCGCCGCCGCCGACCACGCAAGCGAGGCCTTCGTGATCGGCGGCGCGCAGTTGTACGGCGACGCCATCGCGCAGGCGGACAAGCTGATCGTCACCGAGATCGATGCCGATTTCGAAGGCAACACGCATTTTCCGGCGCCGGACGCCGCGCACTGGCAGGAAGTCGCGCGCGATCCGCGGCGCGCCGCGCCACCGAACGCGTTCGACTTCGCGTTCGTCACGTATCGACGCCGGGCGGACGCATGAACGAAGGCCCCGGATAGCTCGCGCCATCCGGGGCCTTTTTCTTAAACCACGTCTGAGTTTTACTGCCCCGCGATGGTCATCCGTTCGATCAGCACCGAGCCGATTTCCTTCGTGCCGCGCACGACCGTATCCGCGCCGATCGCCTCGATGTGGCGGAACATTTCCTGAAGCGTGCTCGCGACCGTGATTTCCTCGACCGCGTGCTGAATCTCACCGTTCTCCACCCAAAAGCCCGACGCACCGCGCGAATAGTCGCCCGTCACGTAGTTCACGCCCTGCCCCATCAGTTCGGTAAGCAAAAGGCCGGTGTCGAGCTTCTTCAGCATGGCCTCGAAGTCGTCTTCCGGCTTCGTATTCGAGCTTGTCATCGTCAAATTATGCGAGCCGCCCGCGTTGCCGGTGGTCTTCATGCCGAGCTTGCGCGCCGAATACGTGGACAGGAAATAGCCCTGCACGACGCCGTCATCCACCACATTACGACGTTCGGTGCGCACGCCTTCCTCGTCGAACGGCGCGCTGCCCATGCCGCCCTTCACGTGCGGATCTTCGACGATCTGAACGTGCGGCGCGAACACCGGCTTGCCGAGGCTGTCGACGAGAAACGTCGTCTTGCGATACAACGCCCCGCCGCTCACCGCTTGCACGAACGAGCCGAGGATGCCCGCAGCCAGCGGCGCTTCGAACAACACGCGGCACTTGCGCGTGTCGAGGCTCTTCGCGTTCAGACGCGCGAGCGCGCGTTCGGCGGCGTAGCGTCCGACGGCTTCCGGTGCGGCGAGTTCGGTGGCATTGCGGCGCGACGTGTACCAGTCGTCGCGCTGCATGTCGCGTCCGCTCGCGGCAATGGGCGCGCACGCGATGTAATGCCGCGAGTACGGATAGCCCGCGAGGAAGCCGCGCGAGGTCGCGAGCACGAACTGCGAATGCTGCGCCGATACGCTCGCGCCCTCGGAATTGGTCACGCGCTTATCCACCGCGAACGCGGCGGCTTCGGCGCGGCGTGCGAGCTCGGCGGCCTCTTCGGCGTCGATGACCCACGGATGATAAAGATCGAGGTCCTGAGGCGACTTCTCCAGCAAGTCTTCTTCCGCAAGCCCGGCGGCGCTGTCTTCCGCCGTGAAACGCGCGATGTTGTAGGCGGCCGCAACCGTATCGCGCAGTGCTTCGCGCGTGAAGTCCGCGGTGCTCGCATTGCCGCGCTTCTTGCCGATGAAGACGGTCACGCCCACCATCTTGTCCCGGTTGTGCTCGATGGTCTCGACTTCGCCGCGCCGCACGCTTACCGAGAGGCCATCGCCTTCGGAGATTTCGGTGGCGGCATCGGTCGCGCCGAGTTCCTTCGCGTGACGCAGGATGTCGGAGGCAATCTCCTTGAGTTCGTCTTGCGTATGCGGGAAAAAGCGTTGCTTGACGTCCATGTCTGCTGCCATTTTGTGTGTGCCTTAGGAGGTCGGGGGCGCCGCGCGCCCGCGCGTGTCGTTGCAAGAGGATTCCCGCTTTCGTCCGGCCTTTCGATGAAGCAGACGGCGGGGTCGATTCGATCGACGCATGCTGCGATCATAGCAAGGACCGCGCACCCGCACCGCATGCACGATGCATCGCGCTTGGCGTGCGCGAGCCGAGCGCTGCGACGCGCAAGCTACAATATCGCCATGAACCGTAAAACCCGCATTCAACCGATCGAAGCCGAGCCGGAAGTCGACGAAAACGGCTACGATCGCCCGAGCAAATCCCAGCTCAAGCGCGACATGCACGCGCTGCAGGAACTGGGCGAGGCGCTGATCGCGCTGCCGAAAGACGCGCTCAAGCGCATGCCCATGCCTGAGAAGCTGAACGACGCCGTGCGCGAAGCGCGTCGTATCACCGATCACGAAGGCAAGCGCCGTCAGGTGCAATACGTCGGGCGCGTCATGCGCACGCTGCTCGAAGACGAAGTCGCCGCGCTGCGCACCGCGCTCGACACGCATCGCGGCGTGAACAAGGCAGAGACCGCGCGCCTGCATTGGATCGAACGCTCGCGCGACAAGCTGCTCGCAAATGACGCCGCGCTGACCGATTTCATCCGCGAGCATCCAGGTGTGGACGCGCAGGAAGGCCGCACGCTGATCCGCAATACGCGCAAGGAGCGCGAGCTGCAAAAGCCGCCGCGCTATTACCGCGAATTGTTCCAGTGGATCAAGAACGCAGCGGGCGTGGAGCAGGAAGACGAGAGCGACAGCGACGAGGAAAACCGTGACGACGACGAAGCGTAATCATCCGGACGAGTTGCTCGTCGGACTCGTTTCGATCAGCGATCGCGCCTCGCAAGGCGTGTACGAGGACAAAGGCGTGCCGTCGCTCGAAGCATGGCTCGGAGAAGCGCTGAGCTCACCCTGGCGCGCGCAAACGCGGCTGATTCACGACGATGCCGCCACCATCTCGGCCACGCTCATCGAACTGGTCGACACACACGGTTGCGATCTCGTGCTGACCACGGGCGGCACCGGTCCCTCGCGCCGCGACGTGACGCCGGAAGCGACGCTCGCCGTCGCCACCAAGCCGATGCCAGGCTTTGGCGAACAGATGCGCCAAATTAGCCTGAACTTCGTGCCGACCGCCATTCTCTCGCGTCAGGTTGCCGTGATTCGTGAGACGGAGGATCACGCCGCGCTCATCATCAATTTGCCGGGACAGCCGAAGTCGATCAGGGAAACGCTCGAAGGTCTGAAGGACGCCGACGGCAAGACGCGCGTGCCGGGCATCTTCGCGGCAGTGCCGTATTGCATCGATCTGATCGGCGGGCCTTACATCGAAACGAAGCCGGAAGCGGTTGCCGCGTTCCGGCCTAAGAGCGCCATTCGAAAGTCAGGCGCTTCCAAACCTCAAGCCTGAGCCGACGATGCCGACGCCGCGGGAATCAGGAAGTGCTCGCGGTAGTACTTGAGTTCGTCGATGGACTCGTGGATATCGGCGAGCGCCGTGTGCATCGCGCGCTTCTGAAAGCCCTTGTAGATGGCCGGCTGCCAGCGGCGGCACAGTTCCTTGAGCGTGCTCACGTCCAGATTGCGATAGTGAAAGAACGTCTCCAGTTCCGGCATCCAGCGCGCCATGAAGCGGCGGTCCTGGCAAATGGAATTGCCGCACATCGGCGACTTGCCGGGCGGCACGTACTGACCGAGGAATTCACGAATCTGACGCGTGGCTTCCGCTTCATCCACCGTCGATGCCTTCACGCGTTCCGTCAGCCCCGAGCGGCCATGCGTATTGCGATTCCACTCGTCCATGCGGCCAAGTGCTTCTTCCGACTGATGGATCGCAAACACCGGCCCTTCCACCAGCTTGTCGAGCGTCGAATTCGTCACGACCACCGCGATCTCGATGATGCGATCATTGTCGGGATCGAGCCCGGTCATCTCCATGTCGAGCCACACGAGATTCATGTCGCTGCGCGCGAGGACGGGTTCGGGTTGGTCGAGAGAATCGGTCATGGAAAGTACCTGGAAGAGGTTCGAGTAACGCTGATGTTAGTGTCTTGAGGCGCATGAAGCCCAGTCGCCGCGCGGGCTTTTCGGCAACCACGCGTTGTGGCAACGCGAGCACGGCCTAGAACCTATAATTCTCGCATAGTTCAATCGGAAGCCCTGCATGGCCAACCTCACACTCGCTTTTTCGACGATCTTCGTCGTCGCCCTCGTTGCGATGGTTTCAACGAAGCTCTGGCTGGCCTCGCGCCAGATTCGCTACGTCGCGGCGCATCGCAACGGCGTGCCGCCGCAGTTCACCGGCACGATCCCGTTGACGGCGCACCAGCGCGCGGCGGACTACACCGTCGAGCGCACGCGCCTCACGATGATCGAAGTCGTCACCAGCGCCATCGTGCTGGTCGCGCTGACCTTGCTCGGTGGCTTGCAGGCACTCGATATCGCCATTACGGAGTCGCTCGGGCGCGGCTATCTCGGACAGATCGCGCTGGTCGCGGCGGTCATCGCAATTACGAGTCTCATCGACCTGCCGTTCGACTATATCCGCCATTTCGTGATCGAGGAAAAGTTCGGCTTCAATCGTATGTCGAAGAAGCTGTTTTTTCTCGATCTCGTGAAGGGCACGGTGCTGGGCGCGATCATCGGTGCGCCGCTTCTGCTGCTCGTGCTCTGGATGATGGATCGCGCCGGCAGCTACTGGTGGCTCTACACGTGGATCGTCTGGGTTGCGTTCCAGTTGCTCGCGATGATCATCTATCCCACTTTCATCGCGCCGCTTTTCAACAAGTTCGAGCCGCTCAAGGATGAGGCGCTGCGGGCTCGTATTGAGAATCTGATGTCGCGCACCGGCTTTGCGGCAAAGGGCTTGTTCGTCATGGACGGCAGCCGCCGTTCCGCGCACGGCAACGCGTACTTCACGGGCTTCGGCGCGGCGAAGCGCATCGTCTTCTTCGATACCCTGCTTGCGCGCCTTTCCGGCAGCGAGATCGAAGCCGTGCTTGCGCACGAACTCGGCCACTTCAAGCGCCGTCACGTGCTCAAGCTGTTGGTCGTGATGTTCGCCATCAGCCTCGCCATGCTCGCGCTCCTCGGCTGGCTCGTGCAGACCGTGTGGTTCTACGAAGGCCTCGGCGTGCATCCGTCGCTCGTCGGCGGCAACAACGGACTTGCGCTCGTCCTGTTCATGCTCGTGCTGCCGGTGTTCATGTTCTTCATCACGCCGCTCGGCAGCCTGAGCTCGCGCAAACACGAATTCGAGGCCGATGCCTTCGCGGCCAGCCAGACCGATCCGAAGGATCTCGTCAACGCGCTCGTCAAACTGTACGAAGACAACGCGTCCACGCTCACGCCCGATCCGCTCTACACCGCGTTTTATTACTCGCATCCGCCCGCTTCGCAGCGCATCGACCGCTTGATGCAACACACCGCATGACGGCGCGTGGCGTGTCATCGGGCCGCGGCGCGCGTCAAGGCGGCGCGGCTTCCGCGGAGGCCCGACTGGAAGGCACCGTGATCGCCGCGCACGGCCGGCACTATCTCGTCGCGCCGCACGACGGCGGCGCGAAGCTGCAATGCTTCCCGCGCGGCAAAAAGAGCGAAGTCGCCGTCGGCGATCGCGTGATCTACGAGCAGTCTTCGGCGGATCAGGGCGTGATCGTCGAAATCGGCGAGCGGCGCAACCTGCTTTACCGGTCCGATCAGTTCAAGTCGAAGCTCTTCGCGGCGAACCTCGATCAACTGCTGATCGTGCTCGCCACCGAGCCGCATTTCAGCGAAGACCTGCTCGGGCGCGCGCTGATCGCCGCCGAGGCGCACGGGCTCGAAGCGCTCATCGTGCTCAACAAGATCGACGTGGAAAGCGCGTTGCCCCTGGCGCGCGAGCGACTTGCGCCCTATCGCGCGCTGGGCTACACGGTGATCGAACTGTCCGCGAAGATGGCGCCCGGCGAAGTGCATCCGCAACTGGATGAGCGCCTGAAAGATCGCTCGACGATCTTGCTCGGCCAGTCGGGCATGGGCAAATCGACGCTCGTGAATCTGCTCATCCCCGACGCCGACGCCGCCACGCGCGAGATTTCGTCGGCGCTCAACAGCGGCCGGCATACCACCACATTCACGCGTCTGTACGAATTGCCAGGCGGCGGCTCGCTCATCGATTCACCTGGCTTTCAGGAGTTCGGCCTGCATCACTTGTCCGAAGGTCAACTGGAACGCGCCTTCGCTGACTTCCGGCCGTATCTAGGGCATTGCCGCTTCTACAACTGCCATCATCTGCAGGAGCCGGGCTGCGCTGTACTCGCAGCGGTCGAAACCGGCAAAATCCGGCCGGCGCGGCATGCGCTTTATGCGCAGCTCGTCCACGAAGCAAGCCAGATCGTTCGATGAAACGGCTCACGCGCGCACCGAACCTCATCACGGCGCAACACTGGATGAACGTGCTCGCGACCGCAGGTGTGCCTTGCGAGTTACACAATCGGTATTTGAACGGCGCGCTGGGTGACATTCCGGCGGATCAATGCGCGCCGGAAATCTGGATCGTCGATGAACGCGACGAAGCGCTGGCCACTCGCCTTCTGGAGCGTGCAAAGCGCGGACCGGAAGCGAATGCCCGGCCCTGGCGATGCCGTCAGTGCGGCGAATGGCTCGAAGCGCAGTTCACCGTGTGCTGGCAGTGCCAGACGGACCGCGACCCGCTGGACGATTGATGCCTTGCTATGCCAGCCAGACGGCAATGGTCAGCATGAGCAGGATCAACATCCACAAGATCACCGCGCGCCACACTAAGCCAACCGCCGATTGGAGCGTGCGTGGCGTGCAGTCGTCACCGACGGGCAGCGGGCTTGCATCGCCCACGGCGAGCGCCTCGACGCTCAGCGGTTCGGCGAGCGGTCCTGCGAGACGCGCGCCCAACGCGCCGCTGCCGGCCGCGAGCAACACGCCTTCGTTCGGGTCCGGCCACTGACGCGCGTGATTGCGCCACGCGTAGATCGCATCCTCGAAATTGCCGACGATTGCGAAGCCGAGCGCGGTGAGCCGCGTAGGAATCCAGTCGATCACTAAAAACGCACGCTGCGCGAACGATGAGAACGCTGCGGTCCGCTCGGGATTCGGCTCCGTCCACGCACGCGCCAGATACTCGGCGATCCGATAAAACACCGCGCCAGCCGGCCCGATGGGAATCAGAAACCAGAAGAACACGCCGAACACATGCCGATGCGACGCGATTACCGCGTGCACGAGCGTGTGGCGCACGATCTCGCTTACCGGCATGTCGACGGTATCGAGACCGGTCCACTCCGTGAGCACCTCGCGGGCGCGCGGCACGTCGTCGTTATTGAGCGCGAGATGGATATCGGTGAAATAGTGGCTGAACTGACGAAAGCCGAGCGTGAAGTACACGATCACCACGTTCCAGAAAAACGCCAGAACGAAGTTGATCCGATACAACACGTAATAGATGAGTCCGACCACGAGCGTCCACGGCAACACCACCACCAGCCACGCAACGATGCCGTGCTTTTCCTTGCCCGCGTCGAAGCCATGGGCGGTGCTTTCCGCATGATACTGAAGCAACGCCGAGATCGGATTGTGCGGCGATAACGCACGCACCTGCTCGAGGATAAGAGCCAGCAATACAGAGAAAAAAGTCATGCGGTGCGCCGAAACGGTCGGAGTAGTTCGAGTTTCGCGTAACGATAGCACAGCGTTCGATGCGTTCAGACGCGCTGACCAACCGCAAGGTCGCGTAACGTCGCACGTCGACGCGTCAGGCGGCGAGGAAGCGGTAGAAATTGCGCAACATGCCAGCCGTTGCACCCCAGATGAAATACGGAGCCGTCTTTTCATCGGGTTTGTAAGGCATGGAAAAAAAACGACGCTCGCCACCTTCCCATTGGAAAACGCGCACTTCGTGGTTTGCCGAGTCCATCAGAAACGCGAGCGGCACTTCGAAGATATCGGCAACTTCGCTCGTATCGGCTTTGAGCGCGAACGGCGGATAGACCAAGGCAACGACAGGCGTCACGCGAAATCCGGTGCCCGTCAGATAGTCCGGCAGCGCGCCGACCACTTCGCAATGCTCCGCGCCCAAGCCGACTTCCTCGCGTGCTTCGCGTAGCGCGGTGGCGGCGGCATCGGCGTCCTCGGGTTCCTGACGGCCGCCGGGAAAGCTGATTTGTCCCGCGTGGTCGGAAAGATGATCGGCCCGCTGAGTCAGGAGCACGGTCAGACCGCCTTCACGCACGACGAGCGGCACGAGAACAGAAGCCACGCGCGGATCGCCGCCGATGGCCTTGATGCGCTGTTCGGGCGCTTCCTGCGTCCATTCGAGCGTCTGTGCGAAACGCGCTCGCAGTCCTTCGGGCGTAAGGCGCGCGGGTGGTATGGCGGGAAGCGCGGCGCCCGTCGAGAGGACGGGCATTCGTTCAGGTTCGAGAATGCGGGGAGTCGAAGTCTTGCCGGTGGACACGGGTCGAAAGCCAGGATGTCGAAGATTCAATTTGAACACACCAAAGAAAAAAGCACCCGCGAGGGTGCTTTTTCAGTACGGCGCCTGGACGCTGAGTCTTTACTCTGCAGCGGCTGCGGCGGTACGGTCCTTCGTGAACAGCTTTTCCTTGATACGTGCCGACTTGCCCGAGCGCTCGCGCAGGTAGTACAGCTTCGCACGACGGACGTCGCCGCGACGCTTCACGACGATGCTCGCCAGCAGCGGCGAGTAGGTCTGGAACGTACGCTCAACGCCTTCGCCCGAGGAAATCTTGCGGACGATGAAGTTCGAGTTCAGGCCACGATTACGCTTGGCGATCACGACGCCTTCGTAAGCCTGCACGCGCTTGCGCGTACCTTCGACGACGTTCACGTTGACGATGACCGTGTCGCCCGGACCGAAGTCGGGGATCGATTTCTCGCCCAAAACGCGCGCGATCTCTTCCTTCTCGAGTTGCTCAATCAGATTCATTACTGACTCCTTGTGCCATCTTGCCGGAGTTGTGTGCCTAGATTTCGCTTGCGCGATTTCGTTGATAAGGCCCCGGTAGAGGATGGGTTCACTTCTGGCGCCGAGGTTGAATTCAGCGCCCCCATTTGCCCCGCTCGTCGGCTCGAAGTCTATTCGGACTTCGACGCCGTCTTCGCGAGATCTGCGAGCCATGCCTCGTCGGCACGGCTCAACATCTTGCTTTTGCGCGCCCGGTGAATCAGATCGGGCCGCTTCGTGAATGTGTTGCGTAATGCTTCGCGCCTGCGCCAGGCGTCGATTTCCTTGTGATGGCCGCCGAGCAGCACATCGGGAACGCGCGCGCCTTCGTATTCTTCCGGACGCGTGTAATGCGGACAATCCAGAAGTACGTCGACGAAACTGTCCTGCACCGCCGATTGCGCGTCATTCAGCACGCCGGGCAACTGGCGCACGACGGCGTCCATCAACGCCATGGCGGGCAATTCGCCGCCTGACAGCACGAAGTCGCCGAGGCTTATTTCTTCGTCTACTTCACGATCGATCAGACGCTGGTCGATTGCTTCGTAACGACCGCACAACAGCACGAGGCCCGGCTCGGCGGCCATGCGCATCACGCGTTCGTGATCGAGCTTGGCGCCTTGCGGCGACATCATCACGACGCGCGTCGTCGCGATGCCTTGCTCGCGCTGCGCGGTTTTCGCGGCCGCGATCGCGTCTTCTAGCGGACGTGCCAGCATGACCATGCCGGGGCCGCCGCCGTACGGGCGATCGTCGACGGTGCGGTAATTGTCCGTGGTGAAGTCGCGCGGATTCCACGTACGCAAACCGAACCGCTCCTGCTTCACTGCCCGGCTGGTAATGCCCCAGTCGGTCAGCGCGCGGAACATTTCGGGAAAGAGCGTTACGACATCGAACTGCATCGCTCTCTCCGTAACTTGCCGATGACGAGCACCGGGTTAATAGTCGGCGTCCCAGTCGACGATGATGCGTTTCGCCGCCCGATCCACCGTCTTCACATACACACCGACGAACGGAATGAGCCGCTCTTCGGTGACGGGCTTGCCATCCTTGTCGGTACTCGGATACTCGATCCGCAGAATGGAATGCGCGCCGTTGTCGATCATGTCGGCGACACGGCCAAGCGCCACGCCCGCTTCGTTTTCGACATCGAGGCCGATCAGATCGACCCAGTAGAACTCGTCTTCGTCGTCGAGCTTCGGGAAGTCGCTGCGAGCGATGTAGACCGCGTGACCCTTCAGCAACAATGCGGCGTCGCGATCGTCACAGCCCGACAGGCGCGCGACGATGGTATCCGCGTGCACTTTCGACTGAACACAACGCGCGGACTTGAACTCGCGGCCTTTGACGAGCCACCAGTTCTTCGCACCGAGGAGCGCGTCGCCGCCCAGCTTGCCGTTGGCGTGCGGAACGATCTTGATCCAGCCCTTCAGACCGTAGGCATCGGCGATAAAACCGATTTCCACCGCGTCTTCAGGAAGACCATCTACCGACTCGCCCCCCGCCGATGCTTCCTGCGCTTTGCCTTCGCCCGAAGCGTCCGCCGTCACGCGACGCGCGCCGGGTTTCCGGACGAACGCGCCAAACGTGCTGGCATTTTCTTCTTGCTTCGGCTTCGGCCGACTGACATTGCCAGCGACGTTGCCGGATTCGGAATTACGCGCGGGCATCAGCAGACCTTGAAGCGGAATACCTTGAACGACTGAACTTCAGTCGACAAACTAACCAGCACTTAAGCAGCCGGTTGAGCTTGCTGAGCTTGCTTGACCAGACGCTCGACGGTCGGCGACAGTTGCGCGCCAACGCCTTGCCAGTAGGTCAGACGATCTTGAGCGATACGCAGCGATTCGCCCTTGGTCGCGACCGGGTTGTAGAAACCAACGCGCTCGATGAAGCGGCCGTCACGGCGGCTACGCGAATCGGTTGCGACGATGTTGTAAAACGGGCGCTTCTTCGAGCCGCCACGAGCCAAGCGGATGATGACCATGCTGAAATCCTTGAAAACCGGGGTTCGGAACTACCAGAACACGCGATTATAGCGGAAACCGACGCTCCAACAAACACTTAACGTGATTATTGCGCGCAGTTCGGGTTTGGAACGCTTCAAACGGCGCGCCGCAAGGACAAAAGCCCCGCAGCGGCCAGTGCGGCATTGTGCCAGTGTGGGACCGCCGAAGCGAGCAGCGTAAGATGTCGGATTCTCGCCTGGCGCAATCAGAGCAATCCGCGATAAGACGGCGCGCGCGCCACTATTTTCACCACCGATACCACCGCTTTCGCTGATGACTTCTTCGTCCGTCGCTACCGAGACCGGCCAGAAACCGGCCGGCAACCAGAATTGCCCGTATTTCCGCTCGAAGACGCTCACGGCGGCGCTCGCGTTTTTCTTTGGCAGTATTGGACTGCACCGTTTCTATCTGTATGGAATGCGCGACAAATGGGGCTGGGCGCATATCGTCGGCATCGTGTTGGGCGCGGTGGGTTATCTGTTGCTCGCGGCGACGGAGCGGACTTCGATTCTGGGCTGGGTGCTGGCGTTTCCCGGCGCGGTGTCGCTGCTGGCGGCGTTTCTTTCCGCGATCGTCTACGGTCTTCGACCCGACGCCAAGTGGGACGCGCAATTCAACGCGCATACCAACCGGCAAAGCGATTCGGGCTGGACGGTCATCTTCATCGTTATTTTTTCATTGCTGTTCGGCGCGTTCTTGCTGATGACCGGCCTCGCGCTGACGTTCCAGACTTATTTCGAAAGCCAGGTGGAAGCTGCGAAGACACTGTCGCAGTAGGCGATAGACGACGATCGCAGGCGTTAGAACAAGTCGAGCTGGCCTTTGTCTGGCACCGGTTTGACGAACGCCGGCGGCTTGAAGTCCGACATGTCGAGAATGCCGCGCTGCCGGGCGTTCAATCCCAGACGCTTGGTTGCTTGTTGAAAGCGCTGCTTCAGCATGTCCGCCCATAATCCTTCGCCCTTCATGCGTTTGGCAAAGTCCGCGTCGTAGTCCTTGCCGCCGCGCATGTCGCGTACGCGGCTCATCACGCGGTCGGCACGATCGGGAAAATGCGCCGCGAGCCAATCCTTGAAAAGCGGCGCCACTTCCCATGGCAGGCGCAACACGATGTAGCTGGCGGTCTTCGCGCCCGCTTCCGCACACGCTTCGAGCACCCGCTCCAGATCCGGCTCCGTGACGAACGGAATTACCGGCGCGATACTCACACCCACCGGAATGCCCGCCTCGGCGAGCGTGCGGATCGTGCGCAGACGCCGCGCGGGGGTGGCCGCGCGCGGTTCGAGCGTGCGGGCGATGTCTGCATCGAGCGTAGTCACGGTGATGGCCGCCATGACCTGCCCGCGCTCCGCCATGGGCGCCAGCAAATCGATATCGCGTTCGATCAGCGACGACTTCGTGATCGCCGCGAACGGATGACCGCAATCGTGCAGCACCTGGATGACGCTGCGCGTGATCTTGAGATCGCGCTCGACGGGCTGATAGGCGTCCGTATTCACGCCGAGCGCAATGGATTCCGGCTCGTACTTCGGCTTGCCGATCTCGCGCCTGAGAAGTTCGGCGGCGTTGACCTTGGCGTAAATGCGGCTTTCGAAATCGAGTCCCGGCGACAGGCCAAGATAACTATGCGTCGGACGCGCGAAGCAATAGATACAGCCGTGCTCGCACCCGCGATACGGATTGAGCGACACGCTAAACGGTATGTCGGGCGAATTGTTGTGCGTCAGAATGCTCTTTGCGCGTTCTTCGAACACTTGTGTGCGAAGCGGCGGCGCGCCCTCGTCGTCACCGTCCGTTTCGTGTAGCCAGCCGTCGTCCACGCGTTCGCGCGCGTCTTTCTCGTAGCGTCCCTGCATGTTCGTCACCGCGCCGCGCCCTTTCAGCGGCGCGGGCGGCGCGACAGGAAATTCACGGTCGGGTGTCGGCATTACGATGAGCGCAGCAGAAATGTACTGTACAAATATACAGTATCGACACGTCATCGCAAGCAGAAAATCACACGTCCACCGGGATCATCAGCGTTTCCTTGATCTCCTCCATTACCACATAACTTTTCGACTGCACCGCGCCCGGCAGTTGTAGAAGGATGTCGCCAAGAAGCTTGCGGTAGTCGGCCATTTCGCCAATCCGCGCCTTGATCAGATAGTCGAAATCGCCGGAAACGAGGTGGCATTCGAGCACTTCCGGAATGCGCTGCACCTCGCGGCGAAACTGCTCGAACATATTGCCGCTCTTGTGATCCAGCGTGATCTCGACGAACACCAGCAGCGCCGCGCCGAGCTGAGCCGGATTAACACGCGCGTAATAGCCCGTGATCACGGCGTCCCGTTCCATGCGCTTCACCCTTTCGATACAAGGCGTGACGGACAGCCCGACGCGCTCCGCAAGGTCCTTCATCGCGATGCGGCCATCCGCTTGAAGAATGTTCAGAATCTTGTGATCGAGCTTATCGAGCGCGCGCACCGGATTTCGCTGTGTTCTCATGCGTTTTTCCTGAAAATCCGCCAAATACATTAACTAAAACTATATCGACATCAATAGTATAGGCGATAACACTACACAAACTTCCGTCCGCGGCTCAGTTCCACTTCTTGCGCGCAAACGGGCAGTTTCATCGAATCCTGATGGAGAACTCATGCGTATCGTTATTCTCGGAAGCGGCGTCGTCGGCGTAACCAGTGCTTACTATCTGGCGCGGGCGGGTCACGAAGTCACGGTCATCGACCGCGAAGCCGGCCCCGCGCTCGAAACGAGTTTCGCCAACGCCGGGCAGATTTCGCCGGGCTACGCGTCGCCGTGGGCCGCGCCGGGCGTGCCGCTCAAGGCCGTCAAATGGATGTTCGAAAAGCACGCGCCGCTTGCCATTCGTCTCGACGGCACGATGACTCAACTTCAATGGATGTGGCAAATGCTGCGTAACTGCACGCAAGATCGCTACATGGTCAACAAGGGCCGCATGGTGCGCCTTGCCGAATACAGCCGCGATTGCCTGCAAGCCTTGCGCGCGGATACAGGCATTCACTACGAAGGCCGCACCGGCGGCACGCTGCAACTCTTCCGCACGCAGGCGCAACTGGACGGCGCGGCGAAAGACATCGCGGTGTTGAAAGACGCGAACGTTCCGTTCGAATTGCTCTCGTCGGCCGAACTCGCGAAGGCAGAACCGGCGCTCGCAGCGGTATCGCACAAACTGACGGGCGGCTTGCGCCTGCCGAACGACGAAACCGGCGATTGCCAGATGTTCACCACGCGCCTCGCCGCCATGGCCGAAGCGTTGGGCGTCAAGTTCCGCTACAACACGCCAATCGACGCACTTGCAATGAGCCAGGGCCGGATTGCCGGCGTGCAATGCGGCAAGGAACTCGTGACAGGTGACTCCTACGTCGTCGCGCTCGGTTCATATTCGCCGAAGTTGCTCGGCGATCTCGTCAAGATTCCGGTTTATCCGCTCAAGGGTTATTCGCTCACCGCGCCTATCGTCGATGCGGCCCGCGCGCCCGTTTCGACCGTGCTCGACGAGACGTACAAGATCGCGATCACGCGTTTCGACGACCGCATTCGCGTGGGCGGCATGGCGGAGATCGTCGGCTACGACAAGTCGTTGAAGCAGGCGCGCCGCGAGACGCTGGAAATGTGCGTGAACGACCTGTTCCCCGGCGGTGGCGATACGGCCAGCGCCAAGTTCTGGACTGGCCTGCGCCCGATGACGCCGGACGGCACGCCGATCGTTGGCCGCACGCCGGTGCCGAATCTGTATCTGAATACCGGCCACGGCACGCTCGGCTGGACGATGTCGTGCGGCTCCGGCCAGTTGCTCGCCGACCTGATGTCCGGCAAGCAACCCGCGATTCGGGCGGACGATTTGTCGGTGCATCGTTATATGGGCGAAGTCGGTGTGAAGACGCGTCCCGCTTATGCTTGAGAAGGCAATCACGCACGAAGAAAACCCCACGTTGCGAACGACGTGGGTTTTTTTCATGCGCGGGCGTCGGCTCGCGTTCGATGAGCTTCGGCGCTCACATCAAAACTGATCCTCGCTCAACGCGAGCACGCCTTCGCTCCCATTCGCGCTGACAATCGATGCCTCGATGCCCGGCGCCTGCGACAGAATGTGTTCCGCGTAAAACTGAGCCGTCGCGATTTTCGCCGAATAAAAGCGCTCGTCCTCGCCGCGCTTTTTTTGCGCGGTGAGCATTGCGCGCGCCATCTGCCAGCCGCACAGCACGATTCCCGCGAGCCGCAAATACGGCACGCTGCCCGCGAAAACCGCGTTCGGATCGCTTCTGAACTTCGCGACGATAAACTCGACCGAGCGCGCGAGCGACAAGCTCCCCGCGCTCAAGTGCCGATGCATCGACATGAACGCCTGGCCCTCCGTATCCGCAAGAGCAGCGATGGTCTGATCGATCTGCGCGAGCAACGCCTGCGCCGTCGCGCCTCCGTCGCGCACCGTCTTGCGGCCGATCAGGTCGTTGGCCTGAATGGCGGTCGTGCCTTCGTAAATCGGCAGAATGCGTGCATCGCGATAATGCTGCGCGGCGCCCGTTTCCTCGATGAATCCCATGCCGCCATGCACCTGCACGCCGAGGCTCGCCACGTCCACCGACATCTCCGTGCTGAATCCCTTGATGATCGGCACGAGATATTCGTAGATCGACTGATGGCTCTTGCGCGTTTTTTCATCGGGATGACCATGCGCGAGATCGCTGTGCGACGCGGCGACATACGCCAGCGCGCGGGCGCCTTCGGTATAAGCGCGCATGGTGAAGAGCATGCGGCGCACGTCGGGATGATGAATGATGGTCACTGGCTCTTTCGATGAGCCATCGACCGGACGGCTTTGCACGCGGTCCTTCGCATACGCGACCGCCTGCTGATACGCCCGCTCCGCAACCGCGATGCCCTGCATGCCAACGGCAAAACGCGCGGCGTTCATCATGATGAACATGTATTCGAGCCCGCGATTCTCTTCGCCGATCAGATGCCCGACCGCGCCGCCGTGATCGCCGAATTGCAGCACGGCCGTGGGACTCGCCTTGATGCCGAGCTTGTGCTCGATCGACACGCAATGCACGTCGTTGCGCGCGCCGGTCGAGCCGTCCTCGTTGACGAGGAACTTCGGCACGATGAATAGCGAGATGCCCTTCACGCCTTCGGGCGCGTCAGGCGTGCGCGCCAATACGAGATGGACGATGTTCTTCGCCATGTCGTGCTCGCCGTAGGTGATGAAAATCTTCGTGCCAAACAGCTTGAAGGAACCGTCGCCCTGCGGCTCGGCGCGCGTGCGTACCAGCGCGAGATCGGAGCCGGCTTGCGGCTCGGTGAGGTTCATCGTGCCTGTCCATTCTCCGGAAATGAACTTCGGCAGATAGCGGGCCTTTTGCACGTCGTTGCCTGCGGTGAGCAGCGCTTCGATTGCGCCATCGGTCAGCAAGGGACACAGCGCGAACGAAAGGCTCGCGGAGTTGAGCATCTCGATGCACGGCGTGGCGATGAGCTTCGGCAGGTTCTGTCCGCCGAACTCCTCGGGATGCACGACGCCTTGCCAGCCGCCCTCGCCGAATTGACGGAACGCTTCCTTGAAACCGGGCGTGGTCGTGACTTCGCCATTTGCCCACGCGCTCGGATTGCGGTCGCCTTCGACGTTGAGCGGCGCGACGACCTCGCCGCAAAAGCGCGCGGCTTCATCGACGACGGCTTGCGCGGTATCGAAGCTGCCGTCTTCGTGGCCTGGCAAAGCGGCGATGCCGTCGATACCGGCCAGTTCCTTGATGACGAACAGCATGTCCTTGACGGGGGCGTGATAGCTCATCGTTCTTGTCTCCTCATTCATCCGATACAAAAAGGGCGCAACAATTGTCGCGCCCTTTCGGTTCTAAGTCGGCGAGCGACGCGTGCTCAGCCGATTTCCTTCACCAGTTCCGGCACGAGCGAAAAGAGGTCGCCGACGACGCCGTAATCCGCGACGCTGAAAATAGGCGCTTCCGGATCTTTGTTGATGGCGACGATGACCTTGCTGTCTTTCATCCCGGCCAGATGCTGAATGGCACCCGAAATACCAACCGCCACGTACAACTGCGGCGCGACGATCTTGCCCGTCTGACCCACTTGATAGTCGTTCGGCACGTAACCGGCATCGACCGCCGCGCGCGATGCGCCCATTGCCGCGCCAAGCTCGTCGGCCAACGGTTCGAGCACCTTCGTGTAGTTCTCGCCGCTGCCAAGACCACGTCCACCCGACACGATGATCGAAGCCGAAGTCAGTTCCGGCCGATCCAGCTTCGTGACTTCGCGGCTGACGAATGACGAGATGCCAGCGTCGGCTGCCGCTTCGATCTTCTCGATCGATGCACTGCCGCCTTCCGCCGCCACCGGATCGAAGCCCGTTGCACGGACCGTGATGACCTTGATCGGATCGCTCGATTGCACCGTCGCGATAGCGTTGCCCGCGTAGATCGGACGCTCGAAGGTATCGGCGCTGTCGACGGCGGTAATGTCGCTGATCTGCGCGACGTCCAGATGCGCCGCGATACGCGGCGCGATGTTCTTGCCATAGGCGGTCGCGGGCGCGAGGATGTGCGAATAGTCCTTCGCGATATTCAGCACCGTGCCCTCGACATTCTCGGCCAGACCTTCGGCGAGTTGAGGCGCATCCGCAAGCAGCACTTTCGAAACGCCCGCGATCTTCGCTGCCGCATCGGCCGCGCCTTGCGCGTTCGCACCCGCGACCAGCACATGAATAGCGCCGCCGATTTTCGCCGCCGCCGCTACCGTGTTCAACGTCGCGGCCTTGATGGACGCGTTGTCGTGTTCCGCAATTACCAGAATCGTCATCAG
>NZ_JALQDW010000008.1:0-700 GCF_023631025.1 Caballeronia sp. GACF4
GCCGCCGCTACCGTGTTCAACGTCGCGGCCTTGATGGACGCGTTGTCGTGTTCCGCAATTACCAGAATCGTCATCAGATCACCTTCGCTTCGTTCTGCAACTTCTCGACCAGCGTCTTGACATCGGGCACCACCACACCCGCCGAACGCTTGGGCGGCTCGACGACCTTCAGCGTCTTCAGTCGCGGCGCGACGTCCACGCCAAGGTCGGCCGGCTTCACGACCGTCAGCGGCTTCTTCTTTGCCTTCATGATGTTGGGCAGCGTCACATAACGCGGCTCGTTCAGGCGCAGGTCGGTGGTGATGACAGCGGGCAGCTTCAGCGACAGCGTTTCCGCGCCGCCGTCGACTTCGCGCGACACGGTGGCTTTGCCGTCGGCCACGACGACCTTCGATGCAAACGTCGCTTGCGGCAAGCCTGCCAGCGCGGCGAGCATCTGTCCGGTCTGATTCGAGTCGTCGTCGATTGCTTGTTTGCCGAGGATGACGAGTTCGGGCTTTTCTTGATCGACCAACGCCTTGAGCAGTTTGGCGACGGCAAGCGGCTGCAACTCATCGACGGACTCGACGAGAATGGCGCGATCCGCGCCGATTGCAAGCGCCGTGCGCAGCGTTTCCTGGCATTGCGTGACGCCGCACGACACGGCGATCACTTCGGTTGCCACGCCCGCTTCCTTCAGACGCACCGCCTCTTCCACGGC
>NZ_JALQDW010000009.1:0-205066 GCF_023631025.1 Caballeronia sp. GACF4
TGCGTGACGCCGCACGACACGGCGATCACTTCGGTTGCCACGCCCGCTTCCTTCAGACGCACCGCCTCTTCCACGGCGATTTCATCGAACGGGTTCATGGACATCTTCACGTTGGCGATATCGACACCCGTGTTGTCCGACTTCACCCGGACCTTCACGTTGTAGTCGACCACGCGCTTGACTGGCACCAGAATTTTCATCCACACGCTCCAAAAGGGTCTCTCCGCGCTGGCGGAGGAAGCTTGTTCTTCCGATTCCTTGCGGATTCGGCGATCGATTGAGTCAACCCAGCCTCACATTATACGAGCGCTGCGTGTGCGCTTCCCCCGCCGAAACGGGTGGGCGAGGCGACGCACGATCGGCATACGCCGAATAATATCGAACGACCGTTCTATTCACTATCCCAAAAAACCCGCAGTCCGCTTTTCGCTGGATTACCAGGCGGCAATCACCGCGCCCGAGTATTTGCCGGCGATGAACTGCTTCACTTCCGGCGAGTGATACGCGGCCACCAGCTTCGCGACCCAAGGCTTGTCCTTGTCCACCGCGCGAATGGCGATGATGTTGGCGTACGGACCATGCGGATCTTCGATCGCGATGGCATCCGCGTTCGGCTTGAGACCCGCTTCCATCGCGAAGTTCGTGTTGATCGCGGCGGCGTCCACGTCAGCGAGCGAGCGCGGAATCTGCGCGGCATCGAGTTCGACGATCTTCAGCTTCTTCGGATTTTCGACGATATCGATAGGCGTCGCCTTCAATCCGGCATCGGCGCGCAGCTTGAGCAAGCCTTGCTTTTGCAGCAGCAGCAATGCGCGGCCGCCGTTGGTAGGATCGTTCGGAACCGCAACGCGCGCGCCGTTCTGCAACTCGCCGAGCGACTTGATCTTCTTCGAGTAGATGCCCATGGGGAACGTCACCGTGTCGGCAACCTTGATGAGCTTGTAGCCGCGATCCTTCACCTGTGCATCGAGATACGGCAAGTGCTGATAGCTGTTCGCGTCGAGGTCGCCCGCGGACAACGCGGCGTTCGGCTGCACATAGTCCGAGAACTCGATGACCGTGATCTTCAGGCCGTTCTTCGCCGCGACCTGCTTCACGACATCCATGATCTGCGCGTGCGGCCCGCCCGTCACACCGACCTTGATCGCGTCTTCGGCATGCGCGACGCCGCTGACCAGCATGACCGCGGACAACGCGGCGGCGAACTTCAGAATGAATCGACGTTGCATGAACTGACCTTTCGTTATGAGGTTGATGCGAACTTCACTTGTGACTGAGACGGCGCACGAGCCAGTCGCCGAACGACTGCACGAGCTGCACGAACACGATGAGGATGATGACCACCGTGAGCATCACTTCGGGCAAGAAGCGCTGATAACCGTAGCGGATGCCGAGGTCGCCCAGCCCGCCGCCGCCGATTGCACCGGCCATCGCCGAATAACCGACAAGCGAAACGAACGTGATGGTCAGCCCCGCCACCACGCCCGGCAACGATTCCGGCAGCAGCACCTTGAAGACGATCTGCCGCGTGGTCGCGCCCATGGCCTGAGCGGCTTCGATGAGCCCGCGATCCACCTCGCGCAACGCGGTTTCGACGAGCCGCGCGATGAACGGCGCGGCCGCGAGGGTCAGCGGCACGACAGCCGCCGCCGTACCGATGGACGAGCCCACGACGAGCCGCGTAAAGGGAATGACCGCGACGAGCAGAATGATGAACGGCGTCGAGCGCACGGCATTGACGATGCCGCCGAGCACTCGATTCACGGCGAGATTGGGCAGCACGCCGTCGCGATCCGTCAGATACAGGAGCACGCCGAGCGGAAGCCCAAGCGCCGCGCCGATCAGCCCGGAGATGCCGACCATGATCAGCGTCTCCCAGAACGACTGCACGAACATGTCGAACATTTCACTCAACATGGGAAAGCTCCTCCACCACGACGCCTTGCGAGCGCAAATAAGTAATCGCCTCGGCGACCTTCACCGGCTGACCGCCCGCGAGCACCGCGAGCGAGCCGAACGCCTGGCCCTGAATCTCGTCGATCTGGCCATGCAGGATATTGAAGTCGAGCTCGTAGCGGCGGATGGTCTCGGAGAGAATCGGCTGATCGACGCCCGAGCCCGTGAACGCGAGCCGCAGCAAATGGCCGCTGCCGGTCTTGAGACGCTCGGCCACGCGCACCTTGAGCGCGGGCGGCAACTCGTGCGCGATGACATCGCCGATCAGCGCGCGCGTGACTTCGTGATGCGGTTGCATGAAGACATCGACCACCTTGCCCTCTTCGACCACGCGCCCGGCATCGAGCACGGCGACGCGATCGCACACTTGCTTGATGACGTCCATCTGATGCGTGATGAGCACGATCGTGAGCCCGAGCTCGCGATTGATTTTGCGCAGCAGGTCGAGAATGGAACGCGTGGTTTCGGGATCGAGCGCGGAGGTGGCTTCATCGGAGAGCAGCACTTTCGGCTTGCTCGCAAGCGCGCGCGCGATGCCTACGCGCTGCTTCTGCCCGCCGCTGATTTGCGCGGGATATTTGTCCTTGTGCGTGGTGAGGCCGACGAGTTCGAGCAGCGGCAACACCACGGCCTCGATCTCCGCGCGCTTGTTGCCCGCGAGTTCGAGCGGCAGCGCGACGTTGTCGAACACCGTGCGCGACGACAGCAGGTTGAAATGCTGAAAGATCATGCCGATGTCACGGCGCGCGGCGCGCAAGTCGTGCTTGCCGAGCGTCATGAGATCGCGGCCATCGACCACGACGCTGCCTTCGCTCGGTCGCGTCAGCAGGTTGATGGTGCGCACCAGCGTGCTCTTACCCGCGCCGCTGCGCCCGATGATGCCGAACACTTCGCCGGCGGGAATCGTCAGATTGACGTTGTGTAGCGCTTCGACCCAGCCTCGTGGGCTCGCGAAACGCTGTGAGAGATTGCGGATTTCGATCATTCGACCAGGACGTGATTCATGCGTGGTCCGGAAAATACAAACGGCGGGAGGCTTTCGCGGACACTGTAGCGTCCGCGCAGCCAGCCGCCGCTCGTTCTAACTTCGTTGCTGTTCAGCCGCAGGATTTTACCGGAGCATCAACATTCTGTTTAATAATGAATTTCGATGATTTAATTACTGAATCGAATTTGCTTGATGCCTGGCCGCAGCCGATCACTTCGAAGCTCACCGCATGCCAACCAACGTCTACTCCACCAGCACCGTCACCACACGCCAGGGCGTCGAACTCTTCCTGCACCGCTGGCAGCCGAAGCCTCCACTGGAGCCGACAGCGCGCATCGCGCTCGTGCATGGCCTTGCCGAACACGCCGGCCGATACGACGCGCTGGCGCTCGCGCTCAACGCGGCGGGCATCGAACTGTTCGCAATCGATCTGCGGGGTCACGGCAAGTCGTCGGGCGAGCGTGCGTGGGTGCGCGTCTTCACCGACTATCTGCTCGATGCCCAAGTTCTTCTCGAAGCCTGCGCCACGACACCGCCCGCAGACACGCCGCTCTTTCTGATGGGCCACAGCATGGGCGGCGCGATTGCCGCGCTCCATGCCGCCGAACGCGGGAGCGAGAAGAAGCTGGCTGGATTGATTTTGTCGAGCCCGGCATTGCGCACTGGCAGCGGCACGCCGCGTTGGAAGACGACGCTCAACCGCATCGTCGGCACGCTGATTCCGCGCTGGCCCGCGTTCTCGATCGATCCCGCGCTGCTCTCGCGCGCGCCCGGCGTCGTCGAGGCGAACCGGCGCGATCCGCTCGTGCATCACGGTCCGGTCCCGGCTCGCACGGGCGCGCAGATTCTCGCGGCGATGGAGCGCATCGCGGCAAAGCGCGATCTCATCAAGTTGCCGCTTCTGGTGTTTCATGGCACGGCGGATGTCATCTGCGATCCGGCCGGCAGCCGTGAATTCGAAGCCAATGCGGGCTCGACCGACAGCACGCTCGAAATGGTCGACGGCAGCTATCACGAGACGCTCAACGACCTGGACCGCGATCGCGTGATTCGCGCGCTCATCGACTGGACGCTCGTGCGCGCCGACTATGCGCGCACGCATCCGTGACAGGCTAGATTTCGGCCAGCGCTCGCAGATGCGCGACGACGCTGCGCCCGAGCGCCGAGAGGTTGTAGCCGCCTTCGAGACAACTGACGATGCGCCCTTGTGCATAACGCTCGGCCACCGCGCGAATCTTTTCGGTGATCCACGCGTAATCGTCCTCGACGAGTCCCATGTTGCCAAGATCGTCTTCGCGGTGCGCATCGAAGCCCGCCGAGACGAACAGCATCTGCGGCTTGAATTCCTCGAGGCGCGGCAGCCACATCAGGTCGACCACTTCGCGTACTGCCATGCCCTTGGTGCGCGCGGGCAGCGGCACGTTGACCATGTTCGACGCGTGATTGTCCGCGCCTGTGAACGGATAGAACGGATGCTGGAAGAAGCTGCACATCATGACGCGCGAGTCGCCCGTGAACGCAGCTTCGGTGCCGTTGCCGTGATGCACGTCGAAATCGATCACGGCGACGCGCTGCAGACCGTGCACTTCGAGCGCGTGCCGCGCCGCGATGGCCACGTTATTGAAGAGACAAAAGCCCATCGCGCGCGCGGGCTCGGCATGATGACCCGGCGGACGCACACTGCAAAACGCGTTTTCGTATCGGCCTCCGATGACGGCATCGGTCGCCGCGATCGCCGCGCCCGCCGCACGCAAGGCCGCGCGATACGACTGCGGACACATCGACGTATCCGGGTCGAGTTCGCTTCTGCCATGCTCGGGTGTGCGGCTCTTGATGTAATCGATATGCGACTGCGTGTGCACGCGCGCTAGGTCGGCTTCCCCGGCGAGCGGTGCTTCCTCGCGCTCGACGAGCATGTCGATGCGGCTTGCGATCAGTTGATCTTCAATCGCCTGCAAACGCGCCGCGCATTCGGGATGCCACTCGCCGTTGTCATGCTTGAGGCAGTCGGGGTGGGAGTAAAAGCCGGTGGCCATGATGTCTCGCAGTGCCGTCGGGGTCGGCTCTCGTCTCGTGTTTTTTCGTCATACGCGTATCCCGCACCGCGCATTTGACGTTAAGTTACCACACCGTTCGAAACGGCCGCCTTCTCGCTCTCCACGGCAGTCCGGGCACCATGCGTCGGTTATACTGCCCCGAGCCGAAGGCAGCCTTGCATGCGTGCACGGCATGTCGCCGGCCGCTGCGTTCCGTTGAGAAACGTTGCGGATCGTTGCACCGTTCAGCAGGCGTCTGACCGTTCGAACATCCGGCTACGCCCCTTATCGCACAACCACGCAGACTATGACTTTTCAGTTCGCCCCGTTCGTCTCTCCTGTCTCGCTCAAGCGCGCCCTTCTCGCCTCGTTCGTTTGCGCGATCGCCACGTTTGGCGGCAACAGCGCGTGGGCGCAGTCGCAGCAACCGCAAACCGCAACGCCGCAAGGACAGGATTTCGAGGAAGAGATCGTTCCGCAGCGCTACGCGAACAACCCGAATGTCGATGCGTTCATCAACGACATGGTCGCGCGCTACGATTTCGACTCCGCCGCGCTGCACGACCTCTTCAATCACGTCAGTTATTCGGCAACGGCAGTCAAGCTAGTGCTGCCTTCGCCCACGCCGTCCGCGAAGAACTGGCGCGCGTATCAGGCGCGCTTCATCGAGCCGGTGCGCATCAACGCGGGCGTGAAATTCTGGCGCGCGAATCAGGCGACGCTGCAGCGCGCCTCCGAGCAGTTCGGTGTGCCGCCGGAAGTGATCGTCGGGATCATCGGCGTGGAGACGATCTACGGCAAATACATGGGCAACTTCCGCGCGCTCGACGCGCTGACCACGCTCACGTTCGACTACCCCAATGTGCCGAATCGCGTGGACCGTCAGGCGACCTTCCGCAAGAATCTCGAAGACCTGCTGGTCTGGACGCGCGACGCGCAAATCGACCCGACCACCGTGCTCGGCTCGTACACGGGCGCGATCGGCATTCCGCAGTTTCTTCCAAGCAGCATCGTGCAATACGCGGTGGATTACGACGGCAACAGCCGTATCGATCTGCGCACGAGTCCGGCGGATGCCATCGGCAGTGTCGCGAATTATCTGAAGCAGAACGGTTGGGAACCCGGGCGCCCGGTGGTATGGAAAATCGCGGGCGATGTCGGCAGTCAGGGTATCGCGGAAGCCGCCGCGAACGGTCAGCCGGAGCCGCGCTGGTCGCTCGCGCAACTGACGAAAGCGGGCATGATAATCGACCAGCCGGGCCTTAATGTCGATGCCGAAGCCGGCACGCCGCTTACGGTCGTCGATTTGCCCACGCCGGGCCGCGCCACCGAATACACGCTCGGGCTCAGGAACTTCTATGCATTGACGCGCTATAACCGCAGCTTCTTTTATGCGCTCGCGGTGTATCAGCTTGGCGAGGCCGTGAAGGCGCGCATGGCAACAGGCGCGCAGTAAGGGCTTCTTTGGCACCAAGCAAAAACCCCGGCGCGCCGGGGTTTTTTCATTGCGGCCGCGGAAGGACTCACGCGGGAAACACGCCTGTAGACAAATAGCGGTCGCCGCGATCGCACACCACGAACACGATGGTCGCGTTCTCGACCTGACGCGCCACGCGCAGCGCGACTTCGCACGCGCCGCCCGACGAAATGCCCGCGAAGATGCCTTCGACCGATGCCAGCCGGCGCGCCATCGCTTCCGACGCTGCCTGACTCACGTTCTCGACGCGATCCACGCGGCTACGATCGAAAATTTTCGGCAGATAAGCTTCCGGCCATTTGCGGATGCCCGGAATGCGCGAGCCTTCCTCCGGCTGCGCACCGACGATCTCGATCTGCTCGTTCTTCTCTTTCAGAAACTGCGACACGCCCATGATCGTGCCCGTGGTGCCCATCGACGAGACGAAGTGCGTGATGCGTCCTTCCGTCTGCTTCCACAGTTCCGGCCCGGTGGTTTCGTAGTGCGCGAGCGGATTGTCCGGATTGGCGAACTGATCGAGGATGATGCCGCGGCCATCGCGCTGCATCTGGTCGGCCAAATCGCGCGCGTATTCCATGCCGCCCGTGACCGGCGTGAGGATGATCTGCGCGCCATACGCGCCCATGCTCTGCCGGCGCTCGATGGACAAGTCCTCCGGCATGATCAGCACCATCTTGTAGCCGCGCACTGCCGCAGCCATGGCAAGCGCGATACCGGTGTTGCCGCTCGTCGATTCGATCAGCGTGTCGCCCGGCTTGATGCGGCCGCGTTCCTCAGCTTTCCTGATCATCGACAGTGCCGGACGGTCTTTCACCGATCCCGCCGGGTTATTGCCTTCCAGCTTGCCGAGAACGACGTTGTTGCGGCTGCGGATTTCCTCGTCCACGACGCGGACGAGTTGCACGAGCGGCGTGTTGCCGATCGTGTCTTCGATAGTCATGTAAGCCATAAGCGGACCGGATTCATATCCCGCCGAAAAGGTCACACCGCGTGCGATCTTCGTGGGGATTTGGTATGGGAATCCGTCGATTGTAGCCCAGCGATCCTTTCCATGTTCTTCACCCCTCTTGCACGGATGGAATGCCGGGCGCATCGGCGTTCATGCAAAAACCCCGCGACGAGACAGACCGCGGGGAGCCCAAACCATCCGAGGCTGAAGGAGCTTTTTTGATGCGAGGAAAGAGCCGCCGGCTATTTCTTGACGACCACGGGCTTCGCCGCCGTCGATGCCGAGACCGGCGTCGCGTTCACGGAATTGGGCGCTGCCGCTTTCGGCGCCGCGCCGATGCTCAGTCCTTCGGCCTCCAGGCGCGATACGGTCTTGCCGCCCATGCCCTTCACGCGCGAGCCGAGATCGGACGCGTCCTTGAAGGGGCCGTGCGCCTGACGTTCATCGAGGATGGCTTTCGCCTTGGCCGGGCCGATGCCCTTGATCCCGCGCAGGGCGTCGGCGTTGGCGGTGTTGACATCGACCGCCGCGAGCGCGGAACCGATGGAAAAGGTGAGCGCGAGCGCGACGATCGTTGAGAATGCTTGCTTGAACATGACTGAGTCTCCAGAAGAACCGGCCGGCGAACAGTGCCGACCGCGAGACCCAGTGTAGAGAGACTTCGATTGCCTTTATAGCTGGCCGAATAGCCAACGCACGTAGCGATCGACACCCTCTTGCACCGTCAGAAACGGCGCGTCGTAACCGGCCGCGCGCAGATGCGACTGGTCCGCCTGCGTGAAGCATTGATACTTGCCGCGCAGCGCATCCGGGAACGGTACGTATTCGATCAAGCCGCGCTGCACGAGCTCCGCCAGCGAGAGCGCGGCCTCGCCATTCAGTGCGCGCAACGAGTTGACGACCGTCGAGGCGATGTCGTTGAACGGCTGCGCGCGGCCCGTGCCGAGATTGAAGATGCCCGACTTCTCCGGATGATCGAGAAAGTACAGATTCACCTTGACCACGTCTTCGACGGAGACGAAATCGCGCGTCTGCTCGCCTGCGGCATAACCGTTGTATTCGCCGAAGAGCTTGACCTTGCCTTCCGAGCGGAACTGATTGAAATTGTGGAACGCCACGGACGCCATGCGCCCCTTATGCGTTTCGCGCTGACCGTAGACGTTGAAGTAGCGAAAGCCGACGATCTGGCTACCCGCCTTCGGCAACACCTGACGCACGATCTGGTCGAACAGCAGCTTCGAATAACCGTAGACGTTGAGCGGCTTTTCGTATTCGCGCTCTTCGACGAAGCGGCTCGAACCGCCATAGGTCGCAGCCGAGGACGCGTAGAGAAACTGCGCGCCCTGTGCGAGACAGATATCCATCACGTCGCGGCTGTAACGGAAGTTGTTCTCCATCATGTAGCGGCCGTCGGTTTCCATCGTGTCCGAACAGGCGCCTTCATGGAACACCGCGCGCACCTGACCGAAGTCGCCGCGCCTGAAGCGCTCGACGAATTCGGTCTTGTCGAGGTAATCGTCTATCTCGCAATCGACGAGATTCTTGAACTTGTCGGCACGCGTGAGGTTGTCCACCGCGATCACGCGATGCTCGCCGCGCTCGTTGAGCGCCTTGACGATATTGCTGCCGATGAAGCCAGCCGCTCCGGTAACGATGAAAGTCATGATGGCGTTGCCCGAGTTGCCCGAAGAGTCAGGCGAAGAGTTCGTTGTAATCGACGGTCGCGGTGCCGAGCTTGCCAACCACGATACCCGCCGCGCGGTTCGCATAAGCCACGGAATCGACGAGCGGCACACCCGCGCCGAGCATGGTCGCGACGGTCGCGATGACGGTGTCGCCCGCGCCCGAGACATCATACACTTCGCGTGCTTCGGCCGAAGTGTGCAGCACCTGGTTCTCGGTGAAGAGTGTCATGCCCTCTTCCGAACGCGTGAGCAAGAGCGCGCTCAGGTCGAGTTCCGCGCGCAGCTTGCTCACGCGCTCGTGCAAATCTTCTTCCGACTTCCACTGCCCGATCACCTCGCGCAACTCCGCGCGATTCGGCGTGATGAGTGTCGCGCCGCGATAGCGGTCCCAGTCGTCGCCTTTGGGGTCGACCAGCACCGGCTTGCCTGCTTGCCGCGCTTCGCTGATCATCTGCGTGACGTGCGTGAGCCCGCCCTTCGCATAGTCCGACATGAGGATGACGTCGTGCTGCGGCAGCAGTTCCGCGAAGCGCGCGAGGCACGCGGCCAGCACTTCGTGATTCGGCGTGTTTTCGAAATCGACACGCAGCAGTTGTTGCTGCCGCGACAGCACGCGCAGCTTGATGGTCGTCAGCAGTTCGGGATCGCGTTCGAGATGGCCCGCGACCCGGCTCTCGCCCAGCAATTCGACGATGCGCTCGCCCGGTTCGTCATGCCCGACCACACACAAGAGGCCAGCCTGCGCGCCGAGCGCCGCCGCATTGCGCGCGACGTTGGCCGCGCCGCCCAAGCGGTCTTCCTTGCGCTGCACGTGCACGACAGGCACGGGCGCTTCCGGCGAGATGCGATTCACGTCGCCGAACCAGTAGCGGTCGAGCATCACGTCGCCCACTACGAGCACGCGCGCCGCCGAAATGCGCGCGCGCGGCACCACCGGAATGTCGGCGGAATCAGCTGCGCTTGCCGTTACTGTCGAGAGCGACATGAGGACGTCCTATTGCGTAGTAATCGATGCCCATCTCGGACATCGCTTCCGGTTCATACAGATTGCGGCCGTCGAAGATCACCGGCATTTTCAACGCGCTCTTCAGATGCGCGAAGTCCGGGCTCTTGAACTCCTTCCATTCGGTCACGATGACGAGCGCATCCGCATCCGTCAGCGCTTCCTGCTGCGAGCGCACGAAGTGCAGACGCTTGATGTCGTCGGGCCGCTCGGCCAGATCGAGCGCGAGTACGCGTTCGGCTTCCTGCAATGCGACGGGATCGTAAGCGCGCACGGTCGCGCCGCGCGAGAGCAGCGCCTCGACGATGCGCCGGCTCGACGCCTCGCGCATGTCGTCGGTATTGGGCTTGAACGCGAGCCCCCACACGGCGAACGTGCGCCCGCGCAGATCCTCGCCCATGCGCCTGACGATCTTGTTGACGAGCACTTCCTTTTGCGCGTCGTTGACTTCCTCGACCGCTTCGAGAATGCGCAGCCTATGGCCGTTCTCACGCGCGGTCTGAACGAGCGCCTGCACATCCTTCGGGAAACACGAGCCGCCGTAGCCGCAGCCCGCATACAAAAAGTGATAGCCGATGCGCGGGTCCGAACCGATCCCGCGTCGCACCGCTTCGATATCCGCGCCGACCATGTCCGCGAGATTCGACAGGTCGTTCATGAACGAGATGCGCGTGGCCAGCATGGCGTTGGCCGCGTACTTGGTGAACTCGGCGGAATGCACGTCCATGTAAAGCGTGCGCTCGTGATTCCGGTTGAACGGCGCGTAGAGCCGCTTCATCTTCTCGCGCGCAAGCTTGCCGTTCTCGTCGTCGTCGATACCGATCACGATGCGATCCGGCCGCATGAAGTCGTCCACGGCGGCGCCTTCCTTGAGGAACTCCGGATTCGACACGACCGAGAAGCCGTGTTCGTCCGAACCTTCCAGTCCGCGCGCCTTTAGTTCGGCTTCGACCACGTTGCTGACCTGCAGCGCCGTGCCGACTGGCACCGTGGATTTATCGACGATCACCTTGAAGCCGTTCGAATAGCGGCCGATATTGCGCGCCGCCGCGAGCACGTACTGCAAGTCGGCGGAGCCATCCTCGTCGGGCGGCGTGCCGACCGCGATGAACTGGATCTCGCCATGCTCGACGCTTGCCTGCACATCGGTGGAGAACTGAATACGACCCGCCGCGCGCGTGCGCCGGAGCATTTCCTGCAAGCCCGGCTCGTGAATCGGCACGCCGCCGTTGTTGAGAATATCGATCTTGCGCGGATCGACATCCACGCAAAACACGTCATTGCCGATTTCGGCGAGACACGCGCCGGTAACCAGACCGACGTAACCCGTGCCGACGATGGTGATTTTCATACGCTTTTAACTGATTCCTGAAATGCCGGTGGCGGAGACGACGCCTCGCGCTCTCGAGCGCGTCCGCCCTCAGGCGGAACTGGTGATCGGCTCCACGCGGCGCGGCGCGTAGGTTTCCCAGCCGCTGCAGCCGGGGCATTGCCAATAGAATAGACGCGCGCGGAAGCCGCAGGTCTGACATGTGTAGCGCGGCAGATTCTTCGTGCGCTGTTTGACGAGCGTGCGCATGAGTTCGAGCTCGCCGCGGCGCGGCTCCTCGGCGGTCGCTTCCTGCGCTTCGAGCAGACGCGTCATGCCCGCGAGGTTCGGCGCGCTTTCCATTTGCTTCCTCGCAAGCGCGTGCGCCGCGTCGAGTCCGCGCAACTCCTGGACGTGCTTGTACGCGACATCGAGCAAATCGTTCGATGGATAACGGCTCGCGTAATCGATCAACAAATCGACGCCCTCTTCCTTGCGGCCAAGCGTGCTGTACGCCTTCATCAGCTTCTCGGCGACGAGCGGCAGATAC
Source organism: Caballeronia sp. GACF4 (assembly GCF_023631025.1). Taxonomy (NCBI): domain Bacteria; kingdom Pseudomonadati; phylum Pseudomonadota; class Betaproteobacteria; order Burkholderiales; family Burkholderiaceae; genus Caballeronia; species Caballeronia sp. GACF4. The sequence continues at coordinate 11,954 of NZ_JALQDW010000009.1, forward strand.
GCTTCGTTCTGCGCCTCCACGCGCTTCCAGCTTTCGATCGCCGTTTCGACATTGCCGGCGGCGGCTTCGACATCGCCCGAGAGAATGGTTGCGCGCACGTTATCCGGATTCGACGCCAGCGCGAGCTTCAACTCGTCGCGCGCGCCTTCCGGATTCTTGCGCTGCAAAGCCTCCTGCGCAAGCTCGCAGTGGAAATGCGCGATCTCCATATGCAGCGACGGCGCGCCCATCTTTTCGATGCGCTCGGCGGTCGCGATCGACTTCGGCCAATCTTTTTCGATTTCGTAGATGGTCAGAAGCGCACGTTGCGCGCCGAGCGAGTATTCGCCGGCTTCGAGCGAGCGGAAAGTTTCCTCGGCGCGATCGAGCAGCCCAGCCTTCAGAAAGTCCTGACCGAGTTCATAGAGCGCGTGATCGCGCTCGGCCACGGGAAGATCGGCACGGCTCAAGAGGTTCTGATGCACGCGGATCGCGCGATCGGTTTCACCGCGCCGCCGAAAAAGGTTGCCGAGCGCAAAGTGCAGTTCGATGGTTTCGGGATCGAGCTTGGCCACCTCGATGAACGCGTCGATCGCCTTGTCGTGTTGCTCGTTGAGCAGGAAATTCAGGCCGCGAAAATACGAGCGCGGCAGGTTCGCATTTTCGGATAGCAGCGTTTTCAGGTCATAGCGGGACGCCATCCAGCCGAGAGCGAAGGCAACGGGAATGACGAGCAGCCACCAGAAGTCTAGATCCATGCGCTTTTGTCGAAGAGTCGGTTAGGTGTCTGCTTTTTAACAACCCTCACGGCGCTCGCCGGGACAGTTGCGAATGATTTCTTTAGATGAGTGGCGGCATGGGCGGCTCTTCCTTCACCACCGGCGTCTCGCGTGCGACACGCAACTCGCGCTTGAGGCGCCCGTTTTCCATGCGCAAACGCAGCATCTTCGGCACAGCCGAAACCAGTCCTGCCAGCAAGCCCACGAGGAAGAATGCAAGGCCGATCAGGATCAACGGCGCTTGCCATTGAAATCCTCCGGGCGCATTCAGCGTGACGGGGTCGCGATTCGCGAGCGCCAGCACGAGCAGAAGCACGAATACGAGGACACGGATCAGCCAGACGATGAATTTCATGTACGGTTTTCCAGGAGCGGTCGCGCGTGTCAGTGGTTGGCATGATGCCAAGCCCGCGCAGATGATAACCAGGTCAAAGTGACCGGTATTGTAATGGATGCCTTCGCGCGCCAGCACCTGCGGCGCGCCGACCCTCAATTGGAACGCATCGGGCGCGAAAGGGCTATCACCAATCGTTGAAATTGATCAGCAGGCGATGGCCGAGCAAATGCCGCACCCGTAACGTGCCGCTTTAAGGCCGCGCAAGTTCGGCCGGCAATAAAAAAAGCACCCCGCAGGGTGCTTTTCTGGTCGATTGCCTCGTGGCCGGACGCCGCGAACCTGAGATCAAGTTGATCACGGGGACGATGGGCGCCGATCAGAGATCGTCCGCATCGTCGTCATTCGACTCCTTCAGCGGCTCACCCGCACGACCATCCACGCGTTCACGCAACTCCTTGCCCGGCTTGAAGTGCGGCACGAATTTCTCCGGTACCAGCACTTTCTCACCCGACTTTGGATTGCGCCCGACGCGCGACGGACGGCGATTGAGCCCGAAGCTGCCGAAGCCGCGAATCTCGATACGATGACCGTTGGCCAAAGCCTCCGACATCGCATCGAGCATCGTCTTCACCGCGAAATCCGCATCCTTGAGGACAAGTTGCGGAAATCGCGACGCCAACTGGGCGACCAATTCCGATTTGGTCATACTGCAGCAGTACCGTTAAGGCTTAGCTGTTCTGGCCGTCAAGCTTGGCCTTGAGCAGCGCGCCGAGGTTGGTCGTGCCGGTGGCGGCGGCGTTCGAGTCCGAAGTCTGCAGACCACGAATGGCTTCCTGCTGTTCGGCCGAATCCTTCGCCTTGATCGACAGGTTGATGCCACGCGATTTGCGATCGATGTTGATGATCATCGCGTTGACCTTGTCGCCTTCCTTCAGCACGTTGCGAGCATCTTCCACGCGATCTTGCGCGATTTCCGAAGCACGCAGGTAACCTTCGACGTCCGCCGTCAGGGTGATAACCGCACCCTTCGCGTCCACCGACTTCACCGTACCGTCGACGATAGCGCCCTTGTCGTTGATCGCGACGAAGTTGTTGAACGGATCGCCTTCGAGCTGCTTGATGCCGAGCGAAATGCGTTCCTTGTCCACGTCGATGCCCAGAACCACGGCTTCGACTTCGTCGCCCTTCTTGTACTTGCGCACGGCTTCTTCGCCGGTTTCGCTCCATGACAAGTCGGAGAGGTGAACCAGGCCGTCGATGCCGCCCGGCAGACCGATGAACACGCCGAAGTCGGTGATCGACTTGATGGCGCCGCTGATCTTGTCGCCCTTCTTGAAGTTGCGGCTGAAGTCATCCCACGGATTCGGCTTGCATTGCTTCATGCCGAGCGAGATACGGCGGCGGTCTTCGTCGATTTCCAGAACCATGACTTCGACTTCGTCGCCCAGCTGCACGACCTTCGACGGTGCAACGTTCTTGTTCGTCCAGTCCATTTCCGACACGTGAACCAGGCCTTCGATGCCCGATTCCACTTCGACGAATGCGCCGTAGTCGGTGATGTTGGTGACCTTGCCGAACAGGCGCGTGCCCGACGGGTAACGGCGCGAGATGCCTTCCCACGGATCGTCACCCAGTTGCTTGATGCCGAGCGAAACGCGGTTCTTCTCTTGGTCGAACTTGAGGATCTTGGCGGTAACTTCCTGGCCAACCGACAGAACTTCGCTCGGGTGACGCACACGACGCCATGCGATGTCGGTGATGTGCAGCAGGCCGTCGATACCGCCGAGGTCAACGAACGCGCCGTAGTCGGTGATGTTCTTGACCACGCCTTCCACGATCGCGCCTTCCTTCAGCGTTTCGAGCAGCTTCGCGCGCTCTTCGCCTTGCGTCGCTTCGATAACAGCGCGGCGCGACAGCACGACGTTGTTACGCTTGCGGTCGAGCTTGATGACGCGGAATTCGAGCGTCTTGCCTTCGTACGGCGTCGTGTCCTTGACCGGACGCGTGTCGACCAGCGAACCCGGCAGGAATGCGCGGATGCCGTTGACCATCACGGTCATGCCGCCCTTGACCTTGCCCGTGATCGTGCCGGTCACGAGTTCGTTGTTGTCAAGGGCCTTTTCCAGCGACAGCCACGAAGCCAGACGCTTCGCCTTGTCGCGCGACAGGATGGTGTCGCCATAGCCGTTCTCCAGCGCGTCGATTGCGACGGAAACGAAGTCGCCCGCCTGCACTTCCACCTCGCCCGCGTCGTTCAGGAATTCTTCGAGCGGAATGTAGGCTTCGGACTTGAGACCAGCGTTGACGACCACGAAGTTGTGGTCGACGCGCACGACTTCGGCGGAGATCACTTCGCCGGCGCGCATGTCCTGCTTGGTCAGCGACTCTTCGAACAGAGCCGCGAAAGATTCGGTATTCGGGGTAGAGGTTTGCAGGTCGGACATAAAAATCGATATTTGCACGGCTTTTGCGCGATGGCCTTTGAAGTTTCCGAAGAGCCGGAATATGGCCGGGTAAGTGCGCGAGGCGATGCGGGGTTAAGGGGTTAAAACACGCTCCGCCACATGGAAGAGCACCTTGCGTCTACAGCTGACTACTGTTCTTCACAACTCGCTAGAAACGAACCGCTATACACGAACCGCGCTGTACCAACCGATGATTTGTTCCACCGTCTGATCGACCGACAAACCGGAGGTGTCCAGCGTCTTCGCGTCCGCCGCGGCTTTGAGCGGTGCGGTGGCCCGGTTGGAGTCCCGGGCGTCGCGCTCACGCAAATCTCGCAGCAAGTCATCCATATTAGCAGAAAAACCTTTTTGCATCAATTGCTTATGCCGGCGCGCCGCGCGTGCTTCGACGCTTGCGGTCAGAAACACTTTCAACGTCGCATCGGGAAAGATGACGGTGCCCATGTCGCGGCCATCGGCGACCAAGCCCGGACGCTTGCGAAACGCCCGCTGCCGCGCAACGAGCGCCTGCCGCACTTGCGGATGCACGGCTATCGCCGACGCGCGGTTGCCGACTTCCTCGGCGCGAATCTCGCTCGATACATCCACGCCGTCGAGCTGCGCACAGCCCTCGCGGAAGGTGATGTGAAGCGCGCCGATGAGCTTTGCGAGCGCGGCTGCGTCGTCCGTGTCGATGTCGTAGCTCAGGCTTGCCAAGGCCGTTAGCCGATAAAGCGCGCCGCTGTCGAGCAGGTGGAAGCCGAGCGTGGCCGCGACGAGCGCCGCGACCGTGCCCTTGCCCGAAGCGGTCGGCCCGTCGATGGTGATTACTGGTGTAGGGTCGAATGGACGGGTCGGTTTCATTGCTCTCGGCCTTTCTGGCCCGTTATTACTGCTTTCGTTGAAGTCGAAATGGTCGCGTTTCATGTTGCGGCGTTCGTTGGCGTTTGAGTCTTGAGCGTCTCTTTCAGGCGTGGGCGAGCGTCGCAAAGCGATCGAAATAATCGGGGAACGTCTTGTTCACGCACTTCGGATCGTTGATGCGCACCGGCACGCCGCCCAGACTCACGAGCGAAAAACACATGGCCATGCGGTGATCGTCGTAAGTATCGATCGCGGCGTTCGGCGTGAGTTCGGCGGGTGGCGTGACGACGAGATAATCCGCGCCCTCTTCCACCGTCGCGCCGACCTTGCGCAACTCGGTTGCCATCGCGGCGATGCGGTCCGTTTCCTTCACGCGCCAGCTAGCGATATTGCGCAGCGTGGTCGTGCCGTTGGCGAAGAGCGCGGCGACGGCAATGGTCATCGCCGCGTCGGGAATCAGGTTGAAGTCCATGTCGATGGGCGCGAGTTTGCCGTCGTCGGACTCGACGCCGCGCACTTCGATCCAGTCTTCGCCCATCATCACGTTCGCGCCCATGCGATTGAGCGCGTCGGCGAAACCGACATCGCCCTGGATGCTCGCCCGGCCCACGCCTTCCACGCGCACCGGACCGCCGCCGATCGCGCCCGCCGCCAGGAAATACGACGCGGACGATGCATCGCCTTCGACCATGATCGCGCCTGGCGACCGGTAGCCCGCGCCGGCCGGCACGGTAAAGCGCGCCCAGCCGTCGCGCTCGACCTGCACGCCGAAACGCTCCATCAGCCGGATGGTGATGTCGATGTACGGCTTCGAAATCAGCTCGCCTTCGACTTCGATGGTCACCGGCGCGTCACGCCCCTCGATCACCGGAAGGCTCATCAAAAGCGCGGTCAGAAACTGACTCGATACATCGCCGCGTACGCGGATGGGTTGGTCGATGGCGATTTTCGCCGCATGAATCTTGAGCGGCGGGAAGCCGTCGTTGAGCTCGTAGTCGATTTTCGCGCCGATCTGACGCAAGCCATCGACCAGATCGCCGATTGGCCGTTCGTGCATGCGCGGCACGCCATGCACGCGATATTCGCCGCCGTTGACCGCGAGCGCCGCCGTGAGCGGCCGCACCGCCGTGCCCGCGTTGCCGAGAAACAGCTCCGCCTTCTTCGACGGAAACGCGCCGCCCGTGCCGTTCACGATGACGCGTTCGCCGTCGTTTAGAAGCGTAACGCCGAGCGTTTGCAGCGCGGCGAGCATCACGCGTGTGTCGTCGGAATCGAGCAGATTCGTGATCTGCGTTTCGCCGCTCGCGAGCGCGGCGAGCAAAAGCACGCGGTTCGAGATGCTCTTCGAGCCGGGCAGCCGCACCGTGCCGGACGCGCGGGAGAAGGGTCCGAGATCGAGATGTTCCATGGTCTTTCCTTATTTCGCGGCGGGATCGCCGGACGTCTTGATGCTGCCGCGTTCCTGCCATTCTTTTCTGGCGACACGCGAACGCGCGAACGCCGCTTCGAGCGCCGCGCCGTCCGACGCATCGATGGCCGCGCGAAACCGTGCGAGCACGGCGGCGTAATCGTCGAGTTCGGCGAGCAGCGCGGCGCGATTCGCCACACAGATGTCGCGCCACATTTCCGGACTCGATGCCGCGATGCGCGTGAAATCGCGAAATCCGCCCGCGGCGAAAGAAAACTTCAGCTCGGCGTCGGGCGCTTCCAAAATCTGCTCGACAAGCGCGAACGAGAGCACGTGCGGCAGATGGCTCACCGACGCAAACACGCGATCATGCTGCGTCTCGCTCATGCGATGCACCGCCGCGCCGGTCGCGCGCCACATCGCGGCGATGCGGTCGACATCGGCCGGCGCGTTTTCGGCGAGCGGACAAAGCACGACGTTGCGATCCACGTAAAGGTCGGGCAAGGCGGCATCGACGCCGCTCGATTCGCGCCCGGCGATCGGATGCCCGGGCACGAACTGCGCGAGCTTTACGCCGAGCGCCGCGCGCGCCGCCGCGACGACGTCGCTCTTGGTGCTGCCTGCGTCCGTGACGATGGTCCGCGCTTCGAGCAAGGGCGCGATGCGCGCGAGCAGCGGTTCGGTCTGCGCGACGGGCGCCGCGATCAAGACGAGATCCGCGCCGTGCAACGCGCGCGCAAGCGCCGCGTCGTGGTCGAGCGCGACGGCTTCGTCGATCACGCCGAGTTCGAGCGCGCGTTCGACCGAGCGCAGCGAGCGTCCGACGCCGACCACGCGGCCTTCGATTCCCGCGCGCTCGCGCAACGCGCGCGCAAGCGATCCGCCGATCAGGCCGACGCCGAAAATAACCAGTTTATTGAAAGAGAATGCGTCCACGGAACATCGATAAGTGCGCGCCGTTCGACGCTGGAAAAATCGGCCGCTGCCCGAATCGAGCGGCGGCCCGCGAAAACTCGGGTCAACGCGCGCGCGGATAGGACCCGAGAATCTTCAGAAACGCGGCCTTGCGCCCGAGTTCATCGAGCGCGGCGGCGACGAACGCATCGTCGCGATGCCCTTCGATATCGATATAGAAGTAATACTCCCACGTGCCGGCGCGCGCGGGCCGCGATTCGAAGCGCGTCATGGAAACGCCGTGCTTTGCGAGCGGCTCCAGGAGCTTGAACATTGCGCCCGATTCATTGGTCACCGTCACGATGAGCGAAGTTTGATCGTGACCGCTCGGCCCCGTCGGTTCGCGACCGATGATCACGAAGCGCGTGCGGTTGTGCGGGTCGTCCTGAATCTGCGAATAAACGACGCCCAAGCCGTAATGCGTGGCCGCGCGGTCGCCAGCGATGGCCGCGACGGCCGGGTCGCCCACCGCGATACGCGCCGCTTCCGCGTTGCTCGAAACCGCCTGCCGTTCGAGCTGCGGCGCGTTCGCGGTCAGCCAGTGCTGGCACTGCGCGAGCGCTTGCGGATGCGCATAGACGCGCTTCACGCCTTCGAGCGTGCCGGACGCGGTCAAAAGATTGTGGTGAATCGGCAGCGCGAGTTCGCCGCCAATCAAGAGCGACGTTTCCAGCAGCAAGTCCAGCGTGCGCGACACCGCGCCTTCCGCCGAATTCTCGACCGGCACGACGCCATATTGCGCGGCGCCCGCTTCGACCGAGCGAAACACTTCGTCGATGGACGGACACGCGAGGCCCTCGATCGAATGACCGAAGTATTCGAACATCGCCTGTTCGCTATACGTGCCGACCGGGCCCAGGAACGCTGAACGGATAGTCTGTTCGAGCGCGCGGCTCGCGGCCATGATCTCGCGCCAGATCGCGGCGATGTGCGCGTCGGCGAGCGGGCCGTCGCTCATTTCCTGCAGACGCGCGATGACTTGCAGTTCGCGCTCCGGCCGAAACACGGGCGCGTTGAAATGCTTCTTCACTTCGCCGACTTCGAGCGCGACGGAAGCGCGCTGATTCAAAAGCGCGATGAGTTGCGCGTCGAGCGCGTCGATGCGTTCACGCAGCGGTTTGAGTCTTGAATTGAGATCGTCGTCCATGCGGTGCTTGGGGCAGAGACAGTTAAAGGAGCGATGAGGCTTACGCGCTGGTCCGCTCGAATTCCTTCATGTACTCGACGAGCGCTTTCACGCCCTCGACCGGCACCGCGTTGTAGATCGATGCCCGCATGCCGCCGACGGACTTGTGGCCCTTCAGTTGCAACAGACCGCGCGCCTTGGCGCCGGTCAGGAAATCGGTATTGCGCGATTCGTCGGCGAGGAAGAACGGCACGTTCATGCGCGAGCGCGCGTTCCGGTCGACCTTGTTGACGTAGAAATCGCTGGAATCGATGGTGTCGTAAAGCAACGTCGCCTTTTCGAGATTGCGCGCTTCCATGGCTTCCAGGCCGCCCTGTTTCTTCAGCCACTTGAAGACGAGGCCAGCGACGTAAATCGCGTAAGTGGGCGGCGTGTTGTACATCGAATTGTTCTCCGCGACGATCTTCCACTCAAATGCGGATGGGCAGATAGACAGCGCGCGGTCGAGCAGATCCTCGCGCACGATCACGACCGTCACGCCCGCCATGCCGATGTTTTTCTGCGCGCCGCCGAAGAGCACGCCGTACTTGGCGACGTCCATGGGACGCGAAAGAATGTGCGACGACGCGTCCGCCACGAGCGGAACGTCGCCGAGATCGGGAATTTCGAACGCCTCGACGCCGTCGATGGTTTCGTTCGTGCACAGATGCACGTAGGCGGGATCGTCCGAAAGCTGCCACTCGCTCAACGCAGGCACGCGCGTGAAGCCCTGCTCGGTCTTGCCAGTCGCCGCGAGATGCGGCGTGCAGTACTTCTGCGCTTCCTTGAGCGACTTGGTCGACCATGAACCGGTGACGACGAAATCGGCGGTCTTCTTCGTACCGAGCATGTTCATCGGCACGATGGCGTTTTCGCCAATGCCACCGCCCTGCAGAAACAATATGCGATGCGACGCCGGCACCTTAAGCAATTCCCGCAGATCAGTCAGCGCCGCTTCATGGATCGACGTGAACTCCGCGCCGCGGTGACTCATCTCCATCACGCTCATGCCGCTGCCTTGCCAATCGAGCATTTCATCGGCGGCTTGCTTCAACACTTCTTCTGGCAAGGCGGCCGGGCCGGCGGAGAAATTGAACACGCGCATCTGGAGATCCCGATTTGTCTCGTTCGACAGACGCGGAGCATGAAACGATGAGCTGAAAAGCTCGTTGTCCGCGCCTAAAAAAGAAATGGCTGCTTGCGCTTGCGCGCAAACAGCCATTATCGCACTGTCCTGAAAACCCGCCAATGCGCGAGCCTTCCAGACTATGCCACCGTGCTTACTTGCCCGGCTTGACGCTTGCCACTTCCTGGTCGGCTTGCGTGCGCGTTGCCTTGATGGCTTGCGGCATGTACTTCTGCATCAAACCATTGACCACGTCGCGACCAACTTGGTCTTGAACCTGAATGAACTTGCGGCCCGTCGTGCTCTTGTAGAACGAGGTCAGGTCCTTGATTTCATCGGTCGTGTAGTACTTCGCGTATGCGTCGTACTGAGCTCTCATTGCGTCCTGACGGAAGCTGTCAGTTGCGAACACCTGACCTGCCGAGTCAACCAGCTTCGGCACTGCGTTCTTTTGCAGCGTCGGAACGGCAGCTTGCTTCTGCTTGTCGTTCAGCGACTTGTTTTCCGACAGCGCGTCCGACAGGATTGCCGGGACGAGTTGCTTCGACTGCATTTGCGCGCTGTTGCCGATCGCGCCGACCAGCTTCTGCGCGTCGATCGCGTCGAGCAGGTCCTTGATCGCGGCTTGCTTGGCCGGATCAACCGGGGCTGCTGCGGCCGGTGCCGGAGCTGCCGCCTGGTTCGGCGCCTGGTTCTGAAGCGACTGAGCCATCGCGAAAGTCGGCACGAAAGCGGCCAGCAACATCCACTGCTTGAAACGTCCTTGCATCATTACTCCCTGTAAAAAATATCCAGTTCTGCACCGGCGACGAGCCTTCAGATTTTCGACGCTGGCTTCGCACATAACGAAGCACAGCGCCGACAACAGGCCCGAGTCGCGCAGCTTAACCAATTCAGGCTTTCAAAAGCGAATACGAGAAGCTTGCGTCACAAAAAATATCAGGCGTCTTCGCCGTTTTCATCATTTTCTGAGTCGCCCGGCGCGGCGGCGGAGCCGTTCGTGCCGGTGTCGCCCTCGTCGAGTGCTTCAGCTTCTGCTTCCACTTCGGCTTCCGCCTCCGCGATATGCTGCAGTCCCGACAACTTGGTGCCCTCGTCAAGGCTGATGAGTGTAACACCTTGAGTTGCACGCCCCATTTCGCGGATTTCGGACACGCGCGTGCGGATGAGCACGCCCGATGTCGTAATGAGCATGATCTCGCTTTCCGGCTCGACGAGCGTCGCGGCGACCACGCGGCCGTTGCGCTCGGAAGTCTGGATCGCGATCATGCCCTTCGTGCCGCGGCCATGGCGTGTGTATTCGTTGATCGGCGTGCGCTTGCCGTAGCCGTTTTCCGTCGCGGTGAGCACCGACTGGATTTCGTCGCCGGCCACGAGCATGGCGATGACCTGCTGACCGTCTTCCAGTTGCATGCCACGCACGCCGCGCGCTTCGCGGCCCATGGCGCGCACGTCGTTCTCGTCGAAACGTACCGCCTTGCCTGAATCGGAGAACAGCATGACGTCATGCGCGCCGTCGGTAATGGCCGCGCCGATGAGAAAGTCGCCGTCATCCAGACCGACCGCGATGATGCCCTTCTTGAGCGGACGGCTGAACGCTTCGAGCGGCGTCTTCTTGACGGTGCCGAGCGAAGTGGCCATGAAGACGAACTTGTCGGCCGAGAAGTCCTTGATAGGCAGCACGACGTTGATCTTCTCGCCTTCCTGCAGCGGGAACATGTTGACGATTGGCCGGCCGCGCGAATTGCGCGAGCCTTGCGGCACTTCGTAGACCTTGATCCAGTACACGCGACCGCGGTTCGAGAAGCACAGCATGTGATCGTGCGTGTTCGCGATGAAAAGCGTGTCGATCCAGTCGTCTTCCTTCATTTGCGTGGCCTGCTTGCCACGCCCGCCACGCTTTTGCGCGCGATACTCGGAAAGCGGCTGCGACTTCACGTAGCCGGTATGCGACATGGTCACGACCATTTCCTGCGGCGTGATCAGGTCTTCGGTGTTCAGCTCGGTTGCATTCAACTCGATACGCGAACGACGCTCGTCACCGAACTCGGCGCGTACCTGGCCCAGTTCTTCGACGATGATCTGACGGATACGCTCCGGCCGCGCGAGGATGTCGAGCAAGTCGGCGATCTGCGCCATCACGTCACGATACTCGGCGACGATCTTGTCTTGTTCGAGACCCGTCAGGCGTTGCAGGCGCATCTGCAGAATTTCCTGCGCCTGGACGTCCGACAGCTTGTAGAGCCCATCTTCCTGCAGCCCGTAGGCCGGATTCAGTCCTTCCGGACGATACGCAATACGCCCGCCCGTCGCCTCGGTCTCGGTGCGCGTGAGCATTTCGCGCACGAGCGAAGAATCCCACGGACGGTTCATCAACTCTTGCTTCGCCACAGGCGGGGTTGGCGCGGCCTTGATGATCGCGATGAATTCGTCGATATTCGCAAGCGCCACCGCGAGGCCTTCGAGCACGTGTCCGCGATCGCGCGCCTTGCGCAGTTCGTAGACCGTGCGCCGCGTGAGCACTTCCCGCCGATGCGACAGGAAGCATTCCAGCATTTCCTTCAGGTTCAGCAGCTTGGGCTGGCCGTCGACGAGCGCGACCAGATTCATGCCGAAAGTGTCCTGAAGCTGCGTCTGCTTATACAGATTGTTCAGAATGACTTCCGGCACTTCTCCGCGCTTGAGTTCGATCACGACACGCATGCCGCTCTTGTCGGACTCGTCGCGAATGTCGGAGATGCCCTCGATCTTTTTCTCGTTGACGAGTTCGGCGATGCGCTCGAGCAGCGTGCGCTTGTTCACCTGATACGGAATCTCGTCGACGATGATGGCCATGCGCTGGCCGCGGTCGATCTCTTCGAAGTGCGTGGTCGCACGCATGACGACGCGACCGCGCCCAGTGCGATAACCGTCGCGCACGCCCGCGACGCCGTAGATGATGCCGGCCGTCGGGAAATCCGGCGCCGGCACGATCTCGATGAGTTCGTCGACCGTCGCCTCAGGCGTGTTGAGCAGATGCAGACAGGCGTCGACGATTTCGCGCAGATTATGCGGCGGAATGTTCGTCGCCATGCCGACCGCGATACCGGCCGAGCCGTTGATCAGCAGATTCGGGATGCGCGCCGGAAGTACGAGCGGTTCGCTTTCGCTGCCGTCGTAGTTCGGGCCAAAGTCGACGGTTTCCTTGTCGATGTCGGCCAGCAGTTCGTGACCGATCTTCGCCATGCGGATTTCGGTGTAACGCATGGCGGCGGCGTTGTCGCCGTCGACCGAACCGAAGTTGCCCTGGCCGTCCACCAGCATGTAGCGCAGCGAAAACGGCTGCGCCATGCGAACGATCGTCTCGTACACCGATGCGTCGCCGTGCGGATGGTACTTACCGATCACGTCGCCGACGATACGCGCCGACTTTTTATACGCGCGATTCCAGTCGTTGTTCAGCTCGTGCATGGAATAGAGCGCGCGACGGTGTACGGGCTTCAGTCCATCGCGGACATCGGGAAGCGCTCGCCCGACGATCACGCTCATCGCGTAATCGAGATATGAGCGGCGCATTTCCTCCTCTAGGGAGATTGGCAGAGTCTCTTTGGCGAATTGATCCATTATCCGTGTCTTGAACTGTGCAGCAGCGACACAGCAGCGCGATCCGACGATTCGAAAACGTTACCTCGAGTTTCGCCCTCGCCCGCCGGCCGCGCGACCCGCGCCGGCCAGGCGCGTAAGCCATACGCTGCGGCGCTGCGAACGCAGCGCATCCAAAGATTCTAACATGCGCGACATCCGCGTCCGGAGGCTCGGCGTATACATAGTGTATGGGACGCTCAACCGCCGTTCCCGACCTTGAGGAACGAGGGATAGATGCACTTGTTCCAATTACTTACAAAAACCAGGGAACGTTTCACTGATTTCGTCACTTAGGCGGGCTATGATGCCGCCTCGTCGTTTTGCCAAAGCAGTACAAACCCGACGATAAAGATACGCAGATATTGGCTCGCGGGCACATAAAGTGCGCACGTTTCGCGCCTTCCGCGGCCAAGACCGGCTCCTGTCCCTTTCTTGTTGCGCATGCACCACATAAGGTTGCGGGCGCAGAGGGTGCGGGGATATTTTTATCGTTGCAAGGGAACGATATGGCAAAATGCCAACGCACAAAGTTAGACACTGCTCGAAGTCTACACAGCCGCGTTTTGTTCCGTAGGGAATGTTATACTCCGAGCAATGTATGACTTGTCTTTGTCTACAGGCTCGCAGTAAACCTGCGGTAATCTCAATTTCGAGAGGAGAAATATGAATAAACTTTCAAAGCTCGCGTTCATTGCAGCTACCGCAGTTATGGCTGCATCGGCCTCGGCGCAATCGGTGCCGGCCTCGCGACAAGCCGTGAACGACAACTGGGTGAACGGCACGGGCGAGTATGTGTGGATGAACGGCACGAACGAACTCTGCTGGCGCGACGCATTCTGGACCCCGGCCACGGCCAACGCAAAGTGCGATGGCGCTCTGGTCGCAGTCGCGCCGACGCCGCCCGCACCGGTCGCTCCGCCGCCCCCGGTTATCCAAAGCCAGAAGGTCACCTATCAAGCTGACGCTCTGTTCGACTTCGACAAGGCAGTTCTGAAGCCGGCTGGCAAGACCGCGCTTGACGATCTCGCATCGAAGATCGGCGCGCTGAACCTGGAAGTCGTGGTCGCTACCGGCTACACCGACCGCATTGGTTCGGACAAGTACAACGACCGTCTGTCGCTGCGCCGTGCGCAAGCTGTCAAGGCTTACCTGGTCAGCAAGGGCATCGAAGCCAACCGTATCTATACGGAAGGCAAGGGCAAGCGCAACCCGGTCACCACGGGCTGCAACCAGAAGAACCGCAAGCAACTCATCGCCTGCCTCGCACCGGATCGTCGCGTGGAAGTCGAAGTTGTCGGCACGACGCGTCAGCCGCAGTAATTGCGCTGATTGCCGCAGGATCGAACCCCCGCTTCGGCGGGGGTTTTTTTATGCCTGCGATTTTCGTGAATCTCCGTGAGATGCGCGCATCGAATAAAGCGCAATAACCGTGGCCCCGGCGCAGGCGGCCTCGAAGGCTATGGCACGGAACGAGCGAAGTTGTCGGCGACGCGTCACTTCAGCTTTTTGCCGCCCTTTTCCCGCGCCTATATACTCGATCCTTAACGATTCACGACTTGGAAGGGCAATTGAGAATATGACCAACGTCGATCCCCACGAACTGCAGAAATTTAGCGAGCTTGCGCATCGCTGGTGGGACCCGAACGCCGAGTTCAAACCGCTTCACGAATTGAACCCGGTGCGGCTCGACTGGATCGATGCGCACGCGCATCTGATGAGCAAGCAAGTGCTCGACATCGGCTGCGGCGGCGGCATTTTGTCGGAATCGATGGCGGCGCGTGGCGCGAAGGTCAAGGGCATCGACTTGTCGTCGAGTGCGCTTGGCGTCGCGGATCTGCATAGTCTGGAAAGCGGCGTGGAGGTGGCGTACGAGGAGATCGCAGCCGAAGCGCTGGCCGCGCGCGAACCCGCTTCCTACGACGTCGTGACCTGCATGGAAATGCTTGAGCACGTGCCGAATCCGGCGGGCACCGTTGCCGCGTGCGCCGCGCTGGTCAAGCCAGGCGGCTGGGTCTTCTTCTCTACGCTGAATCGCAACGCGAAGGCGTATATGTTCGCCGTGATCGGCGCGGAGTACATCGCGCGCATGTTGCCACGCGGCACGCATGACTACGCGCGCTTCATCAAGCCGTCCGAACTCGCTACCTTCGCGCGCACGGCGTCGCTCTTGCCGGTCGACATCAAAGGCATCACCTACCGTCCGTTCTCGCGCCACTTCGGGCTGTCTACTGACACGAGCATCAACTACATGATGGCCTGCCGCCGGGAAGCCTGACGCCATGATCCAAGAAGACCAGAACGGTGTTGTCCAGACGACGCCCCTGCCCGACGATCCCACCCCGCTGCCCCAGCGCGCCGCCGAGGGCGATTCGCTCGGGCTCTGCCAGGCCGTACTGTTCGATCTCGACGGCACCATCGCCGATACTGCGCCCGATCTCGTCGCGGCCGTCAACAAGATGCGGCACGATCGCGGACTTGAGATGCGCCCGCTCGAAACCCTGCGGCCTTACGCATCGGCGGGTGCGCGCGGGTTGTTGGGCGGCGCGTTCGAGATCAGCCCCGAGCATCCCGATTTCGCGGCGATGCGCGATGAGTTTCTCGCCAACTACGAAGCGGATTTGTGTATCGAAACGACGCTGTTTCCCGGCATCACCGAGTTGCTCGATCAGCTCGATGCACGCGGCGTGCGCTGGGGCATCGTGACAAACAAGGTGACGCGCTTCGCCGAACCGCTCGTCGCCCTGCTCGGACTGGATAAGCGGGCCGGTTGTCTCGTTTGTGGCGATACGACGGCGCATTCGAAGCCGCATCCCGCGCCGCTTCTGCACGCGGCCGAATTACTGGATGTGGCGCCGGAGCGAATCGTCTATGTCGGCGACGACTTGCGCGACGTTCAGGCAGGCTTTGCAGCCGGCATGATCACCGTGGCGGCGGCCTATGGCTATTGCGGCGACGACATTCCGCCGCACCGCTGGCACGCGACTCACGTAGTGGACACGCCAGAAGAACTGCAGCAATTGCTGCGCGATATCGCTTGAAAGTGGCCGCGGTTCGCCTCACATGGCTTTTCATGGGATAATCCCCGTTCTGCTTGGGGGCGACCTGGTTTCGACAGGGGTTGCGAAGCGGTCAGGGCATACCGAGGACCCGTCACCTCGTTAATCAATGGGAAAAACGTAACTGCAAACGACGAAACGTTCGCACTGGCAGCCTAAGGGCCGCCGTCCTCTCACTAACTTACTGACGGGTTAGGGTAGCAATACCACGAGAGGTCATATACGTCAGTTAAGCTTTGTCGGCGTCACGACGCCAAAGTCGAAAATTTAGTGAATCGCTGTAGCGAAGCGTGTTCGTCCGCGTTGCTACGGTTAAATCAAAAGATAGAACTAAGTATGTAGAACTGTTCGTAGAGTGCTTCTGGACGCGGGTTCGATTCCCGCCGCCTCCACCACCCCATTTGAAACCCGCGCATGCGAAAGCACCGCGGGTTTTTTCTTGCCACGGCTCGCCAACCCGCGCGAATAAGCGCATCCGCGAAACCAGTAGCCAAAAAAAAGCCCCGCGCGGGGCGGGGCAAACATCCTTGAGAGACGTAGCTCTGGCAGAGACAACCTCGGCTACGGACGAGAGAATAGTCGGCGGCCAGTACTGTTCGAATCAGAGCGGTCCTAAAACGCTGCCTTACGGCAGTTATCTTGATGCACGTAAGCCCGGCGCAAGGCGATGCCCTTCTGTGCCGCGAGATTGGACGCGTCAGCCCCATTCATGTTCGCTCGGCCACTGACCGATTTCTCGTTCGCACGGCAATCTTCTGCTTTATTCTGTCGACGATCGGCGCGTCGATAAGCGCTTACGGGGAAAGCATGCGCAGAAGCATAGCGAGACGGTGGATCGGCAATCTGATTCTTTCTTTGATGTGGGCGCTATGCGGCGCGCTCCTCCCGGCTGGCGCCCGCGCGGCCCCGCCCGTCGCCGATTGCCACGCGGGCACTCTCATTACGGTAGTCGCCCACCTGGACGACGATCTCCTCTTCGTGAATCCCGGCATCAGCGACAAGCTCGACGCCGGCTGGTGCGTGACGACGGTTCACCTGATCGGCGGCGCAAACGGTGCGAAGTTCGATTACGTCGTGCTTCGCGAGACCGGCACGAAGCTCGCCTATGCGCGCATGGCAGGCGTGCCGGACAAATGGCAAGAATCGACAGTGATGATCGCGGGGAAGCCCGTGCATCAGCTCGTGCTTGCGCAGCAGCCGCGCGTGAAGCTGCTCGAATTGCGGTTGCCCGGCGGCGGGGTGCGCGGCGGCAAGGTGCCGCTCGGTTTGCTGTGGGATCGCGGGCAGACGCTCAATACCTATCCGCTGCAAGCGGACGGCACCGGTTCGACCACTTACGACCGCGCCGCCCTTTCCGCGACGTTGCGCGCGATCCTCTCGCAAGCTACGGAAATCTACACGCTCAATCCGGATACGGTCGCCTTCATGGAGCATCCGGATCACATTCTCGCGGCGCGCATCACGCGTGTGGTTGCGCAGAGCCTGAAGCGCGATGTGCCGATCGGCTATCACATCACCTATCCGACGGGCGGCTTGCCGAAGAATCTCGACGCCGCGCAAACGCTGCGAAAGCGCGATGTCGTCGGCAGCTATTTCGCGATCGATGGCAACGACGCCGGTCACGTCTTCGGCGAGTACATGTGGGACGGCAACTGGGTCGCGCGCCGCTACTGGAGCATGGCCCATGCGAACGACGCCGGTCCGGAGTTCCAGCTGCGCCCGTTCCAGCTCGTCAACGAATACTCGAGCCGCTGCCTGACATCGGCCGGTGCGGGTAAGGCACCGACGCTCGCCGCATGCACAGGCGCCGCGACGCAAAACTGGTTCTGGCAACAGTTGCCCGCCGCGCCGGGCGCTAAAAACGATGCGCTCTTCGTGAGCGCGGCGACGCGCGGGTGTATCGCGGAACGGGAAAACGGGCTTGTCGAGGAAAGCTGCAAGCCGGAAAGCGCGGTACAGCACTGGACGCCGTGGGACTTCGGCTTCGTGTACACGCCGCTCGATCACTGTCTCGGCGAGAAAAACGACTTACTGACGGCAAGCCGCTGTTCGATGCTGACGGCGCAGTATCGATGGTCGCCGTCATCGCAAACGGTGTGGACGGACACGCGGCAGGAAGGCGCCCTCTTCGGCGACGTTCGTGGCGAAGGCCGCGACAGCACCGTGTATGTGCAGCGGCGCAAGGACGGGCCCGGCTTCAACGTATGGGTGGCGGAGATGTCGCGCTTCGACCGGGCGTCGCCGTGGTTTCTGAACGCCGTGCCGTTCGACCCGCAAGCCACCGCGCCGACCTGCAATGCCGATTCGCTTTGCTTCGACAGCGCGCGCTTTCTGTTGGGCGATTTCGATGGCGACGGCCGCGCCGATCTGATGGCGATCACGCCGCGCAACGGCGGCACCGCGTTCTGGCTTTTAAAAAGCGCCGGCACGCATTTCGAGGCGCCCCGTTTGTGGTTTCAGACGAGCGCGGCATGGACGCCCGAAATCGCGCAGCAATACGTGGCAGGCGATTTCAACGGCGACGGCCGCGCCGACGTGATGATCGCGCAGAAAAGCAAGGACGCGGGGCTCGACCTCTGGGTGCTGACGTCGGGCGGCGCGACGGCGAACGCGCCTGCGCTGTGGTTAAAGGCGAGCCAGTTGAGTCAGAGCGCGCGTTTCATGCCGGCTCGCGTCGCGCAATCGAAGCACGTGGGGCTTCTCGCGATCGAGAATATCGACGGCGCGCTCGCGCTCTCGCAATTCGCGAGTGACGGAAGCGCCTTCGCGCCGAGCTATCGCACGAACGTCTATGCGCAGTTGCGCGCGCCGTTCGCCAAGGTCGTGGCGGGCGATATCGATGGCGACGGCATCGACGATCTGGCCGTGCTCGAACCGCGTGGGGACAGCGCGAGCACGCGCGTCTTCACGATGAAAGGCGGCAAGGCGTTCGGCCCGGCCATCGAGACGACGACGCTCGCCGATACGTCCTACGCGGATTCAATGCCCGCAATCGCGCGCGTCACCGAACACGACGATCACGCCACGCTGGTGCTGTTCAAGCGCGCGAACGCGTTGCTCGGCGAGTTCTATTACACGGGCGGCGCGCCGAGTCTCTACGGCTACGAATTCGATACGGCGTTCAAGCTCGGGCCGGTGAAAATTTGGGGCGAATTGCCAGGGCTGTTTTCCGAGTCGCTGTGGCTCAAGACGCTGGCTTACTGGGGGCAGTGAAAGCGCGTTCGTCGTCACCAAATCAAACGCGCCGACCGGGCAACCGATGCGGCGCGTACTTGTTCAACAAGCCGACGCTCAACTAAGGCCCACGCGCAAGTTCAGAACGTCCCGCGCGATCGCCAGATACTTGTCCGCCGTGCTCTGCAGGGTCAGGCCGTTGAGCGGGCGCGTCGCGCGCGGCTGATTGAGCGCATCGAGCAAGGCGTGGCCGTAGGCGTCGCTGTCGGCGGTATCGAGTAATTGCACGCCGGGAAAACCACCCGCGAAGGCGAACGATGCAATCGCGCTCGCGACCACCGGAATGCCCGACGCCAGCGCCTCCAGAAAGCCGATGCTATGCGCCTCGAAGCTCGAGGGCATCGCAAACACGCTCGACGCCTTCAGAATCTGCGCCACGTTCATCTGCGGCCCTTCGATCTTCACGCGATCGCCAAGACCGAGCTTCGCGACTAGATCGACGACCGCCTTGTGATAGTCGAGATTTTCGATGACACCGCACAGCAGCAGTCGCGCATCCGGCTCGGCGCGCGCGACGCGCGCGAACGCTTCGACCGTCTGCAACTGATTCTTCTCGGGAATGTAGCGGCCCACCTGCACGATCTGCTTGGCGGCCACGGGAATGGACGGTTGCGCGTCGTCGGCGAAACGGGAGACATCGACGCCGTTGGGCACGACGATCATCGAAGGATGCAGCCCGATTTCCTGCACGTAGTTGTCGATATTCTTCTGCGACACGCCAATCACCGCCTTCGCCCGGCTCGACAGCAATCGCTCGGCGCGCAAAAGCGCCCGGTTCGCGAAATCGTTCGCGCCGGAGTGCATGACCCAGACGATCGGCACCCGCGTCGGCAAGGCGCGAACGTAGAGCGCGGGAATGGTGGCGTGCGCGAAGATGATGTCGGGCTTGAACTGACGGATCGCGCGATGCAAGAACAGCAAGCGTCCGAGCTTGCCAGGGTTTTTCGTCGGGAAAAGGCAGATCACGCCGTGCGAACCGAGTTCCGCGCTGATGTGTTTGAAGTCGTCGTGTTCCGGCATCAGCGATGCGATGCAGACGTCGTGGCCCGATCGCTGATGCCCGATCGCGACGCCTTTGGCAAGCACTTCGGCCCCGGATAGTCGGGGCGCCAGTATGACCTGGAGAATACGCATTTTGCAGTCCCTCGGCTGATCCGAAGTGCGCTCAGTGGCCACACGCTTTGCCCAAAGTATCGTGGTCCCCGTCGCCGCCCGCCGGTTCGCATCATCCGGCGGCCAGCGCACTTCCTGTTTTTTGTGTTTTATGACTAATGAGCCTTGCCCACGCAAAACAGCACACGGGAGCACGCCGTCATAAGGTACTCCGGAGGTCATACCAAACGCCCGCCATCACATAGCGTTTTTCAGTCGATGCGTAAGACGTTGAAAGTGCACGTGTGACTGCGCGCACACGTCCTGCCGCGTCGCGTCAGTGCAAAGCGGTTTCGGCACGAAGTAAGAGGAAGATTTTGCTGCAACCGCACACGCTGTCCGGCATTCGGCAATGCGGTCGCAAAAGTGAAATGGCGATCAGTTGGTGCCGTCCTTCGGGCACTTCAGATTGCAGCCGTCCGGGTCGCCGAGGTCGCCGCGACGGCGCATGGGCGAGCTGCCCTTTTGATACTTATCGGTTGGCGCGGAAGCCGCAAACTGCATTTGCGGATGCTCGTTGAGGCGGAATTGGTCTTGCAGCACGCCGCCCGGCACGCCAGGCGAATTCTGGGCAAACGCAACGGGAATCAGATAGAACGCACCGGCGACGAGCGCAGCGGTGGTGGAAGCGAGCAACGTAAGTTTCATGGCGGAATTTCGCGCGGGACAGCCGCGTCTGGAACAGGGTTGAGTCGACAGCAAAGCGTTAGGTTAACCCAATTCACCGCCGCCAGCAGTTTCTTCCGGGCCGGCATCTTCTTACCGTTCGTTTCTCCCGCGCGCGTCGGCGCGTGTCTCAACCGCGCAAGCCTTCTTCGATATCGACGAGCGAGCCGCAACGCGCCGGGTCGTAACCTTCCAGATGCGCCACGCTGTCGTTGAACGCGTCGCTGCGTAGCACGCGCAATACGGTGGCAAGCCGCGCCTCGTTGAGCCGCGCGCGTTCGCATGCGAAGAAGTAGTCCTCGTCGATGATCGGAATGAAGTCGAGCGCGAAGTGCTGCGCGGCGGGCTGCACGCCAAAGCCCAAGTCGGCCATGCCGCTTGCGACGAACGCGGCGATGGCCGAATGCGTGAGTTCGGTGGTCGCGTAACCGTTGATCTGATCGGGATCGACACCGACGCCGCGCAAGGACAAATCGAGCAGCATGCGCGTGCCCGAGCCCGGCTGACGATTCACGAAGCGCACGTCGCTGCGCGCGAGATCGCGCAGTCCCGTCACGCGCTTTGGGTTGCCCTTCGGCACGAAGAGGCCCTGCGTGCGCCGCGTGAGCCGAATGAGTTGATGCTTGCCCGCATCGAGATAAGGACGATAGCTCTCCGCACACGTCGCGCGAAACGGGCCGATCGGCAGATGAAAGCCCGCCAGTTCGCACTCGCCGCGAGCCAGCGCACTCACGGCTTCGTAACTTTCGCGGTATTTGATGTCCACCGGCACGCGCTGTTCGCCGAGCGCGTGCACGAGCGTCGCGACCGCGTAGCCGTGCGATGCATGAATGCGCACTTGCGCGAGACCACTGGCGAGTTTGCGATTGAGTTCATTGGCGACATCGCTTGCGACGGACTGCAACGGCGTTTCGAGCCGGTCGCCGCAAACGCGCTGCGCACGCAACACGGACTCGCCAAGTTCCGACAAGACCGACCCGCGTCCGCGCGATTTTTGGATCAGCGCGCCGCCCAGCCGCGCCTCGATTTCGCGCAACAAACCCCACGCATGCCGATAGGACAAACCCTTAGCGCTCGCGGCATTCGCGATGCTGCCAGTCTGAGAGACGAGCTTCAAAAGCGGCACAACCGCGCTCAGGCTGGTCTCCCGGCCATCGGCGTCGCGGAGGATGAGTTCGGCGCGGCATTCGACATCGACCATATGCATTGCCCCTTCCTATTGCCAAGATATATCACGACGCCTATTGTTCTTCTACCTGCTCGGTGCTTACGATTATATGATCGAAATATGCACTAATAAAACATATACCGAGCGTTGGAGGAGCCCCATGACACACACGCAGCCGTTGTCCGCCGCTGCCGCTGAAGACCTCGTGCGCCGCCATGCCGTGCACGACGCCACCTTGATGACCATCCTGCATGCCATCCAGGACGAAACCGGCTTCGTGCCGGAGGAAATCGTCGCGCCGCTGGCGCGCGTCCTGTCGCTGTCGCGTGCGGAGGTTCACGGCACGATCACGTACTACCATCACTTTCGAAGCGCGCCGCCCGCGCGCGTGACCGTGCAGTTGTGCCGCGCGGAAGCGTGCCGCAGCATGGGCACCGAAGCGCTGAAGGATCACATCGAAGGGCATACCGGATGCCGTTTCGACAGCGGTCATGCCGAAGGCACCGAGCTCGAATCGGTGTATTGCCTCGGCCAATGCGCGCTGTCGCCGTCGATGATGATCAACGGCGAGATTCACGCGCGCGTCACGCCGCAGAAGTTCGACCGTCTATACAAGGCAGCGAGCGAACAAAGCCAGAAGACAGAGGTGACGGCATGACGCGCATCTACGTTCCCTGCGATTCCGCCGCGCTCGCATTGGGCGCGGACGGCATCGCGAAGGCCATCGAAAGCGAAGCGGACAAGCGCGGCATCGACGTGCAGATCGTGCGCAACGGTTCGCGCGGCCTCTTCTATCTCGAACCGCTCGTCGAAGTGGAAACGCCGCAAGGGCGCATCGGTTATTCGAATGTCGATGAAGACGATATCGCCGCCCTCTTCGATGCCTCTTTCCACGAAGGCGGCGTCCACGCGAAGAACGTCGGCCTGGTGGACGACATTCCGTACCTCAAGAAGCAGCAGCGGCTGACGTTCGCGCGCATCGGTATCACGGACCCGCTTTCTATCGACGATTACACCGCGCTCGGCGGACTCGCGGGCCTGCGCCAAGTGCTCGACATGAACGGCGACGCGGTGTGCGAAGCGCTCGTCGATTCCGGCCTGCGCGGACGCGGCGGCGCGGCATTCCCCGCCGGCATCAAATGGAAGACCGTGCGCGGCGCGTATGCGGACCAGAAGTACATCGTCTGCAATGCGGATGAAGGCGACTCCGGCACCTTCTCCGACCGCCTCGTCATGGAGAGCGATCCGTTCATGCTGATCGAAGGCATGATCATCGCGGGCGTGGCGACGGGCGCGACCAAGGGCTACATCTACGTGCGCAGCGAGTATCCGCATGCCATCGCCACCCTGAATCGGGCGATCGAGCGCGCGCGCGATGCCGGCTGGCTAGGCGCGAGCGTGCTCGGCACCTCGCATGCGTTCGACCTGTACGTGGCGAAAGGCGCGGGCGCGTATGTCTGCGGCGAGGAAACGGCGTTGCTCGAATCGCTCGAAGGCAAGCGCGGCATCGTGCGCGCGAAGCCGCCGGTGCCCGCGCTCGTCGGTTTGTACGGCAGGCCAACTGTCATCAACAACGTCATCACGCTCGCCACCGTGCCGATCATCTTTGCGAAAGGCGCGGCGTTTTATCGCGACTTCGGCATGGGACGCTCGCGCGGCACGCTACCCTTCCAGCTCGCGGGCAACGTCAAGCAAGGCGGACTCGTCGAACTCGCGTTCGGTGTGAGCCTGCGCGAACTGATACATGAATACGGCGGCGGCACGGCGAGCGGCCGTCCGGCGCGCGCGGTGCAGGTGGGCGGTCCGCTCGGCACGTATCTGCCGGAAAGCCAGTGGGATATTCCGCTCGACTACGAGGAATACGCAAAGGTCGGCGCAGTGGTCGGCCACGGCGGTCTCGTGATCCACGACGACACCTCGAACCTCGCCGAACTGGCGCAATACGCGATGCACTTCTGCGCGCTCGAATCGTGCGGCAAGTGCACGCCGTGCCGCATCGGCTCGACGCGCGGTGAAGAGGTCATCGGCAAGATTCGCGACGGCGATACGTCGGTGAAACAGATCACGCTGCTGCGCGAACTGTGCGACACCATGGTCGCCGGCTCGCTCTGCGCAATGGGCGGCATGACGCCGTTCCCGGTGCTGTCCGCGCTCGATCACTTTCCCGAAGATTTCGGGCTGCCCCGCACGCCCGCCCGAAAAGCGGCCTAAAGCAAGGGAGACAAGAACATGTCCAACACCATCAACGGCTGCGGCTCGGGCAATTGCGCATGCAAGAGCGCGGCCTCGGTTCAGCGCCGCGACCCGTTCGACGAAACCGATTACGGCACGCCGCTGCGTCACGCGGATATCGACGTGACGCTGGAAATCGATGGCCAGGCGGTCACGGTGCCGGCGGGAACGTCGGTGATGCGCGCGTCCATCGAAGCGGGCATCAACGTGCCCAAGCTCTGCGCCACGGATTCGCTCGAACCGTGGGGTTCGTGCCGCCTGTGTCTCGTCGAGATCGAGGGCAAGCGCGGCTATCCGGCTTCGTGCACGACGCCCGTGGAAGCGGGCATGAAGGTCCGCACGCAGACCGACCGGCTGCAGTCGCTGCGCCGCAACGTGATGGAACTCTACATTTCCGATCACCCGCTCGATTGCCTCACCTGTCCCGCCAACGGCGATTGCGAACTGCAGGACATGGCGGGCGTGGTCGGCTTGCGCGAAGTGCGTTACGGCTACGAAGGCGCGAACCATCTGAAGGACAAGAAGGACGAATCGAATCCGTACTTCACTTACGATCCGTCGAAGTGCATCGTCTGCAATCGCTGCGTGCGCGCGTGCGAGGAAACGCAAGGGACGTTCGCGCTGACCATCGCCGGGCGTGGTTTCGAATCGCGCGTGGCGGCAAGCGAAAACGTGCCGTTCATGGAGTCGGAGTGCGTGTCGTGCGGCGCATGCGTCGCCGCGTGCCCGACCGCGACCTTGCAGGAAAAGACCGTCATCATGCTCGGTCAGGCGGAGCATTCGGCCATCACGACGTGTGCGTATTGCGGCGTCGGCTGCTCGCTCAAGGCCGAGATGAAAGGCAACACCGTCGTGCGCATGACGCCGAACAAGAACGGCCAGGCCAACGAAGGCCACGCGTGCGTGAAGGGCCGCTTCGCGTGGGGTTATGCCACGCACAAGGATCGCATCAAGAAGCCGATGATCCGCGCGAAGATCACCGACCCGTGGCGCGAAGTGTCGTGGGACGAAGCGATCAACTACGCGGCAAGCGAATTCCGCCGCATTCAGGACAAGTACGGGCGCGATTCCATCGGCGGTATCACCTCGTCGCGCTGTACCAACGAGGAAACCTATCTCGTGCAGAAGCTCGTGCGCGCGGCGTTCGGCAACAACAACGTCGATACCTGCGCGCGCGTCTGCCATTCGCCGACCGGCTACGGCCTCAAGTCCACGCTCGGCGAATCGGCGGGTACGCAGACGTTCGCGTCGGTCGAGAAATCCGATGTCATCGTCGTGATCGGCGCGAATCCCACGGACGGCCATCCGGTCTTCGGCTCGCGGCTGAAGCGGCGCGTGCGTGAAGGCGCGCAACTGATCGTGATCGACCCGCGCCGCATCGATATCGTCGATACGCCGCACGTGAAGGCATCGCATCATCTGCAATTGCGGCCGGGCACCAACGTCGCGATGGTCAACTCGCTCGCACATACCATCGTGACCGAAGGACTGGTCGATGAACCCTTCGTCGCCGCACGCTGCGAAACGCGCGCGTTTCAGCAATGGCGCGATTTCGTCTCGCTCGAAGAGAACTCGCCCGAAGCGATGGAGGCCGTCACGGGCGTGCCCGCGAAACTCGTGCGCGAAGCCGCGCGCGCCTACGCGAACTGCGGCAACGGCGCGATCTACTACGGTCTCGGCGTGACCGAACACGCGCAAGGCTCGACCACGGTCATGGGCATCGCCAACCTGGCGATGGTTACGGGCAACGTGGGCCGCGAAGGCGTCGGCGTGAATCCGTTGCGCGGACAGAACAACGTGCAGGGTTCGTGCGACATGGGCTCGTTCCCGCACGAGTTGCCGGGCTATCGGCATATCAGCGATGCCGCGACGCGCGCCCTCTTCGAGGAAGCCTGGGATGTGAAGCTGCAGCCGGAACCGGGTCTGCGCATTCCGAACATGTTCGATGCCGCCGCGCACGGCACCTTCATGGGCCTTTATTGTCAGGGCGAGGATATCGTCCAGTCGGACCCGAACACGCAGCACGTCGCCGACGCGCTCTCGGCGATGGAATGCATCGTCGTGCAGGACATCTTCCTGAACGAAACGGCGAAGTACGCGCACGTTCTGCTGCCAGGCTCGACGTTCCTCGAAAAGGACGGCACCTTCACCAACGCCGAACGCCGCATCTCGCGCGTGCGCAAGGTCATGCCGCCGCTGCCTGGTCTGGGCGACTGGGAAGTGACCATCAAGCTCGCGCGCGCACTTGGCTACGAGATGAACTACACGCATCCGTCCGAGATCATGGACGAGATCGCGCGACTCACGCCCACGTTTCACGGCGTGTCCTACGAGAAGCTCGACGAGCTCGGCAGCATTCAGTGGCCGTGCAACGAGCGTGCGCCGGAAGGCACGCCGACCATGCATATCGACGAATTCGTGCGCGGCAAGGGACGCTTCGTCATCACCAAGTTCGTGGCGACGCCGGAGAAGGTCACGCGCAAATATCCGTTGCTGCTGACGACCGGGCGCATTCTGTCGCAGTACAACGTCGGCGCGCAGACGCGTCGCACCGAGAATTCGCAGTGGCACGACGAGGACCGTCTGGAGATTCATCCGGTCGATGCGGAAGATCGCGGCATCAAGACGGGCGACTGGGTTGGTATCGAATCGCGTGCGGGACAAACCGTGCTGCGCGCGAAGATCACCGAGCGCATGCAGCCGGGCGTCGTCTACACGACCTTCCACTTCCCGGAATCCGGCGCGAACGTGATCACCACGGACTCGTCGGACTGGGCCACCAACTGTCCTGAATACAAGGTCACGGCGGTGCAGGTCATGCCGGTGGAACAACCGTCGCAATGGCAAAAGGAATATTCGCGCTTCAACACGCAGCAGCTCGAACTGCTCAACATGCGCGATGTCGCGGCGACTACGGGGAAATGACGCATGGACGTGGATAACCTGATCGACATGGCGAACCGCATCGGCGAGTTTTTCGATTCGATGCCGGATCGCCCCGAGGCCGTCGATGGCGTGGCGGATCACATACGCCGCTTCTGGGAACCGCGCATGCGGCTCGCGATTCTTGCCGCACTCGACAATCCGGAGGCGAGCGCGTCGATGCTGCCAATTCTGCGCGAGGCATTGACCGCGCATAAGGACGATCTTCAGCCGAAAGTGGCGGCTTAACCTAAGCGATGGCGTCGTACCGACGCCCTGCCCGCTTTCACGAGCGGCAGGGCGTTTTTCGTTTTACTCGCGATACTCGTGCGCGGGTGGCTCGTTGTTATCCGCGCCCTGTGCGCTGAACCACGTCTCGCAGTGGCGCAGCAACGAGTGGACGTCCGAAGGCGTCCGCCCGCGCGCCGCGATATAACCATCCGGCCGCACGAGATAGAACGCGGGACGCGTGCGCCCGTAATTGTCGGTGAGCGAAGTCGCACCTTCGCCTTGCGTATCGGTGATACGCCATACGCGCACGGCATTCGGCATGAGCGCTTCGATGGAGCGCACGAGGCCGTCGAGATCGGGATCGCGCATCGCGTGCGCCACGGTGATGGTCGCCGGCGCCAGCGCGATGTCGTCCTCGCCCGACGGGTTCAGCAGCAGGAACAGCGAGAAGCAGCCCGGATCGTGCAGGTCGTAGAGACAGCCGACGCCCGGCAAGCGGCCGAGCGGGCCATCGACGACATGCACGCGTGCATCGGGCGCGCGTTCGCCGGCGCGCGGACCGCCATCGAGCAGACGCTCCAGCGTGAGCGGGCTCTTGCGATAGTTGATCGAAAGCTCGCTCACCGTGCGCCGCATGGCATCGCGCAACGGGCCGATAGCGGCGAGCATCGGCATGACGTGATCGCGCATGAGCTTCATCGGGCCGTGTTCCGCGCCCGCCATCTGCAACAGCATGTTCGACTGACGCAGCACGTCGCGCTCGATCGGATGCCGTTCCGCGTGATAGCTGTCGAGCAGGCGTTCGGGTGCACCGCCCGCGAGCATGCGCGCGAGTTTCCAGCCGAGATTGAACGCTTCCTGAATGCCCGTGTTCATGCCTTGCGCGCCTGCGGGGCTATGAACGTGAGCGGCGTCGCCCGCAAGGAAAATGCGCTCCACGCGCAGACGATCCACCATGCGGCTATTGACATGAAAGTACGCCGACCACGTGAGATCCGACAGCGTGACGCGATGATGCACGCGCCGCTCGACGATCGCACGACATTCCTCGATGGTGGGCCCTGCCTTCTCCTTGTCGTCGACGGGCGCGGGCAAGTCGGCGATGAGACGCGCGCGGCCATCGCTCATCGGAAAGAGCGCGGCGAGGCCTTCGCCCGACGCAAAGATATGGAGTTCGTCGTCGGGCCAGTCGGAATCGGCCTGCAGGTCGGCGAGCAGAAAGGTCTGGTCGAACGTCTTGCCGTCGAAGCCGATTTCCAGGCGATGCCTCACGAAGCTATGCGCGCCATCGGCAGCGATCATGTAGGACGGGCGCAGGATCTCATCGCGGCCATTGGCGTGTCGCAAGGTGGCTTGCACGCCCGCCGCGCCCTGATTGAAATCGACGAGTTCGACGCCGCGCTCGATCGTCACGCCCTGGCTTTCGAGATGCCCGGCAAGCAGGCGTTCGGTTTCGGATTGATCGAGAAACAGCAGATAGGGATAGCGCGTCTGCAGCGGATCGAAGTCGAGCCGCGCGAGGCGCTGACCGTTCGAATAGAGGTTCGCCACCCGCGAGCGGTGCCCGAGTTCGAGAAACGGCTCGACGACGCGATGCTGTTCCAGCAGTTCGAGCGTGCGCGCCTGAATGCCGATGGCGCGTGAATACGGCGAGCGCTCGTGCGCGCGGTCGATGAGCCGCACGGGGATATGCGCACGCGAAAGGCTCATGGCGGCGGCGAGTCCCGTGGGACCGGCACCGACGATCAGAACGGGCGCGACATCCAGCTTGTCGTTCGGATTCAGCTTTGGCGCAAACATGCGGTCCTCCCTGAAACGTCACGTTGTCGAGTGTACGCCGTGGCCGCGCCTCGGTGGACCTGGGCGCCGACCTCGGCGCACACGCGCGGCCGTGCCTTCAATGCGCGTGCGCGCGTTCCTGCTGCAGTACGCACTCGTGGCAGCTCATGCCGAGTTCCACTTGCAAGGTCGAATGATGCATCGAGTAGTCGCTTCGCAAGGTGGTCACGACGCCCTGCACGAAGGCATCGCCGGGATGGCCTTGCGGCATCACGAGATGCACGGTGAGCGCGTTCTCCGTGGTGGACAGCGCCCACACGTGCAGGTCGTGCACGTTACGCACGCCGGGCAAGCGCGTCAGATAGCCTTCGATACGCGCCAGATCCACGCTCGGCGGCACGGCTGCCATGGCAAGGCGCATCGCGTCGCGCCCGAGGCCCCACGTGCCGTAGACGATCACCGCGACCACGACGATGCTCATCACCGGATCGAGCCAGCTCATGCCCGTGAAGAGGATGACGAGGCCGCTCACGGCGACGGCGGCGGAGATCGCGGCATCGGCGGCCATGTGCAGGAAGGCGCCACGCACGTTGAGGTCCTCCTTGCTGCCGCGCATGAAGAGCCACGCCGAGAAGCCGTTGACGACCATGCCGAGCGTCGCGACGATGAACACGTCGAGTCCCGCGACGGGCGCCGGATTCAACAGACGCTGGACGGCTTCGAGCACGATCGCGCCGCACGCGAAAAGCAGAAGCGCGGCATTGGCAAGCGAGGCGAGTATCGACGAACTTCCGAGGCCGAAGGTATAGCGCGCGCTCGGCCGGCGCGTGCCGAGCCATACCGCGCCCCACGCAAGCAAGAGACCGAGCACGTCGGAGAGATTGTGACCGGCGTCGGCGAGCAGAGCGGTGGAATGCGCGAGAAAGCCGTAGACGGCCTGCACGATCACGATCAGCACGTTCAGGCCGACTGCCAACGCGAACGTGCGCCCTTGTCCGGCCTGCGGCGCGTGATGGTGATGATGTCCTCCCGCGCCGTGGTCGTGACCTTTGTGGTCGTGACCTTTGTGGTCGTGACCGGCGTGGTCGTCGCCGGCATGCTCATGACCGGCGTGGTCATGTCCCGCGTGATCGTGGTCTTCGTGGTCGTGCTGCATTTGCTTGTTCATCGTGGTGCCCGTGATTCGTTCGATCAGTCGATATCCGTCGCGTCCTGCGGCTGCGGCTCGGCAATGTGTTCCAGCAATTCGCCGAGCATCCCGCTGATATGGCGATCCGCCGCCACGTAAAAGACCTGCTTGCCCTGCCGCTCGGCCTGCACGATCCGCGCCGCGCGCAGGAGCCGCAAGTGATGGCTCACGAGCGAACCCGACAACCCGAGCCCCTCCGCGATCGCGCCCACCGCGCGCCTTTCAGCGACACACGCGAGCACGATGCGCAAGCGCGTCGGGTCGCCAAGCAAGCGAAACAGGTCGGCAAGCGGTACGACGCGGTCATCCGAAGTGATGCCGCCAGCAGGATTCAGTGGAGTCGAAGCCACGACTTGATCGTCAACATATGAATAGGTGTTCACATGTTAAGGACCATCGACGCGACATGTCAACCGTACAGGCGGAAATCGCTCGGGCCAGTGTGGGAAAATACGTGTGTTTTGCACAAACTTCCCGTCATGGACACCGTATTTGCCCGCGGCTTCGCGGCCCATCGTGACGGCCGCCTGACCGAGGCGGAGCGCGACTATCAGGCCGCGCTCGCCGCCGAACCCCTTCACGTCGACGCGCTCCACTACCTTGGCGTGCTGCGCCATCAACAAGGCCAGCACGAGGAAGCGGCTTCTCTCGTGCGCCGCGCGGTAGACCTGCGTCCGACCGATGCCGGTCTGCAACTCAACCTGGGCAACGCGCTCAAGGCGCTCGGCCGTATCGACGACGCTATCGAGCGTTTTCGTAACGCGCTCACGCTCGAACCGGGCTTTCCACTCGCGCAGTACAACCTCGGCAACGCGTACACGGCGGTCGGCCGCCATGAAGACGCCGCCGATGCCTTCGAGAAAGCGCTGCGTCTGCAGCCACGAGACGCCGCCGCGTGGAACAACTTCGGCAACGCGCTGGCGTCGCTTGATCGTCATGCGGATGCCGCGCGCGCGTTTCGCCGCGCGCTCGATTTACGGCCGCGCCACGCGGGCGCGCACAACAATCTCGGCATGGCGCTCAACGCACTCGGCGACTCGGTCGGCGCGGTCGCGCATTTTCGCGCGGCCATCGACGCGGAGCCGAATTATGTCGCCGCGCATTTCAACCTGGGCAATCTGCTCGACAAGACCGGGCACCCCGAAGAAGCGCTTCCCGCGCTGCACAAGACGCTCAGCTTGCAGCCGCGCTTTGCCCCGGCGCACTTCGGACTTGGCCACGTGCTTGCCAAGCTCAATCGCCACCACGAAGCGGTCGTGAGCTATGAGCGCGCGGTCGGGCTGGACCCGAAGTACGGCGTGGCGTGGCTGTGTCTCGGTAATTCGCAGCTCGCGCTCGCATCGCCCGCCGCGGCGATCCGCGCATTCGATCAGGCGTTGCGGCTCGACCCGCACATGCCCGCCGCGCATCTGAACCGTGGTCTCGCGCTACTCGCGCTCGGCGATTACGAGCGCGGCCTGCCCGCTTACGAATGGCGGCTCAAGACGCCGGGCGCCGACGACGCCCCGCCGCTGCCGCGCTGGAACGGCGAGCCGCTGCCGCAGCAGACCCTGCTCGTGCGCTCCGAACAAGGGTTCGGCGACACCCTGCAATTCGTGCGCCTCGTGGCGTTTGCGGCCAAGCGCGTCGGCAAGCTCGTGCTCGAAGTACAAGCGTCGCTGGTGCCGCTGATCGCGCCGGCGGCACACGCGGCGCGCATCGAGCTCGTCGGCAGGACGGAAGGCGTGCGCATCGTCGCCGATGCATTCTGTCCGCTCCTCAGCCTGCCGCTCGCGCTCGGCATGACGACGCCCGAGGCGATCCCGGCGCGCACGCCCTATCTCGTGATTCCGGCCAACTATCGCCGGAAGTGGCGCGGGTCGATCGGCGGACAGGCGAAGCGCAAGATCGGCATCGCGTGGTCGGGACGGCTGCAGCCGGGCGAAACGCGCTCCATGCCGGTCGAAGCGCTCGCGCCGCTGTTGGCGCTCGAAGGCATCGACTGGGTCGTGCTGCAGCCGTTTCTCACCGAGCACGAGCGCGACACATTGCAAAAGCATCCGAACGCAAAGTCGGCGCATCGCTTCGAGGGCAAGCTGGAGAATTTCGCGGATACCGCCGCCATCGTCGACCGACTCGACGCCGTGGTGTCGATCGATACCTCGATCGCGCATCTGGCCGGCGCACTCGGCAAACCGGTCATCGTCATGCTGCCGTTCGCGGCCGACTGGCGCTGGGGTATCAGCGGCGCGACATGCGTGTGGTATCCGCGCGCGCGGCTCGTGCGGCAGCACGTGCCCGGCGACTGGCACGGCGTGGTCGAAAAGGTCGTGGCGGCACTGCGCGAGTGATGCCCGCAGGTTTCGTCGATGCAAAAAAAATCCCTCGCCGCGACGAGGGATTTTTATTTCAGCCAGCTACGGACGTCAGGCTGTCTTGTACTGATTGCGTGCTTCCGGCGAGCGATACAGCACGAGCGTGGCGATCAGACCGCAGATGGCCGCGAGACCCATCCACAAGCCCGGCGCGGCCTTGTTGCCGGTCGAGTGAATCAGATAGGTCGAGATGGCAGGCGTAAAGCCGCCGATGGTCGTCGCGAGACTGTAGGCCATCGAGAAGCCGGTGGTGCGCACGTCGACCGGCATGACTTCCGTGAGCGCCACGACCATCGCGCCGTTGTAGCTACCGTAGAGGAACGACAACCACAGTTCGACGATCAGGAGCCGCCCGAACGATGGATCGGCGACGAGCCATTGCACGGCCGGATACGACGTGAGAATGGTCAGAATGGTGAAGAACAGCAACACCGGACGACGCCCGATGCGGTCCGACAACGCGCCCATGACAGGCAGCCAGACGAGGTTGGAGAGCCCGACGCATACGGTGACGACGAGTGCATCGATGGAAGACAGCTTCAGCACTTCCTTGCCGAAGGTCGGCGTGTAGGCGGTGATCATGTAAAACGACACGGTCGTCATGATGACCATGCCCATGCCCGCGAGCACGATCGGCCAGCTTGTTGCGATCGAGCGCGCGATCTCGGCCATGCCGGGACGATGCTTGCGCGCCAGGAACTCGTCCGTCTCACGCAGCGAACGGCGGATGATGAAGAGGAACGGCACGATCAGGCAGCCGATCAAAAACGGCACGCGCCAGCCCCACGCGGTCATTTGATCGGCGGGCAGCAACTGGTTCATGACCACGCCGATGAGCGCGGCGAACACGACGGCCACTTGCTGGCTGCCCGACTGCCATGAACAATAGAAGCCCTTGTTGCCCTTGGTCGCGATCTCGGACAGATACACCGACACGCCGCCGAGCTCGACGCCCGCCGAGAAGCCCTGCAGAAGCCGCCCGAGAAGCACGATGATCGGTGCAATCGCGCCGATGGTGGCGTAGCCCGGCACGAGCGCGACGCAAGCGGTGCCGATAGCCATCAGCATCAGCGTGAGGATGAGGCCCTTGCGCCGCCCGTGATGGTCGATGTACGCGCCGAGTACGATCGCCCCGACCGGACGCATGAGGAAGCCTGCGCCGAATACGGACAGCGCGAGCATCAACGAGGCGAACTCGTTGCCGCTCGGGAAGTAGGTTTTGGCGATGGCGGAGGCGTAATAGCCATAAACCATGAAGTCGTACATTTCAAGGAAGTTGCCGCTGACGACGCGGAAAACCGTCTTGAACTTCGATTCATTGGCGGGTGCAACGTGAGTCGTGGACATGGACTTTCTCGAATCAGGCTGAACGACGCATCGCGGTTCGCGAACCGCTTCTGGCCGGTGGCGAAGGGTTTTCGCTTGATTAGGGTTTACCCGTAATTCTTTTGTAAATTCACGAGTGCCTCAATCTTAACGCCTGCGGACGTTTCTCTGCACGCAACTTCGGTCAACATCACTCAAAACAAGATTAACAATAGCTTACATATGCCTATCTCCAAGCCTACAAATTTAGCTATCGTTTTCAGGACCGCAACGCCGGCCGACACCGCTCTGATCGTGTCGATGCACACGCGCAGTTGGGTGGCCACCTATCGCGGCATCGTGCCAGATGTCTATCTCGATCGGGACATTCACGCCGAGCGCGCCGCGCACTGGCAAACCCGTATGCGGGAAATCGAGGCCGGCGCGGGTTGTGTGCTGATCGCCGAACATGCGGGTGAGCCGGTGGGTTTCGTATGTCTCGTCGAACCGGACGACACGGGCAGCGTGCTCGTCGACAATCTGCATGCGCTGCCGGGGCACAAAGGCCTTGGCGCCGGGACCGCGATGCTCGCCGAAGCCGCACGCTGGGCGCGCACACGTGGCGCGCGCGAACTGCATCTTTACGTGCTGGAAGACAACGCGGCGGCTATCGGCTTTTACGAGTCGCGCGGATGGAGGCTCACTTCGCGTCAAGCCGACAACATGGCGGGCCTCGATCTGTTCGCGTTGCGCTACACGCTCTCTCTGGATTAAATGCGGCTCGCAAGCAATGCTTCCGACATAGAAGCGGCCTTCTGTCAATAAGCATTCCTTTTAAGATCGAATCATTAGGATAAGTCTGGTCGTTTAGTTCAGTGCTGTTTCGTATGATCGCGAGTCAATCTAGCTGACCTCGGGCCGATGCCCGCACGTTCCAATCGTGCGCGCATCGGCGCATCCACCTGGAACACTCATGAACGAGCCTCTGATCGTCGTGGAAGGCAATCTACGCCTGCCAACGGTGCGCCCGCTCGCCGATCCATCGCTGAAATTCGGCCGCGAGTGGTCGCCCGCGCGCGCTCGGCCGAGTACGTCGCGCTCCGAGATTCCGCTCTACGGCGCACGGTTCAATACCAAGTACTCGCGCATGTCCGACTCGTCGGACTCGTTGCATGCGCGTTCTCCGTATCAAGCGACGAGTATCTGGGGAAAGCTCGCCAAGGGCGCCACGCGTCCTTCTACGTCGCGTATGAAAGAGCCTGCCGCACCGGTCGATGCGGCTGCGGAAAGAAAGCCCATGCGTATCGATCTGCGCAGTCCATCGCCGTTACGCAAGCGGCCTTACCGCATCGGCAGCTTTGAAAAATCCGCTATTGCCATCGCGGTTTCGGCGTTGTTCGTCTGGGTGCTGTTCGCGCATGAACAGTGGCTGGAACGAAGCGGGTCGAAGCCCCCGGTTGATGAAGCAGAACAGATGCAGATTGGACAAGCGGTGTCGCGCGACAGAGCGGCGGATGCGACGCGCGTGCCCACGGTAAGTCAACCGGCGGACCCGCGCCCGGTCGACCCAACGCAGCCTGTCGCGGCGCGCGTTCTCACGGCAAGTCGGCCCGCGCATGCGCGTGAGACAAAACCAGCGCCAGTTTCCGTACATGCCGAAGCGTCCCACACACGAACTCCTCGATACGTGAACGCGGGCGCACATCGCGCGAAGCGGGCAGCCACGAAACCGGTTATTCGATACGCGGCATCGACACATCGCGGCGCGAGCACGAAGCCCACGCAACTCACTGCGGCGCTGCGCACCACTGAGCCGCTGAACGTCGCCGCCCTCTACTCCATGCTCCAGCATTCGCCCACGCTCGACAGCAATGTCGCTTCACGTCCCGACAATGCATCGGCCAATCAGGCCCGGTGATGAATCGCTTAACTTATCGGCATGAAGCCAACATGATGCACTTACGTTTCATTCGTCACGCAGTACTTGTCCTCGCTTTGTTCCTCTCCGGATTGCTAGCTTCTTTCGCCGATGCATCGGCTGTCACGAGCCCGGCTCCGGCTTCAAAAGCCGATCGAACAAACAGCGCACCGGCGCTACCGCCTGAAGACCTCTCCGATCTTCAGAGCGATGGCGCGTCGCCCTCCGCGAGCAACCTCGCCGAACTGCAGGACATGGTGCAGGCGGGCCGACTGACCGAGCTGCGCGTTACGCGCAATGGCAGCTACGGCGCGAGGCTCTATTTTCTGCCGCAAGAGATGCTCTATTACGTGGCGTTGTCGCAGGACTCGCATTCGTGGCGCGTCGTGAAGACGCAGGAGGAGAATCGCGCCGAATCGGTCTACGCGCAGTTCGCGCGCAAGACACATGATCTTGCCGATGGCGAGATTCGCCGTGTGCAGTTGCAGGCGCAAAAAGCGCTGCTCGACCGCGTGATCGCCGTGTCGGCGAATCGCGCGAACCGGTTATCCGCCGATCTCGCGCTCGCGCAGCAGCAGGACACGCAGGTGTCGGAACGTCAGCAGCAATTGCAGGCGGAATCGGCGGCGCTGCAGAGCGACAAGCTCGAATCGGAACGCAAGCTGCGCGCATTGCAGATGCAGGTCGATCAGTTGCAGCGTGCGAGCGAAGCCGGGCTGGCTCCGGTGGGTTCGGCGCGGTGACTTTTGATTCGGTGAGTTTGCGCGCGTGAGCGGATTTCACGGTCGCG
This sequence comes from Caballeronia sp. GACF4, assembly GCF_023631025.1. NCBI lineage: Bacteria > Pseudomonadati > Pseudomonadota > Betaproteobacteria > Burkholderiales > Burkholderiaceae > Caballeronia > Caballeronia sp. GACF4. Next base: position 48,630 of record NZ_JALQDW010000009.1, read on the forward strand.
GTACATCATCCTGACGTGCATTCTCGGTTTCGCTTAGAACCAAAGCCGGCTCGTCGACGACTATCACCCAAATCCGCGCTTCAACCCCAATCATGCAAAACAAAAAGGCCCGCTCATTACGAAGCGGGCCTCGATGCCAACGCATGTCCAAACCAATATCCTAGAACCGCGTCTCCCGCGCCACGCGCAAAAACGTATCGAGCAGCGGCGTGCAATCGAGCAATTCCGATCCGCCCGCGCGATGAAACTCCGGGTGCCACTGCACGCCCACCACGAACGGCGCCTTGCGATACCGCACCGCTTCGATGATCCCATCCTGCGCCGAGACCGCCTCGACGTTGAGATCCCGCCCAAGCGACTTCACCGCTTGATGGTGAATCGAGTTGACGATTGCATCGCGCTGATTCGGAAACATGTTGGCGAGCGTCGAGCCATCGGGAAAACGCAGCGAGTGCCGATGCTGATCGTAGTGCTCGTTCACGTGGATGCCCGCAGTCGGCACTTCGGTGGCGATATCGCCGTAGAGCGTGCCGCCGAATGCCACGTTGATGAGCTGACAGCCGCGACACACGCCGAGCACCGGCTTGCCTGACTCGATGAATTCGTGCAGCAGTTCCAGCTCATACATGTCGCGCACGCGATCGCCCGGCCATTCGGGGCGCGTCACGACCTCCTCGTAAGATTGCGGCGACACGTCCGCGCCACCCTGAAGCAGCAGCCCGTCGAGATTCTTCGCATAGTCGCGCAGGCGGATATTGCTTGGATGCAGCATGCCTTGCGTGCCGACCGTCGGAATCATGAACACGAGCACATCGCGCGACATGACCCAATGCGCGATGGATTCCTCCAGATATTGCAGCGTCTTGCCACGCAAACCCTTAGCGCCCGGCTCCGGATGAAAAATGCGCGCCGACACGCCGATCCTCAACGTGCGTTGCGTGATGCGCTGCCCTGCCCGGTCGAAGATTTGTCGCGCACGCGCGGCGATCACGCGCCCGAACACGGACCACGCCGAATCCGATTGCTTGAGATATGCAGGCGGCGCTTGCGTCGCGCCCGCTGTCTGCTGACCGGGCGGCGGCAAGGGCGGCGGATTGAGCGTGCCGAAATCCGGCGCGGCGGTGAACTCGGGCGGCAGAACGCTGGCCTTCACCGGTTGAGGTTCGGGTTCGGCTTCCGTGCCCGCGATGATGCTTTCGATATCGCTGCCCGCTTGCGCCTCGGTCGCGGCTTCGAGACTCTCGGCCAAGTTCGCTTTTGCATCGAGAGGCTTCGCGCGCACGACCGGTTCCGGCGCGACCTTGGCGTTTGCTTCGAGTGCCTCGGCCCGTCGCGCCGCAGCCTTATCGACGGGCTCAACGGTCGAAGCGCTCGAAGGCGCATCCGTCGATGCCCGCTCGGTCGCGCTCGGGTCCGAACCCGGCGTGGTTGAAATTTGAGGTGCCTGAGGTGCTTGCGGTGCGTGAGGTGCGCCATCTCGCGCCACGCCCGCCGCCGATGCATCCGCCCCACTTCGGCGGGCGTCGGGCGCCGCGCCGTTTGCGATGGAGCCTGAGTCGTTCGAGGTTTTGTTTTCGCTCATTCCGTTGTCCGGCGCGCGAACGCCAGGGAAAGAATCAACACGTTTCGATTATCCGCCTCTCGAACAGACGGGGCAAACCAGCACACATTTACTCACATTATCGCGGCAATCGTAATGAATGGATGATTCCTTCAGTGATCGCGCGGCTCCTCGAAGGTTTCGCGCAACGCGATCTGCATGGTCGCGTGAATCTTCACGCACCAGCGCCAGAGTACCGTCAAGAGCAACGCCGCGCAGACGAGCACGGCCACCATCAATCCGAAAGGCGGCAAGATGCCGCCCGAAAGCGCGGCCACGAGCAGAAAGACGCCGAACATGGCGACGATGGGAATCAGCCCCGAGATGGCCGAACGAATCGCGCTCGTGAAGCGTCCGGCCTTCGCGGGTTGCACGCTGACTTCGGCGAGCAGGAGCGCAAGCGAATCCAGCTTGCGATACACCGCCACCAGAAACGGCAGCGCGATCAACAAGGCCGCGCTCCACAACACGACGCGCTGCGCATTGTCCGATTCGAGCCAGCGCGCGAGGTAGCCGGAAGCGAACGGCGCCGAATACGACGCGCCCAGAAAAATCGCAGCCACGAGCGCCAGGTTCACCGCGATCTGCAGAACGATGCGCCGGGTCATCGAAAAGAGCGTCGGGCCGCCGGTCGCGGGCGTGAGACTCGCGAGCCATTGCGAGTAGAGGCCGAAGGTGTTGGCGAGCGGCGCGGGCATCGCGCGGGCAAGACGCATGGTGATGGGATCGGCGGCGCGAATCAGATACGGCGTGAAGAGCGTGGTGAGCGCGGAGACGGCGACCGCGATCGGATAGAGAAACGCGCTTGTCACCTTGAGCGACAACCCGAGCGACGCGATGATGAACGAGAACTCGCCGATCTGCGCGACGCTCATGCCGACGCGCATCGCCGTGCGCCCGTCCTTACCGGCGAGAAAAGTGCCGAGTCCGCACGATACGATCTTGCCGAACACGACCGCCACGGTGATGACCGCGATCGGCCACGCGTAATCGACGAGCACGGACGGATTCAGCAGCAAGCCGATGGTCACGAAGAAGATGGCCGAAAACATGTCGCGTACCGGCGCGATGAGATGCTCGATGCGCGCGAGATTCTTCGACTCCGCCATGATCGCGCCGATCAGAAAGGCGCCGAGCGCGATGCTGTAATCGAGCTTCACGACCAGCAGACAAAAGCCGAAGCAGAAGCCGAGCACGGTGACGAGCAGCATCTCGTCGCTTTTCGCGCGCGCCACGTAATCCAGCGCGCGCGGCACGATGAGAATGCCGACCACGAGCGACACGGTCATGAAAAGCAGCAACTTGCCGAGCGTGATGGCCGCGACGCCCGCTGTGACGGAACCTGTCTGCGCGATGCCGGAAAGCAGCACGAGCATTGCGATGGCGAGAATGTCCTCGACAATCAAGATGCCGAACACGAGTTGCGCGAACGGCTCGCCTTTCATCTTGAGTTCGGACAGCGCTTTCACGATAATCGTCGTCGACGAAATCGCCAGCACCGCGCCGAGAAAGAGCGAATCCATCGAATTCCAGCCGAACCAGCGGCCTATCTCGTATCCGATCCAGATCATCAGCACGATCTCGGACAGCGCCGCGACGAACGCCGTCGCGCCTACCTTGAAGAGTTTGCGCAGACTGAATTCGAGGCCGAGCGAGAACATCAGGAAGACCACGCCTAGTTCGCCGAGCGTCTGGATGGTGGCTTCGTCGTGAATCAGCTGAAACGGCGGCGTATATGGCCCGATGATGACGCCCGCAACGATATACCCGAGCACGACCGGCTGACGCATGCGATGAAACAACACCGTCACGACGCCCGCGATGGCCATGATTACCGCGAGATCCTGAATGAAGCCGATCGCGTGATGCATCCAAAAAATCCTTACAAATTGGTAAACGGGATTCGATGTTACCGCACGGCAACGAAATCGCGCCGAGTTCGGCACTCAGTCAGGCGGATTGGAGATCAAGCAGGAGTCAAGCGGACGAGCGACGCGCATCGTGCTGGTGCATGCGATGCGGAAAAAGACGAGCCCGCGTGAGAAACGCGGGCTCGATGGAACAGAGAAAACCTCGAAGCGCTCAGACCGCCGCTTCGTTTTCCTCGCCGGTACGAATGCGAATGACGCGCTCGACTTCGGCCACGAAGATTTTTCCGTCGCCGATCTTGCCGGTGCGCGCCGCACCGATGATCGCGTCGATGACCTGATCGGTTTGATCGTTGGCGACGACTACTTCGATCTTCACCTTCGGCAGAAAATCGACGACGTACTCTGCACCACGATAGAGCTCGGTATGTCCTTTCTGACGGCCGAAGCCTTTGACTTCAGTAACCGTCAGCCCGGTCAGGCCTACTTCGGCGAGCGCCTCACGGACTTCATCGAGCTTGAACGGTTTGATGATGGCGGTGATACGTTTCATGGCGTGCCTCGCTTGAGTTCAAGAATCTTCGGAATGGGTCGTGTCCGCGAAGGACAGATGCTTTTGATTCTAGCAGGCTGCCGGTTATCGATTCAGCGCTTATGCGGCTGTTTTTCAGGCGTTTTTGGTGCATTCAACGCGAAGGGCTGCGTCGTGGCCGATACGTCGGCGATATCGCAAGTCCGCATTGCAGGCGCGCCGGTTGATTTTATGATGTGGATCGACCCGACGGCGCTGCGGAACGCGAGCAACGTCGAACGAAAACCAAGGAGGAGGCACAGCATGACCCGAACTCGAATCGCCGTGGCCGGAGCCGGATATATCGGACAGGCGCATATCGGCGTCCTGGAGAACAGCGCGACGTGCATGCTGTCGGCCATTGTCGATCCGTCGCCGGCTGCGCGCGCCATCGCGGAACGGGCGGACGTGCCGATCTACGCGACGCTCGACGAGCTCTTCGCACAGGACAAACCGGACGGCGTGGTGCTCGCAACGCCGAATCAGCTGCATGTGCCGCAAGCACTGCAATGCCTCGACGCGCGCGTACCGACGCTGCTCGAAAAGCCGATTGCGCCGACCGTCGCCGAAGCCGAAGCGCTCGTGCGCTCAGCGGATGAAGCGGGCGTGCCGATTCTCATCGGCCATCATCGCGCGCATAGTCCGATCATGGCGAAGGCCCGTGAGGTGATCGAATCCGGCGTGCTGGGGCGCCTTGTCGCCGTGACCGGCAGCGCGATGTTTCTGAAGCCCGATCATTACTTCACGGATGCGCCCTGGCGTCGCGAGCCTGGCGGCGGCCCGATCCTGCTCAACATGATCCACGAGGTTCACAACCTGCGCATGCTTTGCGGCGAGATCGTCGCGGTGCAGGCGTTTCTATCGCATGCGGCGCGCGGCTTTGCCGTCGAGGATACGGTCGCGATCAATCTGCGCTTCGAAAGCGGCGCGCTCGGCACGTTCCTGCTTTCGGATTCGGCGGCGAGCGCGCGCAGTTGGGAGCAGACCTCCGAAGAGAACAAGGCTTACGCGAGTTACGCCGACGAGGATTGCTATCTCGTCGCGGGAACCAACGGCAGCCTCGCCATTCCGACCATGCGTCTGAAAACCTATCCGCGCGATGAAGACCGTTCGTGGTGGAAGCCGTTCGAAGCGGGTGTCGTCGGCATGGTGCGGGACGACCCCATCAAGCATCAGATGGAGCACTTCGGCGCGGTTACGCGCGGCGAGGCGGCGCCGCTGGTATCGGCCCGCGACGGGCTCAGGAACCTGCGCGTGACGGAAGCTATCGTGGCCGCGGCGAAGTCGGGCGCGGTGATCGAGTTGCCACGGGATTGAAGGTTTCGAAGGCGTCGTGTGCATTCATCGCGCATACGACGCCCTTTCTGCGTGCAACGAACGTCACGACGCGTCCGGAATATTCTCCAGATCATCGAGCCAGACCGTAGCTTCCGAATCGCTCGGCGCGCGCCAATCTCCACGCGGCGAGAGCGAACCGCCCGTTCCCACCTTCGGCGCATTCGGAATACACGACCGCTTGAACTGACTCAGCTTGAAGAAGCGATACAGGAAGATGCGCAGGTTCTTCTTGATCTGCGTGAGGTCGTATTCGTGATGAACGAGGTCGACATCGGCAGGCCACGCGCCCGCGTCCTTGTCGCCCCACGCCGTCGATGAAAGAAATGCCACCTTCGACGGCCGGAAACCGAAGCGAAGAATGTAGTAAAGGTTGAAGTCCTGAAGCTCGTACGGCCCGATCACGCTCTCGGTTTTCTGTTCGAGCGCGCCTTTCACCTTGCCCGGAATGAGCTCGGGGCTGATCTCGGTGGCGAGAATATCGTTGAGCACATCGGCGCCGTCGTTGCCGATCTGCGCCGTCTCGGCCACCCATCGCACGAGATGCGTGATGAGCGTCTTCGGCACGCTGGCGTTCACGCCGTAGTGCGACATGTGATCGCCGACGCCGTAGGTGCACCAGCCGAGCGCCAGTTCGCTCAAGTCGCCCGTGCCGATCACAATGCCATTGCTGTAGTTCGCGAGCCTGAACAGATGGTTCGTGCGCTCGCCCGCCTGCACGTTCTCGAAGGTGATGTCGTACTGTTCCTCGCCCGTCGAATACGGATGACCGAGGTCCTTCAGCATCTGGATGCAGCTCGGCCGGATATCCACTTCGGATGCCGAACAACCAACCACGTCCATCAGCCGGCGCGCCTGGGTGAGCGTGCGCTCGCTGGTCGCAAAACCGGGCATGGTCACGCCGAGAATGTTGGTGCGCGGCAGGCCGAGCCGGTCCATGGCCTTGGCGCAGACGAGCAAGGCATGAGTCGAATCGAGCCCGCCGGAGACGCCGATCACGACCTTCGAAATATTGCTCGAAGCGAGCCGTTGCACCAGCGCCTGAACCTGAATGTTGTAGACCTCCATGCAGCGCTCGTCGCGTCTGCTCGCGTCGATCGGCACGTAAGGGAAGCGCGGCACCGCACGTTGCAAGGGCAACACGGACGCCGCAGGCACGGCCACTTCACATCGCACGATACGGAACTTGCGCGCCTCTTCCTGATGTCTGCGCGCCGACTGAGCGAAGGTCGTCTGATGCATGCGTTCGCGCGACAGCCGCTCGACATCGACATCGCCGAAAATGACGTGCGATGCGTCGCTGAAGCGCTCCGACTCGGCGAGCTGCTCGCCGTTCTCGTAGATGAGCGCCTGCCCGTCCCACGCGAGGTCCGTGGTGGATTCGCCCTTGCCCGCCGACGAATAGAGATACGCCGCGATGCATCGCGCCGATTGCTGCCCGACCAGTTGATGCCGGTACGACGATTTCCCGACGACGATATTCGATGCCGACAGATTGATGAGCACCGTCGCACCCGCGAGCGCGGCGAACGACGATGGCGGAATGGGCACCCAGACGTCCTCGCAGATTTCCACGTGGAAGCGGAAATACGGAATCGACGGAATATCGAACAGCAGCGATGAACCGAAGGGAACCTCCGCGCCGAGCAGATGGATCTCGTCGACCAACGCGCAATCGGCGGCACTGAACTGGCGCGCTTCGTAAAACTCCGCGTAATTCGGCAGGAAGCTCTTGGGAACCACGCCCTGCACGCGCCCGGACGACACCACGGCCGCGCAGTTGTACAACGCGTGATCGACGCGCAACGGCAAGCCAACCACCATGACGATATCGAGCGAGCGGGATTCTTCGACCAGCGCGGCCAGCGCGCGCTCGCACGCGACGAGCAACGCGTCCTGATGGAACAGGTCTTCGCACGAATAAGCGGACAACCCCAGCTCGGGAAACGCGACCAGCACGGCGCCGTTTTGCGCGGCCTGCCGGGCGAGCGCGATGGTCTCTCCGGCATTGAACGATGGATCGGCCACCTTGCATTCCGGCACCGCGACGGCAACCCGCGCGAAACCATGGCTGTAGAGGTTCAGGAATTCGGTTTTCATTGTTTGCGTATCCTTTGGATACTCGTCATCATGCCGCACGCTTCAATCCGTCGCCATCTTCCTGAATGGCGTATGCGCTTCGAGTTCCTCGATATGCTGCGTCATCGCGGCGGTTTCTTCATCGAGAAACTCGCTGATCGCATGAGCAAAGCGCTGGTCGGCGATCCAGTGCGCGGACCATGTCGGCGTGGGCAACATGCCGCGCGACATCTTGTGCACGCCCTGCGCGCCGCCTTCGAAGCGCGCCAGCCCGTGCTCGATGCAATACGCGATGCCCTGCATGTAGCAGGTTTCGAAATGCAGCCCCGAAACGAACTCGCGCGTGCCCCAGTAGCGGCCATACATGGTGTCGCCGCCGATCATGTTGAGCGCGCAGGCGAGCCGCTCGCCGTCCGCTTCGGCGATGACGAGCAGCATGTTGTCGGGCGCATCGGCGTGAATTTGACCGAAGAACTCGCGCGTCAGATACGGCGCGTTCCAGTGCTCCTTGTACGTGTTCTCGTAGCAGCCATAGAAGAAATCGAGCGCGCTTTTGTCGATCTGACGGCCGCGCAGCCACTTGTAAGTCACGCCCGCTTCGGTCACGCGGCGGCGATCCTGCTTCACCTTCTTGCGCTTGTCGTGGCTCATGGTGGCGAGAAACGCGTCGAAATTCTCGTAGCCCGCGCCCGGCAGATTCTCCCAATGAAACTGCACGCCTTCTCTCAACATGTAGCCCGCGTCCTTCAGCGCCTCGATGTCCTGTGCATGCGGAAACAGCACGTGCAGCGACGAGATGTCGAGTTGCCGCGTAAGCTCGATCGCACCGCGCGCGAGCAGCACGCGATCCGCGTGTTCGGCCGCGATGAGACGCGGACCCGTCACCGGCGAGAACGGCACGGCCGAGAGCGCCTTGGGGTAATAGCGCACGCCGTGGCGTTCGAAGGCATCGGCCCAGGCGTGGTCGAAGACATATTCGCCGCGCGAGTGCGACTTGAGATAAAGCGGCATGGCGCCGGCGAAGACGCCGTTGCGCTTTAGAATGAGGTGATGCGCCCGCCAGCCGGTGCGCTTGACCGCGCAATGCGTGTCCTGCAACGCCGACAGGAAGCCGTGACTGACGAAGGGATTCGCGCCCGCGAGGCGGTTCCACTCCTCGGGCGAAATGTCCTCTAGCGTGTCGACTACCTGGATTTCGACTTCGCGATTCAACGGAAGACCTCGAATGATGAGTTTTGCCCTTGCGGGCATGAAGGGCTATTCTCGCGCAAGTTTTAATTCGTCGTTTAGTCGGGCGTGGCCGCTCTCGAAGGTTGCGCCGATTCGGCGATAATCCCGGCCATGCCCTGGTTCCTCTATCTCATCGAATGCGCCGATGGCAGCCTGTACACGGGCATCGCCACGGATGTAGAAGCGCGCTTCGTCGCGCATGCCGCCGGCAAGGGCGCGCGCTATACCCGCGCGCGCAAGCCGCTGCGCGTCGTGGCGTCGTTCGAACTGCAGGGAAGATCGGAGGCGTTGCGCGCCGAATATTGGGTGAAGCAGCTCACCGCGCGGCAAAAGCGCGCGTTGATCGCGGGCGAGCGCACGCTCGATTCCGTGCTGCCGCCGCCCGCTGTCGCCGTCGTGGATGACAACCTGGACGAAGCCCACGACGCGCCCGCAAATTGAGACGGCCGCGCATCGAGCGCGGCCGTGCGGAACACTCGCATCGCGTCTACGCAACGCGACGCGCGAAAGCCAGGCTTACTTCTTGAAGTTAGCCGCGCCTTCCGAGATTTCCTTGTGCGCGGCTTCGATGCCGTCCCAGCCCTCGACCTTCACCCACTTGCCCTTCTCCAGCGCCTTGTATTGTTCGAAGAAATGCTTGATCTGTTCTTTGAGGTACTCGGGCACGTCGTCGATCGACTTGAGATTTGCCGTCATCGGGCAGATCTTGTCGTGTGCAACGGCGATCAGCTTCGCGTCGACGCCGGATTCGTCGGTCATCTTCAGCATGCCGAGCGCGCGCGAGCGGACCACCGAGCCTGCGAGCAGCGGGAACGGCGTGATGACCAGCACGTCGACCGGGTCGCCGTCGCCCGACAGCGTCTGCGGGATGAAGCCGTAATTCGCCGGATAGCGCATGCCGGTGCCGATGAAGCGGTCGACGACGAGCAGGCCCATGTCCTTGTCCGCTTCGTATTTCACCGGATCGCTCTGCGCGGGAATCTCGATGATGACGTTGAAGTCCTGCGGAAGATCCTTGCCGGAAGGTACGTTGTTGAAGCTCATGAGCGCTCTCTGATGAAGTTGAGTTCGGAAATCTGTCAGCGCCGCGCGCGCGAGGCATTCTCTTCGGCGCGGTGGCCGCGTTTCTGCGCATTCGCGCGGTCGCGCGAGGCGGCGTGGATGCAGCGAAGTGCAACCCGGGCATTATAGCCAAACGCGCCTGCGCGCCCTTTCGCTTGCCTTGGCGGGAGGCTCGCCGGACGTTGCACGCCACACGTTCATCCGTGTTTTCCCCGATCCGAAACCCTCGCCTCGGCTTGCCGCCTGGCAGCTAGAATCCTTACGCGTCTGTAATCATCGAACGAACCCGAACGCGCAAGAGAAAGAGGAGACGACATGGCCCGCACCGCCGATTCAGTGCAAAGCCCCGCCACGGGCACGCCTTCCGCATTCGAGGAGGCAACCTACAAGAAGGTCGCATGGCGGCTCTCGCCGCTTCTGCTCATTTGTTATGTGGTCGCGTATCTGGACCGCGTGAACGTCGGCTTCGCCAAGTTGCAGATGGCCGCCGATTTGAACCTCTCCGATGCCGTCTATGGCTTCGGCGCGGGCATTTTCTTTTTCGGCTATTTCATCTTCGAGATACCGAGCAACGTGATTCTTCATCGCGTCGGCGCGCGCGTGTGGATCGCGCGGATCATGATCTCGTGGGGCGTCATTTCCGCGCTCACCATGTTCATCACCACGCCGACCATGTTCTACGTCATGCGCTTTCTGCTGGGCGTGGCCGAAGCGGGCTTCTTTCCCGGCATCATTCTTTATTTGACGTACTGGTTTCCGGCGCAACGGCGCGGGCGCATGACGACGCTGTTCATGACGGCGATCGCGTTGTCGGGGTTGATCGGCGGGCCGGTGTCGGGCTGGATCATGAAGCGTTTCGATGGCACGAACGACTGGCATGGCTGGCAGTGGCTGCTATTGCTGGAAGGCATTCCGTCGATCGTCGTCGGACTCGTCGTGTTCTTCAAACTCGACGACCGCATCTCGAAAGCGAAGTGGCTCACGGCCGACGAGCGAGCGTTGCTCGAACGCAATATCGCCGCCGATAACGTCGAGAAAGAGGACATGCCCATCGGCAAGATTCTGTCGAGCCCGAAGGTCTGGCTGATGAGCCTGATCTACTTTTCCTTCGTGATGGGTCTTTATGGCGTGAGCTTCTGGCTGCCGACGATCATCAAGGCCACCGGCGTCTCCGATGCGCTCACGGTCGGCCTCCTCTCCGCGATTCCCTACGGCGCGGCGGTGATCGGCATGCTGCTGGTCGCGCGCAGCGCGGACAAGCGCGGCGAGCGGCGCTGGCATATCGCCATTCCGGCGTTCATCGGCGCATTGGGGCTGGTGCTCTCGGTCGTGTGGTCGGCGAACACGCCGCTTGCCATGCTCGGACTCACGCTTGCGACCATGGGCATTCTCACGACCTTGCCGTTGTTCTGGAGTCTGCCGACTGCGTTCCTTGCAGGCACGGGCGCGGCCGCCGGCATCGCGATGATCAATTCGCTCGGCAATCTCGCGGGCTTTCTGAGCCCGTATCTCGTGGGATGGCTCAAGCAAGCCACGGCATCGAACGCAAGCGGCATGTATATGCTGGCCGGCTGTCTGATCGTGGGCGCGCTGCTCGTGCTGAGCGTGCCTGCGCGAATGGTCAATCGGTGAATCGAAGGAGAGCCGCCGTGGAAACGAGGCGGCTCTCCTATTATGGCGCAGGCGGTACATCGCCGCGATGATGCATCGCACTCCCGCGCTTTATAAGCTCCTATGTAGGAGTCTTGCCGGGCGTGTCGAGGAACTCGATCGACTCGATAATCTTCAACGCCTCCGGTATTACTCCGGTCTTGCTAAAGCGGGGTACCGCCACGACGGGTGCGCTGCCGCACAGGGCCACGGCTGCGCGAAGCAAACAGAACCCTAATGAGACACTTCGATTTTGCGGATCACCGACGATCATGCGCTGAAGCACTACTAAACCGGAACTTCCAACAGCCTTTACCGAAAGCCACTGCACAGCCGGAACCAACACCTTCTTGTCGCGTGCAGACACCCCCGATAAATCCCTGAACCAACGTCCTTTCTGTGCGTCATATCGAGCCAAGGTGTAGTCGCGAATTGAGCCCGCATCGGACGAACTTAGACAAACGAAGGTAATTGCAAGACTCCCGATGCCGGTTTTTTTGTACGGCAAGTCGTCTACCGCATAGCTGTTGCCGGATATCCATCCTCCGTAAGGATCTTTGAATCCAATGGAACAATGATGGTTACCGCTGCTAACAAGTAATTCCTTTCGCTCGTTTGGTTCAGACTTTGCGGATGAAGCGCTGTGCAGCCCGAGAGCAATGAAACAGACGGCCAAGCCTTTTGCGATTAACTGGCAAGCTTTAGAGCCACATAGCAGACATAATTTTTTGTTCATCTTTGGCCTCTTCGCAGAATATCGTAATCTGGCGCGTCTGCCGCCTGACCCGGCGCGATCGGGAATTTCACTTCGGATAAGACTGCGAGAGCCACGTTGTAAGCCATACAGCGCGCCTCAAATCCGTTAAGCCGTATCGAATAGAGACTATCGATTGCCCCTGGCAAGTTCACCGATGCCGATGCTTTCCAAAAACTAGCGCTGCGGTAGTAACTATGCGCACGTCGATTTGCGGTAAGCCCTACTCGCTCCAGTACATGCGGCTCATCGGCATACCTGGCCATCCGCAGCTTCACCCAGTAAAAGCCTGCGCTCAACGCGGCATCCGACTGATCCGGAAGCGAGACGTTTGCCCGCCACTTATGCATGTCAGGTGTAAGAGCAGTCTCAGTGGCTTGCCAAACATCGTTGCTCCGTGGACGATCTGCCGCTTGCTGCGCAGTGAGAAGTTGTACACGTACAGCTGACGGGATTTGTGATGCTCGCCCGTGAAAATCCCAATAGTCGAGGTAGTTGCTTGCCCATGTCAGCTGTAGGAAGCCGCGCCCAAACCAAGGGTAATATCTTTGAGTTGTAGGAGAGCCCTCTTCCAGTAGTTGCAACCATTGAGATTCTTGAATAGCGTTGCCAAAAAAACTTGCCATACGTAACGGCGTGTTGATGCCGTAGGTGCACATCATGCGATTTAAAACGACTCGCTGGTTCTTGAAGATATTTCCGCTAGTGAAAGTGCCTGGGACTAGCTCCCACAATGTTTGCCCGCCGTGCTTACGGACCGTAAAAGATGGTACTAGCTGCTTGAACTCTTTTTCACTCAACCACGCACACTTCCTAAAGTGTCGAATAAACGCCGTCGGATGAAAAAACCAAAGCTTATTCGCCTCGCCTAGCGGCGTCTGCTTTATAAACTGAAACTGCTTGACGAAGCTGAGGAAGTTTTCGTAGCCACGCGGATCGGTCTCCTTGCGCTTACCAAAGAATCCATTCGGTTCATTCAGCGCACGGAAGCGTTCCTCATTGTTGCTCGTATCCCATTCGCTTTTGGCGTGACAAATAAAGCCCTTGAGCTTGACTCGCACTTCCGCCTCGCCACGCACATAAGCCGCCAGTCGCTGGTCATGGTCGAACTCCGTTGGCGTTTGGGCATGTAACGCTAGGCGTGTATCGGTCACACCCGCAATCGTGCAAAGCTCGTCATAGCCACAAAACCCCTCTTGATTGAACGGCGTATTGCCCTCCTCGATTTTCTGCCAGCCCATGAAGAAAGGGAAGTCTGCATCCGACAGCTTTTGAATGCTGGCCAAATTCACGTCGATATAGCCCGTCGTACCTTGAGCAAACGGTACCTCGACCCAAGTAGCTCGATTGCCGGCGGGCAAGGTCGGTGTATCCGTGCTCAGGATGCGGCCGAAACGGAGCAACTCATAGCCTTCGCTTGGGCACGCTTCGTATAGCGTGGTTGCGCGCTCGTAAAGGTCATATTCATACTCCGCGAATTCATCCTGCACAGGTTCCGGAGTCAGCGAAACAAGCTTTCGATCGCCCTTGTCAATCCACGCACGCATGAAACGCTCGCCCCGGCTAAAGTACGTCTCGACGTAAAGCGTGCTGTTGGCATCCAAAGCGCCTGCGTTCAGTGCGGGGAAAAGCAGCTTGGGTGTGCGACCTTTCGTCTTCAGGTTTCCTTGGCCCGGCGGCGTGCTCATGAACGTGGAGCCCTTTGGAATAACAAAGTATGTGTGCCCCCAATAGTCCTTCGACGCTGGCGTGTTTGGCTGTGCATCACCCAACGCAACCTTATGCCCCACCTGATCGAACCACGCGGTGAAATCCGCCTCGGTCATGAAGATCTCAAAGTGCAGATGCTTCTCACCCTGACTTTGGCCGACAAAACCCAGGCGATCCTTCCGATAAACCTTCTTTCCACCGCCCGCTTGCACGCCTTCTGTCTCCCTGAGCAGCCAAGCGGCGAGCGCACCGGGGGAACTCTCAGGCATCGGATTATTTGGCTGCGACGCAAGCGCATTGGTGCTGATGACGTCAAGCAAGTGCATGTAAAGCGAATAGAAGGTGATGGTGCGGCCTTCGCCTGTTTCGGTCACGTGTTTGAGCAGCACGAAGCCGATGTTGCTGTTGAGCGCAAGGCTGCCGTCGGAATTTGTTTGGCCATCCGAGACGGCCTTCAAAGCGACGCGATAAGCAACGACTTCTCCATCTGCGATCGCCCGCACCGGTTCGAGTTGACCATCGCCCGCGAAAGGCACCAGATGCATGCCGCAATGCCAGCGTCGATCGAATGCGATTGGGAAAACACCACTATGCGATAACTCGAAGTCATCGACCTTATCCATCATTGGATCGGTCTTCCATTTTTCTATGGGCGTGATCAGGCCTTCGACGGGAAGTAAAGGGGGGCTAATGATCATTGGTGGACTCGGCAAGGCTACCTGCTGATTACGGTAGTGCCGGATTGTTGCGGAAAACCGGAACGAAACGCAGGGCGGAATCGCTTTTCCGCGGACATTTCAGATAATCCTCAAACTGCTTAGGACAGAGTCGCTCCTTGTATAAAGCACCCGCGCACCACGACGACGCACGCGTCGCCACCATGCACCAAAAGCAATCGCGCTAGACGCCTCCGTCACGCTGTAATTCCTTCCCGAAAACTCCGCAAACCCATAGCCATCGGTCAAAAGCCCCCGATTGGCATAGCACTTGCAGAACCCCCTTGCTGGTAGCGGGCGTCGACGCTCACACCACGTCAAGCAAATACACATCGGCAAGGGGAACACACAAATGAAACGACGCAGTCTGCTGAAGTTCGGCTCCATGTCGGGCGCGCTCGCCCTCGCGGGTCAGCTTCCGATCACCAAGGCGCAAGCCGCCGATACGGGTCCGATCAAAGTCGGCATCCTGCATTCGCTGTCGGGCACCATGGCCATCTCCGAGACGTCGCTCAAAGACACGGCGCTCATGACCATTGCCGATATCAACAAGAGCGGCGGCGTGAACGGTCGCCAGCTCGAACCGGTGGTCGTGGACCCGGCGTCCAACTGGCCGCTCTTCGCCGAAAAAGCCCGTCAGCTTCTGACGCAGGACAAGGTCGCCGTCGTGTTCGGCTGCTGGACGTCCGTGTCGCGCAAGTCGGTGCTGCCGGTCTTCGAGGAACTCAACGGCCTGCTCTTCTACCCCGTGCAGTATGAAGGCGAAGAGATGTCGCGCAACGTGTTCTACACGGGCGCGGCGCCGAACCAGCAAGCGATTCCCGCCGTCGAATATCTGATGGGCGCGGAAGGCGGCAGTGCCAAGCGCTTCTTCCTGCTCGGCACGGACTATGTGTATCCGCGCACGACCAACAAGATCCTGCGCGCCTTCCTTCATTCGAAAGGAGTCAAGGATGAGGACATTCAAGAGGTCTACACACCGTTCGGACATAGCGACTATCAAACCATCGTCGCGAACATCAAGACCTTTTCCCAAGGGGGAAAGACAACTGTCGTCTCTACGATCAACGGCGACTCGAACGTACCGTTCTACAAGGAACTCGGCAATCAAGGCCTGAAGGCGACGGACGTGCCCGTGGTCGCGTTCTCGGTCGGTGAAGAAGAACTGCGCGGTATCGATACGAAGCCGCTCGTCGGCCACCTCGCCGCATGGAACTACTTCATGTCGGTGAAGAACCCGAACAACACGAAGTTCGAGAAGGAGTTCTTCGCGTACGCCAAGGCGCAGAATCTGCCGGGCGGCGACAAGCGCGTGACCAACGATCCGATGGAAGCGACCTTCGTCGGCATCCACATGTGGAAGCAGGCGGTCGAGAAAGCAAAGAGCGCCGATGTGGACAAGGTGCGCGTCGCGATGATCGGCCAGAGCTTCGCCGCGCCCTCGGGCTTCACCTTGACGATGGATGGCAACCACCATCTGCACAAGCCCGTGATGATCGGCGAAATTCGCGGCGACGGTCAGTTCAACGTCGTGTGGAAGACGAAGACCGCCATCCGCGCGCAGCCGTGGAGCCCGTATATCGCCGGCAATCAGGGCAAGCCGGACGTGGTCAGCTCGATTCCCTCGTTCCTGCGCCGCGCGCGCACGCGCACGGCCTGACGTATCGAGTCGAGGAAAGGGCCGCGCGTGTCATCGCGCGCGGCCAGTCACCATCAGAAAGGCCACCATGACCGGTTCGTTCGCCCGCCTCTTCCCGCGTATGCTGCTTGCGCTTTTCATCGCGCTCGCGCCGTTCTCCGCGCATGCGCTCACCAGCGACGATCTCGCGCCGCTCGCCGCCGACGACTTCGAGGCGAAGTCCGCGGCCATCGACAAGCTGATCGCCAACGCGGATGCGCCTTCGGTCGCCGTGCTCTCCGCGCTCGCGGACGGCTCGCTCGTCGCCACCGACAATGGCCACGTTTATCTGCAGACCGACGACGGCAACAAGGACCCGCTTACCGGCAAGGTCGTCGAAGCGCCCGACGCGCAGGCGATCACGCTCAACAACATCCTGCGCACGAAAGTGAACGGCGCATTGTCGGGCTTGCAGCTCGCTTCGCCGGATATCGCCAAGCGTCGCGATGCAGTGGCCGCGCTCCTGAAGAATCCCGATCCTTCGATGAAGCCGCTGATCGACCGCGCACGCGCCGGCGAAACCGATCCCGAGCTCAAGAAGCGTCTCGACACGCTCTGGGCGATGACCGCCCTGCACGACGCCGACGTCGCCAAGCGACTGGACGCGGTCAAGCTCGTCGCCGCGCGGCACGATCTCGACATGTACGAATTGCTGCGTCCGCTCGTCGCGAAGAAAGCGGACGGCACCTTCAACGAACCCGACGACCGCGTGCGGGCCGCGGCGCAAGCGGGCATCGAAGACCTCGATTCGATTCAGCATCGCGGCGAAATCTTCGGCACGCTGTTCGCGGGCCTTTCGCTCGGCAGCGTGCTGTTGCTCGCGGCGCTCGGTCTTGCCATCACGTACGGTCTGATCGGCGTCATCAACATGGCGCACGGCGAGTTTTTGATGATCGGCGCCTACGCGACATATGTCGTGCAGAACCTCGTGCAGCATTACGCGCCTGCCGCGTTCAACTGGTATCCGCTCTTTGCCGTACCCGCGTCGTTTGCCGCGGCGGCGCTCGTCGGCATCGTGCTGGAGCGCCTCGTATTGAAGCATCTCTATGGACGTCCGCTCGAAACGCTGCTGACGACCTTCGGTATCAGCCTCATCCTCATTCAGGCGACGCGCACGCTCTTCGGTGCACAGAACGTGCAGGTGACCAATCCTTCGTGGATGAGCGGCGGGATTGCCGTCATGCCGAATCTGATCCTGCCGTATAACCGGCTCACCATTCTCGCCTTCTCGCTCGCCGTCGTGGCGATTGCATGGGGCGTGCTCACGCGCACGCGGCTCGGGCTTTTCGTGCGCGCGGTCACGCAGAACCGCCGCATGGCCGCGTGCGTCGGCGTGAAGACTTCGCGTGTCGATTCGTATGCATTCGCGTTCGGCGCGGGCATCGCGGGACTCGGCGGCTGCGCGCTTTCGCAGATCGGCAACGTCGGACCGGATCTCGGGCAGAGCTACATCATCGATTCCTTCATGGCCGTGGTGCTCGGCGGCGTCGGTCAACTTGCAGGCACGGTGATCGGCGGCTTCGGACTGGGTCTCGTCAACAAGGCGATCGAGCCGTTCTGGGGCGCGGTGCTCGCGAAGATCGCGGTGCTCGTGCTGATCGTGCTGTTCATTCAGAAGCGTCCTCAAGGCATGTTCGCCCTGAAGGGCCGCAGCGCGGAGGCCTGATTCCATGACTGCCTCGACCAATCTCTCAGCCAATCTCGACGTCGCGCCGCAACCCGACGAGAACGCCGCCCGCGCGGGCTTCGCGCTCGGCCTGCCGCCGCGCGCCGCGCTCTTGCCGCGCAACGGCTGGATCGCGCTAATCGCGCTCATCATCGCGATGGGCATCGTCGTGCCGGTCTCCGCGCTCGTGCTGCCGGAAACGAGCACGTTCCATCTGTCCGCGTATGCGATGACGCTCATCGGCAAGCTGATGTGCTATGCCATCGGCGCGCTTGCGCTCGATCTCGTGTGGGGCTACTGCGGCATTCTGAGCCTGGGTCACGCGCTGTTCTTCGCGCTCGGCGGCTACGCAATGGGCATGTACCTGATGCGCTCGATCGGTCGCGAAGGCACGTATCAGAGCGACCTGCCCGACTTCATGGTGTTTCTCGACTGGCACAAGCTGCCGTGGTTTTGGGAAGGCACGGAGCATCTCTGGTATGCGCTTTTGCTCGTCGTGCTCGTGCCGGGCGTGCTCGCGTGGGTGTTCGGCTTCTTCACGTTCCGTTCGCGCGTGAAGGGCGTGTATCTGTCGATCATCACGCAAGCCATGACCTTCGCCGCGATGCTGCTTTTCTATCGCAATGAAACGGGCTTCGGCGGCAATAACGGCTTCACCGACTTCAAGCGCATCGCGGGCTTTCCGATCACGCATCCGG
Source organism: Caballeronia sp. GACF4 (assembly GCF_023631025.1). Taxonomy (NCBI): domain Bacteria; kingdom Pseudomonadati; phylum Pseudomonadota; class Betaproteobacteria; order Burkholderiales; family Burkholderiaceae; genus Caballeronia; species Caballeronia sp. GACF4. Next base: position 67,247 of record NZ_JALQDW010000009.1, read on the forward strand.
GCACACGCACCGGCCTCTTTCTCATCACGTTCGCGGTGCTGGTGCTCGCGTTTCTCGCGGCGCGCTGGATCGTCACCTCGAAGCTCGGACGTGTGGTGACCGGCGTGCGCGACGGAGAGACGCGTCTCATGTTCCTGGGCTACAGCCCGCTCGCATACAAGCTCTTCATCTGGACCGTGTCGGCGGTGCTGTGCGGCATTGCCGGCGCGCTCTATGTGCCGCAAGTCGGCATCATCAATCCGAGCGAGATGTCGCCCGCCAACTCCATTGAAATGGCGATCTGGGTTGCGGTAGGCGGACGCGGAACGCTCATCGGCCCGATCATCGGCGCGTTCGCCGTGAATGGCGCGAAGAGCTTCTTCACCGCTTATTTCGCGGAATACTGGCTGTTCTTCCTCGGCCTCATCTTCACGCTCGTGCCGCTGCTTCTGCCGAACGGCATCATGGGACTCATCGACATGGCGCGCCGCAAGAAGGCTCACGCAGGAGACGCCGCAGAATGACCGCACATAACGCACTGATCGTCGATCTGCCGCCGTTGCCGCAATCGGAGGAATCGAACGAACGCAACATGAACGGCATCACCGGGCTCGGCCATGTGCTCGCGCCCGGCGAGATCGACGTATCGCACGGCACCATTCTCTACCTCGAAGACGTGACCAAGAGCTTCGACGGCTTTCGAGCGCTCAACAAACTGACCTTGTCGATCGACGTGGGCGAACTGCGCTGCGTCATCGGCCCGAACGGCGCGGGCAAGACCACGATGATGGATGTCGTCACCGGCAAGACGCGTCCCGATACGGGCAAGGTCTTTCTCGGACAGACACTCGACCTCACGCGCATGTCGGAGCCGGTGATCGCGCGTACTGGAATCGGCCGGAAGTTTCAGAAGCCCACGGTGTTCGAGAATCATCCCGTGTGGGAGAACCTCGAACTCGCGATGAAAACGGACAAGCGCTGGTTCGCGTCGCTGCGTTCGCGGCTCGACCGCGCGGCGCAGGCACGTATCGAAGAGACACTGGAGCTGATTCGCCTTCATCATCAGGCCACGCGGCTCGCGGGCGAGTTGTCGCACGGGCAAAAGCAGCGGCTCGAGATCGGCATGTTGCTGATGCAGCAGCCTGCCCTCTTGCTGCTCGACGAACCCGCTGCCGGCATGACCGATCACGAGACCATGGAACTCGCCGAGCTGCTCAACAAACTGCGCGGCTCCTGTTCGATGATGGTCGTCGAACACGACATGGAGTTCGTCGCCGCGCTCGCGGGCGCCGATGGCAAGGTCACGGTCATGGCCGAAGGCAGCGTGCTCGCCGAGGGCACGCTGGAAGACGTTCAGCGCGATGAAGCGGTGATCGAGTCCTACCTCGGACGCTGATCTCACCGCCCGCACAGATCACCAGAGCGAAGCCCAAGGCACCCATGCTAGAAGTCGAATCCCTGAATCAGTACTACGGCGGCAGCCACATTCTTCGCGATGTGAAGATGACCGTCCCCGATGGCAAGCTGACGGTGCTGCTCGGCCGCAACGGCGTCGGCAAGACGACGCTCCTTCGATGTTTGATGGGCGTCGTGCCGACGCGCAGCGGCACCATCACCTGGCGCGACAAGAAGATTTCGTCGATGCCCACGCATGCGCGCGTGACGAATGGCCTCGCCTATGTTCCGCAAGGCCGGGACATCTTCGGCCGCCTCACCGTGGAAGAGAACCTGCTGGTCGGCGCGGCGAGCCGCAAGTCGCCATCGAAGATTCCCGATCACATCTATCAGCTCTTTCCGGTGCTGAAGGACATGAAAAACCGGCGCGGCGGCGACCTTTCGGGCGGTCAGCAACAGCAACTGGCTATCGGCCGCGCGCTGATGAGCGAACCGCAGCTGCTGATTCTCGACGAACCGACCGAAGGCATCCAGCCGTCCATCATTCGCGACATCGGCAGGACGCTGCGCCAACTCGTCGATGAAATGGGCATGACGGTCTTGCTCGTCGAACAGTACTACGACTTCGCGCGCGAACTCGCCGACCGCTACTGGGTGATGAGCCGCGGCGAGATCATCGCGGGCGGCGCGGGCTCCGAGATGGATGAACAGGGTGTGCGAGAGTTGATCGCCGTCTGACTTTTCGGCTTAACATGGCGGCTCACCTCGTCTGCTCAGTTCACTAGTCACTGCTCGCTCATGCATCATGAATCGCACGCGGCGCTCGCTGCCGCGCAAATCGACGCCGATCCAAACGTCTGGCGCGGCCGGCTCGAACTCGGTTTCGAGCAGAAGCATGGGCGCACGGTCTTTTCGCATCGCAAACACGAAGGGCCGCTCAGGCTGCAACGTCCGCTCTATCCGGAAGACGGCATCTGCCACGCGGTGATCGTGCATCCGCCGGGCGGCGTCGCGGGCGGCGACCGGCTCTCCATCGACGTGAAGCTCGGCGAAGACACGCATGCCGTCGTCACGACGCCCGGTTCGACCAAGTGGTACAAGGCCAACGGCAAGCTCGCGACGCAGCGTATAGATATCGCGCTCGCCGCGCATGCGAAGCTCGACTGGCTGCCGCAGAACAACATCGTGTTCGAATCGTCGAACGTGAAGCTCGACTTCAGTCTGACGCTCGGCGAAGGCGCGAGCGCCATCGGCTGGGACGCAATGCTGCTTGGCCGCGCGGCGGCGGGCGAGCGCTGGACGCATGGACATATCGAAGCGGTATCGCGCATTGCGCATGCCGATGGCAAGCCGCTCTGGTTCGAACGCAGCCTGCTCGATGCGACCGATTCTCTTTGCGATGCGGCGCAAGGACTCGCACGCTTTCCCGCTTACGGCACGCTATGGGCGATAGGCCCGGCTTGCGACGATGCGCTCGCCGAAGCCCTCACCGCCGAACTGCCTTTCGCCGATACGTTGCGCGCGGCTGCATCGTGCATTACGCCTGGCGTGTTGATCGTGCGCGCCATCAGCCACTCGATGGAGCCGCTGCAACGCGCGATGACCGAATGCTGGTTGCGGCTGCGGCCTCTCGTGCATGGCGTGAAGGCGCAGCCGTTGCGGCTCTGGACGACGTGAGGACGCAAGCGGCCGCTTCGTTGAAACACTGGCTTAGCGCACTCGACGCCGGGCTCTTACGAACAGCACGACGGCAAACAGCGCGGCGAGAATCAATACGCCAAGCCCGATACGCGCAGCGCTCGCCATGGGCGAGACCGGACCACCGGCACGCAACGTCGCCACATCCTGCGCCGTCACCTGCACATTCTGGCGCCCGAACTGCTGCATCAGATAGCTCGATAACGTGGCGATCTGCGTATCGGACAGCCGGTCTGCAAAGGCGGGCATGTCGACGCTATCAGACGCGCGGTTTGCGGACTCCGGATGCGACACGCCCTGCAGAATCGACATCACGACATTGTTCGGCTGGCCGTTGCGAAACACAGAGTTATGCGACAACGGCGGCAGCTGGCCATCGGCCGTACCTTGACCGCTCGCCTGATGGCAACTCGCGCAATTCGAATCGTAGAGTTGCGGGCCGTTCAGCCGTTCGGGGTCGGCGGGCCACGGCGTCTGACGCACAGCATCCGGATCTTCGATAAGGCCGGACGCCACGTCGAGCGCGAGCGTATCGGCGTCGTCGTGGACGGCGGGAACCGTCTTCAGGTACGTGGCGATCGCTCCGAGGTCCGCATCGGTCAGATACTGCAGGCTGTGATTCACGGCCTCCGCCATCGGGCCGACTGCCTGCGCCTTGCCCCGCACGACGCCCGTTTTCAGGTACGCGACGATATCCTGCTCGCTCCATCCGCCGATACCGCTCGTCGTGTCGGACGTGATATTGGGCGCGTACCACGCGCCGACCGCACCGCCCGCCAAGCCACGCGAGGTCTGCTCCGCCATCAGCAGATTGCGTGGCGTGTGACAGACGCTGCAATGCGCAAGGCCTTCGACGAGATAAGCGCCGCGATTCCACTCCACGCTCTTTTGCGGGTCGGGCTTGAAGCGATCCTTGTCGACGAAGAGCAGATTCCACGGAATGAGCGATGCCCGAATGCTGAACGGGAACGGCAGATCGGTGTGCGGCACGGCGCTATCCACAGCGGGCACGGCCTTCATGAAGTACGTGTAAAGCGCGTGTACGTCGGGATCGGTGAGCTTCGCGAACGAGGTGTACGGCATCGCCGGATAAAGCTGCGCGCCGTCGGCACGCTTGCCGGCGCGCAGGGCATCGGCGAACTGCGCCTCGGTGTAGGAACCGATACCGTGCGTCTTCGATGCCGTGATGTTGGTCGACCAGATGGTGCCCATGGGAGAGGCAATTGCCAGTCCGCCCGCGAACGGCTTGCCGCCGGTCGCCGTGTGACAGGCCACGCAATCGCCCGCGCGCGCGAGATACTCGCCACGCTGAATCAACGCGGATTCATCGACGGCGGCTTCCGCGTGAGCGCTCGCCGGCATCCACCCGATGGCAAGCGAGGCGACAGCCACGCCAGCCGCCATTGCACGCTTGATGAAACTTCCGATGACGAACGCATGGCGTTCGACTGCGCTTGTTCGCGACATGATGTGTTCGTGCTTCATCGCGCTTCCTTCACGATGTGATCGACAGTGCGCAGCGCGAGCGCGGCACCCGTGAGCGTCGAGTTGACGGTGGCGGCAGTCGGCATGACGCCGGTACTCGCGAGGAAGAGGTTTTCGTGATCGTGCGTGCGGCCCCAGGCGTCGCACACGGAATCGGCCGGGTCCGCGCCCATCGAGAGCGTGCCGGTGATGTGCTGATTGTTGCTGTAGACGCCATCGGGACTGTGACGCAGGTTGGTGCCGCTCATGAGGTCGGCGACCTTCAGGTAGAAGGCTTTCGACGCCTGCATGCCCTTCTCGACGTAATCGCTCATGCGATATTCGACCGCCGGACGCGGCAGCCCGAGCGCGTCTTTCTGATCACTGAGATAGATCCTGTTGCGCCGGTCGGGCAAGATTTCAAGCACGTTCTTCAGGCTGACCTGATGCGCCGCGCGCTCGCGCAATTGCTTCTCGAGTTCCGGACCATAGACACCCTTGCCAATCAGGTCCTGCGTAATGGACAACACCTGCGACGAATTGCCGATGTCGACGCGAAACGCCGCGTGTTCACTGCGGAACGCGCCATCGCGCATCAACTGGATCGACGACGGGCTCATCGGCCCGCGACCGGCCCAGACCTCGTCTTGCGCGTCGAAGGTCAACGAGTTGCTCGGATGATCCATCAGGTTCTGGCCCAAGGTGCCCGAACTGTTCGCGAGACCATTCTTGAACTTGTCGCTTGCCGACATCAGCAAGAGGCGCGGACTTTCAACGCCGTTCGCCGCCAGAATGAAGGTCTTCGCCGTCACTCGAACCGATGCCTTCTCGGGCGTGTAGTAATGCACGGCGACGATCTTGCCGCTGGCATCGTGCTCGATCTTGTAGACCACCGCGTTCGGCAGCAGCTTCACGCCCGAGGCTTCGGCGGCATCGGCTGCAAGGCCACCGTGGTATTGCGCATCGATCGGGCAAATCGGCATGCAGTTGTTGTTGCCGCAGCAGGCTGGCCGGCCATCGTATGTGCGGCTGTTGCGTGCAGTCGTGTTCGTGATGACCGCGATGCCCGCCGGTGCAAGCCGCTCGCGAAAGCGCTGCTCCAGATACGATTCGGTCACGGGTTGCATCGGGAACGGCTTGCTGCGCGGCGAACCGTTGTCGGGTGCGCCGGAGACGCCCATCTTCACTTCCGCTTCGAAATAGAACGGCTCCAGGTCTTCGTAGGCAATCGGCCAGTCGCGGCCCACGCCATATAGCGTCTTCAGACGCATGTCGTTGGGCAGGACGCGCCAAGCCTGCGCCGCCCAGTGCCACGTCGTGCCGCCCACGGCGCGGATATATTCCGGCTCGTACGGATACGGACCGTTCTGCACGATGTAGTTGTTCTTGGTCGGCTTGTAGACCGGATGCGGCGACCACGACGAGAACGGATACGGCGACATGAAGTCGTTCTTGCGAGGCGAGTTGCGAAAGCCCGCCACGATCTGTTCGCGCGTGATGCGTGGACCCGACTCGAGGATCAAGACGGATGCACCGTGCTGCGCCATTTTTTGCGCGGCAAGCGACCCGATGATCCCCGAACCGATCACGACGACATCGGCGCTGTTCGGCACGTTGGTTTGAGAGGACATGTTCGAGGCAATGAAAAGTGCCGGCGCGCGTGCGCTGCGGGCCGGGGCATGGATGGGAAACGTTTGGAGTGTGTTTGGCGCCGGAAAACCGGCAGTGCGGGTTCTGCTGGCTACACGCGCGCGGCAGCGGGAGCCACGAGCGGCGGCAGGCTCACCGTGCGGGGATCGACTCGCCAAGCGCCATAACCGCCGTAGGCATAACTCGGCGGACGCAGGCGGTCTTCGACGACGCGGTTCATCAGGCTGGTCGTGTAGGTGATGGCGCGCGCACGTTCGCCATCGCCGACCACGCCGACATACCAGGCCGTCACGATACGACGCGGCAAGGAGGCATAAGAAGCCTTGGCCGCGTCCAGGTCCGCTTGCAGATGCAGCGGGTCGGGCTTGTTTGCCGTGAGATACGCCGCCAGTTGCTGGCACGCGGCGCCGAAGCCGGCATCGTCGTCGAGCAGCGCTTGCAGGAGTCGAGATGTCTGCGTCGGGTCGAGCGAGCGCTCGCCGATCAGATAGCGCGAGACATCGGCGAATGCACGAGTGGTCGCGGCGTCCGCACCCGAGCTTGCGCCCGCGGCAAAGACGGGACGCATGAACGTGACCGCGGGAACCAGGGTCAATGAAGCGACGACACCACCGACGATCAATCTGCGCAACGGGTTTGGCGTATCGGAAAGAGCGAGGCGGAAGTGTGCGGGAAGGATACGACGCTAGAGTCGTGCAGCGACTCCAGGCGTTTTTTATCGGCAGACATAGAGGTCAAACATGAGGCTTCGTTGAGCGGACACATGGCCGGCATTCGGCCTGTGGCGATACATTGAACGAGGCGCTTTGCGGCCATGACAGGCGAAGCTTCAAGCGCGGGTCGGCACGTTCGACGGGTGGCTCATTTTGCCAGACAGGTACTTACGATTAGTGCATCGAGGCGTCGGCACGACGTAAATTCACATTTTCAGCAAGCGGACACGTCCGAGTTTACGATCCAGCCGCACGAGTCATTTCGCGCGACTTTCACCGGGATGGCATGGCAGCGGAAACGAATCCGCATGTCGTTCAATAAGACAGTGCCGCCGCCCGAACTTTGCGCACCAAGAACAGGCACCCGCGCGCCCCGCGATGGTGCAAGCACATACAGCCGCCACGCCGGATCCTCCTGCCCACAAGCCGCGGGCCGTAATGGCATGACTTTCGCTTGAGACATCCTTCAGAAGCCGCGCTCTCCAACGCGGTCGATTCAAGAACGAAGGATCTTCGATGCACATCAAGCTTGCTCTCGCCCGCCGCCGCACGGCGCTCGCCGCGCTTCTCGCCGCCCCGCTCCTCGCACTGACACCGCTCGCCGCACATGCCGATGCACTCGACAACATCGCGAAGAGCGGCACGCTGCGCGTCGCGGTGCCCGAGGACTATCCGCCTTTCGGTTTCGTGGGTGCCGACATGAAGCCGCAAGGCTACGACGTCGATACCGCCGCGCTGCTCGCCAAGGCGTTGAACGTGAAGCTCGAACTCGTGCCGGTGAACAGCGCGAACCGCATCCCTTACCTCACCACCAACAAGGTCGATCTCGTGATCTCGTCGCTCGGCAAGACGCCGGAGCGCGAGAAGGTCCTCGATTTTTCCGCGCCTTATGCGCCGTACTACCAGGGCGTGTTCGGCCCCGCCGACATCAAGGTGACCGGTCCCGCCGATCTCACCGGCAAGACCGTCGGCGCCACGCGCGGCGCGCTGGAAGAAATCGCGCTCTCGCAGATGGCGCCCAACGCCACCATCAAGCGCTTCGAGGACAACAACGCCACCATCTCCGCATTCCTCTCGGGTCAGGTGCAGTTGATCGCCGCGGGCAACATCGTGGCTGCCGCGATCATCGCGAAGAATCCGCCGCGCCGTCCGGAACCGAAGTTCGTCATCAAGGACTCGCCGTGCTTCGTCGGCCTGAACAAGAACGAGCCGAAGCTGCTCGCGAAGGTCAACGACGCCATCGCGCAGGCGAAGAAGGACGGCACGCTCGGCGCGATGTCGAAGAAATGGTTCGGCCAGCCGCTGCCGGCAAGCCTCTGATCGAGGACTGCTCAAGCGATGGCCTATGAACTCCAATTCGGCGATCTCACGAACTATGCGGGCATGTTCGCGAGCGGCGCGGCGACGACGCTTGCGCTCACGGCCGTCTCGACGGTGCTCGGCGTAACCGTCGGCGTGCTCGGCGCGGCCGGTCGCAACAGCACGCGTGCGTGGTTGCGCGCATCCGTCGGCGGCTATGTCGAAGCCATCCGCAACACGCCGTTCATCGTGCAACTGTTCTTCGTGTTCTTCGGCTTGCCGGCGCTCGGCATCCACTTGAGCGAATACGTCGCCGCGATTCTCGCGATGACCCTCAATCTCGGCGCGTACAGCATCGAGATCATTCGGTCGGGGATTGCCGCCGTGCCGAAGGGTCATCACGAAGCGGCCGCTTCGCTCGCCATGTCGCGCGGCGAGATCTTTCGTCACGTCGTGCTGCCGCAAGCGATCGCCAAGGTGTTCCCGGCGCTCACGAGTCAGATCGTCATCACCATGCTCGGCTCGGCGGTGGTGTCGCAAATCTCCGTGCCGGATTTGACCTACGCGGCGAGCTATATCCAGTCGCGCAACTTCCGCGCGTTCGAGACGTGCTTCCTGATCACGGCGGCTTATCTCGCGCTCGCGCTGATACTGCGCGCGGCGTTGAACGCGGCAGGCAAGCGCTTTTTCGTCAACAGCCGGAGTCCCGCGCGATGATCGAATTCACTTTCGCTCAGATCGTCGAGAACCTGTTGCTGGCCGCGCGCTGGACTATCGTGCTGTCGATCGTCTCGTTCGTGCTCGGCGGTGTCGTCGGCTTCGCGCTGCTCGTGATGCGCGTGTCGAAGTCGGAGTTTTTGCGCACCATCGTGAAGGGCTACATCCAGATTTTCCAGGGCACGCCCTTGCTGATGCAGCTTTTTCTCGTGTTCTTCGGCTTGCCGCTGATTGGTGTGGAAGTCTCGCCGTGGCTCGCGGCGACCGTGGGTCTCACGTTCTTCACGAGCGCCTATCTCGCGGAGATCTGGCGCGGCGCGGTGGAAGCCGTGCCGAAAGGTCAGTGGGAAGCGTCGTCCAGCCTGGCGATGAACTACTTCGAGCAATTGCGTCATGTGATCCTGCCGCAGGCGCTGCGTATCGCCATTGGACCGACGGTCGGCTTCGCGGTGCAGGCGGTGAAGGATACGGCGCTCGTTTCGATCATCGGCTTCACCGAACTCACGAAAGCCGGCACGATGATCTCGAACGCGACGTTCCGGCCGTTTCTCGTGTACGGCCTCGTTGCGATCATCTACTTCGTGCTTTGCTATCCGCTCACGCGCTATGCGCGGACGCTCGAAAGGAAATGGAATGCCGCTCGTTGAAACCCGCAATCTGCAAAAACAGTTCGGCTCGAATCAGGTTCTGAAGGGCATCGACTTTTCGGTCGAGCAAGGGCAAGTGGTGGCCATCATCGGGCGAAGCGGCTCGGGCAAGAGCACGCTCTTGCGGACCTTGAACGGACTGGAAAGTATCGACGAAGGTTCGATCGAGATCGATGGCGAACATATCGATGCGCGCCGCGCCGACCTCCGCGCGTTGCGTCTGAAAGTCGGCATGGTGTTTCAGCAGTACAACCTCTTTCCGCATCTGACAGCGGGACAAAACGTGATGCTCGCGCAGACGGTCGTCAAAAAGATCCACAAGGCGAAGGCGCGCGCCACGGCCCATAGCGTGCTCGAACGCGTGGGACTCGGCGACAAGTTCGACGCCTATCCCGAGCAGCTATCCGGAGGACAACAGCAGCGCGTGGCCATTGCACGCGCGCTTGCCATGAAGCCGACCGTGCTGCTGTGCGACGAAATCACCTCGGCGCTCGACCCCGAACTCGTCGGCGAAGTGCTGGCGGTCGTCGAAAGCCTGGCTCGCGACGGGATGACGCTCATCATGGTCACGCATGAGATGCGCTTCGCGCGCAAGGTTTCCGACAAGGTCGTCTTCATGCACCAGGGGCGAGTCTGGGAATCGGGCGCGCCCGAAGAGATTTTCGAGCGGCCTTCGACGGTGGAGCTGCAAAGGTTCATTCAGTGAGGCTCGTTTGCCGCGATGCATGGGCTCGATTTCCCATTTCACCCTTGAACCAGTGCTAGCATAGATCACCCGCCCCCAAGCGAAGTCAACGTCCCTGACCGATGAAACTCACCCCTCGCGAAAAAGACAAACTGCTGATTTTCACCGCGGCGCTCTTAGCCGAACGCCGCCGCGCTCGCGGCCTCAAGCTGAACTATCCGGAAGCCATCGCCTTCATTTCGGCGGCGCTCATGGAAGCGGCGCGCGACGGTCAGACCGTCGCCGAGGTCATGCATTACGGCACCACGCTGCTAAGCCGTGACGACGTCATGGAAGGCGTGCCCGAAATGATCCCCGACATCCAGATCGAAGCCACCTTCCCCGATGGCACGAAGCTGGTCACGGTCCACCATCCGATCCCCTAAGCACATGATTCCCGGCGAATACTTTATCGACGACGGCGAGCACGAACTCAACGTGGGCCGCGAAACCGTTACGGTCACCGTCGCGAATCACGGCGACCGCCCCGTGCAGGTCGGCTCGCACTATCACTTCTACGAAGTCAACACGGCACTCAAGTTCGAACGGGAGAAGGCGCGCGGCTTTCGTCTCAACATCGCGGCCGGCACCGCCGTACGCTTCGAACCGGGACAGGAGCGCACCGTCGAACTCGTCGCGCTCGCGGGCGATCGCCATGTCTATGGCTTCAATGGCCTCGTGATGGGCCCTCTCTGACCAGGATACCTACGATATGACGTTACGCATCGGCCGCCGCGCTTACGCGGAAATGTTCGGCCCGACCACCGGCGACCGTGTGCGCCTCGCCGACACCGACCTCATCATCGAAGTCGAACGCGACTTCACCACGTACGGCGAGGAAGTGAAGTTCGGCGGCGGCAAGGTCATTCGCGACGGCATGGGCCAGTCGCAGCGCCCATCCGCCGAAGTGGTCGATACCGTCGTCACCAACGCGCTGATCCTCGATCACTGGGGCATCGTGAAAGCCGACATCGGCATCAAGGGCGGACGCGTCTTCGCTATCGGCAAGGCGGGCAATCCCGACATTCAGCCGAACGTGAACATCGCGATCGGCGCGGCCACCGAAGTCATTGCGGGCGAAGGCATGATCGTGACCGCCGGCGGCATCGACTCGCATATCCACTTCATTAGCCCGCAGCAGATCGACGAAGCGCTCGCAAGCGGCGTGACCACCATGCTCGGTGGCGGCACCGGTCCCGCGACCGGCACCAACGCCACGACCTGCACACCGGGCCCGTGGCATCTCGAACGCATGCTGCAAGCCGCCGATGGCTGGCCGGTCAACCTGGGCTTTCTCGGCAAGGGCAACACGAGCTTGGCGGAACCGCTCGTCGAACAGATCAAGGCGGGCGCGATCGGCCTCAAGCTGCACGAAGACTGGGGCACGACGCCCGCGGCTATCGACAACTGCCTTTCCGTCGCCGACGACACCGACACGCAAGTCGCCATCCACACGGATACGCTGAACGAAGCCGGCTTCGTCGAAACCACCGTCGCCGCGTTCAAGGGCCGCACGATTCATACGTATCACACCGAAGGCGCGGGCGGCGGTCACGCACCCGACATCATCAAGGTGTGCGGCGAGTCCAACGTGCTGCCCTCTTCCACCAATCCCACGCGCCCATACACCATCAACACGCTCGACGAGCATCTCGACATGCTGATGGTGTGCCATCACCTCGACCCGTCGATTGCCGAAGACATTGCATTCGCCGAATCGCGCATTCGCCGCGAGACCATTGCCGCCGAGGATATCCTCCACGATCTGGGCGCGCTTTCCATGCTTTCGTCGGATTCACAAGCGATGGGCCGTGTCGGCGAAGTGATCATTCGCACCTGGCAGACGGCGCACAAGATGAAGGTGCAACGCGGCGCGCTGCCCGAGGACACCGGACGCAATGACAACTTCCGCGCGAAGCGTTATGTCGCGAAGTACACGATCAACCCGGCGATCACACATGGCATCGCGCATGAAGTGGGCTCCATCGAGCCGGGCAAATGGGCCGACCTCGTCTTCTGGGAACCGGCGTTCTTCGGCGTGAAGCCCGCGATGATCGTCAAGGGCGGGATGATCGCGGTGGCGCAGATGGGCGATCCGAACGCATCGATTCCTACGCCGCAGCCGGTGCATTATCGCGAGATGTTCGCCACGCGCGGCGGCGCGCTCGGCAAGACGTCGCTGACGTTCGTCTCGCAGATGGCGGCGGAAGCGCGCATTGCGGATCGCTACGGTTTGAAGAAGCAGGTCGTCGCCGTGAAAAACTGCCGCAATGTGAAGAAGGCCGACATGATTCACAATGCATGGCAACCGTCCATCAGCGTCGATCCGCAGACCTATCAGGTGATCGCCGACGGACAACTGCTCACTTGCGACCCCGCCACCGTTCTGCCGATGGCGCAACGCTACTTCCTGTTCTGACGCACGCCATGCGCACTATCGATAAACGTCTTACCGCCAAGCTCGCACCTGTACTCGTCAAACGCGCGCCCACGCTCACGCTCGCCTTCGATGCGCGCTGCAAGAGCCGCCTCGCCGCCACGCTGGACCACGGCGAGGAAGTCGCGCTCGTGATGCCGCGCGGCACCGTGCTCGCGGACGGCGACATGCTCGTCGCGGACGATGGCGGTTTCGTGCGCGTGGTGGCCGCGCCGGAGGACGTGCTGATCGTGCGGGCGCCGAGCGTGCGTCTCTTGACACGCGCGGCTTATCACCTTGGCAACCGGCATACGCCGGTCGAAGTCGGCGCGGAGTATTTGAAGCTCGAAGCCGATCCGGTGCTCGAAGACATGCTCAGGCGTCTCGGTTGTATCGTCGGGCATGAGTCGCAGCCGTTTCAGCCTGAGACCGGCGCTTATGGCGGCGGGCACAAGCACGGCCACGATGAAACCTTCGGCGAGGACTATGCGCTCGCGCAGAAGGTTTATAGCGAGCATCACGGGCATTCGCACGACCATGACCATGACCACGAACACGAGCACAAGCACGCTCACGATGCCCATGATCACGATCACTCCCAATGCGGCCACGATCACTCGCATGATCATGGCCACGACCACAAGCACAAGCACGATCACTGATGCAAACCGCTGAGCTCACCGCGCTGCTGCATCTGGCGTCGCCTGCGCTGCCTATCGGCGCGTTCAGCTATTCGCAAGGACTCGAAGCGGCCATCGAACACGGTTTCATCCACGATGCCGACAGTGCCCGCGACTGGATTGCAAGCGGGCTCGTCAACGTGCTCGCACGCGGCGAACTGCCGTTTCTCGCGCATCAGCTGCAACGCTGGCACGCGCACGACGAAGCCGCCTTGACCGCGGCGAACGACGAATACATCGCGAGCCGCGAGTCGTCGGAGTTGCGCCGCGAGACCGAGCAAATGGGCTGGTCGCTTGCGCAGTTGTGCGCGTCGCTCGAATGGGGCGATGCCGCGCGCCGCGCCACGCTTGCCGCGATCAAGCCGATTGCGCAACCGACGGCGTTCGCCTTTGCCGCCTTCGCGCACGATGCCGCGCCCGACGCGATGCTCGCCGCCTACGCGTTCGGTTGGGTCGAGAATCAGGCGGCCGCGGCGCTCAAGGCCGTGCCGCTCGGGCAACTTGCGGGGCAGCGCATCATCGTGGCGTTACGCGCGCCGATAGACGACGCCGTGCGCCGCGCGCTGGCGACATCGCCGAACCAGGTCAATACTTTCGCGCCGCAACTCGGCATTTTGTCGGCGCGGCACGAGTCGCAATATTCGCGGCTTTTCCGCTCCTGATCGCAGAAACCGAAGCACTTCAAACAACGCCCATGAACGCCCCTGCTTATTCTTCCGCCGCCCGTCGAACCAAGAAGCTGCCGCCGTTGCGCGTCGGCGTGGGCGGGCCGGTCGGCTCCGGCAAGACCACGCTGCTCGAAATGCTCTGCAAGGCGATGCGCGAGAAATACGATCTCGTCGCCATCACCAATGACATCTACACGAAGGAAGATCAGCGCCTCCTGACCGTTGCGGGCGCGCTGCCCGCCGAGCGCATCATGGGCGTGGAGACGGGCGGTTGCCCACACACGGCCATTCGCGAGGATGCGTCGATCAACCTTGAAGCCGTCGATCGCATGGTGTCGCGCTTCCCGGATGCGGACATCGTCTTCATCGAATCGGGCGGCGACAATCTCGCGGCGACCTTCAGCCCCGAGTTGTCGGACCTGACCATCTATGTGATCGATGTCGCGGGCGGCGAGAAGATCCCGCGTAAAGGCGGACCGGGCATCACGAAGTCGGATCTGCTCGTCATCAATAAAACGGATCTCGCGCCTTATGTCGGCGCGAATCTCGACGTGATGGCGAGCGACGCGAAGAAGATGCGCGGTGAACGTCCGTTCGTGATGTGCAACCTCAAGGCGCTCGATGGCGTGGATACGGTGATCGGCTTCATCGAGAAGAAGGGCTTGCTGGTTTAGGCGCTTCGAGCGCCGTCAATGACGGTGCCGATGATGAATATCCGGAAAATGTGCATGCGTGTGCGTGATCGGCAGATGCCGATGCTCATGCACATGCGGCTCGACGCCATCCCATTCGAAATCGTGTTCATGCCGATGATGCTCGTCATGTCGATGCCGGTGCGTATGCGCGAGCGGCTCGTGCGTGTGGGCATGTTCGTGACGTTCCCGCAAATGTAGCCATACGCCGAGCGTCATTAGCGCGTCGGCGCACCAGAAGAGCATCGAGGGCGATTCCGGCCATAGAAGCAGCGAGAGCGCGACGCCGAAAACCGGCGCAACCGAAAAATACGCGCCGGTGCGCGCCGTGCCCAGATTGCGCAGCGCGACCACGAAGAGAACGAGGCTCACACCATATCCGGCAAATCCCGTAAGCATGGCCATGAGCATATGCGACGCATCGGGAAGCCGCGCGCCGAGCATGCAGGCGATGCCGAGATTGACCGTCCCCGCGACGAGCCCTTTCACGCACGCGATGACGAAGGCATCGTTCGTCGATACCTTGCGCGTCAGATTGTTGTCGATGGCCCAGCAAAAGCACGCGCCCGCGACCAACAGTGCACCGGACGTCATGCCGCCCGCGCCCGGCTGCCACGAAAGCACCGCGCCTCCGGCGACGATCGCGACCATGCCGAGGAACACCTGAAGGTCGACGTTTTCCCGAAAGACGACCCACGCGATGACGGCGGTGAACACGCCTTCGAGATTCAACAGCAGCGAACTGGTCGCGGCAGGCGTGGCGGCGAGTCCCAGCATGAGCAGCGCGGGGCCCGCGACGCCGCCGGCCGCGATGGCGCCGACGAGCCACGATGTTTCGTTTCGCGGGATGCGGATGTCGCCACGCTCGACGCGTGTGGCGGAAAGCGTCTGCCGCACGACCAACACGATGGCAAGCCCGATGCCGCTGCCGAGATAGAACAATCCGGCAACCATGAAGGGGGCGAGCGTGCCTAGGAGCGCCTTGGCTATGGGGGTGGTCGCGCCGAATAACGCGGCGGCGAGCAAGGCGGTGAAGGCGGCGTTCGGGCGAGTGGTCATCGATTTCTTGGTCCGGCTACATGTTTCCAAACCGCCCGTATCCGCCGCCCGCGATCCTCGAACAAATACCACCCGACGAGCGCCAGCACACCGGAAGTCAGCCCCGTCATCAAAGGTTCGAAAAACGGAACACCGTAGTGATTCGCATGCGAATATGCGTCGCCGATCATGGTGAGAACACCGACGACGAGCGCATTGCCATATCGATTCAAAAACAGCCTGCGCGCCGGCGTGAACGTGATCAGCACAGCGAGAATGCCCGTGGCGAGCCCTGTCTTGAAAGCCAGCGTCCAGTGCGCGAGGCTCATGACGTTCATCCAGCTTCCCGGCATGCAGGTCATGCACGCGCTCGTCGGTTGCCAGAAGCGTTTCACGAACACGATGATGCGCCGCTTCCATTCGCTCGCCATGACGTGCCTTCTTCGTCCGATGATGATCTTCAACGACGCGCGGCCAGTAACTCTGCCGCATTTTCCGGCGGCTTTCTGCATCGCCACACCCCGTGCGGTAGCATACCGGCTTCCTCGATCCTCACGTTCGCCTGCGCCGAAATTGCGAGCGTGATACATGATGCCCACTGCTGCTTTGTCCGAACAACCGTCCACGAACCCTTTTCCAGGCCAAACCGGAATCGATTCCACGCCCGTTCCCGTCCTCTTCCACATCGTGGACTTCGGCGATGGCGGTATCGAGTCCTCGCTGATTCAATGGCTGCGCGTCTTCGACCGCACGCGCTTCGCCGTCACGTTGTCCGTCATGCACCCGTCGCCCGCGTTCGAAAACCGCTTTCGCGCGCTGGTGCCGCCGGACGTGAAGATCGAAATCCTCGCGGAAAAGCCGTGGCTCAACACCTTTCAGGCGCGGCGCTACGCGAAGCGCCTGGGCAAGCTCGGGCGCATCGGCCGCGATGTCTTCAATACGCTCGTCGTGCGGCCCTATGTGAAGCGTCGTGTAGAAACGCTCGCGCGCCAGCATGCGCTGATCGTCGATTACGACATGTCGCTGCGCCGGCTTGCGGGTCAGTTCGACATAGCGTGGCTCGGCGTGAATCATTTCAGCTTCGACGCGAGGCTTGCCAGCCGTCCGCGCCGACAACGCCGGCTTGCCGAGCAGTTCGCGCGCTACGACGGCGTCGCGGCGCTCAACGATCACATGGCGGCGGAAGCGCGCGCCATGTTCGGCAGCGGGCTGAAGCGGATCTTCGTGTTGCCGAACGCCATCGATATCGAGCGCATCCGGCAGAACGGACAGATCAGCGAAGCAGCGCCGTGCGACGCGCCGTATATGGTCTCCGTCGCGCGGCTCGACGAAATTCAAAAGGACCATCGCACGCTGTTGCGCGCTTATGCCGAACTCGTGCGCGACGAGCAGATCATCGAACATCTCGTGATCGTCGGCGACGGCGCGTTTCGCCGCGAACTCGAAGGTCTCGCCAACGAACTGGGGATCGCGGCGCGCGTGCATTTCATGGGGTATCGAAACAATCCGCATGCGCTCGTCGCCCGCGCGCGCCTGCAGGTGCTGAGTTCGCGCTACGAAGGCATGCCGATGGTGCTGCTCGAAGCGCTCGCGCTCGGCAAACCGGTGGTCGCGAGCGATTGCCCGACCGGCCCGCGCGAGATTCTCGGCGATGGGCGCTTCGGTCTGCTGGTTCCGGTGGAATCCGTGGATGAAATGGCCAATGCGCTGCGCCGCGTCTTGACCGACGACACGTTATGCGCCGACATGCAGGCGCGCGCGCTGGAACGCGCGGAGGAATACGGCATCGCGGCGAGCAACGAACGCTTCGCGCGATGCGTTGCGGCCTTGCTGGCACGCTGAGTCATCGCCGTTGGCTCAACGCTCCGCGTCGCTCTCCTCGTCCAGCAACGCACCCAGAATAGACACCGTGCGCTCCGTCGCCCCGCGATGCCGCGCCGCGAACGCCGCGGCCGCCGCGCTCATCGCGAGACGCTGCGGCTTGTCGGTGAACAACTCGCGCAGGCCGCGCGCGAGTTCCTGCGGGTCTTGCACGCGCAACGCCGCGCCCGCCGCGATGGCATCGTTGGTCGCCTGCGTGAAGTTGAAGGTATGCGGTCCGATCAGCACCGGCACGCCCGCCGCGCACGCCTCGATCAGATTCTGCCCGCCAAGCGGCAACAAACTCCCACCGATAAACGCCAGATCCGACGCCGCGTAGTACGCGCCGAGTTCGCCCATGGAATCGCCGAGCAAAACCTGCACGTTCGATGGCAACGGCTCCGGCACGTCCGTGCCCGATCCCGCCGCCACGGCCTTTGGCGCCCACACTGAACGGCGCGCGCTCTTCATGCCGGCGGCCGCGATCATCGCCGATACTTCATCGAACCGTTGCGGATGGCGCGGCACGAGAATCAGCAACGCATCGTGCACGTTCAGCGCGGCGAACGCGCGCAGCACCAAAGTTTCCTCGCCTTCGCGCGTGCTTGCCGCCACCCACACCGGCCGATTGCCGATGGCTGCGCGCCAGGCCTGTCCGCGTGCGACGAGTTCAGGCGGCGCGCTCATGTCGAACTTCAGGTTGCCGAGCACCGCGACATTGCGCGCGCCGAGCGCGATGAGCCGCTCGGCATCCGAAGGCGTCTGCGCCAGCACGCGAGAAAAGCCGCCGAACACTTCGCGCACCGCGCGCCCGAAACGCGCCGCGCGCTTGAACGAACGCTCCGACATGCGCGCGTTCGTCAGCACGAGCGGCACGTCCGCGTGCTTGCATTCGTCGATGAGCGTCGGCCACACTTCCGTCTCCATCACGATGCCGAGCGACGGCCGCCAAGCACGCAGAAAACGCCGCACGAAACGCGGCGAGTCGTAGGGAAGATAAGCGCGCATGACGCGATCGCCATAAAGCTGCTCGCCGGTCGCGCGGCCGCTTGGCGTCATGTGCGTAATGAGCAGCCGCGCTTCGGGATGCGTCTTGAGCAACGCTTCGATGAGCGGTTGCGCCGCGCGCGTCTCGCCCACGGACACCGCATGCACCCAGACGAGCGGCGCGAGATCGTCGGCGCGGCGCGCGGGACCGCGACCGAAGCGCTCGGCAATATGCTCGCGATAACCGCGCTCCTTGCGCGAACGAATCAACAGGCGCAGCACGGCAAGCGGCGCGACGAGCCACCACGCCGCGCGATACGCGAGCCTCATCAGCACCGCCGAGGCAGGCGGCGCGCCGGCTCCGATAGCTGCGCCGTTCAAACGAGCGCCCTGCCCTTGAGACGTTCGAGAATGCCGAGCGGCGCGCGCTCAGGCCGCGCCATCGACTTGACGGGCAAAAAGAACGTCTGCTCCATCATGAACTGGCCGGACATCACCGCGTGCGACGTCTGGTCGGAGAAACAGACCCATACCGAGCCGGGCGGAAACGGCATCGTCACTTGCGGCGAAACCTTTTGATAATCGAGATCGGCTTTCATCGCGTCGTGCAGATGCAGCATCAGGTGGTCGTATTCGCTGCGCTTCGACTTCGTGATGTGCAGCAGATTCATGAGCCACGCCGCGCCCGGCGTCTGCGCCTTGATGTTCGGCAGGAAGCGCTTCGCCATGTCCTCGAACGGCTCGCCCACGCGCCACACGCGCGGCGCGCCTTGCGGGTTCACGTTGGTGAAGACGCGCAGAATGCGTTCGCCGTAATTCGGCCGCGACGGAAAGGCATCGACGTGAAGACGGCTGTCGTCCTTGCGCCAGGATGTCTCGCGCGTTTCCACCTGATGCAGCCGCAAGCTGGTTGGCGCGACGCGCAACTTGCCGTCGTATTCGGGGAAGAGGCCATCCACCAGGGAGCGTGCGTTCGTCTGATAGCGCGCGATGAGCGAGCGCACCGCCGACTGCATCACGTTGTCGCCGAGCACGCCCGCGAGCGCGCCGCCGTTGGGCGCGAGGCTGATGTTCTTGCGCTTCGGGTCTGCAATGCGCGGGTCGAGCAGCGCCTGTTCGCCGCCCGCAATCTCGAACCGCAGATTGGGAAAATAGAGGACTTTGCCGTTTTCGACGCCGGCGAGCAGCGTTTCGCGCGGTACGGAAAGATTTTTGCCGTGCCAATCGCACGAAGCGACTTCGATGATTTGAGATTCCGTCATGTGCCTTCGACCTTGAGTTGCTTGGCGCCTGGAAACGTAATGCGCGACGGGCACGCTATCACGGCACGCTACAAGAGACCGAAGCCCGCGAGCGCTGCCTTGACTTCGGACAACGTGGGATGCCGGCTCGCGTCGCCAAGATTGACGACCTTCGGCGACCAGTAGCCGCCGGTCCGCCAGGCGGTCGAGAAATTGTACAACTCGACGGTCGGACGCTTCAGCGCCGCCGCGATATGAACCAGCCCGGTATCGACGCCAACGGTCGCGGCCGCGCCATCGATCAGCCCGACGACCGCGGGCAGCGAGAGTTTCGGCGGCACGATGGCAGCCGCGCCGAATTCCTTCGCGAGTTTCTCGCTCGTCGCGCGTTCGGCTTCGTTGCCCCACGGCAGCACGATCGATGCACCGCGCGTGACGAGCGCCTGTCCGAGCTCGATCCACGCGGCTTCGGGCCATTGTTTGTCGGCGCGGGAGGTCGCGTGCACGAACACGACATAAGGCACCGGCAGATTCAGCCCGAGCTCTGAAATGGCGAGCGTTGCACGGCGCGTATCGATGCCGAAGTCGATATCGTCGGTGGGCTGCGGGCGCGGCAGATCGAGCGCGGCGGCCACGAGCTGGCGCGTGCGTTCGACCACATGCGTGCGCGGCTCGATCGGCACGCGGCGGTCGTAGAAAAAGCGCACGGGCCATTCGAAGCCCGCGCCTTCCGTGCGATTCGCCAGGCCGACGAGCGGCCCGCGCGCCCAGCTCGCGACCCACGCGGTCTTGATGAGCCCTTGACAGTCGATCACGAGATCGTATTTCTCGGCGGCGAGCTGGCGCTTGAACCTGCCGATCTCGCGCCAGTTCGCGGGCGACGCGAAGCTCTTACGCCAGCGCCGCAGCGAAAACGGAATCGCGCGATGCACGCCATCGACGAGTTCGACGAGACTCGCGAAACTTTCCTCGACGAGCCAGTCGATCCGCGCATCGGGATAACGGCGGCGAATGTCGGCGACAACCGGCATGTTGTGAACGACGTCGCCAAGCGACGACACGCGAACGATCAGGATCTTTTGCACGCTGATTGGGACAGGCGCGGATTCGCGTTCGGGCGATTCTCGCGGTGAATTGGAGATGGGGAAACGGGATTTTAGCGCGGGTTGTGCGCGCGGCGGCGCTCGCTGTCTCCTGAAGCGATTTAAGGGCGCAAAAAAGCGGATTGCATGACGATCACCGGGCAAGCCGTACCGGATATCCGATCACAAAGGGAGTTGCGATGGGAACGCGTTACGAACAGGACGTGGTGGCGTGGGCGCGGGAACAAGCCGAGCTGCTACGGGCCGGTAAGTTCTCGGCCATCGATGTGGAACATATCGCAGAGGAAATCGAGGACGTCGGCAAGAGCGAACAACGCGAGCTTTCCAGCCGTATGGCCGTGCTGCTTGCGCATCTTCTCAAGTGGCAATACCAACCGGGACGTCGTGGCTCGAGTTGGCAGCCTACGATCAGGGAACAGCGCCGCGCCGTCGGCGTCGGCGTCGCGCTGCAAAAAACGCCGAGTCTGAACACTTCGTTGCGCGACTCGGGCCGGCTCACCGGAACGTGGGCCGATGCCGTTTCGAAAGCCGCCGAAGAACAAGGACTGGATGCGTTCCCGGAAGAACTGTCCTGGTCGACCGAGCAGATTCTTTCGGCAAAGTTTTATTCCTAATGAAAAACGGCGCGGTTTGCCCAACCGCCCCGCTTCCCAACCATCTAGACCCACTCCGTCCAAATCAGAACGGCAGCTTCGCGTCCGGCTTTTCAGCCAGAATCACGCGGCGAAAATCTTCCTGAATGCGCTTCAACGCCTCTTCGGTGTCCGCCTCGAAACGCATCACCACGACCGGCGTCGTGTTCGACGAACGCGCGAGACCGAAACCATCCGGATATTCGACACGCAATCCGTCGATGGTCAGCACATCGTCCGCGCCTTCGAACTTCGCCGACTTCTGCAAGCGTCCGATCAGTTCGAAGTTTTCGCCTTCTTCCAGTTTGATCTGCAATTCAGGCGTCGACAGCGAGTTCGGCAGGTCGTTGAGCAGCTTGCTCGGGTCGTCCACGCGCGAAAGGATTTCGAGGAGTCGCGCGCCCGTGTAAAGGCCGTCGTCGAAGCCGTACCAGCGGTCCTTGAAGAACACGTGACCGCTCATTTCGCCCGCGAGCGGCGCGCCGGTTTCGCGCAGCTTCGCCTTCACGAGCGAGTGGCCCGTCTTCCACATGACCGGCTCGCCGCCCTGCTCGCGCACCCACTTCGCGAGATTGCGCGTGCACTTCACGTCATAAATGATCTGGCCGCCCTTGTTGCGCGACAGCACTTCCTGCGCAAACAACATCAGCTGGCGGTCCGGATAGATCATCTGGCCGTCCTTCGTCACCACGCCGAGACGGTCGCCGTCGCCATCGAATGCGAAGCCGATCTCGGCATCCGTTTCCTTTAGCGCCTTCATGACGTCCTGCAGATTCTCGGCATGCGCCGGGTCCGGGTGATGGTTCGGGAAGTTGCCGTCGATGTCCGTAAAGAGTTCGACCAGCTCGCAACCGAGCGCCTTGAACAGACGCGGCGCGAGACCGCCCGCGACGCCGTTGCCTGCATCGATGACGATCTTCATGCCGCGCACCGGCTTCACATCGGACAGGATTCGGTCGAGGTAGATCTGCTGGACGTCGAACTCGGTGTAGCTGCCTTCGCCCGTTTCGAAGTCGTCGTTGACGATCCGCTGATACAGGCTCTGAATCTGCTCGCCGTAGATGGCCGCGCCGCGCAGCACCATCTTGAAGCCGTTGTAGTCGGGCGGATTGTGGCTGCCCGTCACGACGATGCACGAATCCACGCGCCGCTCGCCCTCGGGCAAGGGCAGCGGCACGCTCGCGGCGAAGTAGCCGACGGGCGTCGGCACCATGCCGATATCGATGACATCGACGCCCGCCGCGCGCAGGCCGTCCGCGAGCGCGCCGACGAGTTCCGGGCCGGACAGACGACCATCGCGCGCAACGACGACGGAATCGCCGCCCTGCTTGCGGATCTCGCTGCCGAACGCCTGGCCGATGTTCTTCGCGACGTCCTTGTCGACCGTCTTGCCGACGATGCCGCGGATGTCGTAGGCCTTGAAAATGGATTGGGATACCTGGGTCATAAGATGGCTACCTCTTCTCGTTTGATTGATGGATTCTCGGCGATGCAGCCATGAGGGCGTGCAGGTCGAAACGTGATCGATGTAAAACGCGCCGGC
Source organism: Caballeronia sp. GACF4 (assembly GCF_023631025.1). NCBI lineage: Bacteria > Pseudomonadati > Pseudomonadota > Betaproteobacteria > Burkholderiales > Burkholderiaceae > Caballeronia > Caballeronia sp. GACF4. The sequence continues at coordinate 90,393 of NZ_JALQDW010000009.1, forward strand.
ATGCAAGCGCATGCCAGATGACGGTTCGAATTCTGCCTGCAAGTGTGCTTGCGCATCGCGACCGCGGCTTCGAGGATCGAGCTTCGGTTCGCACTTATAATCGCTGTCTTTCAGCGCTTTCCACGTTTTCATGCTGCGCGTCGCGGCAAAGCCTCGCGCGCTCATTCTAATCCAATGCCTAATCGCTCTTTCGCCTCGATGCCCGGGAATGAGGCGCCTTCGCGCGCCACCACACAAAACTATTTTCCGTTGCGGCGAACGTTTGTCACGAAGCTGGCGAAAATCGCGAAAGCGTCGGACCGTCAGGTTTTGCTAGCACACGGCATGCCCGACCACACCTCGGTACGCGCGGCATGAAGGCGTTGACGCGCTCGGGCAATCCGGACGTCGCGCGGGCGCTCGCCAACATCGTCTGGCTCGGGCTCGAAAGGCTGACGCAGATTGCGGTGGCCATCGTCATTTCGGGGCTGCTCGCGCGCTATCTCGGCCCGGACGCGTTCGGCAAATGGCAGTACGCGAATACGCTCTTGCTCGTCATCGCGCCGATCACGTGGGTCTGCGGCGCGGAAATTCTGGTGCCGACCATCGTGAAGGAACCGCCCGCGCGCACGGGCGTCGTGCTCGGCAGCGCCTTCGTGTTGCGCATCGCGGTATCGGCGATTGCGCTCGTCATGACCTGGACATGGATCGCGGCGGGCTTCACCGACCCGCTCGTCGGCGCCATGCTCGCCGGTCTTGCGCTCACCATGTTGTTTCGCGAGCCGTTCATCGGCGTGATCAACGCGTGGCTGCAGAGCATGACCTACAGCAAGCCGCAATTGATCGCGAGCATGTTCACGGCCATCGTCAAGGCGGCGCTCGTCTATGCTTTCGTGCGCATGGCGATGAGCGCGGCGAGTTTCGGCTGGCTGTGGGCGCTGGAAGCGGCGGCGATAGGCGGCGTGCTTCTCGTGTATTACATGCGGCGGCACGGCGGCAGGCTCGGCTGGCACTTCGACCGCGCGCTCTTCAGGCACTTCGCGAGCGCGGGTATGGTGTTCTGGATCGGCCTCATCTGCATGTATCTGTTCCTTAAACTCGACCGGCTGATGCTCGCGCATCGCGTATCGTTCGCGGAACTCGGGCTTTATTCCGCCGCGCAGCAATTGAACGAAAACTGGATCGCGCTTGCGCTGATGCTGGCGCAGACCATCGCGCCGGCGTTCGTTTATCGCGTGACGGACACCGCGCAACTGAAGCGCAATCTGTGGCGCCTCTTCGCGCTGACCGCCGTTTTGATGGTCGCCGGCGCCGCCGTGCTCGACGCCCTCGCGGGCTTCATCATCACGCGAGTCTTCGGGCCGAACTATGCGGGCGCCACGGAAATTTTCCGCTGGGCGGTGTGGCTTTCGGTGCCGGCGGGCATCGAGGCAATCGGCAATCTCGTGGTCCTGAAATTTCAGGCGAAGTACGTGCTGCTCGCGAAATGGCTGCTCGCGCTCGGCGTCGCGTTCGCGGTGAATGCGTTCGCCATTCCGCGCTTCGAAGGCTACGGCGCGTTGATCGGACTGGCTGCGGGTTATCTGGCGGCGGCGTCGGTGAATTTCTATTACATACGCTTGCGCCTGTCAGCATGAACGCTCTCTCCGATGTTGCCGTCCTCATTCCCGCGTACAACGGTCAGGCCGACCTGGAACGCACGCTCGCCTCGTTCGATGAAACGTCGCCCGTGCAAGTGCTGATCGTCGATGACGGCAGCACGCCACCCATCGTCGCGCCGATCATCGACGGCATGCGGATCGCGATTCTGCGACTGCCCGAAAACGGCGGGATCGAGCGCGCGTTGCAGGCCGGCATCGAAGCGCTTGCCGCGCGCGGTTTGCGCTACGCGGCGCGTATCGACAGCGGCGATCTCGCGACGCCCGGGCGGCTCGCGATGCAGCGTGCGTATCTCGAGGCGCATCCGCGTGTGGCCGCGCTCGGCATGTGGACGCACGTGGTAGCCACCGGCGGCGCGCCGCTCTTCGATCTCACGCCGCCGACCGAACCGGACACGATCCGCCGCATGATGCTCGCGCGCTCGTGCTTCGCGCATCCCTCGCTGATGCTGCGTGTCGAGGCGGTGCGCGAGGTCGGCAACTATCGCGCGGACTATCGCGCGGCGGAAGACCTGGATCTGCTGCTGCGTCTGCTTGCACGCTACGACGGCGCGAATCTGCCAGCGTTCGGTCTTTACTACGAGCTGAACGAGAACGGCATCAGCGCCACGAAACGCCGCACGCAGACGCTGTCAACGCTGCGCCTGCAATGGCGTTACTTGCGGGCGGGCAACGTGTTCGACTGGGCGGGCATCGGCAAGAGCATTGCGCATCTGCTGCTGCCGTATCGCGCGCTCAAGGCGTTGAAGGCGAAACTGCTGCGGCCTTCCACGCCCACGAAATAGTTGCACCCTGAACTTATTGTCGAATTGCTTTCGATTGATTTTGCGCTACGGTTGGCCGTGCACAAGCGCAAGCGCGCGGCGTGTTCCGCCTTGCACGGCGAACCGTAAAAAAACGACTTCCGGATGACGAAACCACCGCAGCGCCTTCGCATCGCCCTCGTGTGCAACACGGCATGGGCCATTTATACCTACCGGCGCGGCGTGCTGCGCATGCTGACGGACAACGGAGCCGAAGTGACGATCATCGCGCCGCGCGACCGCACGTTCGAGCCGCTGGAGGCAATGGGCTGCCGCTGCGTCGAATTGCCGGTGGCGTCCAAAGGCACGGACCCGCGTCAGGACCTGAAGACGCTCGTCGCGCTGTATCGCGAATATTGCGCGACGCGTCCACATCTCGTTTTCCACTACACGATCAAGCCGAATATCTACGGCTCGCTGGCGGCCATGCTGGCGCGCGTGCCGTCGATTGCGGTGACGACGGGACTCGGCTACGTGTTCATCCAGAAAAGCCGCACGGCGCAGATCGCCAAGCGGCTTTATCGCTTTGCGTTCCGTTTTCCGCGCGAAATCTGGTTTCTGAATCAGGACGATCTCGCCGCCTTCAACGATGAAAAACTGCTTGTGCACCCGGATCGCGCGCGCCGTCTGCATGGCGAAGGCGTCGATCTCGACGAGTTCGCCTTCGAGCCGTTGCCCGAACGCGAAGACTTCGTGTTCATCCTGATCGGGCGGCTCTTGTGGGACAAGGGCGTGGCCGAATACGTGGAAGCGGCGCGACGGCTCAAGCACCGCTATCCGCATGCGCGTTTCCAGTTGCTGGGGCCCGTTGGCGTCGATAATCCCAGCGCGATCGGCCGCACGGACGTAGAAGCGTGGGAGCGTGAGAATATCGTCGAATATCTGGGCGAAGCGAACGACGTTCGGCCGCTCGTCGCGGCGGCGGATTGCGTCGTGCTGCCTTCGTATCGCGAAGGCGTGCCGCGCACCTTGATGGAAGCCTCCGCGATGGGCCGTCCGATCGTCGCGACCGACGTGCCCGGCTGCCGCGAAGTGGTCGCGCACGGCGAAAACGGCCTGCTTTGCGAAGTCAAGAGCGCGGACAGCCTCACCGCGCAACTCGAAAGCATGCTGACGCTGCCACGTAGCGCGCGCGAAGCAATGGCGCAACGCGGCCGCGAGAAAGTCACCCGCGAATTCGACGAAAAAAATGTCGTCGAACGATACAAGGGCACAATACACGCCATAACCGGCATTTCACTCTGAATTTCGATTTCTGGGGAGCACACGATGAATGGCAACGGGGCGCATGAGAACGCGGCGCAGGACACGGCACAAACCACCTCGCGAGGCACGATTCTGGTGACAGGCGGCGCGGGCTTCATCGGCTCGCATACCTGCGTCGAACTGCTCGGCGCGGGCTACGGCGTGGTGGTCATCGACAATCTCGTCAACAGCCGCGCGGAGTCGCTCAAGCGCGTGGAGCGCATTGCGGGCAAGCCGGTGGCGTTTTATCAGGAAGACGCGCGCGACGAAGCCGCGCTTCGCCGGATTTTCGATGCGCACGAGATCACCGGCGCGATCCACTTCGCCGCGTTGAAGGCGGTGGGCGAATCGGTCGCGAAGCCGATCGAGTACTACAGCAACAACATCGGCAGCCTGCTTGCCGTGCTCAACGTGATGCGCGAGCGCAACGTGCGCAACTTCGTGTTCAGTTCGTCGGCAACGGTGTACGGCGTGCCGCAGAGCGTGCCGATCGACGAGAGTTTTCCGCTCTCCGCGACCAATCCGTACGGGCAATCGAAGCTCATCGCCGAGCAAATTTTGCGCGATCTCGAAGTGTCCGATCCGTCGTGGCGTATCGCGACGCTGCGCTATTTCAACCCGGTCGGCGCGCATGAAAGCGGGCTCATCGGCGAAGATCCGGCGGGCGTGCCGAACAATCTGATGCCTTACGTGGCGCAAGTGGCGGTCGGCAAGCTGGAACGCCTGCGCGTGTTCGGCAGCGACTACGAGACGCCCGACGGCACCGGCGTGCGCGATTACATTCACGTGGTCGATCTGGCGCGCGGGCATATTGCCGCAATCGATGCGCTGAAGTCGCTCGACCGAAGTTTCGTCGTCAATCTCGGCACGGGACAAGGCTATAGCGTGCTGGATGTGGTCAAGGCATTCGAAACGGCGTCGGGCAAGCCCGTGCCTTACGAACTCGTGCCGCGCCGTCCGGGCGACGTCGCCGCTTGCTACGCCGACCCGGCCGCGGCGCTCGCGCTGATCGGCTGGCGCGCGGAACATGGCATCGAGCGCATGTGCGCGGATCACTGGCGCTGGCAGTCGCAAAATCCGCGAGGCTTTGCCTGAGGCGTCGCGGCGCCTTGCTTCACTCGTATCAACCGGTCCTATTTCATGCTTAGTTTCGCGCTTGCTTTTCTGGTGTCGCTGCTGGTGACGTTGTTGATCGTGCGGTTCGCGCACCTGCATGAAGGCGTGCTGGGCGACACCGATCTTGCCGGCGTGCAGAAGTTTCATGCGCGACCGGTGCCGCGCATCGGCGGCGTCGGCATTTTGTGCGGACTGACGGTATCGGCCGTGCAATTGCGATGGAGTTACCCGCTCGTTTCGGGCGGGATACTCGGCATCATCGCGTGCGGCATGCCGGCGTTTTTCTCCGGCTTGATCGAAGACATGACCAAGCGCGTGACGCCGCTCATCCGGCTTGTCTGCACCATGGCGGCGGCCGGGCTCGCGTATGCGGTTCTGAATATCGCGGTGACGCGCATCAGCGTGCCGCCGCTCGACTTTCTGCTTTCCTACGCAGTCATTTCCTGCGCGGTCACGGTGATCGCGGTGGCGGCGCTCGCCAACGCGGTGAATATCATCGACGGCTTCAACGGCCTCGCTTCGATGGTCACGTTCATGATGTTCGCCTCGCTCGCCTACGTGGCGTTTCAGGTGCACGATCCGGTCGTGCTGTCGGGCTCGCTCATCATGATGGGCGCGGTGATGGGCTTCTTCATCTGGAATTTTCCGGCGGGACTGATCTTTCTCGGCGATGGCGGCGCGTACTTCGTCGGTTTCATGCTCGGCGAACTGTCCATCCTGCTCGTGATGCGCAACCGCGATGTCTCGGCATGGTATCCCGTGCTGCTTTTCATGTACCCGATCTTCGAGACGTGTTTCTCGATCTACCGCAAGAAGTTCATTCGCGGCATGTCGCCGGGAATTCCGGATGGCGTGCATCTGCATATGCTGGTTTACAAGCGGCTGATGCGCTGGGCGGTCGGCGTGCAGAATGCGCGTGAACTCACGCGACGCAATTCGCTGACTTCGCCCTATCTCTGGCTGCTATGCCTGATTGCGGTGATTCCCGCGACGTTGTTCTGGCGGCACACGCTGCATTTGTTCTGTTTCGTGATGGTGTTTGCGGCGACTTACGTGTGGCTGTACATCAGCATCGTGCGATTCAAGGTTCCGCGATGGATGGTGTTTCGACGGCCGCACGTGGTGCGCAAATGAATCATGTTTTCTAAACCGCCCGTGTCTTGCACGGGCGGTTTTGGTTTCAGGCGGGGGATTTGGGGCTGCGACCCACATACTCCTTTAGAGCATCGCCGATTTCGCTGATGACCGTTTGCCAGATGGTGACGCCGTTCTTGTTGTCGTCTTTGTCTCCGAGTTGCCGGAATACCAGGCGGACGATGGGCAGCATGGACACGGCGACCAGTGAAGCCAGCACCACAAGCGGCGCCAGCAACAACTCGACATGCGATGAATAGTTTCGGGCTGAAGAACCGAAAATGCGCCAGCCGAACGTGATAATCCACGCGGCTAGCATGACGAGAAGAACTGCGATCAATCCGGCCATACCGATGAATGTGTAATGCCTGAACCTTCGATATTGCCGTCGGTCGGCAACCTGCTCTCTCAGTAAATACGGATGCACTATCGTTGTCACTGATAGCTCCTCAGCGTCGGTATCCAGATAGACCCGTTCGTCTCGCACTTTCGCCGACCCAGCTTCTGAGTTCATGAAACCCATCCCATTTGCCCCAACTTGATCGTCATTGCGCCTTGGCCGACATGAAACTGTTCGCTCAATTTTTTTATGCTCGTGATATTCCTTTTTTCGATAAGAATGTCGACCGCAAAACCCGGGATGAGCAGCTCAAGCGCGAAAGTATTGGCTTGTAACTCGACCAATCTTCGCGGCACTTCCACGAACTGCTTCGCCGTATCGACGAAGGAATTGCCATGTCTGAGAGCGAAGTGCCCAAGTTCATGCGCAATTGAAAATCGCTGCCGCCGTTTCCCCTCGCGCGAATTGATGTAGATATGCGGTTTGCCGTCCACTCTCTCGAAGCGCCCGAAAACCTCGCCCATATCAGGATCGAAGTTGACCGTTACGCCTGCCGCCCGCGCGATGGCCTCCGGATCGACCGGCAACCGACCATCCCAGTACTTCGAATATAGATACTCCGCCGTTCTTATCGGCATAATTCCTGCCCTCCATCAACAAAATAACCCTCGCGTCAATTACTTCGTCATCCTTCGCGATCCTGTCGTCTGGAGTCTATCATCCACGATACATCTATCCTGCGCACCTCATCCGAATGGCCAACGCGTAACGCGTGACTCGCCCGCAAGAACGAGTCACGCAAAGCCTGTTTAACTCTCGATGAAAGCCAGCAAGTCCGCATTCACCTTATCCGCCTCGACCGTGCACATGCCGTGCGCGCCGCCCGGATACACCTTCAACGTCGCATTCTTCACGATCTTCGACGCCTTCTCCGCCGCCGCGCCGATGGGCACGATCTGGTCGTCGTCGCCATGCAGAAAGAGCGTGGGCACGTCGAACTTTTCGAGGTCGGCCGTGTAGTCCACTTCCGAGAACTGCTTGATGCACTCGTAATGCCCCTTGATGCCGCCGCGCATGCCCTGCAGCCAGAACAGGTCGCGCACGCCCTGCGAAATCTTCGCGCCTTCGCGGTTGTAGCCGTAGAACGGCATCGTCAGATCCTGATAGAACTGCGAGCGATCCGCAGCCACACCCTGGCGTATGCCGTCGAAAACGTCGATCGGCAAGCCGTCCGGATTTGCCTCGGTCTTGAGCATGAGCGGCGGCACCGCGCCGATCAGCACGGCCTTGGCCACGCGCTTCGTGCCATGCCGGCCGATGTAATGCGCGACCTCGCCGCCTCCCGTCGAGTGGCCGACGAGCGTGGCGCCCGTGATATCGAGCGTGTCGAGCAGCGCGGCGAGATCGTCGGCATAAGTGTCCATGTCGTTGCCTTCCGACGGTTGATCCGAACGACCGTGTCCACGACGGTCGTGCGCGATCACGCGGTATCCCTTGCCCGCGAGGAAAAGCATTTGAGCGTCCCAGGCATCGGCGTCGAGCGGCCAGCCGTGCGAGAACACCACCGGCTTGCCGCTGCCCCAGTCCTTGTAATAGATGGAGGTGCCGTCTTTCGTCTTGATCGTGCTCATCGTGTGGAACTCCTCGAAAATCCAACAATTGGGAGAAGCGCGGTTTCCGCGCTGCAGCCTGCGCCAATGGCGATGCCTATCACGCACGCGCGCGATTTCTGCAGTGAAGTGTGAAGCGATTGTGTGACCGGCGGACGTGATGCGAACGGCAAAGCGCCGCATCCGAAGCGCGTGCTTGCCGAAGCCTGGAAGGGATCGAGGCAATGGCGGTCCGGACAGCGACCGTGGCGCAAGCCCTCAATTGATACGCGAAAAATTATGAGTGCGCCAGTGTTGAATCGACGGGAGTGGATATGAACCGGCTTTACGCGATCGCGCGCGCCCACAAGCCGCGCGTGATCGAAGACGCGGCGCAGGCGTTCGGTTCGAGCTGAAACGGCAAGCGGTCGCGTCTTCCGGATTCGGGAGGGAAGGACAGCGGCGCAATGGCCGCTTGCACGCAGAAGATGTGAAAAAACCTCGGCGCGGCGCCAGGTCGAACATCACGCCGGCGCAAAGCCTCGACGAACGCCCGCCGCGTCAAGCCATCAACGATGAAACCTCAAGCCGGCGCGGCGCCACGCGGCAGCGCCTGCGTGACCTGACGCGCCACCGCGAGATATCGCGCGGCGGTATCGGCGAGCGTGAGCCCACCAAGCGGACGATGCGAGCGAGGCTCGGTCAGCGCGCGCACGAGCGCGTCCGCATAAGCGTCGATATCGTCGGGATCGCAGAGATGCACGCCCGGAAAATCCGCCGCGAAGCTGAACGGCCGAATGGTGCTCGCCACCACCGGCACGCCGGACGCGAGCGCCTCCAGAAACGCGATGCTATGCCCTTCCGAACGCGACGGCATGGCGAACACGTTCGACGAGAACAGCAGTTCCGCGACATCCGAACGCGGACCTTGCAGACTCACGCGATCCGACAATCCGAGCTTGGCGATGAGATCGCCGACCGCCGCGTGATACGCCGGATCTTCGATCACGCCGCACAACAAGAGCCGCGCGGACGGCACTTTCTCGACGACGCGCTGAAACGCATGCACCGTGGAAAGCTGGTTCTTCACCGACGTATAGCGGCCGATCTGCACGATCTGCGCTTCCTTCGTCACGCTGCCGGCCGGACGCTTGCCGAAGCGCGCCATGTCGACGCCATTCGGAATCAGCGTCATCGAAGGATGACGGCCCACCGCGTCCACATAATCGTCGATATTGGTCGGCGACACCGCGATCACCGCGCGCGCCCGCCGCGACAACAGACGTTCGACGCGCCTGAAGGCTTCGCTCTCGAAGTCGTTGGTGGCCGAGTGCATCACATAGACGATCGGCACGTTGAGCGGCAGCATGCGCGCGTAGAACGCGGGAATGGTCGCGTGCGCGAAGAGCACGTCGGCGCGCGCGTCCTTGATCGTGCGATACAGATGCCACAGCTTGCCGAAGCGCCCGTACATGCGCTCCGGGAACAGACACTCCACGCCATTCGCGACGAGTTCCGCCTTGAGCGCCGTGAAATCGTCGTGCGCCGGCACGAGTGAGGCCACCGCCACCGACTCGCCGCCCTTTTGCTGATGAATCGCCAGATCTTTCGCGAGCACTTCGGCGCCGGACAGACGCGGTGCAAGTACGAGGTGAACTATGCGCATTCAAGCCTCCCTGACGATACGAAACAGCATCCATGACGCCGCGGCGCCGAGACCGAGCGTCATGGCCCAGGCGATACCCGTCACGCCCCATAGGTGCGTCGCGATGGGCACGGTCACGCACAGCACGATGGCCTGCACGATCGACGCGTGCGTCGCCACCTTGGGCATGCCGACCGCGCGCAGCCACGACACCAGCACCGCGATGATCGCGCCGATCGCCATGTTGATCACGAAGATACGGAAGAGCGGCACAGCCGAAAGCCATGCCGGTCCGAGCACGAGATTGAAGAGCGGCTCGGCGGCCAGACGCAGCACGATCACGAGCACCGTGAGCCCGACGCCCGCGATCAGCAGATAACGCGTGAAGAGCTTGCGCGCGCCTTGCGTATCGCGCCGGTGATGCTCGGAGAATGTCGGAAACAGATACTGCGACATGGCGATGGCGGCATCGGCGAGGAGCATCTGCGCGAGCTTCGACGACATCTGATACGCGCCCAGTTGCATCGGCCCGAGCAGCTTGGCGACGACCACCTTGTCGAACTGATTGAGCAGCAGATTGACCACGCTGCCCGCCCAGATCCAGCGGCTGAAACCCACGTAATGCGAGATGCCCGCAACCGAGAAACGCAGCGGCGGACGCGGCGACATGCTGCTCCAGGTGAGCGTGGTCTTGAGTATCTCGCCGGCGACGAGGCCGATCAGCACCGAGTAGGCGCCCGCGCCCGAGAGCGCGCAAATGAGGCCGACGGCGCAATCCGTGAAACTCGCGGAACACTCGACGCCCGCGAGCTTCTGGAAGCCGCGCTGCCGCGTCACGATGAAATACGCGGGCGATGCCACGCCGCGCACGATCGGCAACACGGCTGCAAGCAGGATCAGCCCGATCGAGCCGCTCATATGGAACTGGCTGCTCATGAACGGCGCGAGCACCGCGAGCAAGAGACCGATGAGCACGCCGCGCATCGCTAGCGTGGACCACACCGCGCCGAGCTCGTTATGCGTGGGCGCATCGCGGCCTTGCACGACGGCTTGCGCGAGCCCGGTATCGGACAAGGATTCGGCGATAGCCACCGCGAGCAGCGCGATGCTGACCGCGCCGATTGCCTCGGGTCCGAGAATCCGGCCGATGGCGAGAAACTTGACGGCGACGAAGCCGCGCACGACCACTTGCTGCAGAAGCACCCAGAATGCGGCGTCCTGCTGGAAACGCCCGCGCGCCGGTATGAAAGGTAGCCGGACAGATCTCACTCGAATTCCCCGCGCTGCTGTTATTTCGTTGGCGTGGCGTTCGCGCTTGAGGCCTGGCGCGCTCGACCACCTTGCGCGTCGCGCAACGCTCCCATTCCGGACGACGGGTGCGCGCGTGACGCCGCTTCTTCTTTAGGCGACTGTGCCAAAAGTATCGTGGCAGCGGTTGCGGCGGACGACAACGCGTAGTCGAAATCGGCCCGAAATGGGTGTCAATGCGGGTTGACGAATTTCAAAGCGTGTCCCCGCACACAGGGCGTACGCGGAAAAACGCTGAAATTTGGCCGTTGCGTACGCAGTGGCGATGCTAACGTCGGTTTCGTCGGCGTTATGGCGTGGCGCGAGCCATCTCGCGCTCAATGTGCGTTCACATCTGCCGGATGCAACGGTGAAATCAATGGCGAAAGATCAAGTCCTCATCATCGAGCCCAATTTCAGCGGGCATCGCTGGCGTTATGCCGAATGGGCCGCGAACGCTTACATGGAAGCGGGGTATCGCTGCATTATCGTGACCGAGCCTGGCAACGCGGCGCATCCGCTCGTGAAGAAGATTCAGGAGCAAGGCGGCGACGCGCTCGAAGTCATGATGGTCGCGCCGCCCGTGCGTCATGGGCGCGGCCTGCACTCGGTCAGCTACGTGCGCGCGCATCAGGACTTCAAGCATTTCTTCGATACCGCGAGCCGTGGGCGTTCCATCGCGCTCGTCGTGGTGCCTTACGTCGATTACTTCCTGCTCGCTTTGCCGTTCCTGCGCTCGCCGTTCGCAAAGACGCCGTGGGTCGGCATCACGATGCGTTCGAATTTTCATCATCATCTCGTGGGTGTGCGCGCGCCGCGCCGGCCGCTCGTGAATGCGGTGAAGGGAAGACTCTTTGCGCGCGCCATTCGCGTGGGCGGCATGAAGACGCTGCTGACCATCGACCCGACCTTGCCGGACTGGTGGAAGCGCAACGTATCCGCCGCTCGCGACACGACCTCGATCGAATATCTCGCCGATCCGTTTCCCGACGCACGCGCCGCCGAGCCTTCAGCGGCTCGCCAGCGCCTCGGCTTGTCCGATGGGCTGCATGTGCTCGTCTACGGTGCGATCAACGAACGCAAGGGCCTTTTCGAACTGATCGAAGCGCTCGCGCAACGCCCGAGTGCGCAGTCGCCGACGCTCGTCATTGCCGGCGCTCAGGACGAAGACGTGCGCGCTCGGCTCGCAACGGCAATCGCAAAGTTGAAGGCGCCCGTGCCCGTGGTGTTCGACCGCTTCATTCCCGCCGAGATGGAGCTTGATCTCTTCTCGGCCTGCGATGCCGTCTGGCTCGGATACAAAGGGCACTACGGCATGAGCGGCGTGCTCGTGCAGGCGTTCCGCTTCGGCAAGCCGGTGATTGCCACCGCGGATGGCTTGATCGGATGGTTCTGCCGCACGGGAGAGCTTGGGCCTGTGGTCGACGAGCTTTCGCCCGCTGCGATCAATCAGGCGCTCGACGATGTGCTCGCACGACGCGTGGCGCCGTTCGCGTCGGGGCATCTGCTGGAGCGCAATACGCTTCTGCAATTCAAGGAGACGTTGCGGCAGGCGGTTTGATGGCGTTTTGCGGTGCATCAACGAGAGAAGCCGCCTTTCCTCACGAAAGGCGGCTTCTTTTTTCCTGCTCCCGTGAGCCGATCAAGCCTGCGGCTCAACCGCCGAAACCGGCACCTCCGCCTTCCGCTTCGCCGGAAAAAGCGCGTCCCGAATCTTGAGGAACGGAAACTCGACAGCGCGCGTGGTCACGTATCCCACGACGATGGCAATAGCGAACTGCGCGCCCATGATCGCGAACCAAGCGGGAATGGCCGGCACATGCAGCGCCGCGGCCCGGCGAATGAGCATGTCGCCCGGAGCCAGCGCCAGCGAATGCCAAAGATAGATGCCGTACGAATACACCCCGATCCATCCGATCACGCGATAAATCTTGCTCTGCCTGGTCGACTTCGAATATTCGAGCGTCAGCACGATGAGCGCGCAGAATCCGATCGCCTGGATCGTATAGCCGATACTCTGATCGAGCGCCACGTTGCGCGTTCCGAAGACGAGCCACAACACGACGCCGACGACCATCGCGATCAGCAAGTGCTTTTGCGCCGCAATCGAACGATAGATATTCGGCTTGAGCCAACGAACGGTCGCGAGCATCACGCCGAACAGCAAGCTGTCGATGCGGTACTGCGTATAGAAGAAGGTCTCCTCGAGATGCCCGTTATAAACCGCGATACTTCGTGCAACCAACACCACCACGCAGATCGATCCCAGTACGGCAAGAATCGTCTTGAAATCCGCACGCCACCGCGCCAGCACGATCAGAAGCAACGGCAGGAACAGATAGAAATGCTCTTCGACGGCAAGACTCCAGGTCTGTGCAATCGACGAACCAAAGAAGTTCTGCATGTGCGTGAGATTCTGCACGAGGAAGGTATCGGTCGGATGCCGTCCCGCCACCACATGAAACAGAATCAGCGCGTAATAAGCAGGCCAGATCTTGAAGATCCGACGCACGATGAAGCGCCCCGCATCGATACGTTCCTCTTGCGCGTATTGCCTGAGCAGCAATCCGCCGACGAGATAGCCGCTCAGCGTGAAGAACAAATTCACGCCTTCGTGCCCGAAGCTCTTGAGCGGATACTCGATCGCCGCGATAAACGCGCTACCCGTGGGATACGAATGGAAGTGATATCCCATCACCGCGATGATCGCGAGACCCCGGATGAAGTCGAGCTCGATCGAGCGACTCGCTCCCTGAATGCGCGGCACGCCGAACAGGCTCATGTCTTCCCCCTTCTGCGAAGGTCTTTCTGTTGTAGTTGACGCCGCATTTGACTGTCCCGTCGACGGCGCGCGCACGCACGCTCGTGCACGAAGAACGAGCATCGCGGCTGTCCAATAATCGGTCCAGACTATCGTTGCGATCCGCCAGAATCGCGCAGTTAGCCGACATCGGCGAATCTCGTATGCGCGCTCGGCAACAATGTCTTTAAGCGCTCACGGCGAGCGTGGTGCGGCGCACATGGGCGTCCGTCGTTTCGCGCCTAACGCTAGTCGCAAAACGCCGCCGCGACGGCATGCTCGAAAACCCGCTGATATATTCGACCCACAAATACGGGGCTCCCGGAACCGTCGCATCCATCAACAGCATCACGAAACGAAACGCGACTCAGGCTTTCCGGGTATGCAGCGGCAGACGCCGCGAGGATATGAAGCTCGAAGAGCTTTGCGATCTAAAGAGAACGCCATGCGCAACAAGTTCGCCGTCGTCTGGATCTGGCTCTTCCTGCTGCCGCTCGCTTTCGACTTCAAGGCCGCCGAGACAGCCAGCAAGGCCATCCAGATTCTTCTCACCGTGCCTTCCATCGGCGCCGCCATCGCGCTTATGCTGATCGGACCGCGCTTTGCTTATCGCTCGCGGCTGCGCACGGTCATCACGTCGCTCTTCATGCTCACCATGGTCGGCAGTATCGCCACGCAGGTGTTGCAGGGCAACGACTCCGGCAACTACATGCGCGTGATTCTGCCGTTCCTCCTGATGCTGCTCGGCTATTTCGTCGCATGCCGTCCGTGGGACTCTCAGCGTCTCGAACAGATCGAACGCGCAATGTACTGGTCGATGATCGCCTCGCTCGTCTTCAGCTTCGCCTACGGCATGGCAACCGGCGGCGGCCTCGACAGCGTGCGCTTTCGCATCGTCTCCGTGACGTTCCTCTGCTTGCAAGGACTGTTGCTGCATGAGTTCGTCATCGCGCGGCGCGTCACCAAGTTCACCGCGCTGCTGTTTCTCGGCACCGTGGTGATCGAACTGCTCAGCGTGACGCGCAGTCTGCTCGTCGGCACCATCCTGCTGTTCATTTATGCGACCTGGCTTGCCGCGCCGTCCATCCGCCATCTCTTCACGGCCGGCTTGCGCGCGGTCATGATCGCGGCGCTTCTCGGCGCGATGGTGGCCGCGTCTGCCGCGTTCTTCCCGAGTGTTGCCGAGCACTGGGCGCAGCGCATGTCGTTCTCGAAAGACACGGAGTCCGGCCGCGATCCGACCACCATCACGCGCCTTGCCGAGATGAAGGATCAATACGATCAGACGATGGCCTCGCCACTCTCCGTCGCGGTCGGTCTCGGTTACGGTCACGACTATCGCTATTCGCCGACGTATCTGCCGGACCTCGCCGGTCAGATGACCAAGAAGGATTTCTACGCGATCAAGGAATGGGCGGCCGGCCACAACTTCTGGGTCTATCAGTTCTTCGCGGGCGGCATCATGTTCGGTATTGCGTTGCCGATCGCGTTGCTGTGGGCGCTCTATCGCGGCTCCATGGCGTATCGCGCATGGAAGCATCGCGCGCCGGATGTGATGTATCTGCCGGTGCTCGGACGCGCGTTGCTCGTGGTCGCCTCGCTGCCCGCGACGTCGGTGGGCGGCAATCCACTCGGCAACCGTTTCTCGGGCATCGTGTTCGGCGTCGCGCTCGGTCTGCTGGTCGCCGCCTATGCGCGCATCGCTCATGCATTGCGCACGCGTGCGGCTGAGACGGCGGCGCCGCGGCCATCGTTCAGAAGTCCCTTCGGTCCCGTGCATCCCGACATGCAGCCGTTTTTCGAGCCCACGCCCGATGCCTTGCCGACGCACGCATCGCACGCACCGGGCCTCACGCATGGTCATCATGACGACGGCCGGCGCGATTCGCCGCCGGGCGCGAGCACCTTCGCGCCGTCCGCCTGACACGAGCCAGTTCATACGCCATGAAGATTCTGCATCTGCTTTCCACTGTAGATCCACGCGCGGGCGGTCCCATCGAAGGCGTGCTGCAAAGCGGCATCAGCATGCAGACGATGGGCCATGAGATCGAAGTGGTCTCACTCGACGCACCCGATGCACCGTGGCTCGCGAGTTTTCCCCTGCGTCTTCATGCGTTGGGGCCGGCGCGCGGCTTCTACGGACTCACGCCGAAGCTCGTGCCGTGGCTCAAGGAACACGCAACGCGCTTCGATGCCGTGATCGTCAACGGTCTCTGGCAGTATCACGGCTACGGCACGTGGAAGGCTCTGCGCGACAGCAGCGTGCCCTATTACGTGTTTCCGCACGGCATGCTCGATCCGTGGTTCAAGCGCACGTATCCGCTCAAGCATCTGAAGAAAAGCCTCTATTGGCCGTGGGCCGAATATCGCGTCCTGCGCGATGCGCGCCGCGTGCTGTTCACGACGCAGGAAGAGCGACTGCTTGCACGCGAGTCGTTCAAACTGTATCGCGCGAATGAGGAAGTGGTCGCGTTCGGCACGCGTCCGCCGCCCGCCGATTCCACCGCGTTGCGCGAAGCGTTCCTGGCGAAGTTTCCGCAACTCGCGGGCAAGCGCACCATTCTGTTTCTCGGCCGTATTCACGAGAAAAAAGGCTGCGACTTGCTGCTGAAGGCGTTCGCCAACGTGCGCGATATCGACACGAACGCGCATCTCGTGATGGCCGGTCCCGACGACGGCGAGTTCGCCGCGAATCTGCGTACGCTCGCCAAGGAACTCGGCATCGAGACTCGCATGACGTGGACCGGCATGCTAAGTGGTGACTTGAAGTGGGGCGCGTTTCGCACGAGCGATGTCTTCGCGCTGCCTTCGCATCAGGAGAACTTCGGCATTGCGGTTGCGGAAGCGCTGGGTTCGCGCTTGCCGGTGCTGATCTCCGACAAGGTCAACATCTGGCGCGAAGTGAAAGAAGACGGCGCGGGAATCGTGACGACCGATACCGTCGAGGGCGCCGCCGATGCGTTATCGACCTGGCTGCGCATGGATACCGCCAAGGTCGAAGCCATGCGCGAGCAAGCGCTCAAGACCTTCATGCAACGCTTTCATGTCGACGCCATGTCGAAGGATCTCGTCCGCGTGCTGCGCGAAACGGCGGGACCGCGCGGCGGCAGGACCGATGCCTTGCGTTTGAAGCGGCAAGCCGGTTGATGCGTGCTTATTTCGCGACCAGATTGGCCTTCAGGTAATCGACGAAGCCGTTCTGCGTGGCGATGATCTTTTCCGCGCAGCCGTTGTAGTCCGAGCCCACGGTGCGCTCTTCGCCGTACATGTCGCGGCATTGCGCATATAGCACGATGGTTGCGCCACTGCCCTTCGCCGTGCGCGTCGCCGAATAGACCGGCTTGCCTGAGCCTGAAGGCATGTCGGTGTCGATCGCGACATCGTCCGCGCGCAACAGACGTTCCTTCGAACTTTTTTCCACATACGTCTTCGTCAGCTTCCAGGCCGCGTCGCATTGCGCGGCGTCGTTGCATTCGACGGTCGCGTTGCGCTGCGCCTCTTCGAGCGATTGCTCGGTGCGTGTGAAGCGGCCAGCCTTCTGCGCCTCGGTTTCGGAGAACGAGCAGGCTACGAGCAAGAGCTGGGCAAGTGTCAGGGCGATAAGCAGTTTCACGAGCGATATACCTAAAAAAGCCGGGTGTGGACGGCGATTATAGCGATGCCCGCTCGCACGCATCAAAACGAAACGCCGCCGGTCCTCGACGACCGGCGGCGTTTTGCGCTTCAGGTGCTGCTGCCCTGCCTCACGCCTTGCTAAGATCACCCGGCATATGCATGGCCGATGCGGCCATCGGCATTTCCTCGGTGACGATACCCTTGAGCGGCGTGCCGGACGAAGAGACGAGCGTCGCTGCCGGCGTGCTTTCATCGTTCTTCAGCATGCGGCCAAGATGGCTACCGAGACGCAGGGTCATCGCGGCGATCGTGATCGTCGGGAAGTTTGCGCCGACCGTCGGGAACACCGAGCTGCCCGCCACATACAGGTTGCTCATGCCGTGAATCTTCAGATTGCGATCGACCACGCCTTCCTTCTCCGAATCGTGCATGCGCGTCGTGCCCATGTGATGCCACGTGCCTTCGAGCTGCGCGGGCCACGGCTTGCCTTCGAGCGGCTCGTCGAGCTCCACGTCGGCCACGCCGCCGCGCTTCAGTTCCTCGGCAAGAAGCGTCACCGTGCGATCGAAGGTGCGCTTCACGAGCTCGGTCACTTGCCAGTCCACCGACACGCGATTCATTCCGAGCGCGTCTTTCTGCGCCGAGAGCGTCACGCGGCTGTCGCGATTCGGCTCCGCTTCCACGATCGTCTGAATCTTCACTTCGGTGATGAGCGAACGCGGTTGCAACAGACGCGCAAGACCGAAGCACGCGGTATCGACGGGATGCGCCATCATGGTCATGAGGTCGCCCGCCATGCTGTAGCCCGGCTGATCCTTCTTGAGCATGGCCTGTTTCGCGCGGATCAACGCTTCGGAACCCTCGGTGTTCTCACCACGGAACACCGAATAGAACCACGAGCGCGCGTTCAGGAGCTTCTCGCGTTCCAGCACGGACTGCGTGAGCGCGAATTGCGAAGAGATGAACGTACCGTGTGCCGAGACCGCCTTGTTCTGATAGTGATACTTGATGTCGTAGAGCTTGTTGCGCGCCCATTCCTTCTTGAAGTTCACCTTCGCCGACATGATGCGCGGATGGTCCATGAAGTAACGGCCCACCAGATCGTTGCCGTTGCCGAGACCCGCCTTTTGCACCTTGTTCGACGACAACAACAGACGCGCGTTCTCGATACCGCCTGTCGCGAGCACGAAGACCTTCGCGCGAATCGCAAAGCGCCGGCCGCTGATGGTGCCGATATCGATCTTCGTGACGGTGCGTGCGTCGGTGTCGGTGTCGATGTTCATCGCGTTCGCGTACAGCATCACGCGCACGTTCTTCGCATCGAGCAGATGCTTGCGATACACCTTGCCGAAGCGCACCGGCGGGCTGAACTGCGAGATCGTGTCGCGCACCTTGCCCGTCGGGAATGGATGACGCTTGACATCCGAACGATGAATCGCCGCTTCCCAGTAGGCCGGATCGAAATTATTCTCGCCGAGCTGCAGCAGTTGATGCGTGCGCGCATAGTAAGGGCGCAACTCGTCCAGGCTGAAAGGCCAGCCGCTGTCTTTCACCCAGTCGCGCTTTTCGAAATCCCACGGATCGAGCGGACGGCACCAGCCGCCCCAGCAATTGCTGCTGCCGCCGAGAAAGCGGCTGCGGCAACCATCGGCGAACTCGTACGGCACGCCGACGTTCTCGCCGCGATACAGATCGCGCGTTTCGTCGTCCGCTTTGTACCCGCCGCTTTCCAGGAGGCACGCGTCGATGCCCTGCCTTTCGAGTTCGAGCGCCAGCGTGATGCCGGCCACCCCCGCCCCGACGATGCAGACCGTGGTATCGATTACCGCGCCTTGCTCTACGCTTCGGCTGTCAATGAACATGCCCCGTGCTCCTTCTTACTCGTGCTTAAGCGGTGTGCCATGTTGCCGGCAATGCACCGCGCCCCTGACCCGTTGTCCAAACGCCGCATCCGGTTGCGAGGCGTCGCTCGTCTTGGCGACGCATCTTCTTGCCGGATTCGAACGATCCCGACGGCGCCCTGTACGCCATATACGCGCTATTCGCGCTTGTTCGCGTGTGCTGCCGCAGGGCTCCGCATGAGCTTGCAAGTCTCCTTCGCTGTCGGTTCACGAAAGCCCGCCGTGATACGCGGCATCACATGCCCGCATCACGCCGCGCGCGCTTTGTCTCCGTGCCTCAGATGTCTTGTGCTTTCAAAAACGACCGGGCCGCGTCGATCACGAAGCGCGCGACCGCGATAAAACTCATGCAGGGAAGCGTTTTTTGATGAAGCGCACTGGGTTGCCGCCATACACGCCTTCCGCATCGAGCGAACGATGTACGACGGAAAGCGGTGTGACGACTGCCGAGCGCCCGATGGTCACGCCCATCTGCACCACGCATTTCGAAGTGATCCAGACGCCGTCTTCGATCACGATCGGTGCGACCTGCAAGTCCATGTTGCCGCCCACGTCGTGCGAGCCGGTAGTGAGAAACGCGCCCTGCGAGATGCAGACGTTGGAGCCGATGCGAATCGTGGTCTGGTTGTAGATCCAGGCATCGACGCCGAACCAGCAGTTGTCGCCGACCTCGAGATTCCACGGCGCCTTCACGCGAATGGGATGCGGCATGCGGCAGTTGCTGCCGATACGCGCGCCGAATGCGCGTAGAAGCGCCACGCGCACAAACGAGACCGGAATGAGCTTGTTATTGATGAAGCATGCTTCGATGAAGAACCACACGAGCTCGGTCAGAAAGCCGCGCTTCGCAACGAAGTTGCCGGGACCCGCGAGCGACAGGTCGATGACCTTGCCCGACGCCGCCGCGCGCCGTGTGGCAGTCTCGCCAGCGTTGCCATTTCTGGCCGCGCCGATGCCACGCTCTTCGATCGCTCTGTCCATTAGGAACCCCCGCCCCAGTCACTCCGCTTCACTACTCGCCCAGCTGCCCGCATACTGCCGATTCATTGCTATGCAGCGCTTGTCGCACGGTGCCTGTCATCGAGCGCGCTTTTGTTTTCTGGCGACTCGTGTTTGGCCTTGTCCTTAGGTACGCTTCAAGGCGTACTCGTCTTACCTTTTCTGATACGCATGATCGCTTGAGATGCCTTGCATGCCGCCCGCCCGTTGCCAGGGAAAGCATGCCTATGCAGCGCGGCTCAGGCGCATACGGTAGGTTGATTATCGGCGAAGGGTGCACGAGCCCGCGTGCGCTAATACACGAATGGCCGCATCTGCAGGGCTTTTGGCGGTAGTGATCGGTTCCGCGCCATATCCTGTTTTCATGTCCGATTTATTCGTTGCATGCGTTGTATCCGGGTTCACCGAATCGATGCACGAAGCGCACCGAATGAGGTCTTGCGACCAGACAATCACCTGCCGACTTGCGGAAACTTCGCACTACCGTTTTGGAGATTTCGATGAAAAACGCGCTACGTGTAGTGCTATACCCGCTCATCGCCGCGACCGCGTTCGCCGCGGCGCCCTTTGCACATGCAGGCAATTTCGCCGATGCCGCCATGAGCAACGGTCAGGCCGCGGGCGGCGCGGGTGAGATGGACTTGCTCGGAAGTCCATCGACGTATTCGGACCCGTATGGCGCGCCGACCAACGGCAAAGGTGGTAAGCGCGGACCCATCACGAACGGGCAGACCACTGAGGGCATCTCGCCCACCGACAAGTTGCTGGCCCAGCAGAACGGCTATGTCGGCAATCCCGGTGCGGGTGCGCAGTTGCGGGCAACGGGTCGAAGAAACGATGCAGCCACCGCCAAGGCCATGTTGATGCCGCAAGGCGCGGCGGCCACGCTCTATCCCACGCCGGCGGGACTCAAGCCTCCGGCCAATGCCGCGCGCGCCAGAGACATCTACAAGTCGCCCTACTAAAAACACAAGGGTTCGTCTTCGATGAAAGACGAACCCTTGCAAGTCACGTGAAACAGCCGGCGCGATGCTCTGCTATTCGATCTTCTCGACGACAGGCGCACGCTCGATAAACATATCCGTATCCGCCGGCCGCGCAGCCGCTTCCTTGATCCGCACCGGCGCCGCATGCGGAACCGGCTTGCCGATGAGCGATATCAAGCGGTCTTCGAGGCGTGCAAACACGGAAGCCGGCGACAGACGTTCTTGTGCGAAGAGCCGTCCTTGCTCGCCATGCGAAGCCCGCAACTCCGGGTCGCCGATCAGCATTTCTATCGCATCGGTCAGGTCCTTCGCGCTCTCCGGCTTGATCACGACGCCACGTCCATTGACGGCTTCGTAGAGTTCCGTGCCGCCATGCGCCATGGCAATCACGGCGCGTGAACTGGCGAACATGCCGGTGAGCTTCGAAGGCATCACGAGATCGGCGACATCGCCGCGTTGCGGAAGCACGTGGACATCGGCGAGATTGAGCAGTTCGTTCAGACGCTCAACCGGCTGAAGGCACATGAAGCGCG
The DNA here is from genome assembly GCF_023631025.1 of Caballeronia sp. GACF4. Taxonomy (NCBI): domain Bacteria; kingdom Pseudomonadati; phylum Pseudomonadota; class Betaproteobacteria; order Burkholderiales; family Burkholderiaceae; genus Caballeronia; species Caballeronia sp. GACF4. The sequence goes on from NZ_JALQDW010000009.1 coordinate 112,023, forward strand.
TGTTCTTGAGACCTGCGCAACGCTTCTGCAATTCCGCCTTGGTCGCGCCGTTACCGCAAAACACGAAGACGATGTCATCGCGCAATGCGAGTGCGGCGGCGGCATCGGCCAATACTTCGAGGCCTTGCTTCGCGCCCATGTTGCCCGAATAGAGCACCACGCCCGTATGTTCTCCGATCCCGAGTTCACGACGAAACTCGCTCGGACGATCGAGCGGAAAGATCGCGCCGGTATCGACCCAGTTGGGCAGATGGAACACGCGCGTCAGCTCCACGCCCTTCTTCACCGCGCGATCGACCATCTTGTCGGAAATCGACGAGACCACGTCGAAGTGCTTCATCAGCCAGCGTTCGAAGCCGAGCGCCATGCGGCTGGCGCGCGCGTTCTTGAGCAGGCCGAGATCGAAGGCGGCATCAACCTCGAAATCCTGAATATGCAGCCATGAACGCGCGCCGGTCAGACGTGCCAACGCAAGTGCGCCAGGCGCGTTGGCGAGGCTCGGTGCAATGCTCATCACGATATGCGGACGCCACGCCACATGCGCCGCGAGCGCGGGCATGGACGCCAGCGCGAACGACGCAAGATGCAACATGCGCTTTGCGCCGCTAGGCTTCTTGGGCACCCATAGCGGCGCGCGCCATACACGCACGCCCTTGCGCGACTCGATACGATGAAGCCAGCTTCGATACCCCTCGCCGACCTTCCACTCCGGGTAGTATGGCGGCGCGCAGACGACGCGCACTTCGTGGCCGCCCGCGGCCAGTGCTTCTGCCATCTCTGCCGTGTACTTGCCGGTTCCCGTCAGCTCGGGCGCGTAATTCAGCCCGTAGATCAGTATTCTCATTTGGTCCCTCGCCCGACTAACGCGCCTTTCGCTCCGAACGGCTTTCGCGTCCGGCAAGGCGCCAGCTACCAGGCGCGCAGGACCGCGCGTCTGGCAGCGTCTCTTCACTACCTGTGTGCGTCTTCCTCCATCTACCGTCCCGCTTTTGCCACCCGCTTAGTTGGTCAGCAAGAGCGCGCAGCCTCGCGCGATATTGGCAGCCGCCGTGGGCGGATCGAAGCGCTGAATCACGTCGGTGCAACGGCTCGCCGTGCCCGCCGTATCGGCGAACGCTTCCAGCGACTTGAGCATCGTGCGATGCAAGGCCGCCACATCGCCCGCAGGGAAGGAGTAACCCGATACCCCTTCCACCACGAGTTCCGGCACGCAGCCGCAGCTTTCGCTGACGATGACCGGACAACCATGACTCAATGCTTCGTTCGTGACGAGACCCCACGGTTCACGCCGGCTCGGCAACACCATGCACGTCGCGCTGAAATACTCGCGCGACAGAGGCGCGTCTTGCAGGCTGCCGAGAAACTGCACGGATTCCTCGAGACCAGCCTCTTTCACTTGCTGCTTCAACGCGTCGCCGAGCGGGCCCGTACCCACGATACGCAGTTGGGCATCCGGCACGCTCTTCTTGAGCGTACTGAACGCTTCGACCAGCGTATCGATGCCCTTCTCGGCGGACAGACGTCCGACATAGAGGAACACCGGCTTGTTGCCTTGCCGATGTAGAAGCCGGTCATCACCCACCGTCTTCGGTGAAAACGAACGCGGCAGCGCGGCAGCCTGACAAGGGATGAAAATGTTCTCCTGCTTCGCACCGAGGGACATCAGATACTCACGGCTGCGCGTACCGAAAGCGAAGTAACCATCGCACAGCGCGAAGAACACGCGCTTCGGAATGGAGGTCAACATGCGGCGCGGATTGTCACGTGCAGTTGAATCGCAGAACACGGCGCGGCGCTTTCCGGTGAGGATGCACGCGGCCATCATCGCCCAATATTCCGGACGGTGATACCCCGGCAAAACCACGAGATCGGACTTCGCCTTGAGCACTTCCCAAGTGAGACGCATGGTCATGCGCCAGGTCGGCACGTCTTCATAGCAGCCGCTGTATAGCTTTCTCATCGGGTAGCGGTGGAACGAATAGTCGACATCGGAAAAGCCGATGCGATCGTGCTCCGTATCCGCGATCTGCACCATCGAATAACGAATAGAGCCGGACCCCGAGATGTTATGCAACGCGGACAAAACTTCGCCTTTATGCCGCGACCACACGACGTTATGAAAAATGGTCACTGATGCTGACATTTCTTTTGCGTCCTTTGGAAAGGATTCGATATGTTCGCGGCTGGCTATGCGGCGACCGGCGTTTGCATCGATTCGTCACGCGAGAGGAAGTCCCCGTACGTCGCGCGGATGCCTTCTTCCAGTGCGATCGACGCCTTCCATCCCATGCCTTCGAGCTTTGAAACATCGAGCAGCTTGCGCGGCGTGCCGTCGGGCTTGCTGGCATCGAACTCGAGTTGACCGTCGAAGCCGACCACTCGACAAATCGTATGCGCGAGTTCGCGGATGGTCAGGTCTTCACCTGTCCCGACGTTGAATACGCCTTCGCTGATGTCGCTTTCCATGAGGAAGGTCGCGGCATCGGCGAGATCGTCGACATGCAGGAACTCGCGACGCGGCGTGCCCGATCCCCAGACCGGCAATGTCGCATCCCCTCGTTGCTTCGCTTCGTGCGCCTTGCGAATCAGCGCGGGCAGCACGTGACTGCTCTTCAGGTCGTAGTTGTCGTTCGGGCCGTAGAGATTCGTCGGCATGACCGAGACGAACTTCGTGCCGTACTGACGGTTGTACGCCTCGCACATCTTGAGGCCCGCGATCTTCGCAATCGCATAGGCTTCGTTGGTCGGCTCAAGCGCCGATTGCAGGAGATATTCTTCCTTGATCGGCTGCGGGCAGGCCTTCGGGTAGATGCACGACGAACCGAAGAACACGAGCTTGCTCACGTTCCAGCGGCAGGCCGCGTGGATCACGTTGGTCTGGATCGCTAGGTTCTCGTAGATGAACGAGGCGGGCATCGTCGAATTCGCGAGGATGCCCCCTACGCGCGCCGCCGCGAGAAACACCACGTCGATATGCTCTTCCTCGAAGAACAGGTTCACCGCGCCCTGGTCGGTGAGATCGAGATGCGCCTTCGTGCGCGTCACGATGTTGCGGTAGCCGGCCTTGTTGAGCCGGCGCACCAGCGCCGAGCCCACCATGCCGCGATGTCCCGCCACGAAAATGCGTGCGTGCTTGTCCATGCGCTTTACTCGTGATGTTCCAGGGCCTTGAAACCGGCGAGCGTGACGAGTGCGTCGCGTCGGGCAATCTGATAGTCCGCGCGCACCATCTCCTTGACGAGCGTCTGGAAGGTGGTCTGCGGACGCCAGCCGAGCTTGGCATGCGCCTTCGACGGATCGCCGAGCAGCGTTTCCACTTCGGTCGGACGGAAGTAGCGCGGATCGACACGCACGATCACCTGACCCGGCTTCAGCTTTGTCTCGCGGCCTTCCACTCGATCGACGATACCCACTTCATCCACGCCCTCGCCTTCGAAGCGCACGTGTACGCCGAGTTCGGCCGCTGCCTGTTGCACGAATTCACGCACGCTGTATTGCACGCCCGTTGCAATCACGAAGTCTTCCGGCTGCTCTTGCTGCAGCATCATCCATTGCATCTCGACGTAGTCGCGCGCATGGCCCCAGTCGCGCAGCGCGGACATGTTGCCGAGGTACAGATCGTCTTGCATGCCGACCGCGATACGCGCGATGGCGCGCGTGATCTTGCGCGTGACGAAAGTCTCGCCGCGCACCGGCGATTCGTGGTTGAACAAAATGCCGTTGCATGCATACATGCCATACGCTTCGCGGTAGTTCACCGTGATCCAGTAGGCGTAGAGCTTCGCGACCGCATAGGGGCTGCGCGGATAGAAAGGCGTGGTTTCGCGCTGGGGAATTTCCTGCACGAGACCATAGAGTTCGGAAGTCGATGCCTGATAGAAACGCGTCTTCTTTTCGAGGCCGAGAATGCGGATCGCTTCGAGAATACGCAGCGCCCCGAGACCGTCGGCGTTGGCCGTGTATTCCGGTTCCTCGAACGACACCGCAACGTGGCTTTGTGCCGCGAGGTTATAGATTTCGTCGGGCATCACGCGCTGGATGATGCGCACGAGGCTCGTCGAATCCGTAAGGTCGCCGTGATGCAGAAACAGACGCTGGTCCGGATCGTGCGGATCACGATACAGGTGATCGATGCGGTCAGTGTTGAAAAGCGAACTACGGCGCTTGATGCCGTGCACCTCGTAGCCTTTTTCGAGCAGCAATTCGGCCAGGTACGACCCGTCTTGCCCCGTGATGCCCGTGATCAAAGCGACTTTGCGGTCCATGCTTAACCTCTCGTATGCGGTCTGAGTGTTGGCGCGCCCATGCACATGGTGCGCGCCGGTCATTGTTCTTACAGGCGGCGTCCGGTTTTTATTCTGCGATGCTTTCGTAGCCGTAATAGCCAGCGTAGGTGCTGCCCATCAACATCTTCGATTGCGGTACATCCGTGAGCAGTACGCCCTTCATGTTCACGCCGCCGTGATGCAGGCGCTTCATCGTTTCCCCGATTTCCTGCACCTGATTCTTGCCATGCCGCACGACGAGAAGACTCGTGCCCGCATGCTTGCCGATCACCGTTGCGTCGGTCACCGCCAGCACCGGCGGGGTATCGACGATCACGAGGTCATACAGTTGCTTCAAATGCTCGAGCACTTCGCCCAGGCGATCGCTTGCCAGCAGTTCCGACGGATGCGAAGGCAGCGAGCCCTTGGTGATCAGGTCCACGCCCGGCAGGACATCGTGCAGGATCGCGCTCGTCACGTCCGCGCCCATCAGCACATCCGACAGACCCGGCGAATGACGCACGCCGAAATGCGAGTGAATGTCGCCACGGCGCATGTCGCCGTCGATCAGAAGCACGCGCTTTCTCGTCGATGCAACCAGCGTCGCCAGATTCACCGAGAGGAACGACTTGCCCGCTTCAGGACGCGAACCGGTGAGCATCACCACGTTGTTGCGCGCATCGGCCAGTTGCAGGTTGAGCGACGTGCGCAGGCCGCGAATGCCTTCGACAGCGGCATCTTCCGGCGCTTGCGCGGCAAGCACGTGCAGTCCTTCGCGGCGCATGCCCACCTTGCGTTGCAGACGCAGTTGCTGGGTGCTACGCGGCACGATGGCGAACACACGCACGCCGAGTTGCTTTTCGATCTCTTCCGGACGTTCGACACCGCCGTACAGGGACTTGCGCACGAAGGCGATCAGAATGCCGAGCACGAGGCCGATACCGGCTGCGATCAGGATCACGATCACGCGCTTCGGACGGACAGGATCATCCGGCGCTTGCGCATAGTCGACCACGCGCACGTTGCCGATCTGCCCGGCCTTCGCAATGCGCAGTTGCTGCGCGCTGTTCAGGAGGTTCGTGTAGAGCTCGGTGTTGACACGCACGTCACGCAGATAACGCAGCGCGGTCTGCTCGGTATCCGGCAGCGTCGAGACGTTCTTGCCGAGACGCGTTTGCGCGCCGGTGAGCGAAGCGATCTGCGCATCGAGCGCCTGCACCGACGGATGGTTGGCCGTAAAGCGCAGCGACAGTTCGGCGCGTTGCTGTTGCAGGTCCGTGAGCTTGGTCTTGTTATCGACGATCTGTTGCAGCAGCAGGCGGCTTTCCTCGGAAAGGTCGACCGTGCCTTGCTTGTTGCGGAACGTGTTGTACTTCTGCTCGGCTTCGTCCAGTTGCTTCTTCAGAATGGGCAACTGCTGATCGAGGAACGACAGCGTGTTCTCGGCTTCGGCGGAACGCTTGTTGGCGTCCTGCGCGACGTAGCGATTAGCGATGTTGTTGACGATCTGCGCGATTTCTTTCGGGTTGCCGCCCTCGAGGCTCAAACCGATGATGCCCGATTGCAGCGCCGTTTCCGCCACCGTCAGACGCTTCTGGAGATTGTCGATGGTCGTGAGCGTCGAGAAGCGTTGCAGTTCGAACTGCACGCCTGCCGGGCTTTCGAGCTTGTCCACCTTGAGCTTGACCGGACCGAACGCGGTCACGCCCGCGGCTTCCTGACCGACCTTGCCCGTGAGAATGGAAACGCCGTCCGGATCGTTCAGCACGTAGGTGCCGTTTTCTCCGGCGACCAGCGTGAACTTCTTTTCGTAGAGTTCCTTCGGCGTGTCGAAGAGCGGCACGTCGATCTGTTCATTGCCCCACGCAAAGCGCGAGAGGTAGCCCGAGGGAATGGGCATGTTGAACATGTTGAACACGCTGCCAACCAAACCGCCCACGAAGGGCATGGTGTGCGGAAGCGCGCTGATGTCGAGGTGCAAACGGCGCACCGTGTCGTCGACGACGAGGCGCGAGCGCAGCAGTTCGATCTGCGCGGCCGTGGTCGACTTCGCGTCGAACATCTGCGAGACGGCCTGCAATGCGTTGGGGTTCGCTTGAGCGTTGCCCGCGTTATTCGACTCTTCCACCTGGATCAGCGCGTCGGCCTTGTAGGTCGGCGGCGCGATGAAAGCGTACGCGGCACCCAGTGCGACCACCGCGAGCATCACGGTCATCACGAGCTTCCAGTTGCCCAGTACAGCGGCCAGGTAGTCGGATAATCGCAACTCGTCGCCGGTCGAGACGTCCGAGTATCGTGTATCAAAGTTCATGGCCATGGTCTCGCTCGCTCTTTCTTTAAGTCGCACAAGGTGGACCGGCGCGCCCCTGCGCACCGGTCTTGACGCTTACTTTGTAATCACGGCCGCGGTCAGGCCTGCATTGATCGCCGGCAGCAACAGGTTAAGCACGCGGCTGAAACGGACGAGTCCGTTGTTATCCACGTAGACGACATCCTTCGGTTGCAATTCGAAACTGTTCGCAAGCAGCATGGACACAGGCGAACGCGCGTCCAGCTTGTAGACTTCAGGCGTATCGGTCTGGCCATTGCGGATCACATACAGCTCCTTCGGATCCGAAGTCTCGGCGTTGAAGCTGCCGGCTTGCGAGATCGCGTCGGACAAGGTCAGCTTGCCGTTGCGCATCGGGATCACGGTGGCGGGCTTGGTCACTTCGCCCATCACGTAGACGCCGTTCTCGTCGCGCGAATCGATACGCAGCGCATCGCCCGGCTTGAGCATGATGTCCGACGGGCTGCGGCCCTTCGAGGTCATGCTGGCCATGTTGATGTGATACGTGACGCCATCGCGGATCAGCGTGACGCGGCTCTGGTCCGCCGTCGTCGCGAAACCGCCCGCGCGTCCGATCGCCTCGGTCAACGTCATCGGAATGTCGTTGATCTGTTGCGAGCCGGGCGTACGCACGTCGCCGTCGATATACACCTGCGAAGCGCGGAACGAAGCCACGCGCACCGTCACCTGCGGCTTCACGAAAACCTTCGACAACTCCGAGTACAGCTCGCGCTGCACTTGCGATTCCGTCTTGCCCGCGACGTGCAGCGTGCGGTTCACATACGGGAACTGCAAGTTGCCGTCCGCATCGACGATAAAGCCGGGAGCGGCATCCGCGATACGCGTCTGCTGGGCCGGCTGGCCGAGCGCCGCCACGAGTTCCGGGTGATCCCATACCGTGATCTGCAGCACGTCGCCCACGCCGAGCTTGTACGGCGTCGCCTTGCCGTAGAGGCTCGCATTCGGATCGTCGGTGGCCGACGGTTGCGCGGCCTTCAACTTGCGCACGAGCGAGAGATCGATCGGCGTGATCGGAATGTTGACCGTGGTTGCCGGGTCGCCCTGGTCCGTCGAAGTTTCGACGAGAGCCGCGGGCTTCTCCATCTTCATACCCGGTGCGAGACCGCAGCCTGCCATCACGACGCAAAGCGTGGCTGCCGCCGCAAGGCTGCTGAGCCGGAAGCCCGACGACTTCGACATTTGGATATTGGCGGCCATGGAGATGCTGCCTGGTTGTTGTTGGTTGTGCATGTAGGTCGTCCCCTGCATCAGTAAGCGTTGGTGTGGCGTAGTCCCTTGAAGATCGTAGCGGCGATGATTCTCATATCGAGTCCGAACGACCAATTACCGAGGTAGTACAAGTCATGAGCGACGCGTCCTTCCATTTTTTCGATGCGGTCGGTTTCCCCGCGAAAGCCGTTGACCTGAGCCCAGCCGGTGATGCCCGGCTTGATCCGGTAACGATGGATGTACCCCGACACGACCTTTTGATAAAGGTCGTCATGTTCGAGTGCGTGCGGACGCGGGCCCACGACCGACATGTCGCCGCGCAGAACGTTGAAGAACTGCGGCAGCTCATCGAGGCTGGTACGGCGCAGGAACGCTCCGACACGAGTCACGCGCGGATCATTGCGCGTGGCCTGACGAAGCACTCCGGCCTGTTCCGTGTGCATGCGCATCGAACGGAACTTGTAGATGTTGAAGACGCGGCCATCCGCGCCTTTACGGCGTTGCGTGAAGAGCACCGGACCGCGCGAAGACAGCTTCACGGCGATGGCGCAGGCAATCAGCAAGGGAGCGACGGCGATGATCGCGGCAAGCGCGAAGGCGCGGTCGAAGAGTTCTTTCTGCAGAAGCGCGCTGGGCGACAACGGCGAGGCGACGAGATTGATGGCGGGTTCGCCGAGCAGATCCGTCACACCGCTTTCGAAGAGCGCGAGGCTGCGCACGTCGGGAATGAAACGCACGTTGACGAGGTCGTTGCGGAACTCGTTCACGAAACGAAGGATGGTGCGTTCTTCCGAGAGCGGCAAGGCGAGCCAGACTTCATGCACGTTCTGGGTACGCACGTAGTCGACGAACGCGTCGAAGTCTTCGTACACCGGAACGCGCGTGTTGAGACGGCCCTGACCGGGCGTTGCGTTGAACGCGGCGCTGGCGCGAAAGCCGGCGTCGGTCGTGCGGTCGATCTTTCTAACGATGGAATCGCAATGCTTGCCGCAACCGACGATCGCCACCTGGTGCAGGTTGAGACCGGCGTTGCGTACATTGGCGAGGACCGCATGGGTGAGCAGACGGCCGGCGATCAGAAGCGCGCCGGACATCGCGGTCCAGTAGGCGAACCAGAGGCGCGAGACGTAGTCGAGGCGATGCAGCGAGAACATCAGCGCAAGTGCGCAGCCCTGCACGACGAGCCAGCCCAGTGAGACCTGGCACGCGAGCATGAGCTTGCTACGGCCGCGCCACGATTCGTACACGCCGAAGCCGGGAAACAGCGCGAGCGAGAAAGCCGCCGCAAAGGCGACGAACGCCACCGAATAGGCGTGTGCCTCTATGTACTCGAACCGGATCTGCGACGCCACAGCGGCGCCGCCGACGATCATGGCCACGTCAAAAAGACGCGCCAGCAATCCTTGTAAATCGCGCATGTCATTCCCCCGAACGCAATCGCTTGTTGCCTGACACCACCTGCCTCTTTTGTCCTCCCTTCGCGTAACGGTCTTTATGTCGTTGGTTACCGCTGCAAAGAAGACTGCCTTGTTCGTATGCGCCGTCGATCAGCTGCGGCCATACGTATCGTCGAAGCGCACGATGTCGTCTTCGCCGAGATAACTGCCGGACTGCACTTCGATCATTTCGAGCGGTACCTTGCCCGGGTTTTCCAGACGGTGACGCACGCCGAGCGGAATGAAGGTCGATTCGTTTTCCGAGAGCAGGAACTGCTCTTCGCCACGTGTGACGAGCGCCGTGCCGCTCACGACGATCCAGTGCTCCGCGCGATGGTGATGCATCTGCAACGAGAGCTGTGCGCCCGGCGTCACGACGATGCGCTTCACCTGGAACCGCTCGCCATGTTCGATGGAGTCGTAGAAGCCCCACGGACGGCGCACCTTGCGGTGAGTGTCGGCTTCCGGCGCATGCTGCTCGCGGATACGCGCGACGAGACCCTTGATGTCCTGCACGCGGGAACGGTCGGCCACGAGCACGGCGTCATCCGTTTCCACGACGATGATGTTGGTCGTGCCGACGCAGGCCACGAGACGGCCGCCCTCGGAGCGCGCGTAGCTCGAGGTCGCGCCTTCGAACACCACGCGGCCGCTCGCCACGTTGCCCGAGTCGTCCTTGTCCATCGCGTCCCACACGGCGTCCCACGAACCGAGGTCCGACCAGCCCGCGACGAGCGGCACCACCACGCCTTCGCACGGCGCGCTCGGCGTGCCGATGTGTTCCATGACCGCGTAGTCGATCGAATCGGACGGCGCGCGGCCGAATTGCGCGGCCTGCGGACGGATGAACTTGCCGTCGTCCTTGCCTTCCGAAATCGCGGCGCAGCAGGCCGAGTGCATGTCGATGTTGAGCTTCTCGAGCGCGGCGAGCCAGACACTGGCGCGCACGACGAAGATGCCGCTGTTCCACCAGTACGTGCCCGCGGCGACGTACTGCGCGGCGAGTTCGGCGGCGGGCTTTTCGACGAAGCGGTCGATCTGATGCGCGCCGTCTTCGAGCGCCTGGCCGATACGGATATAACCGAAGCCCGTATCCGGGCGCGTCGGCGGAATACCGAGCGTAGCGATCACGCCGCGCTCAGCGTGTTCGGCGGCAATCGCGATTGCGCGATGCAGCGCCGGCAAGTCGGCGATGGAGTGATCGGCGGGCATCGCCACCATGATCGCGTCCTGACCGCCCTTCACGGCTTGCAGCGCGGCGAGCGTGAGCGCGGGCGCCGTATCGCGGCGTGCCGGTTCGACGATGATGCGTGCGTTCACGCCGCTTTCGCGGGTCTGCTCTTCTGTCGTGAAGCGATGCTCTTCACCGCACACGATGATCGGATCGGCTTCGACCTTGAAGTTGCCGGAGAAGCCCTTGAGGCGTCCGACCGTGGCTTGCAAAAGCGAATCGCGGCCAACGATGCCGATCAGTTGCTTCGGGAATTGCTCGCGGGACATCGGCCACAGGCGCGTGCCCGAGCCGCCGGCGAGAATGACGGGCACCAGGCGCCGGCATGCCTCGGCCGTCGTGGCCGAAGACGCTTCTGCGTTCGCTGCGTTCACCGTCACTTCGCTTTCCGTGCGTGCATCATTGCTCATATCAGGACTCCTGCCTGCAAGTTCGAACGCGCAGCATCTGCCGCCCGAGAATGATTGAGTCCCGGACCAATCTGGTCCGGCCAAATGTTCGACGCTAAACGCCATCCTTGTCCGCTACCCCACAGAAGGCGGGGTCTGTCGAACCGGCGTCCAGTCCGAGTGGATCAACCGTTAGCTTCGCGCCGGCTCTGCATCCGATATTCGGTCGGAGAGATCAGAAGGCGCTTGCGAAAAATCTTGGCGAGCCGGTCGCCGTTGCCCATGCCGCTTCTGCGCGCGATCTTGTCCACCGGCAGTTCCGAGTCGGTGAGCAGCGCGCAGGTCACGGCGAGGCGTGCCTGCAACAGATAATCGGAAGGCGTGATGCCCATCTCGATCTTGAAGCGGCGCAGAAAGTTGCGTTCGCTCATCGCGGCGACCTGAGCCGCATCGACGACGGAGATCGGCCGCTCGCAGTTGTCCTGGAGCCAGCGCGCCGCCGCGCGAATCTTGTCGCCCGCGGATGCCGCGCCGCTGTCGCCCAGGATGGACACGAGCTTGGCGGCGGACCCCGGCATCAGGCGTTCGGCCACGTTGCGCGAGATGTCCAGCCCAAGGTCGCGCTTGACGAGCAGGAGCGCGCCCTTCATCGATTCGTAGCGATCGCCGCCATCGGCGGACGGTTCGTCGCGCACGAGGTGGATCATGCTGTTGCCGTAGCGCGCCTGCGGGTCGTTGAGGCCCGGATGCACGCTGCCGATACCCGCGGCTTCCAGCACCTTGCGGCCTTCGGAGATCGCCTTGACGACGGTGGTCTTCGAATTCACGCGGCGCACCCATTCGATGATGCGGTCGTCGCGGGCCGCTTCATCCGCGCCGCGACCGCCGGCCACGAAGAGCGCATCGAAACCGCCGTAGTGACGAGCATCGAGACCGTCGGTCCAGACGCGCACCGACGACGAGCACGCGACGTTGCCGCCCTCCACCGAGAGAAAGCGCACGTCGTACTTGCAGTCGGCCTTCGCTTTCACCGACGACAGTTCGTTCGCCATGTGAAAAACTTCCGCGACGATTCCCGCGCCGAGGAGCGAAAATCCGTCGAACAGCAAAATCGCGATGCGTTTCACCTCGGTCTGAGACGGTCTCGTCGCGGGCGGCATCCAACCCATCACTGCGGGTTCGAGAGTGGCGTAAGGCATGGTCATCCTCTGCTGCTTTTTTGTTCCAGGAGTACGGCTTGCGTTCTCGGCCATTGCATTGCATCAAGGACTTTCCCGAACTGCGCCGGGTTGTCGTGACCGATGGGAACGAGAGGTTGGCGGAATCGATCCGTTGGTGTGAATAATAAGCAGACAAAGTTTTTTGTGGTGCGGATTTTCGCTCTTAAACCACAAAATCTGTTCGGTTGTGAGGGTGACCGCACATTGATATCTATCCCCAAATTCTTTTAGCGCAATCGTCCAAAGACTGATGAAACAAATACCGCGATTCATCATACAAAATTTATGCAAAGCGCCGGCTTGAAAAGAATTCGCGTATCGTAGAAACCGCTTTAGAAACTCCCGCCAAGCCCTAGCGTACGGCCCTGTGCGGCTCACAGACGATTGCGCCCTCGTGGGGGAAGCGTCGAAACTGATTCATCCGTGCAACATCGCATGCTTGGCGACTGTTCAGACGTTTCATCTGAATCGGAAATTTTTGGTTAATCTTCGATCCGGCGCCTACTCTCCAATTGATTAATTAGCTGTCTCGAATTAGATAAGTTTTGGAACGCTAATAATATTTCCTGGATTATATGAGCGCGCCAATTCGGATTATCAAAAACGCTTTGGACGCGGGAATCAAAAGCCGAATTTAATTAACTTTTGAAAGATTTCCTAAGACCTATCCTGCTGCATTGCAAGGCCGCGTTTCGCCGCAAACCACCGTGCACGTTAGACGTGCGCAGCGTGCTTATCCGCCAATGATTAGTCATTTGCGGCGGTTTCTGTTCTGAGCCCCTTTTTTGAATGACCGATTGAAAGAATCTGTAATCTGCAATGCCTGATTCACAATTAATGGGCGTAATCGCGTATTTGACTGATCAGCGAATTCTTCGCACCGGGTCCCGCGCCGGCGGTCAACTTTTCCGCGCCGGCCGGGACCTTCGTTACGATTTGGAACGCCTCGGGTGTTTCACTCCTGATAAGCGCGCGGTCGTGCTCGAAGATCGGTCTTTTCGACACAATGAAGCTGCTATCGCACGCCGGTGGCCTGTATTCATCGGACGAAGCGGGCTTGCACGTGCGCACGCGCACGCAGCGGATGAAGAAGTGGACGGCATCATCGCTTCTGAGCGGCGCCACGCGCGCGCGAGAAACGTTTCAGTTTCGTAGCATCGGCGGCGCTTGGCGTCACGGCTTGCTCCTCATATCTCCCATACGGCCAAGGTCACGCGAACGATGAACGGATTACTCGCACCCCGCTTCACCGCCCTTCGCGTTGGCTGCCTCGCGTTTGCGCTCGCCTTCCTTGCTTCGATGACCGGCTGCGACGACGCCGCGTCCGAGGAAGCGGCGCCTGCCGCCAGCGCGGTGATCATCGACGGCGCCGCGTGGATTCCCTGCGCCGCCGAATACGGCGTCTGCACATTCGAAGGCGCCACGCGCGTGCTGTACGGCACGCCCGCGCAACACGCGATCAAGACCTTCACGGGCAGCGCACGCTGCGACAACAGCGCCTTCGACGACCCCGCTCCCGGCGTCGAAAAACATTGCTGGTATGCGAGCACGACCAAGACGGCAGCGCCCCGCGCGCAGTCCGCCGCGGCCGAACAACAAACCGCTCCCGCCGATACCCCGCCGCTTCGCTGCAGCGCGCCGACACCGCCCGTATCGGCGTCAGTGAGCGGCGATATGCTCGAAGCGGACACGCCCGGCAGCGACGGCACGCGCATGTTCGCGCTGAAGACGCCGGTGCGCGTGGCCATCACCACGCGCGCCAAGGGCGCCGATACCGTCACATGGCAGATCCGCGACGCATGGAACACGGTCAAGGCGAGCGGCCAGTTTGCCGTCGATGCGCGCCCCGCGACTACTACGATCGTCTGCACGTCGGAGGCGGCGGGTTACTTCGCGGTGAGCGCATCGCTCAAGTCGGGTAAGAGCGCGTTGCCAACGCGCGGCACACGGCCCACCGGCATCGCCACGTTCGGTGTGCTGCCGGTGGTGGCTCCGGCGCTGCCGCCCGTGGCGTTCGAGCATCCGGATCAGCATCGCTTCGGCGGACAAGGCGCGGCGTATCTCAAGCCGGGTCAAAGCTGCTGTTCCGGCGACGGTTATCGTCCGCTCTATCCCGAGCTAGGTCTCACTTGGGTCAACGACAACCGCAACTGGTACATGACCGAGGAAAAAGGCCCGAACACGTTCAACGCGGCAGCGGACAACCTCGCGCCCTACTTCAAGCCGGGCGATCTGCTGCGCCTCATCCAGCTCGATGGCATTCCCGCATGGGCGAGCCCCACGCACGAGCGCACGCACAGCTACGCGCCTTCCTCGCTCGATGCATACAGCGCCTACATGAAACGTGTCGGCGTGGAATCGAACGCGGTTAGAAAGCGCTGGTTCCCGCAGCAAGCGCACAACTACTACCAGGTCACATGGGAACCGGACTACGAAGGCGGTCTGCCCTGGCGCGACACGGACGCCAATCTCGTCGCGATGTACAAGGCCACCGCCGAGGCCATTCACGCGGGAGACCCCAACGCCGTCGTAATGGGCCTGACGCTGTCGAATCTGGCCTCGAACACGACGTGGCTCAAGCGTCTGGCGCCGCTTGGCATCGGCAAGTATCTGGATGGCGTGAGCGCGCATGGTTATTACGACGTGGGCACGTCGCCGTCGCACCCGCCGGAACGTTTCGATGCCGACGCTTCCACCGTATCGAAAGCGATGCCCGCCGCGATGCGCGAGCTGCGCCGCACGATGACCGAAGTCGTGAAGCCGGGCGCAAAGCTCTTCGTCACCGAGACAGGTATCAGCTACGACCTGAACACGAAGTACGGCCCGGCGACGCCGAACTGGAACGTGCTCTATGCACAAGGCGCGGTGACGGCGCGCGCGCATCTGATATTGCTTGGCGAAGGCGCGGACGTGAGCTTCGTGTTCTATTCCGCCGATCCGCCCGAGGTGGGCTATGGCGTGTTCTTCGATCTCGTGAATGCGCAAGGCGGCTACGGGCAGACGCAGATCAGCCCGAAGCCCGCCGCGATGGCCGTGGCCGCCATGACGCGTCTGATCGACGGCACGACCACGCTCGGCTATGTAAACGGCACGCCCAAAGGCGTCTATGCCTACGCGTTCCAGCGGCTGAACGGCGGCAAGGTGGTCACCGCGCTCTGGACCCATAGCAATGCGATATGGCCGGGACCAAAGGGCTTCGATGCGTCGCATGGAGCGAACTACAGCCTCATCGTCGATGCGCCCGCGAAGTCCGGCACGGTGACGGTATTCGACATGATGGGCAATGCATCGGCCATGAAGTACAGCGACGGGCGCCTGCCGCTCGTGCTGACCGAGGCGCCCATATACGTCGTCTCCGATAACGCCGATGCCATGCGCGCCAACGTCACGACGCCCGCCGGATACACGGGTCGATGAGCCCTTGGCGAACGGAAAACGCGTGGCACACGTGGACGATCTTTCGGCGCTTTTCGCCAGTGTCGTGCATGCCTGTCGCGAGAATTCGCGCGCTACACTGAACGCGCGCCGTGCATATCGCGCGAGCAGCATCCATAACGATTAAAAGCAAAGACCAATGGAGCAGCAATGCTGAACGTGGACGATTTCATGACGGTGGTCCGGCTCACGCCGCTCATTTCGATCGACCTGATCGTGACCGACGGCAACCGCCGGGTTCTGGTCGGTCATCGCCGCAATCGACCCGCACAGGGCACGTGGTTCGTGCCGGGCGGGCGCGTGGACAAGGACGAATCGCTCGATGCCGCGTTCAAGCGCGTCGTCAGTAACGAACTGGGCGTGGCGAGCGTCGAGCGTTCGTCGTCGCGCTTTTATGGCGTGTTCGAGCATCGCTACGACGATAACTTCGCCGGCGAGCCCGGCTTCGGCACGCACTACATCGTGCTTGCCTACGCGATGAACCTGAGCGGCACGGTGCCCATCGGCCGCTTCGATCAGCACAGCGATTATCGATGGCTGCTGCCCGATGAACTGCTCGCACGCGAAGACGTGCACGAGAACACGAAGGCTTACTTCCGCTAAGCCGTGCAGCAAAAAAAACGGCGCGCATCGCTGCGCGCCGTTCTCATCGAACCGAAACAGATGATGCTTCAGGCGATGACCGTGGAGTCTTCGCTCGTGTCGTCGACATCCACATCGGTGCGGACTTCTTCTGCTTGCGCCGCTTCCAGCTTGCCGAAATGCGCGTTCAGGTAGGCGGCGAATTCATCGCGCACTTCCGGATGACGCAGGGCGAATTCGACCGTCGCCTTCAGATAGCCGAGCTTGCTGCCGCAGTCGAAACGCTTGCCGTGATAGCGATACGCGAGCACCTGTTCCTGTTCGAGCAACGCGGCAATGGCGTCCGTCAGTTGAATCTCGCCGCCTGCGCCCGGCTTCTGCTGACGCAGGAAGTCGAACACGCGCGGCATCAGCACATAGCGGCCGACCACGCCGAAGTTCGAAGGCGCGAGCGCCGGTTCCGGCTTTTCGACCACGCGCGAGAGCTTGAAGAGACCATCGTCCCAGGGCTTGCCCTCGATCACGCCATACGAGCGCGAATCCTTGCGGTCGATCTCCTCGACGCCGATCACCGACGAATGATAGTGGTCGAACACATCGACCATTTGCGAGAGCACGGGCGGCTTGCCGTCGAGCAGGTCGTCCGCGAGCACGACCGCGAACGGTTCGCCGCCGACGAGCTTTTCCGCGCACAACACGGCGTGACCGAGACCGAGCGCTTCGGCCTGACGCACGTACATGCAGGTGACATGGCTCGGCAAGATGCCGCGCACGAGTTCGAGCAACTTGTCCTTGCCGCGCGCTTCGAGTTCGGCTTCGACTTCATAGGACTTGTCGAAGTGGTCTTCGATTGCGCGCTTGCTGCGCCCGGTCACGAAGATCATCTCCGTGATGCCAGCGGCCATCGCTTCTTCGACCGCGTACTGAATCAGCGGCTTGTCCACGACGGGCAGCATTTCCTTCGGACTCGCCTTCGTTGCGGGCAGGAAGCGCGTGCCGAGACCGGCTACTGGGAATACCGCCTTGCGTACCTTGAGCATCGGCTCACCTCGGTTGTCGGTTGCACGAGGCGTTGCGACGCGTCTTGGAGCGTTCGCGGCCGCCTCTTGTTGTGGGATATGTAGTGGAATCAATCGCCCGATTTCATCAGACGACATGAGTGATGCCAGCTTATCGTCCGAATATCGAAATCATCTGCCAACAGTTCGCCATTATCCGACGATGGCGACGGCGTTTGCTGCCTGCCGCGTATAGTGCCACGCATATAGCTTGGTTTTCCCTCTGCTTTTCGCTCCACCAGGGAGATTACGACACAGGGGATGAACAGGAGAAAGTCGATGGTATATGCCAACGGTATGGGCCGGCTGCAGGTCGTGCGCTCGCCCGAAACCGACGCGCCGCCCGCCGATGTGGCCAGCATGGCGAAGCGAATCGGCATTCTGATCTTCGAGGACTTCTCGCTCGTCGAAGTCAGTTCTATTTCTGAAGTCTTTTCGCTTGCCAACCAGGTTCGCCTGCCTGCTCATGCGGGCTCGAACGCTGCGGCGCCGAACTATTCGCTGATGTTCGTGTCCAGTGAAGGCGGGAGCGTGGCGAGCAGCTGTTCCATGCGCATCTGGAGCGAAAGCCTCGAAAACCGCTGGATGAACGAGTGCGATGCCCTTTTCATCGCGGGCGGCGAAGGCGCGCGGCACGCGCGGCACGACGTCATGTTGCGCAAACGCCTTGGGCGTATTGCACCGAAGATCCCGTTCATCAAGGCTATCGGCGAAGGCGCGCACATTCTGGCGGCGGCGAATCTCACGCTGCAGAACCGTTCGCTCGATTTCGGCGATGAACCCGCGCAGGACGCGTTGTCCTCGGCCTTGTCGCCTGCGTTGTCGAACGCACTTTTCATCGCGGAACAAACGCTTACGCTGGACGATCCTAAAGGCCCGATCGCGGCGGCGTTGTCCATCATCAAGCGCGATCACGGCGCGGCGGTAGCGCGCGAAGTGTCGGAGCGCACGCTGCCGGGCGCGTGGCAAAAGCTTGCAACCGTGCTGGAAGACACCGACAGCGGCGGCGTGCGCCAGAAGATCGACGCAGCCGCGCGCTGGATGCGCGAGAACTACGTGAAGCCGATTTCGATCACCGATGCGGCACGCGTCGCGGCCATGAGCGAACGCAACTTCCTGCGCCGCTTCAAGGCGCAAATCGGGCTCACGCCTTCTGAATATCTCTTGCGCGCGCGACTGGACGCGAGTTGCATGCTTCTTGCGGGAACGGACTTACCGGTGGACAAGATTGCGCGCCGATGCGGCGCGGGCAGTGGCGACGGCCTCGCGAAGATCTTTCGCAAGCGGCTGTCGATCTCGCCGACGGAATACCGCATGGCGGGACGGCGCAAGCAAGCGGCCGACACGACATAGACTTTATGGCGACATAAGCTTAAACAGCGCATGGACCGATGCGCGCCAGGACGGGGTAACGAAAAAGGCATGGAAACGAAAATACTCTGGATTTTTTCCAATCTCGGCGACGCGGCGCTTCTTTTGCCGCTCGCACTCGTTTGCGCACTGTGGTTGCGCTCGGTGGACATGCGGCTCGCCATTCGCTGGGCCGTGCTGCTGACGGCCGGCATGGGATTGGTCGGCCTTTCGAAGATTCTCTATGCAGGCTGTGGCCTCGAAGTGCCGGCCATCGAATTTCGTATGATCAGCGGGCACACCATGCTCGCGGCATCGATCTATACGGTCGCCGCAGGCTTGCTCGCGGGCGGGCTCGGAAGAGCGTGGTATCTCCTGGGCGCGGCAGCGGGACTAGTACTCGCGGCGCTGATCGGCGCAAGTCGTATTCTGCAGGACGCGCACACGCCCGCTGAAGTCGTGGCTGGCTGGCTGCTCGGCGGCCTCATCGCCTTCCTGTTGTTGCGCCATGTGTTTGCCGTGCCGCGCAAGATGCCGCGCGCGCTCGTGGCGGGCCTCGGGCTGCTCGCCGTCTCTTCGATCGCTTACGGCCATCACGCGCCGTTCCAGCGGATGATCGAACACTACTCGTGGTGGCTGTGCCGCGGACTCGGACTGTCGTGATCGTGCGCGCCGGCCACGGTTACTGCGCGGCTGGCGGGTTCCAAAGTATGATCCCCGCTTGATCAACAGTTCGACCGCCGTGCATGCCTGCATCTTTTGCGCGCGCGGCCGTGATTGCAGACGAGTATGGATCGCTTTCTCGCCATGAAGGTCTTTGCGCGCGTCGTCGAGGCGGGCAGCTTCTCCAAGGCTGCCGATGCGCTGCGCCTGCCGCCCGCGAGCGTATCGCGCACGCTGCAAGCGCTCGAGGCGCATCTCGGCGCACGCCTCATCAATCGCACCACACGCAGCATCAGCATCACCGAAGACGGCGAGGCTTACTACGATCGCTGCGTGCGCGTGCTGGGCGAGATCGATGACATGGAAGCGTCGCTCTCGCATTCGAAGCTCAGTCCCAAGGGCAACGTCAAGGTCAGCCTGCCACAGGTCATGGCGAAGAGCACCATCATTCCCGCCTTGCCGGAATTCTTCGCGGCTTATCCGGATATCGGCGTCGAATTGCTTTTGACGGACCGCTCGGTCGATCTCGTCGAGGAAGCCGTGGATTGCGTGGTGCGCGTGGGCGCGGTCGGCGATGTCGGCCTCGTGGCCAAGCGCATTGGCGCGTATTCGCAGATCACGTGCGCATCGCCCGGCTATCTCGAGAAGTACGGCACGCCGCGCACGCTCGACGATCTCGAACAGCATCTCGCGGTCGGCTACGTGCTCAACAAGTCGGGGCGCGTGCGCAACTGGGAATTCGTCGTCGATAACGAAACGCGCACCATCGCGATGAAGCACAAGATCGCGGTGAACGACGGCGATTCGTACATTGCGTGCGGCGTCTCGGGCCTCGGACTCATCCAGAGTTCGAGCTACACGCTCGACCCTTATGTGAAAAGCGGCGCGCTCGTGGAAGTGCTGAACGAGTATCCGTCGTATGCGCGCGTGGTGTCGGTGCTGTATGCGGCGAACCGGCATCAGCCACGGCGCGTGCGCGTGTTCATCGACTGGGTGGCGGAGCTGTATGGACGCTTGCCCGCGTTTCAGGCGAGCGGCAAAACGGTCTCGCCGTCGTGACGATCGGCATGGTGCGCCAGTCGTAGGCGCCATACACACGTTCGAGCGCGCGAAGGTCCTGCGCTCTGGCACTCGCGTGAATCCCTTGCAGCTCGCTCAGTTCGAACTCCACTGCATGACAGTTGGCGTAGTCGCGCGAGCGTAACGCTGCGCCGATGGTCGTGAAGAAAGCCGTCGTCGGCACGTCGAAGCCCGCTGCGATATGCAGCGCGGCGGTATCGGGCGTCGCCAGATAACAGGCGTGTCCGATCCACGCGATGAATTCCGCCGTATCCCTGGAACGCGCCGCGATGTCGCGATAGTGCGGGTGATCGATCGCGCCGAAGCCATACACGGGCAAGCCGAATTCGTCCCACAGACGCGCGACGATGCGCCCACGCGCCGCCTGCGGCACGCTGCGCACTGGCGTGCTCGCGTTGGGACAGAACAGCACATACGCCGCGTCGTCTGCGTGACGCGCGGGCAAGGGCAAGGCCAGATCACGCAGCCAGCGATTGCGCTTGTCTTCCGGCGCTACGCTTAGCGGGTCCACGCCTAACGCGCGGATGAAGAAATCGATCATCGGCATCGAGGCGAAGCTCAGCCAGAAGAGATGATTGCCGAGGTCGATCTTCGGTTCATCGGCGGGCAGGCTTGCGAGCGGCACCGGCAGATCGATCACATCGCCCCCGACGAGCGGCGCGGCCAGTTCATACAAGCGCTTCACGTAGCCTGGCGCATGAGCCGGCCGATAAATCGTGAACGTGAGATGCGGCCAGTGTCGCTTGATTGCGAAGAGCGCGGACAGGCCGATGATCGAATCGCCCAGCGTCACACCGAACGCGTTGATGAGATGAACGCGGCGCGCGGCTGCATAGTTCGCCGTGAAGGGAGTGGAGACGGCGCAGAGAATGTCGCGCCGCGCGTCATGTAATGACGTGAAGCCGGAGGCATCGCTACCGGTGGCTTCGAGATCGTAGGACGCGACGATCTCGCCGTGCCTCGATAACAACGAACCCGCATGGGTCAGCGCATGGACTTCGTCGAAAGTCGTCATGCGCTGTTGGCTCCGTCAGAGCGACGCGCCGCGCTCGTTGGCCACTTTCGCCACTTTCGCAACCGGCACGCTCTGCAGCGTGGGGTTGGTCACCGTCTGATACTCCGGCACCCAGCGACGCAGATCGCGCCGCACTTCGTCATCCGCGAGCACGCGATGCTGCATGAGCCACGGCAACAACTCGTCGATGAAGTTTTCTGGCACACCTCGCGCCTGCGCGATCCGCAGTTTGGGATGCGGCGTGCGCGTGGTGGTTTCGTCGTCGGCGAGTAGTTCCTCGTAAAGCTTCTCGCCCGGCCGCAAGCCGGTGAACACGATGCGAATCTGTTCTTCGCTGTAACCGTAGAGCCGGATCAGATCGCGCGCCAGATCGACGATCTTCACGGGCTGACCCATATCCAGAATGAAAATCTCGCCGCCACGTCCCATGCTCGACGCCTGCAACACGAGTTGCGCGGCTTCGGGAATGGTCATGAAGAAGCGCGTGATTTCCGGATGCGTCACCGTGACCGGGCCGCCCTTCGCAATCTGCTGCTGGAACTTGGGGATCACGCTGCCCGCGCTGCCGAGCACATTGCCGAAGCGCACCGTCTCGAACTGCGTGTGCGGCGCGGCCTGCTGCAAGGCCTGACACGCCATCTCGGCGAGCCGCTTGCTGGCGCCCATCACGTTGGTCGGGTTGACGGCCTTGTCGGTGGAAATCAAAACGAAGTGGCGCACGTCATGGCGAATCGCCGCGCGCGCGACGCGCAGCGTGCCGAGCACGTTATTGCGCACGGCTTGCCAGGCGTTCTGCTCTTCCATCAGCGGCACGTGCTTGTAGGCGGCCGCATGAAACACGATATGCGGCGCAAAGCGCGCCATGGTCTGATCGAGCAGCAGCGAATCCTTGGCGTCGCCGACGACCGGAATCACCGAGCAATCCGTGAATTTCTCGTGCAACTCCTCGATCAGGCGATACATCGCGTATTCGCTCAGATCGTAGGCGACGAGTTGCGCCGGCGAGAAACGCAGAATCTGCCGGCAGAGTTCCGAGCCGATAGAACCGCCCGCGCCCGTCACCATTACTACACGACCGTGCAGCAACTGTTCGACGTGCGGCATGTCGATTTTGACGGGCTCGCGGCCGAGCAAATCCTCGAGATCGATCTGCCGCACGCGCGACAGGAAACCGCCCTCGCCTTGCGTCAATTGACTGAGCGCGGGCAGCACCATGACCTTCACGCCCGCGCGCACGCACAGCGTGGCGACGCGACGCTGCTCTTCCGCCGATGCCGAGGGAATCGCGATGATGGCGTAATCGGTCTTGTATTGCTCCGCGACCTGCTGCAAGTCGCCGAAACTGCCGAGCACCTTGTGGCCGAGCACTTCGCGGCCTTGCTTCGAGCGATCGTCATCGAGCAGGCCGACCAGACGCCATTCGCTCGAACGCGCAAGTTCACGCGCCAGCATGGCGCCCGCAGTGCCCGCGCCGAGTACGATCACAGGCTTGCCCTGCCCGACGAGCCCGCCATAGAGATAGAACTCCTTGGTCGCACGATAGAGCGCGCGCGCGCCGCCCATTGCGAGAAACAGCAACAGCGGCTCGACGATCAGCACCGAGCGAGGAATGACCGGCGTTGGTTGCGCCATGACCGCGCCGATCATGACGACGAGCGCGCCGACGGCGACCGACTTCGAAATGCGCATCAGATCGGGCAGACTCGCGAACACCCACATGCCACGATAGAGGCCGAAGACGCGGAACATGACGCCGTAGACAGGCAGCACCCAGATGAGCGCCATGA
The DNA here is from genome assembly GCF_023631025.1 of Caballeronia sp. GACF4. Taxonomy (NCBI): domain Bacteria; kingdom Pseudomonadati; phylum Pseudomonadota; class Betaproteobacteria; order Burkholderiales; family Burkholderiaceae; genus Caballeronia; species Caballeronia sp. GACF4. The sequence goes on from NZ_JALQDW010000009.1 coordinate 135,093, forward strand.
ATGCGCCGTGCTGAAACTCGGGCGGCACGGCGCCGTTGAAGCGGATCATGTAGGCGACGAGCCATGTCGCGGCAACCGCGCACAGATCGAACGCGAAGGCTCCGGCGGAAAGCCAAGGAGCTTTGTATCGAATCATCCGCGTGTACCTCTAGGTTGTCCGGAGTGAAGCGCTTGATGACGGCGCCAGCAAACATCGACGACTGAGCCTGCCGCCACGACAACGACCACCCATACTGCGACCGCCAGCCACTGACTCGCGGGAGACCACGCGAGCGCCGAGATGGCGAGCACGACGCCCGCGAGCATCAGCACATACCACGCAAGCGCCGTCCGCGCGTGGCCGGCGCCGGCTTGAACCATGCGTTGATAGTAATGCTCCCGGTGAGCCTGCCAGAACCTTTCTCCGCGCGCGAGACGCTTGAGCAGCGTCACCGACGCGTCGCCGATGAACGGCGAAAACACCAGCGCCGGAAACCAAACGGGCCACGTGCCCTTGAGCCAGCCCCAATATCCGAGTGCTCCAGCCAAGAATCCTAAGGGAATCGACCCCGAATCTCCCAGAAAAATCCTAGCCGGATGAAAATTGAATAGCAAGAAGCCCGCTGCGGCACCGGCGAGCGCCGCGCTCGCGACGCCTAAATCGATCTGCGGCACGGGCCCGGAGAGCGCCGCGACGGCGTAACCGCCGAAACCGAATAGCGCCATGCCGCCTGCAAGGCCGTCGGAGCCATCCATGAAGTTGTAGAGGTTGACGAGCCAGACCATGAGGAAGCCGACGGCAACCAGCGCCCACCAAGGCACCGGCGCGGGATTCAGCGCGATGAGCAGCGCAACGGCGGCCACGTGCGCGCCGAAGCGCACGCGGGCGGGCAAGCCGCGACGATCGTCGATTTGCGATACAGCCGCGAGCACCACGGTCAAGAGCGCGGCAAGCCACAGCGTGGGCGTGGCGACCAGCATGGCGATGACGGCAACCGGAACGATTCCCCATCCGCCGACACGCGGCGTCGGACGGCTATGAAGCGAACGTTCGTTCGGAAAATCAGTGGCGAGGCGCCAGGCCAAGCCCGTGCGAAGCAAGGCTGAGAGGATCGCGGCGCATGCTGCGAGCGATCCCGCTGCGACTAAAGCAGCGGCAATCCATGGAGAACTGACGACAAAAGGTGACAGCGGCTGGGTCATTTCCCGGAAGTTGCAAGGTGAGGTTCTTTCGACTGTGACAAATCATGCCCTCTTCGACGCGGCGCGCGTGTTACCGGGGCTTGTCCGTTGTTACCGGACGTTAACTCGACATAATTAGCTCGGAATTATGTTTTCTGCAGACGATACGCGCGATACCAGTCCGCCGTTGCGGCGAGGCCTTCGTCGAGCGTGTACGGCGGGCGCCAGCCTAGCACATCGCGGATGTGAGTCGAGTCGATCTGGAGGCTGCCGGTCAGGCGAGCGATTTGAGGAGATTTGCCGGTGAGTCTGCCTGCCAGTTTCAAGGCGCCGACCGGCACGGAGACCAGCCGCGCGGGCTTATGCAGATGATGCCCTAGACGCCGGGCGAGGTCTGCGACACCGGGATCTTCGCCGTCGGTGATGTGGAATAGCTGATTCGCGGCGCGCGGATGCGTGGCGCAGGTGACGAGCGCATCGGCGAGATTCATCACGTAGCAAAGGCTTCTGCGTGCTTCCACCGCGCCGATGGGCAACGGCATGCCCTTGGCGATCGCGTCCATCAGGCTCAGGAAATTGGCGCGCACATCGGGGCCATAGACCAGCGGCGGACGCGCGATCACGATTTCCAGCCCGGTGCGCGCGCCGAACTCCTTCAGCCTGATCTCCGCTTCGAGCTTGGAGACGCCGTATGGATCGGGTGGATGCGGCGTATCGGTTTCCTTTAGCGGACGGCCATCGTCCAGTTCGGCGAGCGCCTTGATGCTGCTCACGAAGACCAAGCGCCGCGCGCCTGCGCGATGTGCCGCGTCGGCGACGCTGAGGGTGCCATCGACGTTGATTGCGCGAAAGGCGGCGAGCGGGTCGGTGGCCGCGTCGCTCATGACGTGGACGCGCGCGGCCAGATGAATCACCGACGCGCACTTTTCGAAGGATGCGGGCGTGACTGCATCGAGCGAGCCGATGTGCACGGGCGTGACGCCCGGCTCGACCGCTGCAGCCTCGCGCACGATGCCTACAGGCTCTTTGCCCGCATCGAGCAGCAAGCGCGACACGGCCCGCCCGACGAACCCGTTTGCTCCGGTCACGCCGATGCGCTCGCTCATAGCCATTTCCAGCCGAAGCGGTTGAAGAACCTGCACGCCGATGTGACGAAGAGCTTGATGTGTTTGAAGCCCTTGCGCGCCGCGTCGCCGCCATGATGCAGCACGCGTACCGAGGGCACGTAGGCCACGCGGGCGATTTCGTGGGTACGCAGGCTCAGGTCGTAGTCTTCGAAATAGAGGAAATAGCGCGGGTCGAAGCCGCCGAGTTTTTTGAGAACCTCGGTGCGGAATAGCATGAAGCAGCCGCTGACGATGGGCGGGTCCCAGAGGATGTTTTCGTCGTTGATGACGTCGCGCATTTCGTAACGGGCCAGGCGGTTTTCAAAGGGCGCGCGAAGGCGTGCTGGGAGAAAGCCGCGCACGAAAAGATCGAGGACGGTTGGGAAGCGGCGGCAGAGGAATTGTTGGTGGCCGGTGTCGTCGATGATGAACGGGGAAAGCAGGCCGACTTCCGGATGCGCGTCCATGAAGTCGATGGCGTGGATGAGCGCGCTACTTTCCAGTTCGATGTCTGGGTTCAAAATTAGATGGTAACGGCTCGCAGTTAGCTCGATCACAAGGTTGTGGCCGCGGCCGTAGCCGACGTTGCCGTGTCCTTCGACGACGTTCGTTTGCAACTGGGCTCCGTCGGTAAGCTGCGCCCAATCAATGCGCTCATCCGTTCCGTTGTTTATGAGGTACAGCGGCACGGACTTGGCCTGACTCTGCTTCAGGAAGCAATCTAGCGCAGTGTCGAGTGTTTGCAAGGTACGCTCTAGCATTGCACGATGCGGCCGGTAGACGACGAGAGATACGCTTATTGGTTGGGGCGAGCTTGCGTTGGCGGGATTGGGGTTCAACTGCTTCCTTGGAGACGGGATATCTAAAGTTGCCGCGGTTGTAGTTTGGATAACGTGAGGCGATATTTTCGCTGAAATGAACCACTCGTAGCAAATAATCAAAGGATTCATGCTGCCGGAATACTTCGACGCTGCAAAAGACGCCGTGAGAATCGGCGTGATCTTCCATTTTGCGCCTCTGCTCAGTCGTTTAATAAGATAGTTGTGTGGCTGTGGTAAACAACCGCCACGCGCCACCATCACGTCGTTAGGATTACTACAATCATAGACTGCGGATGGACTGTTCGGCATCGTGAAAAGCGCCGAAAGGATGATGAGCAGAGCACAATAACAATCCTCGCCTTCGCCTGCCGATATGGAGCTATAACAGCAGTCATTGAGCGGGGATGCGACGAATTGTCAGGCGACACACCGATCCCGCCAACGATTCGAACGCAATCCAAGATGGACGAACATTCGAGACTGAACGCCTGCCAGCCATACCTGTCGCGTGCCGAGGCAGCCCTTGCTGCGGTTATCATGCTCTTCATTCTGCCCCTCGGCCGTCGCTGGCATGACTTCCGTCAGGAAATCGGCACGGAAAATCTCGACGCCGCTTATCACTCGCTGTTGACTGTGACGGCGTTGACGCATGTGCCCCTCGCCGAAAGCAGGCTGCTGCCGCTCGTGACGCTCGCGAATCCGCGCGACAAGCGCATCCGCTGGGGAGCGACCGTGCCTAATAAGGATGGCGACTACTACATCTATACGTCGTTTCCGCCGCTGGCTTCTTCGTTCCGGCACTGCCGTCCAAGACGCAGCTTCTGCTGACGGGGCAGCCGACGACGCTCGCGTCGATGATCGTGTTCAACTGCATGCTCGGCCTGATCGCCGCCTTACTGCTGTTTCGGCTAACGTGCCGCGTCGCTCTTGCAAGCGGCGTCGATGCGAAGGGACTCACCATCGCCGGGACGGCCGCCGTCTCCGTTTGCTGTTTTCGCGCCAGGGCTTGCTCTCGTTCGGCCTTGTGTACTGGAATCAGCCGCTCGATGAACTGCTCCTGATCGCGCAGTTGCTCGTCATGTTCGACTTGCTCCGGGCCGACGGCGAACCGCGACGCAAACTGCTCGCCACGCCGTGCGCGATGTCGTTCCTCACCGCGTTCGTCGAGTGGACGGGCTTTGTCGTCAATGCGTTGTTCGTCGTGTGCCTGGTGTGCGCGCGCCGCGTGCGTCCGGAGTTCGGACGGCATGCACTCAGCATCGCGCTCGCCACGGCGCTCGCGGGCGCCTTGATCGTCGCGCACTTCGCGTTGTCGCTTGATATGCTCGATACTGCAAAGGTGATGGTCGCGCGCATCAAGGTGCGCAGTTTTCAGGACTCGGTGTCGTAGACAGATCTGTTTAGAGGGTACGCGACATCGTTCGGCGCGCTCTTGCCGATGGCGCTGGCGGGCGGTTTCATCGCGCTCGCCGCGCTTCGGTCGCTCGGTCCGACCGGTTCGCAGCGCGTGCCGGCAGCCGCCTCCGGCGTGCGTCTGACGCTAATCGTGCTGGCGCTGTCCGCCGTGCCGTTCGCAGAAAACTTGCTGTTCATGCCGCACGCGGTCAAGTATTCGTTCGACCGCCTGAAGTTCACCGTGCCGCTCAGCCTCTGTCTCACCTTCGTCTGGACTCGCTTCGAGCCGCCGGCCGCCGTACGCTCGCGGCGGTCTGGTTACTCCTCGCCGTGGCGGCCGCATGGCAGAACGTGCAGGCGTATCGCGGGGCCAACGCGCAATACGGCGACTGGAGCGGATCAACGCGCAAAATCGGGCGCTCGTCGCGCAGGCAACGGCGCGGGTCGACCTGCGATGCGCGCTTCTCGGCAGCGAAGGCCCCGTGCGCGACTACACCGAGATTGCGTTCGGCCGCTCGGTGTTCGAGAGTCCGGAGAAGGCGGCGTACGTCGGCGCGGCGCGTGCGGCGAACGCTTGCGCGACCGTCTTCGTGAATCAGGAGGCCTTGTTCCACGACAGCCCCCGCTTCGGGCAAATTACGATCGTCCGCGACGGTGCACCCAAGGTCGTTATGCGTCTGTGACGCGCCGGGCCGTCCGCGCTCGTGCAGACCTCCGCCACGCTTTGACGACGCGGTGGCCCGGAGGAGACGCGTCGCTTACAATACGTTTTTTTGCGAACATTGCCCGATAATGGTGCCCTTTCCCATTTTGCTGTCGGTGGTCTTGCTCGTCCGCAATCGCGGCCCGGAACTCGGGGCTATCGTCGACGAAGTCGCGAAAACGGTCAGCGGCCTCGTCAGCGACTACGAACTGATCATTGTCGATAACGCTTCCGAAGACGACAGCGTCGCCGTGCTGCGTCAGCTCACTGCCGAATCGGGACAGCCGAATCTTCAAGTGTATGCGCTAACCAAGGAAGTCGATGCGGACACCGCGTTCTGGGCCGGCCTCGAGAATGGTCTGGGCGACTTCGTCGCCGTGCTCGATCCGATGCTCGACGACATCTCCATGCTCGCAGTCATGCTGGGAAAGGCTACCGACGGCACCGACATTGTGCTCGCGAATAATCAGCGCAAACCCGCGCAAAGTGCGCCGTATCGGTTCGCGCACGGCGCATTTAATTTGCTCTACCGCTACTTCAGCGGGGCAAGTCTCGCAAGCGATGCACCGCAGTTCCGCGTTATCAGCAAGCGAATCGTCAACTTCATCCTGCAGCATCCGCAGCCGGCCATCACGTACCGGCATCTGCCGATCACCGGCGGTTTCTCGCGCCAGACGCTGCAATACAGCGCGCCGCCGAAGACGCACGGCACCAAGCGGCTCGGCGAAAGCATCGACCGGGGCGTGCGGCTGCTCGTCTCCACGACGCGCGCGCCCATGCGTATGGTCACCACGCTGTCGCTGTTCGGCGCGGGCGCGAACCTGCTGTATTCGGTCTATGTGGTGTTTATCGCGCTGTTCAAGCCGCATGTCGCGGAGGGCTGGGTCAGCCTGTCGCTGCAACAGTCGGGCATGTTCTTCCTGCTGTCGCTCGTACTGCTTGTGCTTGCCGAATACATCCTACACATGGCAAGCCTCTCGACCGACGGTCCGCTTTATCATGTCGGCCAGGAATTCACAAGCGCGCGGATGACGCGGCGCGAAAAGCTGAATATCGAGGACGTGTCGCTTGCGCCCGAACATCGGCCGAAGTCCAGCGCGGCCCGAATCTCCTGATGGCGAACGCTTCGCAGCCGCTGGATGCGGTCATCATCGGCGGCGGTTTCTACGGTTCGGCCATCGCCGTCTATCTGGCTCGGCAACGCGGGCTCCGGCGCATCTGTCTCGTCGAACGGGGCGACGACCTGCTGCAACGCGCGTCCTACAACAATCAGGCCCGCGTCCATAACGGCTATCACTATCCGCGCAGCTTCACCACCGCGTACCGTAGCCGCATCAATCTGCCGAAGTTCGTGCGCGACTGGCCGCAGGCCGTCAAGGCGGATTTCGTGAAGCTGTACGCCATTGCGCGCCGCAATTCGAAAGTCACTGCAAAGCAGTTCCAGCGCTTTTGCCGCGAAACCGGCGCGCGACTGGAACCGGCGGATGCGTCGCTGAAGGCGCTGTTCGAGCCGCGGCTGATTGAAAACGTGTTCGTCGTCCAAGAATACGCGTTCGACTCACGCGAACTCGCCTGCTGGGCGCGACGCGAATTGTTCGAAGCGGCGGTCGACGTCCGGCTGAACATGCGCGCCGAATCCGTCACGCGCACCGGCGACAGCGGCCTGAATGTCGTCGTGCGCGACGCGAACGGCGACGCCGCGACGCTCACCGGGCACTACGTCTTCAACTGCACGTACAGCGGACTGAATCAGTTGACCGGCGAATTTCCGGGCACACGCACGCGGCTCAAGCAGGAAATCACCGAGATGGCGCTCGTGCAGGCGCCGCCGAAGCTCGTGGATATCGGCGTGACGGTCATGGACGGTCCGTTTTTCTCGATGATGCCGTTCCCATCGCGTGGACTGCACACGCTGTCGCACGTGCGTTACACGCCGCATCTGCACTGGGACGACGCCCCTGGCGTCGATCCATACGCGCGTCTCGCGGACTATCCGCGCGAGTCCCGCGTGGACCGCATGATTCGTGACGTCGCGCGCTACATGCCGGCGGTCCGCGACGCGAAGTACGTAGAATCGCTGTTCGAAGTCAAGACCGTGCTCGGCAAGAACGAGGTGGACGACGGTCGCCCCATTCTCTTCGAAAAACACGCCGATCTTCCCGGCTGCTATTCGATTCTCGGCGGGAAGATCGACAACATTTACGATGTGCTCGAAAAGCTGGACGCCGAGTCGTTCGCCGCGGCACCAGTTCAAACCACTTGCTCGTGAAAGGCACCATGACCAACGCGCTTATTGGATTCTCCGGCTTCGTCGGACAGACGTTGCTCAAACAGGGCACTTTCGATTCGCTCTACCGCTCCACTAACATCGGCACGATCGACGGCCAGCGCTTCGACAGCGTCATATGCACCGCCGCGCCGGCGCAGAAATGGATCGCCAATCGCGAACCGGAAGCCGACCTTGGCAACATCGAGGCGCTGATTGCACATCTGAAGACCATCGAGTGCAGGCGTTTCACGCTCATCAGCACGGTGGACGTGTTCAAGACGCCGGTGGGCGTCGATGAAGACACCTTCGTCGACGAAACCGATCTGCACGCTTACGGCAAGAACCGCCGTCATCTTGAGAAGTTCGTCGAGGCGCATTTTCCGGAGCATCTGATCGTGCGGCTGCCGGGTCTCGTCGGGCCGGGTTTGCGCAAGAACGTGATCTTCGACTTCCTGAACGACAACAACGTCGGCATGATCGACAGCCGCGGCGTGTTCCAGTTCTATCCGATGGTCAACCTGGCCTACGACATCGCCATTGCGCGCGACGCGGGACTGAAGCTCGTGCATCTGACGGCCGAACCGATCCGTGTCGCCGACGTGTCGAAGGAAGGCTTCGGCAAGCCGTTCGAACAGGCGATTGGCAACGCTCCGGCCACTTACGACCTGCGCACGAAGCACGGCGCGGTCTTCGGCACGGCGGGCCCGTGGCAATATAGCCGGCGCGAAACGGTTCAGGCGGTGCGCGCCTACGCGCAGTCCGAGCCGCTGACAATCAAAGCGGGAGCATGACCGGCAATGCGAATTTCTGTATCGAATATCGCCTGGGACGTCGCTGAAGACGAAACGCTGGCCGCGCTCTACGCGCGTCACGGCGTGGACGCCATCGACATTGCGCCGGGCAAATACTTTCCCGAGCCGGCGAAGGCCACCGCCGACGACATGGCGCGCGTCAAGGACTGGTGGGCGAGGCGCGGTGTCGAACTTGTCGGCATGCAGTCGCTCTTGTTTGGCACCTCGGGACTCAATCTTTTCGGCAATACCGCCAGCCAGGAAGCGATGCTCGCGCATCTCGCCGCAGTGTGCCGGATTGGCAGCGGCGTCGGGGCCACGCGCCTCGTGTTCGGCTCGCCGAAGAATCGTGACCGCGCGGGTATCGACGATGCGGAAGTGCTCGACATCGCCGTGCCCTTTTTTCGTCGTCTTGGCGACATTGCTGCCGATCAGGGCGTCATCGTCTGTCTTGAGCCGAATCCGCCGCGTTACGGCGCAAACTTCATGACGACGAGCCTGGAGACGCTGGGCGTTGTGAAACAGGTCGCGCATCCGGCCATCGGGATGCAGCTCGACACCGGCGCGATCACGATCAACGGGGAAGACCCGGAGACGATTGTGCGCGAGTGCGCCCCGGCGATCGGCCATGTACACGTGAGCGAGCCGGATCTGGTTCCCGTCGGCGACGGCAAAGGCGACCACGACGCCTTCGCGCGCGCCGTTCGTGACCATTTGCCAGATCACATTGTCACCATCGAAATGGTCGCGACGAAAAACGAGCCGCACGACATTTCGATCGAGCGCGCGCTCGGAACGACGATTTCGCATTACCGCGGCATACGAGCCGGAGCGCGCTGATGAAGTGGATCATTCTTGCGTTGGGCATCGGTTCCAACGCGGCGGCCAGCGTGCTCGTCAAGTTCGCTATGCTTCCGCCGCGGAAATTTCCGTCGCCGGCCGACCCGATGGCCGCGTTGACCAATTGGCCGTTCTGGCTTGGCCTCGGGCTCTACGGCGCGGCGTTTCTGCTGTACGCGGCGGCGCTTGCGCGGCTGCCGCTGAACGTCGCTCACCCGGTTCTGACCTCGGGCGCGATTGCCACCGTCGCACTGAGTTCGGTGCTGGTTTTCCGCGAGCCGTTTCACTGGACGACCGGCGCAGGCATTTGCTTCATCGTAACCGGCGTTGTCCTGCTGACCTTGCGCGTATCTTGAGTACATCATGAACACAACTTCCCATTCGCCCTTGCGCGACGACCGCTCCGTCTGGCAGGTTCCGGCCTTCAATACACTCATGTGGCTCGGACGCCGCTACAAGGCGTGCGTCGTTATTCCGGTGATAAATGAGGGCGAACGCATTCGCAACCTGCTGGTGCGCATGCATGCGCTGAAGATTGCCGACCGCGCCGATATCATCATCGTCGACGGCGGCAGCACGGACGGCTCGCTGGGCGAAGATTTCCTGCGCAGCCAGGACGTGCGGGGGCTGCTGTTGAAGACCGCGCCCGGCAAACTGAGCGCGCAGTTGCGCTGCGCGTATGCCTTCGTGCTCGATCAGGGTTACGAGGAAATTGTTACGATCGACGGTAACGATAAGGACGATCCTGAAGCCATTCCGCGCTTCATCGACGCGCTGGGGAAAGGCTACGACTTCGTGCAGGCGTCGCGTTTTCTGGCGGGCGGCATCGCCGAGAACACGCCGAAGTCGCGCGACTTCGCCATTCGCTTCATTCACGCGCCGATGCTGAGTGTTTTTTCGGGCTTTAAATGGACGGACACGACACAAGGCTTTCGCGGCTACAGCCGGCGCATGTTGCTGGACCCGAAGATGGCGATTTTCCGCGACGCCTTCACGACCTACGAGTTGCTCGTGTATCTGTCATATCGCGCGCCGAAACTCGGTTACCGATGCATCGAACTGGCGACGACCCGACGCTACCCGAAGGGCGAAGTGCCGACGAAGATTAGCGCGGTGAGAGGCAATTTCTCGGTGTTGAAGGTCTTGTTCAAGGCTTGTTTCGGCGCGTATAACGCGTAATCGCCGCGGGCAAAACGGTGCACTGCGGCCCATTTCGCTTCCTTGCCGTGTGTACAGTGCGCCACGGAGCGTTGCAGCGAAGTGACGGGTGGCTCCCCAACGTGATGATTGAAACAGGAACTCCTCGCGAATGATCTCGTCGACAAGAAGATACGGCACCGAATGGCTTGCTTTCGGCCTTGTCTTCATGGCTGTCTTTTCTGAACTGCGATTTGCAACCACTTCAGGTTCAACGGGCAACGTGGAGCAGTGGGTAAATCTGACAAACTCGGTCTTCTACGGAACGCAGGATTTCCTATTTAGTTACGGCCCCCTTTACTGGCTAGTGGGCGGTGCGACGTCGATGCACGACGTCTATTCGTACTGGGCGAGCATCGCATTCAGCAGCTTGGTTCAGGCCTTCTTTTGGGCAGTGTTGTTCGCACTTTGCTTTAAAGCACGCAATTACATATTGTTTGGGATCGCGTACATTTTATTCTTCAACGGTCTGGTTTTCTCGTCGGCATTCTTTCTTTGGCCGCTAACTGTGGTCGCGTTCCTTGAGTACTCACAGAATGCGCCTCTGAAGCTAAAAGGAAGGTGGCTCTTTAGCTTGGGAGTTGTCGCGGGATTTTTTTTCTACGTTCGCTTTTTCTATGGCACATTCGCGGTTGTGACCTTCGGGACGTACTTCGCGACGCGTGCTTGGTTAGATCGCCAAATCCGGGATTTATTGTTTCTATTCGCTGGCGGCGTAATCGCTTACGTCGCGGTTGGAACGTCGATTTTCCACCAAAGCGCGAGTCTGGTTGATTACCTGTTGATCAACAATCAGTTGAACTTCGGCAACTCGGTGGACATGACCATCGATGTCGATAACGTTTGGCGCACGTATGTCGCCGCAGCACTCGTATTCCTGTGTCTGAACGTCTACGCTCTTTGGCGGCGTCCTCGGTTGCTCCTCACCGTCAATGCGTTGTTCGTGGTTCTGTTTAAAATCGGGTTCAGCAGGACAGATCATTACCTCTCCTACTTCGTGGCCCCTGGCGCCGTCGTAATCTGCGTCATGCTTTTCGATTCCAGCCGGCAAGGCAGACTGCTGTTCGTGGTGGCTGCGAGTGCGCTGTATTACATTGGAGTCTATCCGAGCTTCCCGGGCGCACCGACCCGGAATGCATTGAAAGCCGGAATTGACTTTTCCGTGCCGTATGACATGCGCATGGCGCAAGCCTATGCGCAATACAAGCTTCCGGACTCGTTTCTGCAGAAGATAGGTCGCTCGCCCATTGATGTTTATCCCTACAACAACGAATACATATACGCGAACAGGCTGAACTACAGTCACCGGCCATTATTTCAGAGTTACATGACGCTAACGCCGCGCCTCGACGCCATGAATCAGCAGTTCTTTGAGTCTCCCCAACGCCCAAAGTACGTTCTTTGGACTGCAGGGATCATGTGTCCGGGCCCCGAATGCAACCCGTTCGAGGCCTTCGACGCGAAACTTGCGTTGAATGAAGATCCCCTCACGTCGGCAACCCTGTTACTCAACTATCGTATCGTCGATCGGTTTAACGTACACGACGGCAAGCCCGCGGCATTGTTCGAGGCGAATACTTCCACGACGCGTTATTCCGAGCGCCTCATTGCCTCCAACACGATGCAACTCGGTGTCTGGTATGCCGTGCCCCGGGCAACGGGCGGCGTCATCAGGTTGAAGCCGGCGCTGAAGTTCACCTTCCTCGGAAGACTGCGAAATCTCCTGTTCCGAGGCGCACCCCTGAAGATCAAATACAAACTGACATCGGGGAAAGTGCTTGAATTCCGTACAAATGTACTGAACGCGCCGAGTGGGATCTGGATCACGCCCTTGCCCACCAGTTTCAGTCTTGAAGGCCAGACGGTCGAAGCAGTCATGCTGGAAACTCGCGCATCGAACTATCTTCAGCCTTCGTGGAAGGCGGATTGGGTTCTTGTGCCAATCACGGCAGTGCAGGCAACGCCTTCGAGGCCCAACGCAAATTAAAGCCGGCTGCTTGCAAGGAACAGTCGAATGCAAATGGGGCGATGACTTCTTCGCCGCCCTATTTGCCCTTTCGAAAGACCGGCCGCCGCTTAGCTGGCAACTTTCGCGCCGTCCGCTGGCCTAGACCTGATCCGCGGCAACAGTATGGACAGGCAAGTCCCAACGCAGATGAGCCCGAGCGGAACTGTTGGCAAATCCCAGAGTACGGGGTTCAGAAAGTAGTGAACAAAGGAGTGCCCCTTCGCCAGAACGAACCATGACATCGGCGCAGCGGTACTAAAGAAGAAACAGATGCCCAGTGCCCTATGACGGAGATTCTTCGAAAGTACAAGGCAAGCAGCTGCGGCGCACAGCGCGACGAGCACGACATAGAAAGACACGTCAATGCCCACAAGTATCGGCTGCAGGAGTTCGCCGAAATATTTCGACAGAACATCCAGGAGGGGCGCATTCGTGCCTAACGCCGGATCGGTTCCTGCCGAATACGTGCGGCGCGCCATGTCTTCATGAATACCCGTCAGTCCGCCCGCCACCGTACCGCCTAGAATTTTCGCGTGCACGAGCAGGACCCCGAAAAACGCGATCATGCCCGCGCCTCCAAGCTTGCATATGGAGATGAAAATCTGCCGGATGGATGCCGAATCCCTGAATCCGACATAAACGACGGGGACCATCGACGCGAGCATCACTGTCGACAAGTATTCGTACCCACAGGCGGCCTTGATTGCGATGCAGATGGCGTAGCCCAGACATGCCGTAAAGCCAGACCGTCGGTCAAACGGTTTGGACGCTCCCATGACCAGACAAGTGAAGGCCAAAGGCAAAAACCATGTCCACTCCATCCAGTACATATTGCCCGCAAAACCCATGAACCACGGTGAAAGTATCAATCCCGCACCAGCAAAGAGCGCTGGAAGAAAGCCGAACTCGACGAATGCACACACGACGATGATAGCCGCCAGCGCAGCCAACGCCGTGGTATTGAGTGCGCGATAGGCATTTAAATCACGACTTCTGAAATGCTCATAAAGGTTCGAGAATAAAAATCCCGCAATTCCGATCTGGCTTCCATATCCGTGAAACGGCGCATCAATTTTTTGTAGCGGAGTGTAGGCGGCTGGCGAAAACATCGCATCCGTGAGAATCGGCCCGTCGAGCCGCACGTTTATGTAAAGCGGATTGACGCTTAAATCCAGAATGTTGACAAGCGTGCCATTAGGCAAACGAATCTTGGAGCCGGGAGCGTAATGGGTGAAGTTGACCACATTGCGCTTAACCATGAATCCGCTGAAGGCGCGCGCGATGCCCGCATCCCAGTTCGGATCGGAGTAATTGAAGGGCTCGTGACGAGTCAATGTCTTGAACGAGCTATCGTCGAACTGTTTATAGCAACCCGGCTTGTCCGGATAGACACCGAGCCCGAGCCGCGGCCGCTTAGGGTCCGGATTCGTGGCGTCGCGGACGATCGTGCATACGACGTAGCCTTCAGAGTAGCGGTCGAAGAGCGCCTGATTGACTATCGAAAGTGGGTCTTTGTGGAACACCAAAGCAAAGACAATAAACACGAATGCCGTAGCGATGACGGTCGACAGTTTGAATCGATGCAAGATGTTCCTCTCTACGGGCTTGTAATTTGCAGCTTTGGAGCAAGGTGGCACAACGTCAGCGCCGACCTGTTTCTCATCAGGATGTAAATATCGTAGATCCCGTCGGGGACGGCCGACAACGCGAGATCGCCGTCATATCCAGAGCCGACCAACGTCGGAATTCCAAAGTACTTCGCAACGTCTGGCCGCGGTGTTTGCCTGATAACAGGCGCTCGGTACTGCGTTTTAGACGATGCAAGAACGAACATTGTCTCGTCCGGCATCTGCACATCGTTGAAGGCCCAGCCGGATACCGCAAGGCGCTCGCGTCGACTAACGACTAGCGTATTAGGGGAGACGGGCCTACCGTTCAAGATATCTAACGAACAGTGGCCGCCCCATCTGTAAGGGTCCGCCATGCGAAACGGTACGCTCGCAGGCAACGTGAGCCTGCCCACGTTGAAAGCTGCCTGTGGCTGGCAAGCCGGGGCGTTCGCATCGGGACAAGCAAATACGCCCGCAACTGTTTCACCGACTGTGACAGCCGGAGTTATTGCGGTAAAAGCCGCTGACGGCAAAGATTGCGCCGCACTAAGCCCGCAGCACAACGAGGCGGCGACCAAGACGATAATCGACGACCGGTTCACTGACCTAAGCCTCGACCGGTCGAATGCTCGGACGCTTGCCGAGGATCAGTCGACGCATCGGCGTTTCCACGAGAACGAAAAGCAGCGAAGCGAGGATAAGGCATGCGGCCCAATACAAGTATGGCCCTATAGGCGCGTTAGCGATGGCAGGATGCGCCTGGAACCATAGAAGTACTGTCGTATGAGTTAGATAGAGAGAGAAGCTCGCCTCGCCCAGAAACACCAACGCACGCGAGGTAAGTGCCCTGGAGACGGCGCCGCGACCAAGCGCGAACACCACGATTGCAGCGGCAAAAACGATTGCTGACCCGCTTTTGACGGAATAATACTGGAACGCTGCCGCCCAATTCCCCGGGAGCACCTGAACCCAGGGCAAGCGTGGCGTGATATGCATTGAAATAGCAATGACCGCGAGCATCACGAACTCGTCAATTGTCGCGCCCTCGGTGCTGATGGCGCGCTGCTTTTCGCTGATTCTCTTGTATGCAGCGCAGGCTGTCATACCGAGAACGAATTCGAAGAGACGCGCGAGCGGGTTGACATATAAGAGGCCCATCGAGTTAATGCCGGTGTCGGTCTCACTAATTGGGATCTGAAAATGGACAACCATCCAGATGAAGAAGAGTGTCACTACAGCCGCCACCCCGAGTACTAATGCGTAAGATCGTCGTAGCCCGAGAACCGCCAGGGGAAACGCAAGGTAGAAGAAGGCTTCGGTGGAGATGCTCCATGCAACGCCATTTAGCGTCAAATAGACGTTGCGGAAAGGTATCCAGGATTGAACGAGAAAGAGGTTTGCGACGAAGACGCAAAATGCTCTTGGCGAAGAAAGATCTGCCGTATTCCACGTATGCGCGATCAATGGAAGCAACAGGATGGCAACAATGTGGAGAGGCCACAGACGGGCGAACCGGGCACGATAGAACCGCCGCAGTTCGTTTTCGACATGGGGATAGTTGTAGGCGAGGATGAAGCCGGACAAGACGAAGAAAAACGAGACGCCCTGTGCCAACGAGAAATTAGTTGCAATGCCGAACGATCCCCACAGACCATGGGCATGTCCGAGAACGATCATTCCGGCCGCGAAAAAACGCAAGGACGTTAACGCGTCGAGATGTCTACCTCGTGCGTCGGCCGGCGCACCACTTCTGACCATGTTCTTCGAACTCCTAGAAAATGAAGATGTTACCGACGATTCTCATTGAATAGAAATGGTCGATGTCATGCAAGCGCAAGGGTGTACCGCAGCACGAAGAAATGCGTCAGTCAATTTGCGGGCCTTTGCCGAATGCTTGAACCAACAGCTTCCAAGACGGCCTGCTACGCTTGTCAAACGACGGTTCCATAGACGCGAAGCGTATCGTCCACCATGTCGCTCACAGTACGCGGATACGCGGTCTTTGCGATCATCGCACTGAGCAGATCACGGTCATCGACCAGCCGCTGCATTGCGACCGCCAGCGCGTCCACCGAACCTCGCTCGAACGACAACCCCGTCTCACCTTCGCTGATGAATTCGGTCAGACCCTCGACGTTAGAGACGATCACCGGCGTATTCGTCGCCAACGCATCGAGCAGCACCAAGGGACTGTTCTCGTACCACACCGACGGAATCACCAGCACGTCCATGCCCGATAGCACACGCGCCATGTCGGTCGAAGGGAACGTTCCGCGGAATTGCACGCCTTCGCCCGCGATCTTCTCAAGCTCCGCGAAGTAACGCGGATCCTGTTGCGCAGGCCCGTAGATATCCAGCGTCGCGCGCCCTTTCGGCAACCGGTTGAACGCATTGATCAGCAGGTCCGTTCCCTTATGCGGAGCGATTTGCCCGATAAAGCCGAACCGGACCGGGCCATTTGCAGGTCGTGTATCGGACAACTGATTACGATCGATATCCGTTCCGAACCAGATGGCATGCATCGGGTTCTTGAATCCGTTGTCTTTATAAGCGTGCTGCAGGAAAGCCGTGGGCGTGATGAGCGCCGCATATTGGGCGTAAAGATTTCTGAGAGCATCCGGGCGCAGACGAAGATCTTCGATCACCGGGCCAATCGAACTTTGTCTGATGCGGTCCAGTCCACGTGCGCGCATGATCAGCGAAGCCGCAGGTTCTGCGAACTTCTCCTTCGCGAAAATCCTATATCGGGGGCTTGCACCCGGCTGTGCCGAGACGGCCTTTCCGTAACACGCCAGACAATTGGAACGTGACGCGTTGGGGCCGGCACATAGGTCGCCCGCAGCATTCTCAAGCTTGTTGTTGAAGCACACGCCATAGAAATCCGTAAGCGTGCCGACAGTGGGAATGCCCTTCGCGCACAACACTTCGAGCAGCACTGCAGTGTGATTGACGAGATGCGTCACATGCACCAGATCAGGATGAATCTCGTCGAGGATGCCTTCCAGCACCTCACGAACTTCGGGCTGGTGATAGGTATCCCGCACCCGCCTGTTTGGCATGTAATTCTTGTCGAAGCACACCACCGGAATGCCTCGATACTCGTATCTAGTCACAACGGCGGCCTGCCGCTCTTCACCTGGAAAAATCGCCGTCACCACTACGGGGTCGTGCCCCAGCTCTTTGAGCCGAAGCGCCAAATTCAACGTGTATGTTTCTGTCCCGTAGAAATGTCCCGGAAAGAAGCAGTGAACAAAAAACGCGATTTTCATGAAAAAGCTGAACTTGAGTTCCGTGAGACGACCGTTGCATGCACATTGTCGTAAAGCGCGCAATAGGCCGACACCATTGCCTGAAGCGAAAAGTGCTGTTGCGCTCGGTTCTTGTGGGCGAGCGCCAATCTAGAACGTTCCGGAATATCCTGCAACAACTGGTTAACTATTTTTGCGAGTTCCTCTGCATCACCGGCCGGCGCAAGGTAATTTTCGTCATCTACAATTTCTCCGATCGCGCCGACGTCGTATCCGACCACCGGGACTTGCATGTTCATTGCAAACGGACTTACCTGTCCGAAGCTTTCCTTCCAGACCGGCGCGACGAACACCGCCATCTGACGGTAAAGGTTCGGAAGTTCGTCGTAGCCGACATATCCAGTGAAGTCAAACTGCTCGCTGACACCCGCTTGAGCAACCGAAGCCTTGAAAGGCTCGAGAAGGCTTCCTCCGCCTACGATCAGGATCCGGGCCTTCGAATTCATCTGCGCCACGCGAATAAATGGAACGATGGCGCTTTCGTTCAGCTTGTCGCGTTCGAGGCGATACACCATCCCGACGCGCGTCCCGCTCGGCTTTTCGTTCTCTCTCAGCGAAAACAACGAAAAGTCGGAGCCGGGATAGATCACGCAACTCGGAGCGTCCTGCACGCCGAATTCGTGCTCGACATATTGGCTCACATAGACATTGCGCACGATGGAAGGCGAAAGAAACGGCGCTACCGGCGTATTGATGTTCTGCACGACGGGAATGTTAAGCGCCTCTGCGGCGGCGAAGGCTTTCGCGTACCAAGGCTCATCGCAGTCGCCCCAATAGTGAACGTGAATGAAGTCGGGAGCCTGCGCCTTGAAGAATGCAAGAAACTCGGCTGCTTCGCCTGGCTGGCGAATTTCGTGGATATCGACACCCGTGTAAGCCTCGGGCGTGGGAATGAAGCTCGTGAGAATCGTTTGCTGATAACGATGCCCGATACCCTCGATCAGATCGACCACGAGCTTCGAAGAACCGCCCGTCATGAAATTGGCGATGACATGCAGCACGCGAGGCCGCTGCGCCAGGTCCGGTTTGTTCTGTCGCACGATGTAGCTGTTGGCGCTGGAACCTCTGCGCGCAACTGGTACAGCCGGCAATTGCGGCACGACAGGATCGGGAGGCGGCGAGATTAGTGCCCGCGCTTGCGACACGAAACGTGACAGCGGACGCTTTGCGAGCCGGGGAGTCGACATGGCCCCGATCAGATAAGCCGCGCGTGCGAACTGCCTTGCCGAGAGCGGCCGGCGCGTCAGCGCATCGCGCAGCCGGAACCACTTTGTGCGCGCCAGCGCGTCCCGTGCCTCGTATGAACGATCGAGTTGGGCCCGAAGGTGTTCGCTCTCGGCCGAAACTTGCTCGAGTAGTGCATCCGACCGTGCTGCCTGCTCCAGTTCGCGTATGCGGTTGCCCTGCATCTCCAGGAGATTTCTCGACGCCTCGAGATCTCTGGAAGCCGTGGCAAGCGCCTCTTCGCTGCTCGCCATAAGTTCGCTGTGCCGCGCAACCTCCGCATCTTTCTGCTCGATACGCGCGCGCAGTTGCGCCAACTCGCCGTTGATGCCTTCGCTTGTTTGCATGGCGATCTGACTATCCTTCGCTTGCAAGACTCCGTTGAGGCGACGAATCTCTTCACTCAGTTGAACGATAATTCGGTCCTTCTCGCCCACCTCATCGATGATGCGTTCGTTCAGTTGCCGGATCTGCGAACTCATTTCCTCGAAAATCGGCGCTTTCTCTTCCCGAAGCAGATTCAGCCGATGAATTTCTGTGCGCTGGACTTTCAGCGCATCGTCCTTGAGAAGAATTTGCTCGTTCAGATGCGTCATTTCGGTCGCGGTGGTCGGCGCGACGATCAGTTCAGCATGAAAAACTTTATCGCGGTCAACGCTCGACCTGCCAGCAGTGCTCTGCTGGAAATCGCGCTCCGTGCGAGCGAAACGTTCCAGCGCGTCGTCGCCGACCGTAACCGATGTGCGCGCGAGTGCCGCCTCGAACAATGCCCGGAAATGCAGCGACGTTCCCTCCGCCGGTGCGGCGACGGACCGCAGTTCCCAGAGCGAGCAATATGCGCCCCGAAACAGCAGATAGCCGAGCTCAATCGACTCGCCCAGCTTCCATTCGAGATCGAAGAAACGCGCCTGTTCACCACTGACGATCAGATTGCGCGGCAGTCCGTCGACGAGACGGCCGTCGATCGGCGTGTCGAGGGCGGGCAGCGGGTCCTTCGCACCCAGTCCGAGTTCAATCTTCAGCGCCTGCAGCCACCGTTCGTACCATTCAGTGAACGTTTCCACCGACCACCCCGGCACAGATAACAATTGCGAGAGCCGATGCTGCCAATGCTCGCCCGCGAAGAACGGCGCATCGTCGACCGGAAGCGCCTGGACATTGGATGGTGGGAAGGGCCGGTCGGGAAACACTCGCGAGTGACGAACGACTAGCCTGCCCTCATCGGCCTGGCGAATCTGAAGCGCCTTCGCGAATTCCGGGAGCCGCTCCACGGAGTAATGACAAGCCACCACCGCTGGGTCAGAAACGGCGACTTGTTTTCGCGAGGCAATCACCAGAAACGAGTTCGCGAGCGCCGATGCCAGGCCGTTGCGGAAAACCGGCATCCACGCGCGTTCAGGAGAAAATACCTGATAGAAAGGTCGCTGAGGATCGGCAGACGAAGCGCTCGCGATCATCGGTCCGAAGTCCGCGCCCAGCCGGCCCGAAGCGGCGTCTTCGTTGAACAGGGAAAGCGGCAGCTTGTAGTCCGGGAACGGATACCACCACTGCTGAGAGTCGAGACCGACAGCGGCGATATGCCGGCCAAGTTCTTCTTGCCCGAATGTCGCCACGCCTACCGGCGAATAACGTTCCTCGATGCCAAGCATTGGTACGCCGGTGTGATCTTCCGCGGCGCCAGCGAAATATTTGAGGCCAAGCTGATTCTCGATCGCGACGAAGAGATTGCCGCCCTCGCCCAGCCGCGCCGCGCAGTCAGCCAGCAGCCGGCGCGTTCCGTCCTCGCCCAGAAATTTGCGCGCGTACTCGAGCACGCCGATCAACATGACCCCGTCGAACTCGCCCAGCAGATCGATTTTCTCGCTTGTCGCGCAAATGATCTCGACGTTGTCCAGATCGCGGCAACGCTCCCGCGCAATGGTCGCGCGCATCAGGCTGCCTTCCACCGAGACGACAGTCGCGCCGGCCTCACCGAGAAAGCGTGTCATCGCGCCGCAACCGCAGCCAATTTCGAGAATGCGCTTACCCGCAAACCACGACTTGAACGGACGCAGCAGATTCCCCCTGCGCGGCGTCAGATGATACGTTGAAGGCCAGTCCACCATGCGGCCGAACAGTTCGACCGAACTGGTACTGACATCGGCGCTGCCGCGAAGCGCGTCGAGAATGTACTTCTCCTGCTCTTCGCCGTCAGAGTAGTCGAACGGTTGGTGCGCCTTCTCGACCCAGACGCGGATCGATTCATCAAATTGAAAGAAACGGGATAAGTCCATGTTATGGGACAACTCTGCCTAACTGTATCGGGTCCGCCAAAGCGGCATTAGCTGACGCGGCGATGTATCGCGGCGCATCAGGACGGAGAAACGGGAGTCACGGCCATGGTCATGTCGAGATCGGTCAGCCCATAGAAATGCAAGGCCGGCGCAACCGAGAAATGGACCGCGTCATATCGGCGGTCATGCGGCACCACTGCTTCCTCCGCGCGAGAAGCGACACCGATGGAGATAAAGTAATCGCCCGTCGCGAGCAGGCACTTGAAGTCCATCTTCACGACGACCCCTGTTCCCGCGACGCCAAGTCCATGTGTATGCACTTCGGATGACAACAGTTCGCTATTCGTTCCGGCAACCGTCACTCCTTCCTTCGTCTTGATCGTGACACCGAAGATGGGCCGCACCACATTGCGATTGAAACGGACCGAGACGGCCAGCCGCATCAATTGGCCGGAGGTCACGAAACGCGGATCGAGATGCCCGTCTGCTTCCAGAGAGAAATCGAGGATGGACGCGGCGCCGTCGCCCCAGCGGTACTCGTGATGGTTGTACGCTGATTTCTCGGAAAACACGTCTTTCGAGAGGCTGAGCGGATTGAGATCCGTGCCGTGATCGGTAGTGCCGGAAACGATGAGTTCGGGGGAGCTCTTCTCGGCCGCTTCGCGATCACGGCCGAACAACAGATCCATGTACCGGTTCACGACGGCACGCGGTTCGTCTTCGAGTACGAGTCTGCCCGAGTCGAGAAGAATCGCACGCGAGCAGTGATTCACGATCTGATCACTCGAGTGTGTGACCAGCAGGATGCTCGTCCCGTTTTCTTTCAGCCGCTTGAGCCGGTCAAAACATTTGGCCTGGAAGCGCGCGTCCCCGACGGCGAGCGCTTCGTCCACGATCAAAATATCCGGGTCGATCTGTGACTGGACGGCGAACGCCAGCCTTACGGCCATGCCGCTGGAATATGTCTTGACAGGCTGATCGATGAAGTTCGCGAGATCCGCGAACGCGACGATGTCGTCGAACCGGTGCTCCGTCTCCTCGCGCGACAAACCGAGAATCGCCGCGCTCAGGAAGACGTTCTCGCGCCCGGTGAACTCCGGATTGAATCCCGAGCCGAGTTCGAGCAGCGCGCCCACGCGTCCCTTGACCTGGATGTTGCCGGATGTCACCGCGAGCGTGCCGCAGATCATCTGCAGCAAGGTGGACTTGCCGGAGCCGTTGCGTCCGACAATACCGACCGTCTCGCCCGGCGCGACGCGGAAAGAAATGTCGCGCAACGCCCAAAATTCCCGTGAGAAACTGCGCCGGCGATAGATCATTTGCTTCAGCCGGTCGCCCGGCCTGTCGAAGATATGAAAGCACTTGCTGACGTCCTCGACGACGATAGAAGAATCAGAGAACGTCACTGAAGCCTCCCCGAGTCTTCTGGAAACAGGCGAAACCGAGCCATGCCACGGCCACGCTGCTGGCGATGAGATAGCTACACATGAACGGATCGGGCGACTTGCCCCAGATGAGCGCGTTGCGCGCAAGTTCGATGATCGAAGCTAACGGATTGATCAGAAAAAGTATTTGAAACTGCTCCGGCACCGCCGAGGCGGGAAAGAAGATCGGTGTGAGAAACATGAGCGTGGTCGTGATGACGCCCGTTATCTGCGCGACATCCCGCAGATAGACGCCGAGCGCCGCGAGAAACCACGTGACGCCCAAAGTGATCAGCACGAGCGGCAGCGCGATGAGCGGCAACCACAGCGCCGTGACCGGCGGAACGCCGAACACGGCAACGTAAAACACTAGCCAGACGACGAGACTGACGAGCATTTGAAAGATCGATGCCGCCACGGCGACGACGGACAGGATCTCGAGTGGGAACACCACTTTCTTGACGAGATTCACGTTCGAGACGATCTGCAGAGGCGCGCGATTAACGCAGTCCGCGAACATGTTGAACAGCATCAGTCCGGCGAAGAGCACGAGGGCGAACTCGGTCTTGGAATCGTTGCCAACGCGCCATCTGGCCTTGAACACGAAGCTGAAGACGAACGTGTAGATGGCGAGCATCAGCACAGGAATGAAAAACGACCAGACGATCCCGAGAGCCGAGCCGCGGTAACGCGACGCGATCTCCCGCACGACCATCTGTCGCACGAGATGCCGGTTGCCGATCATCGATCGGAAAAAACTTGCCGGCGCAATGGAGTTTCTTTGCATTGGATTTCTGACGCGCTCAAGCGCGATTTCGACGACAACTAAGCTTTGAACGATTCCCAGAACATGCGGCAGCCCTGTTCGAGATCGATAGTCGGCCGCCAGCTCGTTTCACTGGTGATCCGGGTAATGTCGAGATATGTCGCCTTCACATCGAATGAACGTGGCGGATGGAACACGACGTCCGGATCCATTCCGGAAACGTTTTTTATCGTGTTCAGGATGTCGAGGAGCGAATGCCCTGCTCCGCTGCCGACATTATAGAGACGGAACCCCGGCCACTCCGACGCAAGCACTAGCGCCTTCACTGCGTCGTCCACGTGTAGATAATCGCGCACTACAGTGCCGTCTCCCCAGACTTCGATGGGTTCACGCGCGAGCGTCTTCGTGAAGAAAGTGGGAATGACGCCATGCACGCCAATGCGCGTCTCGCCGAGTCCATAAGGATTGGAGAGCCGCAACACGGCCGCATCGAACTGGTGAAGGGTTGCATGGAGGCGAAGGTACTGTTCGATCGCGACCTTCACGATACCGTAAGAAGAGATCGGTTCAAGCGGCGCGTCTTCCGGCACCGGAACCTGACGCGGATTGCCGTAGACGGTGCCGCCCGATGACGTGAACACGATCTTCCGGACACCTGCGGCTTTCATCTTGTCGAGCAGGCCCAGCGTGCCCAGCAAATTGCTCTCGACATCGAACGCCGGGTTGGCGTTCGATGTGCTCGGAATCGTCGTGCTGATCAGATGGTAGACGACATCGACGCCCTCCAACGCTTCGTCGAGCCCCTGGCCAGATGCGAGATCGCCTTGGCAATAAACGATATTGCCGCTTGCGTGCTGTTGAAGCCCGCGGTCGAAAACGCGTACGTCGGCGCCGCGCATGCACAACGCCCGCACGAGGTGACGTCCGAGAAAGCCGTTTCCGCCCAGTACGAGCACGCGAGGCGCTGAGCCTCCGCGTTGAACCTCTTGTGGTACCAACTTCGTATCTCCTATTGGCCGACGCCACGGCTCGCTACGCAAGTCGCATCGGCAAATCTGTCAATCAGTCCTCAGCGCGCCACAGCAGGCCGACCAGCGCTGCCACGTACGACTGCATGTCGAACATCTGGCGCGCCAGACGTCGGTTCGCTTCACGGACCTGTTCGCCCTTTTCACTTTCCTGGAGAACGGCTCGAATACGAGCCGCCGCTTCCGAGATGTTCGCGAACACTACGACGTTCGACTTTTGCGGCAAGACCTCCCGCTGGATTTCTGCCATCCCGCCCGCGCCGTCGAAGCAGATGACGGGCAAACCCGCCGTCATGGCATCAATGGCGACGTTGGGCAGCGGATCCATCCTCGACGACAGGAAGAACACGTCCGCGAGTCCATAGAGTTCCTCGAGACGGTCCGTCGGTTGCATCAGGAAGGCCTGTCCGCCTTGCCGCCGGGTGCGGTCGAGCAACATGTCGAGGCAGGCCGTGTAGGAAAGATCGCTTTCATCGTCAGCCCCGATCCAGACGAACACTAAATCCTGCTCCGGCATTGTGCGCGCGTACTCCGCTGCGGTAGCAAAGAACAGATCGACGCCCTTGCGAAACTGCACTGTTCCTGCACCAAGCACGAGTCGCCGACCAGGGTTCGCGTCGCCGAGTAGCGCTTTTACGGCATCGGCCGTATCAGGCTTGGCTACGCCCGTTTCGTAGTGATCAGGTTGCCCGATTGCAGGGTCCACGCTGTGGGGCAATCGCAGCGGAATCACCGACTTGCCCTGCCGCAACACCACCGAGGAAGCGAGTGCATCGCGCGTATCGGCGTCCATCGCGTCGTCGCGCACGGATTCCGCCGAGAACACGACTTTCGTCGCGCGATTGATCGCGTCGACCGTCGCGGAGCGCGAATGCATATAACTCACATACTCGTGAATGAGAAACACAACGCGGTAACCGTGAGCCGTCAGCGGCTCGACAATCATTCGCGATTCGCTGCTATTGACGATGGCGTGCCGCACCGCCACCCGAGCGTCGATGTCCCGCACCAGTTTGTCCATGACGAGCGGATGACGCAACGCCGGCTCGTCCACCACCAGCGTCTGGCTGCTTACACGCTGGAAGTGTTCGACGAGCTGGCCGCCCGCGAGCAGCACGGTAATCACGTTCAGACGCTTCGCGAGTTCCTCGCAGACGTTGAGGGTGAGAATCGGCGCGCCCGTCCGGGACGCGTCGTGAGCCACGACAAGCACACTTTCGCGTTGAGGATCGCATCCATTCGGACGCCACTGCGCAGCGACATCCAGTGCGTGGGTGACGCGGTGTTCGTATCGCCCATACTTGAGAAAGTGATCGAGCGCGGTCATGCCGCTAGCCGCGATGTCCGGAAAAGCCTCGAAGTAGAAAGCGGCGTCGAAATCCGGATAGCCGGCCTCGGCAGCCAGCCGGCGCGCCGCCTCCACATCACGCGGAGACGCCACATTCTCAGGGCGTGTGGCCCGACGCCCCTCGGCCTTGCCGAACTGCACATAGTGCTCGTACGGGTTGACGGCTGCGGCTGCGACATCAGGATTCGCCTCCAGGTAGTACGCCGCGTCGAACGGCTCGGTTCGCGCGAAGTGCAGCTCCGCCGCGTTCGCAGCACGGCCTTCGCCGCGGCCGCATCGGATGTAGTGCTCGCGGGCATCGACTCCGCTCGCAGCCACGTCTGCGTAGGTCGCGAGATAGAAAGCGGCGTCGAAACCACCGCCCAGCTCTTTTTTCAATTCCATCGTCATAGTTATCGGAACCCCTCGCCCACTCCGCAAACCCAAATCCCGCCCGAGTGTCACTGCAAAATCGCTGGTACCGCGACTCATTCTAGACTGCGTCCATCCCGAATCGCGTGCAAACGGCCGTCCTCACGCCCGATCGCTGCGCCCGCCGCCAGTCACACGAGATAACTCTCAACCAAGATATTCAGTCAAGCTGACATCCCGGTTCCGGCTACTGGCCCAGGCATCGAAATTCGAAACCGACTGAAGCAGACGCATCGCCTGCGCCGGCATATTTTCAACGAATGCGAGCAACGGCTTCACTACCTCCTCCGGCGCGGGATCGACGCGAACACGCCGGAACAGTTCGCTCGCGTAAGCGCCATACTCCTCGACGCCGCGGGAAATGGCGTCCGAAATGTCGCTCAATTCGTGCGTCGCGCCGCGGCCCTGGTCTTCCACTGCCAGCACCCGGCCTTCGGCATCGAACTTGTAGCCGATCACCGCGTGATGAGGCGCGGAAAAAAATAGCTCCACCGCGACGCGGTTCGCGTAAACACGCTCGAGCAGGCGATGGCCGATGGAGCGCGCCGTCAGCAGCGCGTCCATGCGCAATTTCTTCCTGCGCCGGACGCATTCCGGATGCTCGGTCAGACACAGGTAGTAGCCATATAACTCGATGTCAAACATGCCCTGCAGCGCGCAGTGAAATGCTTCCTGCGTGGTGCCGTTCCATCCGACATCGACCATGGCGATACGCATGCCCGGCTTTACGCCCAATTCGATGAGGTAGTTGAAGAGTGCGGCGCGCGTCTCACGGCACGTCTTCAGGATTTCCCACCGGATTGCCCAAAGGAAAGACTTGAAAAGCTCTATGGTCGTCGGATCGAGCAGTATCTCAGGGCCGAGTCCGAGGTCGCGCATGACGTTGTCTGCCGGAGCGACCACGCCGATGCGCTCCAGCAACTCAAACGGCGACAGTTCTTCGGCGCCTGACAGGAGAAGCGGAATGTGCTGCTCAAAATTGGTTTCGTCGATGGCGGCAAGCGTAAGGGCAGTACGCGAGCTTTTGAAGTACTCACAGCGTCCGAATTGCCCGCCGTGGCCGCGCTTCTCCATTCGGTCCAGCACGTAGCCGTCGCGTGCTGTGAACAGGATCAGCTCGATGTCATCCTGCACGGCTTTTCGGTTGATCCAGTGCAAGAAGGCCAGAGCCGCCGGACCGCCGACCGCGAACCCGAGCGCGCCGAACGAGTCAGGGTTCAGTTTGCCCGGATAGGCGCGGAACATGCCAGCGGCGAGCGAGGCAGCGGGCGTCGAGACGGCAGGCAGGGAACTGCGCCGTGCATCCACGTAGTGAAACGCGGCCAGCCGCTTCTCTCGCGCCCGGCGTACGTCCGACAGTTCATTGTCGCCGATGTGCAAAACGCGCTCGGGCGCCACGCCACACTCCGCCGCAACGATATCGAACAACTCGCCGAAATCGCGCTTCGTGGCATTGCGGTGAGACGAGATGAACAGTGGCACGCGCGGCAGCCCATACTTATGGAACAGCGCCTCGAAGAAGTCGAGCTGAAGATACATGTCGGATGTAATGACCACGCGACGAGCGTTCGCCAGTTCAAGGAAAAGGTCGATCAGCTCCGGATTCGGGCGCGTGAGCTCGAGTTCCAGATCCAATTCGATCTTGCGGACTTCGTCGCGCGCCACCGGCAATCCATCGAACACTGCATAGATGCCATCGAGTGTGATTTCCTTTAAACCGTTGGCGTGCATGACCTGAAAAGCCTTGGACTGCGCGGCGCGACGGCGCTCACGAAAATCACGCATGCCGATACGGTCGCCGACAATATCGAAAAGATCCTCGGGATCGCACAAAGGGCGCACGAAGAGCGTGTCGAATATATCGAACGAAATGACCTCGGCGGCCGCCGTGGCTTTCCGGATGTCAAGTTGGACCTTGTCTTTCGTGTTCATATGATCGAGTGCTGGGACGAGCCGGCCGAAGTCGGCGCTCGCCTGGCCGTCGGCGGTGGCTCAGCCGGCGGGAATACGGAACTGGACGTCGCTGGGAGACAGATTCGGGTTGTGAAACGGATCTCGCATATAGAATCGCGGATGCTTGGCATATAAGCGCTGGCGCTCGCGTACGAGCCGCGCGAGCTTTTCCGGGTCGAGACTGTCGTCGCCGCGCGTCAGCGACTCGTGATGAATCAATTCGACCGATGGACACAGCACGTTGTAGAAGCCCGCATCAACGAGAGCGAAGCCGAGGTCTACGTCGTTGTAGGCAATGGGAAACGTCTCATCGAAACCGCCGACGACATCGAACTTGCTTCGCTGGATCAGCAGGCACGCGCCGGTTATTGCAATCCAGTCGTATTCGAGCATGTTGCGGGCAAACGCGACCGGCGTGTCCGCGTCGGCAGCGAAAAAGGCGTGGCCTGGTCCAGCCGCGAGATTGACGATTCCGCAGTGCTGCATCGATCGCGTGCCGGGGAAAATCAGTTTCGCCCCGACGGCTCCGACGTGCGGAAGCTGCGCGTAACCGAGCATCCGCTCCATCCAGTCGGGCGAGATCACCTCGGTGTCGTCGTTGAGAAAGAGTAGGAACTCGCCGCGCGCGCGCCGTGCCCCTACGTTATTAATCTCGGAATAATTAAACGGGAAGTCGTGCCGGACGACAGTGACGCGTTCCATCGCAGCCAGCGCGTCGAGTTGCGCCAGCGTCTGTGGCCTGCGCGAACCGTTATCCATCACGATGATTTCGAACTCGCGCCACGTCGTGCGCGCGAAAATAGACTCGACGCATCGCGTGAGCACCGTCCCGTTGTCGCGGCTCGGAATGACGATCGAGACGAGCGGCGAACCCGACACTTCGTATTTGACGCGAGCATGTCCCGGCAGAAACGGCAAAGGCTCGACGACACCCTTCAAACCGCGACGTTCGAGCGCCGCCTCGCGAGCGCGCACGCTCGCATCGACCGCATAGGGTTTCTCGGCGAGATCCGCGGCGACCGAACCGGGGATGACGCGCCAGTGATAAAGCACTTTTGGAATATGCGCGATGCGCGGCGTCCGTTCGGCGATCCGCAGCACAAAATCCCAGTCCTGCGCGCCGTCGTATTCGGAACGCAGGCCGCCCAGTTCAATCACGAGCGCGCGCTTCGCTGCGCTGACGTGACAGGTGAACATGGTGCTCATGACGGTGTCAGGCGACCAGTCCGGCTTGAAGAACGGCTCGGAAAACTCTCCTGTAGAAAGAATTTTGTCTTCGTCGCTATAGATGAAATCGGCATCCGTGGCATTAGCGGCGATCGCAAGTTCCCACAGGCAATCGGGCGTCAGTTCATCGTCATGATCGAGGAAGACAACGTAGTCGCCCCGCGCTTCGCGAATCCCCGCGTTCGTCGCTTCCGAGATGCCGGCGTTCCGCTCCAATCGAAGGACCTTCACCCGATTTCCCGCCGCCGCGTGCAGCGCCTCACGCGCCGTCTCGCTGGGACTGTGGTCGTCGACGATGATCAGTTCATAATCGCCGTACCATTGCGCTTCTACCGACGCGAGCAGCTTCTGTAGCAGATCGACCGGCGTGTTGTACGCGGGCGTCACGATGCTGAAGAACGGACGGCTCTTCAGCGCGGCAATCCGTCGCGCAATGTCGTCGGGGCGGCGCGGGGGCAGATAGGCGTAGCGATATTGCTTCCAGTCCGTGTCGAGCGAGTAGCGGCCGGCCTCATGTACCGGAGCCCAGACGCCCGTCGACGAACGCGTTTTCTGCGGAGCGAAAGAGAAGTACGATGGCGTGATCGACACCGAGGCCGCCGTCACGTTGACCGCCGCCACGCCACCGAGCTGTCTACGCATCCGCAGAAACTTCAGCCGCTGCGGCAGCAAATGCGGAGTCGCCATCCAGTAAGTCGCTTTGAGCGCGCGCCTCAGCGCATGGCGCGACCGGGTCGGCAGGCGCTGCAGCGTGGCGCGCACGGCACGCGACGTGGCAATCCTCTTGAACTTCTCTTTCATAGAACTCTCTACATGCGCACGATGCGCGACCGCGGGTATGTTTGTTACCGTTCTTGCCGCTCGGTGAAACCTTGGCGCAACGGACCCAACCTGTTTCTGATGCCATCGAACACCCCCCGCGCGATCATTCGGATCTGCTCGCCCGGCCGCTTTGAAGCTATCGGGTAGATCACTAGACGCACGGGCAGCTTCTTGAGTTCGGACAGCTTCCAGCCCAACGGCATGTTGCGGCGATAAAGAATCAATGCGAGCGCATTCCGAAACAAAAAGTAATGCCGGAAGGCAGAATGCATTGCGAATCGGCGCCCGAGAACGACCGCCGGTTCCTCGCCGAGTCTGTGACGCATGACGAGCCACGGCAGACCGAACACACCGAACCCTGCTCGCTTGGCCCGCACGCACCACTCCAGATCGACGAAGTCAATGAACAGCGCGGCGTCCATCGGGCCGATGGCCCGCCAGGCCGACAAGTCGATGCACGAGCCCGACGCGATCAAAAAATCGACTTCCAGCGGCGTTTGCCCTTCAGCAAGCACGCGCTCGATCCCGAACGCACCGAACCTGACGAACGGCGTGATGCCGCCGAGACGCGGGTCGTCGTACGCAGGACCGACAACAGCGACCTTGCAGATCTGCCTCAACCGCTTAAGCGTCCCGACCAGCCCTTCGACAAGCTCGAGCGACACATCGCTGTCTTGATCGAACAGCAGCGCGCAGTCGAAGCCTCGTCGCAACAGATCGTCGACACCCCGGTTCTGCGCCGCGGCAATGCCGACATTGGCGGCATTGGCGAGATACACAACGGCGGCGTGGAGCCCCGCCGGAGCATTGAACGCAATTTGGCCCGCGCTCGCTGGCGTATTGTCGACCACCACCACAGGCAGGATGCCAGACAGCCGGTTCGCCCTCGCAACGGCTTCACTGTCCGGATAAAAGAAGACGACGACCGCACCGGCTCGCGAATGGGCGTCGCTGCGCTCGCCTATGGTGGGTCTCATCCCCGGCGAGCCGGAGCTTCGCGAGCCGCCAGGCAGAGCGCCAGCGCCTCTCGCCAATGAGGTTGCCGAACACCAAAGCGCCTCGCCAGCGCCTCATTCGACAGTTGCGAATTCAGCGGCCGGCGCGCGGGTGTCGGATATTCCTTCGCTTCAATGGGAACGACGCGCGGCGCCGCGTCGCCCATCGCGATTTCGAACGTGGCACGCGCCAGGTCATACCACGACGCCGCGCCCGACGCTGTCAGGTGATAGACGCCGGAACGCTCGGCCCAGTAGTCCGTTCCCGAAGCGTTTAGGCCCGAGGCCACTACGTGGGCCGTCGACGTTGCGATGGTGTTCGACCAAGTTGGCGCGCCGATCTGGTCGGCGACCACGCGAAGTTCGTCGCGCTCGGCCCCGAGGCGCAGCATGGTCTGTACGAAGTTCGTGCCGCGTGCTCCGTACACCCAACTCGTACGAAAAATGAGATGCGCGCCGCCTGAAGCGATAACCGCTTTCTCCCCGGCCAGCTTGCTCGCGCCGTACACGTTCTGCGGATCCGTCGCGTCGCTTTCCTGGTACGGACCCGCTTTTTTGCCGTCGAAAACGTAATCCGTCGAGTAGTGAATGAAGAGTGCGTCCAGCTTTGCGCACGCGTCGGCGAGCACTCCAGGCGCTTCCGCGTTGAGACGAAACGCCGCGTCCCGGTCGGACTCGGCCCGATCGACCGCAGTATAAGCCGCCGCGTTGATGACGATCGCCGGCTTCATGTCGCGCACTGTGGCACGTAATGCGTCGAGATTCGCCAGATCGAGCGCCGCGCGGTCCAGCGCAACGACGCGCCCAAGACCCTGCATGGTTCGGGCGAGTTCGTAACCGACCTGGCCGTTGGCGCCTGTGATCAGAATCGTGCGCTCGCTCATGCAAACACCTCGGCTTCCGCCAACCGCTTGCCCGCCGCATCCTTCGCCGCGAGCATCGGCTCGAAGTCGATCGGCCATTCGATGCCAACATCAGCATCGTTCCAAAGCAAGCTCCGCTCAAACTCCGGATACCAGTAATCCGTCGTCTTATAAAGAAACTGCGCCGACTCCGATAGCACGACGAATCCATGCGCGAACCCCGGCGGCACCCACAACTGCCGATGATTCGCTTCCGACAAATTCACGCCCACCCACTTCCCGAAGTTCGGCGAGCTCTTGCGGATATCCACAGCGACATCGAACACTTCGCCTTCGACCACGCGCACGAGTTTCCCCTGCGCATGCTGAATCTGATAGTGCAAGCCACGCAGCACGCCCTTCGCGGAGCGCGAATGGTTGTCCTGCACGAACTCGACGCCCGCCTCCACCTGCTCGGCGAACTCACGCGCATTGAAGCTCTCGTAAAAGAAGCCACGCGCATCACCGAACACCTTCGGTTCGATGATCTTGACTTCTGGCAACGCCGTTGCCGTTACCTGGATGGCCATGCGACTTGGTCCTTCGGAAGATTGAGCAAATATTGACCGTAGCCGTTCTTCGCAAGCGGCTTCGCGAGCGCGAGAAGTTGCTCTTCGCCAATCCATTCCTTGCGATATGCGATCTCTTCAGGACAAGCCACCACGAGTCCCTGCCGCTTTTGCAGCGTCGCGATGAACGTGGCAGCTTCGATCAGCGAATCGTGCGTGCCCGTGTCGAGCCACGCATAGCCACGTCCCATGATTTCGACATCGAGCTTTTTGTCCGCGAGATAACGCGAATTTACGTCTGTGATTTCGTACTCGCCACGCGGCGACGGCTTGATGTCGGCTGCAATATCGCACACCTTGTTGTCGTAGAAGTAAAGACCCGTCACCGCGTAGTTCGAACGCGGCTTCGCGGGCTTTTCCTCGATCGACAGCGCGCGGAACTTTTGGTCGAACTCAACCACGCCATAACGCTCGGGATCATGCACGTGATAGGCAAACACAGTCGCGCCTTCGGTGCGCGCGTCCGCACTTTCGAGCTGCTTCGCGAGATCGTGACCGTAGAAAATGTTGTCGCCGAGAATAAGCGCGGACGGATCGTTGCCAACAAAGTCACGGCCGATGACGAACGCCTGCGCGAGGCCATCCGGCGACGGTTGCACCGCGTACTGGATATTCATGCCCCACTGACTGCCGTCGCCGAGCATCGACTCGAAACGCGGCGTATCTTGCGGCGTCGAGATCACGAGCACGTCACGAATGCCTGCGATCATGAGCGTGGACAGCGGATAGTAGATCATCGGCTTGTCGTACACGGGCAGGAGCTGCTTCGACACCGCATGCGTAATCGGATAAAGCCGCGTGCCGGAGCCGCCGGCGAGAATGATGCCCTTGCGCGCCATTGTCAGTTCCTCACGCGCGCTGCGCGTAGTTCGTCTCGACCCACTTCCGATACTCACCGGAAGCCACTTCGTCAGCCCACGCCTGATTGTCCAGATACCACTGAACCGTCTTCTCGAGCCCCGTTTCGAACGTCTCCGCAGGCTTCCAGCCGAGCTCGCGCTCGAGCTTGCGCGCGTCGATAGCATAGCGGCGGTCATGGCCCGGACGATCCTTCACATACGTGATCTGATCGCGATACGAACCGCTCGCCTTAGGCTTCAACTTGTCGAGCAAATCGCACAGCGTATGCACGACTTCGAGGTTCTTTTTCTCGTTCCAGCCGCCGACGTTATACGTCTCGCCAAGCGCACCGCGCGCCAGCACTTCACGAATTGCCGAACAATGATCGCCCACGTAGAGCCAGTCGCGCACGTTCTGACCATCGCCATAAACGGGCAGCGGCTTGCCGCCGAGCGCATTCGCGATCATCAGCGGGATCAGCTTTTCCGGGAACTGGTACGGGCCGTAGTTGTTCGAGCAGTTGGTCGTGACAACCGGCAAGCCGTATGTGTGGTGATATGCGCGCACCAGATGATCCGAGCCGGCCTTCGTAGCCGAGTACGGGCTGTTCGGTGCGTACGGCGTGGTCTCGGAGAACTGCGGATCAGTTGCGGACAGCGAGCCGAACACTTCGTCGGTCGAAACATGAAGGAAGCGGAAGGCTTGCTTCTCGGCTTCAGGCAGCGCGCTCCAGTATTGGCGCGTGGCTTCGAGCAGAACGAACGTACCGACCACATTGGTCTGAACAAAATCTGCCGGGCCGTGGATCGAGCGGTCTACGTGACTCTCGGCGGCAAAGTGCAGAATAGCGCGGGGCTTGTGCTTCGCGAGCAGTTCGTCCATGGCCGCGCGGTCGCAAATGTCGGCACGCGCAAACACATGACGGGCGTCGCCCTTGAGCGACTGAAGCGTTCCGAGATTGCCCGCATACGTCAGCTTATCGACGTTCAAAACGGGTTCGTCAGAGCCATTGAGCCAATCCAACACAAAGTTGGCGCCGATAAAACCGGCACCGCCCGTCACGAGAATCATAGAAGCCCTCTTCACCGCTCACAGCTTTGCTCGACTGAAAGCGCGCTCGAATTATGGAAAAAATTGCGCATTTCGCGCGATGTGCGCGTTCCAGCGAAAACATTGACCGATTGTCACCAATCTTGATTCGCCGGATGCCCCACTTTGGTAAGCCGTCAATTATAAGGCCACCAAGTGCAAAAACTACACGGCTAACAACTTGATACAGCTAGCGATTATCGATTACAAGCCAATCCCGCCGCGTCGTCACGCGCGTAGTAGAAGGTTCGCGGAATGCTTAATGAAGCGGCAGCCAAGTCGTTATCGCGTGTTTCATAATGCTCGCTATCCGACGCCGCGCGTCCACCGTCTCACTTTTTCCATCGATGACCGACGTCACCAACGCCACCGTAATTCACGCTAGCTCCGCCCCGCTCGTCTTCGGCGACCTGCAAGGTTGCTGCGATCCCTACCATCGACTGCTGAAAAAAGCCGCGCCCGATGCCGATACGCCTCTCTGGTTCGCAGGCGACCTCATCAATCGCGGACCGAAGTCGCTGGAAACGCTGCGCGAAATCATCGCGCTCGGTTCGCGCGCCACCGTCGTCCTCGGCAATCACGACCTGAATCTGCTGTCGGTCGCGGCCGGCCTGCGGAAGCCGAAGAAAGGCGACACGCTCGACGACATCCTCAACGCGCCCGACGTGGCTGACCTGATCGAATGGGTACGCCACAAGCCCGTCGCGCACTTCGAGGACGGCGCGCTCATGGTTCACGCCGGCGTGCTGCCGCAATGGGACGCGACGATGACGCTCGAACTCGCGCACGAACTCGAAAAAGCGTTGCGCGCGCCCGACTGGAAAGCGACGCTCGCCACGCTGTATGGAAACGAGCCGCATCGATGGGATGAGTCGCTCACCGGCGCCGACCGCCTGCGCGTGACTTATAACGCGCTGACACGCATCCGTTTCTGCACCGCCGACGGCGCGATGGAATTCGCCAACAATGGCGGGCCGGATGCCGCGCCGCCCGGCTATCTGCCGTGGTTCGATGTGCCCGGCCGCAAGACGCAGGACGTGACGGTGGTGTTCGGACACTGGGCCGCGCTTGGTCTGATGGTCCGCAACGACGTGCTGTGTCTCGATTCAGGCTGCGTCTGGGGCAACAAGCTCTCAGCGGTGCGGCTGACCAAAGACCCGGCTCAGCGCGTAATCACGCAGGTGAGTTGCGCGATGAAGCCGACACAGCGTTGAGCGATTCGGCGAGCGGCACGAGATCAGCCGCCGTTGCCGCGCCGCCACGCATGGTGTCGAGCGCGGCGAGAATCGCGGCCTGGGCTTCACTCGCAAGCAGACGGCGGTCAGCGCCCGGCGCGAGCGGATTGCACACATAGAGATGCGCCGTGAGCGGCGTCGCGTTCAGAAGCGCGTCGAGGGAATCGCTCAGCGTCATGTCGCCGATATACGCCGGCGCGAGCGACTGCTTGCCGTGCGCATCCTCGTACATGATGCACACCGGCTGCACCGGACACGATGCCGATACCGCCGCCTGGAACATGTTCGCGTGGAACGGCAGGAGCGCCTGACCATCGCTGGTGGTGCCTTCGGGGAACACGCACATCATCTCGCCCGCGAGCAGGCGGTTCGAGAGTTCATGCATGATGCGCTTCGCGTCGCTACGCTTCTCGCGCTGTACGAACACCGTGCCCAACTGATGCGCGAGCCATCCAACAACCGGCCAGTTGCGAATCTCCGCCTTCGAGACGAACGGCGTCGGCCGCCATGCATTGATGACGTAAATGTCCATCCACGAAACGTGATTGCCGACCACCAGCACGCCGCGATCGAGCCGCGCTTCGTCGTTATGCACGACGAGTTTCATGCCGGACAGACGCAGCATCTCAAGCGACCACGCGCGATTCATCGCGCTCCGCTCATCCACCGATGCGCGAGGAAAACGCCGCGCCACGACCCACATGCCATACAGCAGATGGACCAGAAGCCGCAGCTTGCGTAATGCCTGGTTCATGCGCGACTCGTGCGCTTAACGGCTTTCGTAAGCCAGATGACCGCCGACGATCGTCGCGCGCACACGCGCCGGCAACTCGTAGCCGAGGAACGGCGAGTTGTGGCCCTGGCTCTTGAGCTTCTTCGGATCGACGCGCCACTCGGCGGCGGCATCGAACACGCACAGGTCGGCGAGCGCGCCCACGGTAATGCGTCCGGCCGGCAGCTTCAGCACGTCGGCGGGCGCGGACGTGATGCGCGCCAGCGCCTTCGCGAGCGGCAAGTTGGCTTCGTGCGCCCACTTCACCGTCAGCGAGAGCAGCAGTTCGAGGCCGGTCGCGCCCGGCGTGGCTTCGGCGAAAGGCAGGAGCTTTTCGTCGTCGTCGAGCGGCGTGTGATCGGAACAGATCGCGTCGATGGTGCCGTCCGCGAGACCCGCGCGTATTGCTTCGCGGTCGCGTTGCTGACGCAGCGGCGGATCGAGGCGGAACTGGGAATCGAAGTAGCCGATATCCACGTCCGTCAGATGCACGTGGTTGATCGTGACATCGCACGAGACCGCGATACCTTCGGCCTTCGCCGCGCGCACGAGCGCGACGCCCGCCGCCGACGACAGATGCGACAGATGCACGCGCGCGCCCGTCACGCGCATGAGTTCGAAGATGGTATGCAGCGCGATGGTCTCCGCCGACACTGGCACGCCCGACAGCCCGAGCCGCGACGCCACCGCGCCGCTTGCCGCCACGCCGCCCTTCGCCATGAACGCGTCTTGCGGACGCAGCCACACGGTATAGCCGTAA
Source organism: Caballeronia sp. GACF4 (assembly GCF_023631025.1). NCBI lineage: Bacteria > Pseudomonadati > Pseudomonadota > Betaproteobacteria > Burkholderiales > Burkholderiaceae > Caballeronia > Caballeronia sp. GACF4. The sequence goes on from NZ_JALQDW010000009.1 coordinate 171,940, forward strand.
GTGGTCGCGTACTGCAACGCGCGCAGCATCGTGCGCGTATCGACGATAGGGTTATCCGCCTGCGAAAAGCCGATGCAACCCGCCTCGGTCAACTCGACCATCTCGGTAATCGCCTCGCCCTTCAAGCCGACAGTCAGCGCGCCCAGCGGATAGACATGCGCCTGATGCAGCTTCTGCGCGCGAAACTTGAGCATTTCGACGAGGCCGGGTTCGTCGAGCGTGGGATCGGTGTCGGGCGGACAGACGAGGCTCGTCACGCCGCCTGCCATCGCCGCGGCCATTTCGGATTCGAGCGTTGCCTTGTGCTCGAAGCCCGGTTCGCGCAGACGCGCCGCGAGATCGACGAAACCCGGCGCGATATGCAACCCGTTGGCCGCGATGACCTTGGCCGCGTGAAAGTCGGCCGGTGCGTCGCCAATCGAAACGATGCGGCCCGCCGCGATGAACACGTCCTTGCGCGCTTCCGTGCCCGCAACCGGGTCGATGATCGTGCCGCCTTGAATCTGGATCTTCATGTCGCGTTCTTAGTCACTGTTGCCGGCCACGATGCCCATGACCGCCATGCGCACGGCGATGCCGAAGGTCACCTGATTGAGAATCACCGACTGCGGGCCGTCGGCCACTTGCGAGTCGATTTCCACGCCGCGATTCATCGGCCCCGGATGCATCACGATGGCATCGGGCGCGGCGAGCGCCAAACGCTCGGGCGTGAGTCCCCAACTCTTGAAATACTCCTGCGCGGAAGGCAAGAGCGCGCCGCTCATGCGCTCGTTCTGCAGGCGCAGCATGATGATGACGTCGACGCCCTTCAAGCCTTCGTCGAGGTTGTGGTAGACGTGCACGCCCATCTGGTCGAGATTGCCGGGCAAAAGCGTGCGCGGCCCGATGGCCCGCACTTCCGGCACGCCGAGCGTGGTCAGCGCGTGAATGTCCGAACGCGCGACGCGCGAATGCAGAATGTCGCCGACGATCGCCACGCGCAGCTTGGTGAAGTCGCGCTTGTAGTGGCGAATGGTGTACATGTCGAGCAGGCCTTGCGTCGGATGCGCGTGACGGCCATCGCCCGCATTGATCACGTGCACGTGCGGCGCGCAATGCTCGGCGATCAGATACGGCGCGCCGCTCGACGCATGACGCACGACGAACATGTCGGCATGCATGGCGGAGAGATTGTTGATGGTGTCGAGCAGGGATTCGCCCTTGCTCGTCGACGACGCGTTGATGTTCAGGTTCAGCACGTCCGCCGACAAACGCTTGGCCGCGATCTCGAAGGTCGTGCGTGTGCGCGTCGAGTTCTCGAAGAAGAGGTTGAACACCGACTTGCCGCGCAAAAGCGGCACCTTCTTCACTTCGCGATCCGTGACGCTCACGAACTGCTCGGCGGTATCGAGAATATGCGTGACGACGGCGCGCGGCAGTCCTTCGATGGTCAGCAAGTGCTTCAGCTCGCCGTTCTTCGTGAGCTGCGGATTGCCGCGTAGAAAGCCGTAGCGGAACTTGTCGGCGGCAGCGGGCGCGCCTGCATCGGCGGAACCCTGAGTGGCGGTGTTCATGATGATCCCGGTGTTGCCTTGAATGGGTTACTGAGCGCGCGATTCAGTGGTGAAGTCGAAGCCGCCGTCCGCGCGTCGCGCGAGCACGAGGCCTTCGTTCGCGGGTACGTCCACCGTGCCGCCGACGAAGCGCGCCGCAATGGGCAACTCGCGTCCGCCGCGATCGGCGAGCACGGCGAGATCGACCGAAGCGGGACGCCCGTAATCGTAGAGTTCGTTGATGGCCGCGCGCACCGTGCGTCCCGTGGACAGCACGTCGTCGATCAGCACGATACGGCGGCCGTCGACCGCGAACGGCAACGAAGTCGGGCTTGCCTGGCTATGCAGGCCCTTCTTCGCGTAGTCGTCGCGATGCAGCGCCACGTTCACCACGCCGAAGTGCGGCGCGTTGAACTCCTTGGCGAGACGCTCGGCAAGCCACACGCCGCCGCTATAGATGCCGACGAGCGCGACACCCTCTTCTTCGGCGAGCGCGTTTTCATACGCGGCATGAATCGATTCGACGAGCGCGCGATACAGCGCTTCGGCGTCAATGGAACTCATGATCGTCGGGAAGTCCGTCGAGGTATTGTTGAAGAATGACGCGGGCGGCTTCGGCGTCGATGTCGTCGAAACGGCCGCGCGCGTTCGGACGCACGCCGCGCGCACGAAGGTCGGCTTTGGCATCGACGGAACTGTAACGTTCGTCGACCCATTGCACGGGCACGTTGAAACGCCCGTTCACCTGATTGCCGAAGCGCTTGGCCTGCGCGCTCATTTCGTGCGGCGTGCCGTCCGGATGCAGCGGCATGCCGACGACCACCGTTTGCGGCTTCCACTCGTCGAGCAGTTTGCCGACTTCATCGAAACGATAGTCGCGGTTGCGGTTTTCGAGCACGGCGAGCGCGCGTGCCTGCTTCGTCAATGTATTGCCAACGGCGACACCAATACGCTTCTCGCCGTAATCGAATGCCAGCAGCGTGGCTGCCCCGCTCATGCGTGCCCTGCTTCGCCGGAAAGCATGGAACGCGATACGCCGAGCAGCGAGAGCGCCGCTTCGAGGCGATCTTCGGCGGGCACGTCGAAGATGATGCGCGAGTCCGCTTCCACCGTGAGCCAGCCGTTCTTGGAGATTTCTTCTTCGAGCTGACCGGCGCCCCAGCCTGCGTGGCCGAGCGTGAGCAAGAAGCGCTCTGGGCCCTTGCCGCTAGCGACTGCTTCGAGTACATCTTTCGAAGTGGTCATGGCGAGGCCGCCGGGTACACTCATGGACGAGCTATACGGTTCGCCGTCGCGTTCTTCGTGCAGCACGAAGCCGCGCTCGGTCTGAACGGGACCGCCGAAGTACACGGGCAAGTGAACGAGAGGTTCGATCTCGAGTTTGAGATCGATACGATTGAACAGCGACTGGAGGTCGATATCGGTCGGCCTGTTGATGACGAGACCCAGCGCACCGCGATCGGTGTGATCGCAAAGGTAGACCACGGTTCCTGAAAACGTCGGATCGGCCATGGACGGCATGGCGATCAGGAACTGATTCGTCAAATTGATGCGATCGGAAGTCTTGGACATAATTCAGGATTTTAACAAAGGCGCTGACAGATGGCCGACTTTGATGTGGGTCTGGTGTGGATTCGGCGGGACCTGCGCGCAGCCGACAATGCTGCACTCTATCACGCGCTTACAAGGTGCCGTCGGGTGCTGTGCGCGTTCGTTTTCGACCGCGACATCCTTTCGCCGCTTGCGCGAAACGACCGGCGCGTGCCGTTCATTCATGCGAGCGTGGTGGAACTGGATCGCACGTTGCGCGACGCTGGCGGGACGCTGATGGTTCGACATGGCGTGCCTTTGCATGAGATACCCGAGCTTGCGGTCGAATGCGGCGCGAACGCGGTGTTTGCAAATCGCGATTACGAACCGAGTGCGAAGGCGCGTGACGAGGCAGTGGCGCAGAAGCTGGCGAGCAAGGACATCGCGTTTTTCACGTTCAAGGATCAGTCGATCTTCGATCATGACGATGTGCTCACAGGCAGCAGCAAACCCTATACCGTCTTCACGCCGTACAAGCGCAAGTGGCTCGCGACACTCACGCCGGACGCGCTCAAGCCGTACGCATCCGATGATCATTTGAACGTGCTCGCGAAGCCGCCGGGTAACGTCAGGCACGCCATTCCCTCGCTTGACGCGCTCGGCTTCGGCGCGGAGCACGCGCCCGCCTTTCCCGCTGGCACGAGCGGCGCGTATGAGCTCTTCGATGACTTCATCGACCGCATGGCCGACTACGATCACGCCCGCGATTTCCCCGCGCTGAAGGGCCCGAGCTATCTCGGCGTTCATCTGCGACACGGCACGGTTTCGATTCGCGCACTCGCTCGCACCGCGCACGATGCGCAGCGCCACGGCAACAAGGGCGCGGAAACCTGGTTGTCGGAGCTTATCTGGCGAGACTTCTATTTCTCCGTGCTGCACCATTTTCCGCATGTCGGCGTACCGGGCGATCATCGTGCATTCAAGCCGGAATACGACCGCATCCAGTGGGAGACAGGTGATGCCGCCGACGCGAACTTCGCCGCATGGTGCGCGGGACAAACAGGTTATCCGCTCGTCGATGCCGCAATGCGGCAAATCAACCAGTCAGGCTATATGCATAACCGCCTGCGCATGGTCGTGGCGAGTTTTCTGACCAAGGACCTCGGCCTTGACTGGCGGCGCGGCGAAGCCTATTTCGAAGCGCTGCTGAACGATTTCGAACTGTCGTCGAATAACGGCGGATGGCAGTGGGCATCATCGAGCGGCTGCGATGCCCAGCCGTATTTCCGCATCTTCAATCCGACGACGCAGTCGAAGAAATTCGACGCGGCGGGCAAGTTCATCCGCCATTACGTGCCGGAAATCGCGGGCTTGTCGGACCGGGACATTCACGCGCCGTGGCTCGCCAAGCCCGATGCACTCTCGAAGGCGGGGATTTCGCTTGGCGCGGACTATTCGCAGCCGGTAGTCGATCACGACGCCGCGCGCAAACGCACGCTCGCGCGATACGACGTGGTGCGCGGACCCGCGAAACGCGCCGACGATTCACGCAGCAGCAGCGCGGACGCCGCCGACGAACCGCACGCCGAAGCTAGCGATTGACCGCTGCGGGCCGCTCGATCATGGCGGTGAGCGCGGCAATCGACGCGCGGCCTTCCGACGGTGCAATGCCGGCCGCAGCCTGGTGCAGCATGGAGCGCAGCATCTGGGCCGCGCGTTCGGGAACGGTGGCATCGAGTTCGCGCGCGACGCCGTCCGCCGATTCATGCGCGCCCTGATGCGCGACGCGCCGCCATGCGAGACCGAGTGTATCGGCGAGCAATGCGACATGGCCCAAGCCGAGCGCGCAAGCCGCCGCGCCCAGCCGGTGCGACGCGTTCGCCGAGTGCAGCGCCGCGTCCGCGTCCACCGTGCCTGTTTCGCTTGCCTGCGAACCGCGCTCGACCAGTCCCTCGATGGAGGCTTCCGCGCTCTGCAGAAAGTCTTCGTAAGCCGTGGCGTTCACGCGCAGCGCACCCAGATCGCGCGATGAGCCGTCGCGGGCGTTTTCCTCGATCGCCTGCGCCGCGCCCTGCTCCCACGCGGCCTCCGACGCGGGATTCGCCGCGACATGCCACGCCACCGTCAGACCGTAGTCCCGCAAGACGTCGACCCGTTCCGCGTCTTCCGGCATCGCGCCGTAGAGTGCGAAGTCGCGCCAGAGGAGCGCAAGCGTCGCGCGTACGAGCGAGCGCGGCGCATAGGTCGACGCGTGCGCCTGATCCGCCAACACGAGATTGAAGCGCGCGTAAAGGCGCTTGGCGTCGGCGTTTGCGGCGAAATCGGCGTCGCCGCGACGCTCCGCGCGCTCGCGCAGCGCCCAAATAGTGTTGAGCGCGAGCCGCCAGAAGTCGTAAGGACCGGGGCCGCCGAGCTCGCCCAGGCACTCGTCGAGGCGCGCGAAGGCATCGGCGGATTCCTGCTCGGGCCCGCGCAAGAGCTTGAGCAGGGCCTGTTCGTAGTGCGCCCGAACACGCGCAAGCCGCTCGGGCGCGATGCCGCGCAACGTCGCGGGCGCGATGGCGCGGCCCGCGAGCGCGAGGTCATCGTAGGAAACCGGCGCGACGCGCGTATGCATGGCGAGCAACGCATGCAGCCCGCGATAGTGATCGAACAACACGGTCGAGCACGACAACTCGCGCAGATTGTGGCGCTCCACCGCCGCGCCGAAGTCCGCGAGCGCAGCCGCGATGCGCGCACGCGTCGGCTCCGATTCCTCGCCGAGCGGCGCGACGAGCGCGAGCGCTTCCGCGAAACGCTGCGCGGGCAGCCAACCCGCCGAATGCAGCGCGGAGATCGCGCGCTTCAACGCGGGCGCGGTTTCGCCCTGACGCTGGAACGCGTGATGGGCGTCGGTCAGCGCCATTTCGGCGAGCCGCACCGAGCCGCCGCGCGGATTGGGCAGAGCTTCGAACGTAACTGGAAGATCGGGACGAGATGTCATATCTGGCGCTCACAAACCGGTTCGCAGGCGCCGTGAGTCGAACATGGGCGCGCGCGGTGAAATAGCATCATCGATGAAAGCGTCGGTACTTGACCGCGCTCACGATTTTCTCGACCGACGGACCGCTTACTGCCTGCGCCCGTCTCGCCGAACCACGGACCAGCCTCAAGCGTATGCCTTCAGGCGCCGGTTCGCATTGGCATCGGCACGCGTCGTGGCGCCCATGCAGCTTGCAGCGGCCAAACATGCGACCGGCTCGCGCATCGATTTCGATGCACGACGCAACACCGGCAGCGCTGCCGGACAAAAACAGCAACGAAAGCAGCGAACGAAAGCAGCGAACAAAAAAGCGGTCCGCAAAAAAACGCGCGCCGCATGACGCGAGTCATGCGGCGCGGTAGAGCGTGCGGATCAGATCTGGACCATCTCAAAATCTTCCTTGCGGGCTCCGCATTCGGGACAAGTCCAGTTGATTGGAACGTCCTCCCAGCGCGTACCCGGCGCGATGCCCTCTTCGGGCAATCCCGCCTCCTCGTCATAGATCCAGCCGCAGATCAGGCACATCCAGCTTCTATATTCCATACTTATGCCGCGTCGAAATGGTCGATTGAAATTAGGACATGATGGTACCGTGTTGGCGTGTCAATGCCTAGCGAGATGCCCGTTCACGCGTGGCCAAGCCTTCGACCGCCGTACTGGCTCTCTCAAGCGCCGCCGTACCGGAAAAAAGTGCGCAAAGACTGTAGCCTGACGGTGTTAGGCCGCATAATCGAAACATTGAACCATAGTCGAACCACGGTCGAATCATGACCGAGCTGGCCGCCGCCAGTGCACTTCAAGGCGCGGGCGTTCGCGGCCCTTCCGTTCCATTCGTGCAATCAAGAAAACAATGTCCGCTTTTGCCATGACCGGCGACTCCCCACCGATCGTTCTCACCTTCGGCCTGACGGACCCCACAGGCGGTTCGGGGCTTCAAGCCGACGTGCTGACGCTCGCAAGCATGGGCTGCCACGGCGTGACGGTGCTGACGGGCTACGCGGTGCGCGACTCCGCGAGCTGCGACGAAGTCACCGGCATCGACCCCGACGTCGTCGCCACGCAGGCGCGCATGTTGCTGGAGGACATGCCGATCGCCGCGTTCAAGATCGGCGCGGCAACGCGCGCGGAAGTAGTTTCCGCTATCGCCGAAGTGGTGTCCGACTACGACGACGTACCGCTGATCCTCGCGCCGGACTTCACACTAGACGATGAACATGTTTTGTCCGCCGACGAGCTGCGTGAGTCGCCTGCCGACCTGCTCGTGCCGCAAACGACCATGTTGATCGCCGATCACGCCACGTTGTTGCAGCTCGCGCAACCCGACAGCGACGCTGAGGCGCCAACGCTGGATGCCGCGATCTCGCATATCCTGGCGCAAGGTTGCGAATATGTGCTCGCAATGGAAACCGGCACGCATCGCCATGTGAACACGCTGTACAGCGAAGAAGGCCAGGTGCGGCAAGATACGTGGGATCGCGGTGTGCATCGCATCATGGGGCTGACGGATACGCTCGGCGCCGCGGTCGCGGCCTTGCTTGCCAACGGACAGGAACCCGCCGAGGCCGCACGCGAGGCTCAAGAGTATGTGTTCCAGGCGGCGCGCGCCGCGTTCCGTCCGGGCATGGGCGCCTATTTGCCGGACCGGTTTTTCTGGGCGCGCTCGAACGATGCAGACGAAGAAGGCGAGACGTCGTCCCTCCCTGACGAGTCGGCGGGACTGCCTGGGGAAGTACGCCATTAGCCCAAAACACTGACCAATCGAGTCGCCGGGAGAACGCATGCCGTACCGACTGCCCCATCTGCACAAGCCCGGCCCGCAAGGCGCGATCCGTATCGGCTGCGCGGGTTGGGGTTTGTCGAGCGCCGTGTCGTCGAGCTTTCCGCATGAAGGCACGCATCTCGAACGCTACGCACACGTGCTGACTTGCGTCGAGATCAATTCGAGCTTCTACAAACCGCATCGCGAATCGACTTACGCGAACTGGGCGCAGAGCGTGCCCGAGTCGTTTCGCTTCTCGGTGAAATTGCCCAAGTCCATTACGCACGACGCGCGGCTCGTCGGCACCGAGGCGCTCCTCGACGAATTCTTGCAAAGCGCGGGGCAACTCGGCGACAAGCTCGGTTGCTGGCTCGTGCAACTGCCGCCCAGTCTGCCCTTCGATCAGGCCACGGCCGAAGCCTTCATCAAGGCGTTGCGCGAGCGCACGAAGTTGCCGATTGCAATCGAGGCGCGGCATCCGTCCTGGTTCACCACTCACACGGCCGCGCTCCTGAAGGCGCATCACATGGCTTATGTCGATGCGGACCCGATCCCCGACGAGTGCGAGATCAAGCATCGCGCGGACACTTCGCTCGTGTATGTGCGGCTGCATGGCTCGCCCGAGCTCTACAAGTCTTCCTACAACTACACCTATCTCGACGACCTCGCGCGCACGCTGCACACGCGCGCGAAGAAAACGCCCGAGGTCTGGTGCATCTTCGACAACACCGCCGAAGGCAATGCGCAACCCAACGCGCTGCATATGATCGAGCGCCTGCGCACCCACCATCGTTAAACCGATTCGTTCACGAGGAGCATTCCCGATGCATCGATCAGCAAGACGAATTGCACGCCTTTTTCAAGCCACGATGTTCGCCTCGCTGATTCACATCGCCCTGCCCGCAAACGCGCAGCAAAGCACGGCGCCGCCCGCCACACCGGCTGGCGACGGCACCTTCCTGCTGACCATCTTCCTCAAGCACGATCAAAGCAAACCGCTTCCGAAGATCAACGAGCAGTTGAAGGAGCAAGGCTTCTTCAAGACGTTTCCGCCGCCGGGAATCGAAGTGGTGTCGTGGTACGTGATGATGGGCGTCGGTCAGGTCGTGACGCTACGCGTGCCGGCCGATCGCCTGCGCGAAGTGAATCGCGCGATCGAAACCACCGCGTGGGGCGGCTATACGACGGAGTTTTATCCGACCTACGACTACAAGGCCGCCGCGCAGAACTTGCGCGATCAGATGAACAAGTAACGGTCCGCGTTTGCCACGGACGAAAAAAAACCCGCATTGCTGCGGGTTTTTCTTTGCGGCGTGAGCTTCTTTCGAAACCCACGCCCTGAGGATGAAGCAAGTAACCGGTCGAAACCGAATTACATGTCCATGCCCATGCCGCCCATGCCGCCGGGCATGCCACCAGGCATGGCCGAGTCTTCCTTCGGCAGTTCCGCGACGGCTGCGTCGGTCGTCAGCAGCAGGCCTGCCACCGATGCCGCGTTTTGCAATGCCGTGCGCGTCACCTTGGTCGGGTCGACGACACCGGCTTCCACCAGGTCACCGTACTCGCCCGTTGCCGCGTTGTAGCCGTAGTTGCCCGTGCCCGCAGCAACAGCCGCCACCACGACGGAAGCTTCTTCGCCGCCGTTCGTGACGATCTGGCGCAGCGGCTCTTCCATCGCACGCAGAACGATGCGGATGCCCGCGTCCTGGTCCGAGTTCAGGCCCTTCACGCCTTCGACAGCCTTGCGAGCGCGGATCAGCGCGACGCCGCCGCCGGCCACGATGCCTTCTTCCACAGCCGCACGGGTTGCGTGCAGTGCGTCTTCGACACGTGCCTTCTTTTCCTTCATTTCGACTTCGGTCGCAGCGCCGACCTTGATCACTGCCACGCCGCCAGCCAGCTTGGCCACGCGCTCTTGCAGCTTTTCACGGTCGTAGTCCGACGTTGCTTCTTCGATCTGCGTGCGCACTTGCTTCACGCGCGCTTCGATGCTTGCTGCCTCGCCAGCGCCGTCGATGATCGTCGTGTTTTCCTTGCCCACTTCGATGCGCTTTGCTTGACCCAGTTCAGCCAGCGTAGCCTTTTCGAGCGTCAGGCCGGTTTCTTCCGCGATCACTTGACCACCGGTCAGGATAGCGATGTCTTCCAGCATGGCCTTGCGACGGTCGCCAAAGCCCGGAGCCTTGACGGCAACGGTCTTCAGAATGCCGCGGATGTTGTTCACGACCAGCGTAGCCAGCGCTTCGCCTTCGACGTCTTCAGCGATGATCAGCAGCGGACGGCCAGCCTTCGCGACTTGTTCCAGTACCGGCAGCAGATCGCGGATGTTCGAAACCTTCTTGTCGTGCAGCAGCACGAACGGGTTTTCGAGCAGGGCGACTTGCTTGTCCGGGTTGTTGATGAAGTACGGCGACAGGTAGCCGCGGTCGAACTGCATGCCTTCCACGACGTCCAGCTCGTCTTCCAGCGACTTGCCGTCTTCAACCGTGATCACGCCTTCCTTACCGACCTTGTCCATTGCTTCAGCGATACGGTCGCCGATGGACGTGTCGCTGTTCGCCGAAATCGCGCCGACTTGAGCGATTTCCTTGTTCGTCGTGCAGGGCTTGCTGATCTTGCGCAGTTCTTCGATAGCTGCAGCCACTGCCTTGTCGATACCGCGCTTCAGGTCCATCGGGTTCATGCCCGATGCAACGTACTTCATGCCTTCGCGAACGATGGATTGCGCCAGAACCGTAGCGGTCGTGGTGCCGTCACCGGCGTTGTCGCTGGTCCGGGAAGCCACTTCCTTGACCATTTGCGCGCCCATGTTCTGGAGCTTGTCCTTCAGTTCGATTTCCTTCGCGACCGAGACACCGTCCTTGGTGACCGTCGGGCCGCCGAAGCTGCGCTCGAGTACGACATTGCGGCCCTTCGGACCCAGCGTGACCTTGACCGCGTTGGCCAGAATGTTCACGCCTTCGACCATCTTGGCGCGTGCGGTATCGCCAAAAGTGACTTCTTTAGCTGCCATATTCAAACTCCTTGAGTCGATTCAGTTTGGAGGCTTCGGGCGGCAGGCTCCAATGGAGCGGCTCTGCGGCGAAGCCGAAGTGCAGGAAGGTGCTTACTTGACCAGAACGGCCATGATGTCTTCTTCGCGCATCACGAGCAGTTCTTGCCCGTCGACCTTGACGGTCTGGCCGGCGTACTTGCCGAACAACACGCGGTCGCCCACCTTCACGTCGAGGGCGTTCTGCACACCCTTGTCATCGCGCTTACCCGGGCCGACGGCCAGGATTTCGCCTTGATCCGGCTTTTCGGCTGCAGCTTCGGGGATGATGAGGCCCGAGGCAGTCTTGGTTTCCTGATCCAGACGTTTAACGATGACGCGATCGTGCAAAGGACGAAGATTCATACACACTCCTCTCTTGATTGAGACTGAAAACGCGGGGGAAACCCGCCCGGTGAGCGAAGCTGCCCGAGCGGCAATTTGTTAGCACTCTCGTGCAGTGAGTGCTAATTATATGGACCGAGTTTGACAATTTCAAGGACAGGGACAGACGGACACTCCCTATTTCGCGTACTTTTGTCTGGACACGGGGAAATTAATGGATTTCGTAAGGTCGATTGGCTGGATTAATGTCAATCCGTCAATTCTGATTTCGCTTAATTAGGGTTTTTACTAGGGTCGGCGAGGCCTAGACTGCATTTCAACGACGAAGCAGTGAAGAGACAAACTCTCCACCCGCAACGTTCCCGAGATCAGTACCTAGGAGGTTCATCATGTTCAAGTCGATCATCCCCGCAATCGCCGTTGCTGCCGTCCTTGCAGTCCCCGCTTTCGCCCAGGCGCAAGAAAACGCGCCGGTGACGCGTGCTGAAGTGAAGGCTCAACTGGTTCAACTGGAACGCGCAGGCTACAACCCGGCCAGCGATCAAACCCAATACCCCGCCAACATTCAGGCCGCGCAAGCACGCCTGAACGCGCAACAAGGCACGGCTGCATCGTCGTTTGGCGGTGCCGGCGAAGGCGCTGCCGCTTCGGGTGCTGCCCGCCGCGCGGCTATCGACCCGAATCCGGTCGACTTCAATCGTCCGTAATCGTCAATTCGCCTAACGAAGCCCGGCACGCACGCCGGGCTTTTGCTTTTTGCGCATCCTGAAGGAAAAGTTTCTGTAAGCCACGGATTCGACGATGTTTTTGGACTACGTTTTTTTCTCGCGCAGTCGGAGGGCACTACAATTTGTGTTTGTTGCATCACAAATTTCGTCTTCGCTGCCTCTCATGCCTATGTCGTCGTCGCTGCGCCTTGCCTTTCTCTCCCTCGGAATTCTCGCCCTTGCCGCCTGTGGCGGACGCGCGGCGACCACGCCGAGCTATCAGCAGGAACTTTTCGACTCCGGTGCAAGCCCGTTCGCGCGCAACTTCGACGCCACCGTGAACGAAACCTGCGAGGCGGCCCGCCGCGCGCTGCTCTCGCAAGGCTTTCTCACGACGATGGCGCAAGCCGATACCGTCGACGCCACCAAGAACTTCCAGCCGTCCACCGAAACGCACGTGGTCGTCTCATTCCATGTGGTCTGCACGCCCGGCGAAAACACGACCAATACGAGCATCGCTTATGTGAACGCGGTGCAGGACGGCTATGCGCTCAAGAAGAGCGATACCTCCGCAAGCGTGGGCTTGAGCGTCTTGGGCTCGCTTTCGCTGCCGATCCGTTCGAACAGCGATGCAATGGTCAAGATTTCCAGTGAAACCGTGCCCGCCGGCAAGTTCTATGACCGATTCTTCGGGCTGATGGGGCACTATCTGAGCACGGTGCCGCGCAGTTCGCCCATCGCATCGGATGAGGTCAAGAGCAAGCCGCTCGCACCGTCGCTGATCGTGAGTTCACCGGATCTCACGCCAACGCCTATCGTCGTACAGGCGCCCGCCGCGGCGGCGACGGCCATCCAGTCATCCGACGCGAAACACGCCGCGTCCGAGGGCGTCGCGGCATCGGCGCCGGTTCAGTGAGATCGAGCGCACGCGTCGTTCCGGGAAACGCTTCGTCGATGCAAGCATCAAGCACGCGGGCAACGGCGGCTGCAGTTGCGTGATCAGCTCACCGCAAACCTCATTCAGCACCCGTCGCCGTTCGCAAAATGTACCCGCGTGGCCTGTGACGCCCCGCTCATCGCGCAGCTAGCCCGCCCGAACGCATCGATGCAGCGCGCTCATCACGCGCCGCCTAAAGCTGAAGCTCCGCCTGCCGCCGACAGCGATGCCAATCCGCACGCCACTCCCATCACCCCTCAATTCGGCACATTCACCACGCCGCCATTCACCGAAATCGCATTCGCGCCGGGGCTCGCCGCGATCGCCGGAAGATTCGCCACCGTCAATTGAGGCGCCGCGCCCGGCGTGCCGCCGCGCGCCACCGTATGCACGACTTGCGACGGCGGCAACGGCGCGTTGTTCTTCAGGTGAGCCCACATCAAATTGAGCGCCTGAAGGTTGTAGTAGTGCACGGGCACGAAGCGCGTATCGAAGCCAGCCACGCTCAGGAACGCATCGAAGTGCTGACCGTTCGTGATTTCGTACAGTGAGAGCTGGCTATTGATGCCTTCCACCACCTTGTTCGCGCCGAGATACGGCCGCGAGGCATGGTTGATCGGCACGAGCGCATCCGACCTTCCCTGCACGATGATCGCCGGCTTGCCACGCAGATTCGCGTTGACGCGAATCGCGTTCACGCTCGCCGTCATCGTCGCATTGCCGTTCGCCCAGAGCGCGCGCAGGCAGGCCGCGCCCGCGAAGCTCGCATCGGGCGTCGCAAGCCGATGATCCGCCGCGCCCGATGTCCCCGCGTTATAGACGAGGTTGATGCCGTTGGTCGGCGGCACGCCATTGCCGTTGCCGAAGACCGTGGGCATCGGCGAAACGAGCGGGTTCACGCCCGCCGCGCCGGTCAGCGCGTTAGTCGTGCCGAAGCTGAAGTTGCACAGGTTGTCGGCGACGCTCGCCAGCATGTAGGCATCGGCGTAAGTCACGGCGACGGCAGGCACGGCCTGCGAGTCCCACATCGGCGCATGTAGCGTGTCGGAGTCGGCTTCGTAGCCCGCCTGATGCAGCTTCGCGAGCGCGTCGTTGGCTTGCGAGAGCGTATCGCCGCCGGCAATCGCGCCGCTCGCCGCGAGCGTGGTGCAGCGTGCGGTGCGAATCGCCACGGTGGTCGCGAGCGGCAGTGCCGTCAGATACGGCGCGCCGACCGCCGCCGTCGCTAGCGCCGCGCATGGCTGAAGCAGGTTCGCGTAGGTCATGTAATCGGCAAGCGGACGCCCGAACGAACCGACGGCCTGGCCGCCTTCGCGCACCGCAACCTGCGCCGGCAGATTCATGTTGATCTGCGGTTCGCCGACGACGACCGCGCTTATCCAGCCATCGGTGTCTTGTTCGGCGGCTGCAAGCGCCGCGCCGCCGCCATTGCTCACCGATGCCGCGATCGTCGTAATGCTGCCCTTCGAGTAGCGCGCGGAATGCGTCGAGCCGTTGACCACGCCATAGGTATCGTTGAGCGCCCAGTACGCGAACTGAATCGCCTGTAACGTATTCTTGCCCCAGTCCTTCTCGGGATTTTGCTGCGAGTGCGCGTGTTTGAAAGCGTAGCGATTCGGATACGCCGAGTTGTAAGCCGAAAGCGCCGATTGGCTCAGGTTCGCCTTGAAGATTGCCGAATTGCCCGCAAAGGTCGCATTCGAAAGCGTGCCGTCGATCAGCGTGACAAGATTAGTCGACAACTCGTGCGCGCCGTTGCCGCTGCCTTTGTCCGTGTACGCAACCGCGCAGCCGCGCTTCAAGCCCCACTCGCCCGCTGCCGAAATCGCGCCATATACGCCGCGCGATCCCGACGATGTCGCCGTCACGATGCAAGGCTGATCCGGATTGAAACTCGTCGGAATCTGCACGAGCAGGCTGACGTTCTTCGTGCCCGAACCGTCGTCCGAGAAGGCCAGATACTCCTTGCCCGCGATCTTGCCTTCGCCGAGCGTGTCGCCGCCGTTCAGATCGACATTCGGTCCCCAGAAGCGCCCGTAGCCGCCGTTCGCCGACATATCGACGAGCGCACGATAGTTCGAATAGATAGCCAGGCGCCGCAGTTCCGCCGCTGTCGGCGCGGCCGCATTGGCAATTGAAGGCGGCGTCGCCGACGCAAGTCCTGTCTTGCCGAGTCCGGCGGTCAGCAGGTCGTCGGTATTGCCGTCGTAAGTCTGCGTCTTCACCGTTCCCGAGACGAAACTCGGCAAGGTGTTGGACGGGAACTGCGGGCCGTCGTCATCGCCGCCGTGACACGCGACGAGCGTGGTCGCCGCAAATGCCGCCAGCACGGCGAGCGTCGCCGCGCGTGACAACCCGTGGACTCGTGCGAATCTTTTCATTGTGTGTCTCCGCCATCCGGTCGCTTGTTGTTGATCGACTTCTGCACCGTGCCGCACGCACGGCCTTGCCGACAACAAGTATTACGCGCAAACAGCCATCGCGTAATTGCTGAACTTCCCTTAGAGCAAAGAGAAGTCAGAGGATGTCAGAACGACAACGGGCCACGGCGTGATGCCGGAGCCCGTCGAGTGACCCGCATGAAGCGCCGCCGATGACAGCGCTAAACCGCGCCGCCAGAAACGGCGCAACGGCGTGCTTAGCCTCCGCCGTTCTGAACGCCGAGCGAAATCTTGTTGGAAACCGACTTCACGCCCGGAACGCCCTTGGCCACTTCTTCTGCCTGGGCGATCTGGCCGCCTTCCGGCACGGTGCCCGAGAGCACGACAGCGCCGGAGCGCGCGCGGACGAATACGTTGGACACGTCGAAGCCTTGCGCCTTCGACAACGCACGGCGCACGTCGTAGCCGAGCTTGCGGTCGGTCTTCTTGGTCGCCGATTTCTGAGCCTTGGTCGGCGCGGCCGACGTGGCGTCCGCATCGCTCGCTTGAGCATAAGCGCTCGACGCCACGGCCACGCACACCACCACGCCCAGCGCCTTCAACAGATCGACAGCTTTCATGATTTCTCCTTTTGTTTCGCTTATTGACTTCGCACAGTTACTACTTCACTCGTTGGCACATCAAAACAAACCGAACCGCTTTCGTGCAACAGTCCGGCGGCGGCCCCGAAGGACACGCCGCAGCCTCGAATGCGCCTTCCACCGAGGATGGCTCGATGGCAAGACGCTCGATGCGGCCTGATGCTGCAATGCGGTGCTGCGAGAGACTGGCGAAATTAACAAACTGACTACGGCCGGTTACTTGGGGCAAGTGCCCGTCGGCTCGAATATGTGGCCTGCCGTATGGCGGATGCGGAACAGGAAACCGTCGCGCGACACTCCGAAGAGCATGGCGTTCGCCCGATTACCCACATGCCGGGAAAACTGTCCGGCGCATGAGCGGGCTACGACGCGCATGGTTCCCGCCAACTGGCGGCGAACGTCAATTTAGCCCAGCGCGGCCTTAAGCGCAAAACATTTAACGTTGCAAGGAACTGGATGCGGCGTGGCGCAACATCGGCGGCACGAGTGCTGCGGCATGCACACACGCGTGTCACACTCGTGGTTTGCACGGCCGCCGAGCCAACGACTCGCACGCGTGGCATGGCGCAACTCGACGGCATCTTGAATGCGGATGGCTTCAGGTAAGCTCGCGGAAACCTCGAAACTTCCATGCTTATTCAAGTATGCCGCCGCGATGATTCAACCTCCAGGACACCAACCCGAAGACCCCGCCCATAAAGCCACGGGACGCAAGCCGCAGAGGATCGTCGCGCGCTTCGTCGCGATCTCCTGGCGCGATCTCGCGCTGACCTTCGGTCCGATTCTGCTCGTCAGTATCGCGGCGCTCTATCTTGCTGTGCGGCTGATCCAGCCGGCGCCGCCAAGCACGCTGACGATAGCGGCAGGCCCCAAGGGCAGCTCGTTCTGGAACAGCGCGCAGAAGTACAAGGCAATCCTCGCGCGCAACCGCGTCACGCTCAACGTGCTGGAAACGCAAGGCTCGCTCGACAACCTCACGCGCCTCGAAGATCCGAAATCCGACGTGGATGTCGGTTTCGTGCAAGGCGGCATGACGCCGGACGCGGCGAGCGATCAGCACGCGAACCTGGAATCGCTCGGCAGCGTGTCGTATGTGCCGCTCGCCGTGTTTTATCGTGGCGCGACTGTCACGCGCTTGTCCGAACTGAAGGGCAAGCGGCTCGCCATCGGCGCGGAAGGCAGCGGCACGCGCGCGCTTGCGCTCACGCTTCTGAAGGCGAATGGCATCGAGCCGGGCGGCGATACCGAACTGTTGCCGCTCGCCGGCGACAAGGCCGCGGCCGCGCTCGAAGACGGCACGATCGACGCCGTATTCCTGACGGGCGATTCCGCGCAACCGCCGACGATGGCCAAGCTCCTGCGCACATCCGGCATCCGTTTCATGGACTTTACTCAAGCCGATGCCTACGCGCGCCGCTTCCCCTATCTCACCGAAATCGAACTGCCGATGGGTGCATTCGATTTCGCCCGCAATCTGCCGCCGCGCGCCGTCCACACCATTGCGCCGACGGCCGAACTGGTGGCGCGCGACAGTCTGCATCCCGCGCTCTCGGATCTTTTGATCGAAGCGGCGCGCGAAGTGCACAGCCGCGCCAACCTGCTGCAGCGCGCAAACGAATTTCCCGCGCCGCTCGTCCACGAATTTCGCATCAGCGACAACGCCGAGCGCTATTACAAGTCGGGCAAGAGCTTTATCTACCGGACGCTGCCGTTCTGGATGGCGAGTCTCGCGGATCGCGTGCTAGTCGTGCTGGTGCCGTTGATCGTCGTGCTCATTCCGGGCTTGCGGCTGGTGCCGGGGCTTTATCGCTGGCGCGTGAAATCGCGTATCTACAAGTGGTATGGCGCGCTCATTGCAATCGAACGGGAAGCGATCAGCGGCCCGGACACCGCGCAGCGCGACGCCCTGATCGACCGGATCGACGCGATCGAATCGGCGGTCAATCGCATGAAAATGCCGCTTGCCTTCGCCGATCAGTTCTACGTGCTGCGCGAACATATCGGCTTCGTGCGCGAACGGCTCGCGCATGCGCCCGTCGCCGAAACGGAGCCGCGCCGTGAACCGGCGCAGGCAGACAGCGAGCCGAGCAGCACGTAATATCGCCAGGTAGGATCGAAAGATGCGAGCGGAATAAAGGCGCGGGTCCACGTAGCAGCCTGCGCGATGCGGTCGGACAATGAATAAGCCCGAAAAGCCGGGCGCGGCAGGATCAAGGGAGAAATCTAGATGAGCGCAGCGCATGCCAACGGCCCTGGCCAGCCGTACTTTTTCTTCGATTTCATATCGCCGTTCTCGTATCTGCTGCTGGAGCAACACGAAAAGTGGCCCGACATGCCGTTCGAGTTCGTGCCGGTGCAGTTGTTGAAGCTGCTCGACCGCTGGGGACAGCCGCACGCGGCGACCATTCCGTCGAAACGCGTGTTTACGTATCGGCATGCGCTCTTTCGCGCCGAGCAGCTTGGCATTCCGTTCAAGATGCCGCCCGCGCATCCGTTCGATCCGCTCAAGGCGCTGCGGCTCGCGGTAATCGCAAAGGGCGATCTCGTCTGCGTGCGCGAAATCTTCCGCTATATCTGGCGCGAAGGACGCGATCCGTCGACGCCAGAAGGCTTTCGCGGCTTGTGCGAGCGGGTCGGCATGCCCGAAGCGGAAACGCGCGTCGAAGACGAAGACATCAAGGCGAAACTGCGCGAGAACACCGACCGCGCCGTCGCGATGGGCGTCTTTGGCGTGCCGACGTTCGTCGTCAACGACCAGCTCTTCTGGGGCGAAGACACCTTGCCGATGGTGCTTTACGTCGCGCGCTCGCCGAACTGGCTCGATGGCGCCGAAGTGAAACGCATCAGCGCGCTGCCGGTCGCGCCGCGAGACGCGGACTTCAGCTGACGCTTCGCGGCTCGGCGGCTGATGCCACGCATAGCGCGTGCGCTATGGCGTTAAAAAGCGGAAAGCGTTTAACCTCGGGTTAGCTGCGTGACTATTTTGTGAACGGTGATGCATCGGGGCGCGCAAACGCACGCTCCGGCATTCCGCGTTCGTTGCGATCAGCCGCCGTGTCCGTCTTCAAACCGCAGCTTCGCCCATGAACGATCCCGCCGACTCACTCGATATCTGGCTCATCCGCGTCTTGCGCACGCTGCTTCTGGAGCGCAGCGTGACGCAGACCGCGCAGCGGCTGAACCAGACGCAGCCGGCCATCAGCACCGCGCTGCGGCGGCTCCGCGAGATCCTCAACGACCCTATTCTCGTGCGCGGCAAGCAGGGAATGGTGCCGACCGAGTACGGCGAATCGCTGCTTGCGCCGGCGCAGCGCGCTTTGCGCGAAGTCGAATTCGTCGCGACACCGCACGGCGAATTCGATCCCGCGAGTTCGCGTCGCACTTTTCGCCTTGCCGCGCCGGATTATCTGAACGATTTCTTCATGCCGACGCTCGTCGCCGCCTTCCGCGATGCAGCGCCCAACGCGCGGCTCGAAATCGAATCGCTCAATCCGATGCGCGATCACGAACGCGCGCTCGACGAAGGCGAGATCGACGTGATGATGGCCAACTGGACCAAGCCCGAGCCGCGCTTCGAAAAGCAGGACCTTTTCGCCGACGTATTCGTCTGCCTGATGCGCGCGAACCATCCGCTCGCGCGCGAGCCGCTCACGGTCGAACGCTACGCACTCGCCGCGCATCTCGCGCCGACGCCTTATAGCGGAGCAAAGCGGCATCCGATCGATATCGGCCTGGCGCGCGCGGGCGTGAAGCGGCGCATCGTCGCGACCATTCCGTATTTCGGACTCGTGCCGCAAGTGCTGCTGCAATCCGATCTGATCTTTACCGCACCGCGCCGTTTCGCGCAGCATTACGCGTCCATGTTGCCGCTTGCGGTGCTCGATTCGCCGGTGCCGTTTCCGCGCATCAAGTGCTATCAGCTCTCGCTGCCGCAACCCGATCAGCCGACAGACGTCGCATGGCTGCGCGAAATGATCGCGAGCGTCTCCGAGACGCTTACCGGGCGCAAGAAAAATGCAAGCATCGAAGAACTGCTGAGCCTCGCCGCCAAGTAGTGACGGCGCGGGCGCATCTCCGCTACCATCGGCGAAACAAGAACTATTCTTTCGCGCATGGACGCCCTCGATCGACTCATTCAGCTTGCGCGCCTTTCCGGTGCGCTCGATCTCCGCTGCCTGCTTGCCGGGCCGCTCGAACTCGACCACGCGCCGGGTGCGCCCGGTGAGGCGCTCTATCACGTCGTGCTGGAAGGTGCGTGCACGGTAGAGCGCAAGGGGCATGCGAGCGTCGCGTTGAACGCGGGCGATATCTTCATGCTGCCGCGCGCCGATGCACACGTGGTGAGCGTCGGTCCCGTCGATGCCAGCGAGAAAATCGGCGCCATGACTTCGCGCGATAACGGCGCCATCACGGTGCGGACCAATGTGGACGGTCGGGAAGCGGCGCTGGATTTGTTGTGCGGACGCTTTCTGTATGCGCCGCGCGCCCTTCTCATCGACGTGTTGCCCGACTTCGTGCACGTGTCGTTCACGAATGCATCGGCGCCCTATCTCGGGCCGCTCGTCGCGGCGATGCGGCGCGAGGCGGAGGAAGCGCAGCCCGGTGCGCCGTCGATCGTCACGGCGCTCTCCACCGCGCTTTTCACGATGGTGCTGCGTGCATGGCTCACCGAGCAGCCGTCGCTCGCGGGCGTGCTGGGCTTGCTGGCGAACCGGCGTCTGGGCGCGGCGGTGATCGCCATGCTCGAACGGCCTGCCGATCCGTGGACGCTCGAAATGCTGGCGAAGGAAGCGGCGATGTCGCGCGCCACCTTCATGCGCGCGTTCTCGGCGCATTCGGACAGCTCGCCGCTCGCGTTACTGAGCCACGTTCGCATGCAGCTTGCGAGCACCATGCTCATGCACACGAGGAAAAGCGTCGCGGATGTCGCCGCGGACGTGGGCTATCAGTCCGAGGCGGCTTTCTCGAAGCGATTCAAGGAGTTGTACGGCGTGGCGCCGGGTCGTTTCCGGCAGACGAACGGCCTGAGCTGAATCCGCGTTTCAGGCGGCCAACCGCGCCGCCTTGAGCGCCGGCAAACCGAGCCGCGCCGTCATTTCCCTCACGCGCAGCAACTGCGCCGCCACCGCCAGCGCGATCGAACCCGGCGCTTTATCGACGATTCCCTCGACGCCGATCGGACACGTGATTTCCGGCAGACGCTCCGCCAAAAGCCCGCGCTCCATCAGGCGCCTCTCGAACTTCACGCGCTTGGTCTTCGAGCCGATGAGACCGAAGTACGCAAAGTCCTCGCGGCGCATGATCCGCTGCGTCAACGAAAAGTCGAGCGAGTGATCGTGCGTCATCACGATGAAATACGCGCCCGCCGGCGCTTCATCGACGATGGCGTCGGGCAGATCCGTGGCTTCGACCTGCACGTTCGCGGGAACTTCGTCGGGGAAAAGTTCGTCGCGCGCGTCGACCCATTGGACGACGCACGGCAGCGTGCCGAGCACTTTCACGAGCGCGTGGCCGACGTGACCCGCGCCGAACAGAACGATATGCATCATGTCCGCGCGCTCCTCACCGCGTTCACTGCCTTAAGAATTTCTTCGGCGGTCGCGGGCGCGTTCAGCGGCGGATTCACCTTGTGATCGCCCACGGCGGATACGGCGTCGCGAATCGCAAAGAACACCGAAAACGGCAGCAGCAACGGCGGCTCGCCCACCGCCTTCGAGCGATGGATGCTGTCTTCCGCGTTGCGGTTCTTGAAGAGCGACACGCGAAAATCAGGCGGCATGTCGTTGATCGTCGGAATCTTGTAGGTGGACGGCGCGTGCGTCATCAGCTTGCCGTTCTGATTCCACCAGAGTTCCTCGGTCGTGAGCCAGCCCATGCCCTGCACGAACGCGCCTTCGACCTGGCCAATATCGAGCGCCGGATTCAGCGACGCGCCCACGTCGTGCAAGGCATCCGCGCGCAGCACGCGCATTTCGCCCGTGAGCGTGTCGATCACCACTTCCGCGACCGCCGCGCCATACGAGTAGTAGAAGAACGGACGGCCCTGCATGGTCGCCTGATCCCAGTAGAGCTTGGGCGTGGCGTAAAAGCCGTCGGACCACAACTGCACGCGCGCGAGGTAGGCCTTCTGCACGATCTCGCCGAACGGAATGACGTCTTCCCCGACGATCACGCGGTCGTTCGCAAAGCGCACTTGCGACGCTTCCACTTTGCCGCCACCGAACTTTTCCGCCGCGAATTTCGCGAGCCGCTCGCGCAGTTGACGCGCGGCGTCCTGCGCGGCCTTGCCGTTCAGATCGGTGCCGGTGGAAGCCGCCGTCGCCGATGTATTCGCCACCTTGCTCGTGTCGGTCGCCGTCACGCGCACGCGGCCGAAATCCACGCCGAGTTCATGCGCGACCACCTGCGCGACTTTCGTGTTCAAACCTTGGCCCATCTCGGTGCCGCCGTGGTTCACGAGCATCGAGCCATCGGTATAGATATGAACCAGCGCGCCGGCCTGATTGAAGTGCGTCACGTTGAACGCGATGCCGAACTTCACCGGCGTCAGCGCCAGCCCTTTCTTCAGGATCTCGTTGTTCGCATTAAACTCGCGCACGGCTTCGCGACGACGCCGATACTCGCTCGACTCGGCCAGTTCACCAATCAACTCCTGCAGCACGTTGTCTTCGACGGTTTGTCCGTAAGGCGTCTTGTTGTTTTCCGTTTTGCCGTACAGATTGTCGAAGCGCACATCCAGCGAATCGCGACCGACCGACCGTGCGATGTTGTCCATGATGTACTCGATGGCGAACGCGCCCTGCGGCCCGCCGAAGCCGCGAAACGCGGTGTTCGACTGCGTGTTGGTCTTGCCGCAATAGCCTTCGATCTTCACATCCGCGAGCCAGTACGCATTGTCGAAGTGGCAGACCGCGCGCGTCATCACCGGGCCGGAAAGGTCCGCCGAGAAACCGCAACGCGATGTCATGTCGAGCGCGACGCCGTCGATCACGCCGCGATCGTCGTAGCCGACTTCGAAGTCGTACTGGAAGTCATGGCGCTTGCCGGTGATCATCATGTCGTCGTCGCGGTCCGGACGCAGCTTCACCGGACACAACAGCTTCCACGCGGCAAGCGAGGCGCAGCACGCGAAAATGCCCGACTGCGATTCCTTGCCGCCGAAGCCGCCGCCCATGCGCCGGCATTCGACCAGCACGTTGTGCGAATGCACGCCGAGCACGTGCGCCACCAGATGCTGCATTTCGGTCGGATGCTGCGTCGAGCAGTACACGTGCATGCCGTCGTCGTCCTTCGGCACGGCATACGCGATCTGTCCTTCGAGATAGAACTGTTCCTGACCGCCGAGCTTCATCGCGCCGCGTTCGTGATGCGCGGCTTTTTGGAGACGGCTCGCTGCATCGCCGCGCGAGAGCTTGAGCGGATTCAGCACGTAGGATTCGGCTTTGCGCGCGTCTTCGGCGGTCAGCACGGCCGGCAATTCCTCGTATTCGATGTTCGCGCGACGCGCCGCGAGCCGCGCCGTATCGTGCGACGTCGCGACGACGATGAACATCGGCTGCCCGACGTATTGCACGATACCCGGCGCGAGCACCGGATCGTCGTGGATGATCGGGCCGCAGTCGTTCACGCCCGGGATGTCCTCGGCGGTGAAGACGGCGACGACGCCGGGCGTGGCGCGCACGGCGTCGAAGTTCATCGACACGATCTTCGCGTGCGCCTTCGGACTCATACCGAGCGCGGCGTGCAGCGTGCCCGCGACGACGGGGATGTCATCCGTATAGCTCGCGCGCCCGCTCACATGCAGATGCGCCGACTCGTGCGGACGCGAAACGTGGACCTGCTTGAAATCGTCGGCTTCGTTGGCGAGCGACTGGGCTTCGGCGAGAAAGGCTTCGGCTTGTTGGTTCATGTTCTTATCGGCTCCTTACTTCACTTCGACGAGTTCGATTGCACGCACATCCAGCTTCGACTTGGGCATCGGATTGTGCGGACGCGTCTCCAGCCAGAATCGATACAGCACGCTCTTCGCGGTATCCAGCCGATAGTCGCTGCTCGCGCGCATGTCGGTGAGCGGCGCGTAGTCCTTGCCGAGCGCGAGCATCGCGGCCTGCGCGGTGGCTTCGTGCCAGTGCGCGTCGGCGAGCACGCTTTCGGCGTGCGTGGCGCGCTTGGGTGTCGCGGCCATGCCGCCGAAGACGAGACGCGGCTCGCGGATCGTGTCGCCGTCCGCGATAAACGAGAACGCGGCGTACACGGCGGAAATGTCCGAATCGAAGCGCTTCGAGAGCTTATAGGCGCGAAATTGCAGCTTCGCGCGCTGGCCGCCGCGCGTCGGCACGCGGATGGCGGCGACGAACTCGTTCTCCGCCATGTCCTTCTTTTGATATGCAATGTAGAGATCTTCGAGCGGCATCTCGCGCGGGCCATCGACGCTCATCAACACGACGCGTGCGTTCAACGCGATGAGACCGGGCATCGAATCGCCGATGGGCGAGCCGTTGGCGACATTGCCGCCGAGCGTGCCCGCATTGCGGATCGGCAGCGAGGCGAAGCGCTGACGCGTCTCTTCGAGTTCGGGATATGTCTTCACGAGTTCGGCATACGCGCGCTCGACCGACACGCCCGCGCCGATCTCGATCCACTCCTCGGTCGTCTCGACATGCTTGAGCGCCTCGATCTGTCCGACATAGACGATGTCGCCGAGATCGCGCAACTGCTTCGTCACCCACAAGCCGACGTCCGTGCTGCCCGCGAGAATGCGCGCCGTGGGCTTTTCGGCTCTAAGTTGCGCGAGCGCGTCGACGGTGCGCGGTGCGTCGAACTGGCGGCCCGCGTGCTCGTAGTGGAAAGTGTCGTCACGCGCGATGCCGTCGAGCGAACGCGCCAGCGCCTCGACGTTCAACGGCGCGAGCGGCGCGTGATCGAACATCTGCTCGGCAGCCTCGATGATCGGCCGATACCCCGTGCAGCGGCACAGATTGCCGGTCAGCGCGTTGCTGATCTCCTGGCGCGACGGCCGCGTTTTGTCGCAAGCCTGCGCACAGCCTTGCGTTGCATGACCATGCTTTTCGTAGAGCGCGAACATCGACATGGCAAAGCCGGGCGTGCAGAACCCGCACTGCGAACCGTGACAATCGACGAGCGCCTGCTGCACCGGATGCAGCGAACCGTCCGGCTGGCGCAAGTCTTCGACAGTGAAGAGCGCGCGGCCGTCGAGCGTCGGCAGAAACTGCACGCACGCGTTGACCGCCTTGAACGCGACGCCGCCCGCGCCGTCCGGTTCACCGATGACGACCGTGCACGCGCCGCAATCCCCTTCGGCGCAACCTTCCTTGGTGCCGGTGCAGCGCGCGTCTTCGCGCAGGTATTGCAGGACGGTGCGCGTGGTCGACGCGCCGCTTACTTCGCGGATCGCATTGCGATGGTAAAAGCGGATCGGCTGGGTCATGAAATTCTGTCTCGCGGGGCTTCGATGATTCTTTTTGCTGGTTGCGCGGAGTGCGCAGCCGGTGGCTTCGGATGGTTCCGGCGCTTTCTCGGATTACTCCTAGCGCTTCGATGATTCGAAAGCTATCACCGCCAAAATCCGGAACCCATAGGCGACATTGCATGTACGACATACTCCCATCTCGATAAGTCGTGAAACCCTTATGCAGCGCGGCTTCCCGACATGCCGCCCGACCGTTCGGACAGGCAATTTGGACCACGTGGTTACAAAACTGGCGCGACATCGGGTCGCAAGCTATGTGACAATCACGCTTTCGCGTCGAAATCAACCCCGTAGTAACCCGCGCCTTTCTATGTCCACCCAACCCGCCACCGCGCCGCAAGGCGACTTCGCCGTCACGCTTCGAATCGTGTCGGTCGTCGTGTACACGTTCCTTTGCTATCTGACCATCGGCATCCCGCTGGCGGTCTTGCCCGGCTTCGTGCATACGGATCTCGGCTACGGCTCGGTGATGGCGGGCGCCGCGATCAGCGTTCAGTACTTCGCCACCCTATTGTCGCGGCCGCTCGCCGGTCGTTCAGCCGATACCGCCGGCCCCAAGCAAACCGTGCTCTACGGTCTCGTGGCCTGCGCGATCAGCGGCGCAATGCTCCTGACCTCCGCGCTCGCGACGCAGTGGCATGCGGTGAGTCTCGTGCTGCTGGTGATCGCGCGGCTCGTGCTCGGAGTCGGCGAAAGTCTCGTCGGCACGGGATCGATCACGTGGGGAATCGGCCGCGTGGGCGTCTCGCACAACGCGAAAGTGATTTCGTGGAACGGTATTGCGACATACGGCGCGCTGGCCATCGGCGCGCCGCTCGGCGTGGCGATCGACAATTCGCTGGGCTTTTCCGCGCTTGCGCTCATCGTGATCGCGCTGGGCGGCCTCGGTTACTGGCTCGCGAAGCGCATGGAAAGCGTGCCGGTGGTGCATGGCGAGCGCATGTCGTACCGCAGCGTGTTCTTCCGCGTGCTGCCGCACGGGATCGGGCTTGCGCTGGGTTCGGCGGGCTTCGGTTCCATTGCGACTTTCATCACCCTCTTCTATGCCGCGCACAACTGGCCGCACGCGGCGCTCTCGCTCACGGTGTTCGGCACGACGTTCGTCGGCGCGAGGCTTTTGTTCGCCAACACGATCAAGGTGTATGGCGGCTTCCGCGTGGCGATCGTCTCGTTCTGTTTCGAATGCGCGGGCTTGCTGATGCTATGGCTCGCAGCCGAGCCGACCTTCGCGCTGGCAGGCGCTGCGTTGACCGGCTTCGGCTTCGCGCTCGTGTTTCCGGCGCTGGGCGTCGAGGCGGTGGGACTCGTGCCGCCGGCTTCGCGCGGCGCGGCGTTGTCGGCCTACTCGGTGTTTCTGGACTTGTCGCTGGGATTGACCGGGCCTTTGGCGGGTTATGTCGCTGGCGAGTTTGGATACGGGTCGGTGTTCTTGTTTGCCGCGCTGGCTGCGGCGTTGGCGGTGGGCTTGTCGGTGGCGCTTTATATGCGTGGCGGGCGCGGTCTGGGTGGGCCCGCCACGGCGTGAGTTGATCAGGCGCCGGCTTTCGAGCCATGCAATTGCAGGCCGAGGGCTTTGACTACTTTGAGGATGGTTGCGAAGCTGGGGTTGCCGTCTTCCGATAGCGCTTTGTAAAGCCCTTCGCGGCTGATGCCTGTATCGCGCGCCAACTGCGCCATGCCGCGCGCTCGCGCAATCACGCCAAGCGCGTGTGCAATAAACGCGGAATCGTCGCCGCCTTCTTGAAGACATGCATCGAAATACTCAGCAAGGTCCTCCTCGGTCTTAAGGTGCTCGACCGAGTCCCAGGGACGAGTTTTGATCTTGGTTGGGGTCATTGATTACTCCATGTCAAGGTGAGGCAGCATGGCGTGTGCGGACTTGATGTCTCTGTCTTGAGTCGACTTATCGCCCCCACATAGCAGGATCACCAACACGTCTCCACGATGAACGTAATAAACACGATAGCCTGGTCCATGATCGATCCGCATTTCAATCACCGGTGAGCCGGCCGAGTTAGTGTCGCCTGGATTGCCCGACGCGAGTCGGTCGATACGAGCTTGAATTCGGCGTTTTGCGATGCGGTCCTTAAATGCAACGAACCAGTCGTCAAAAAGCTCTGTGGTCCGAATGTTAAGCCTAAAAGTCATCGTAATCCATGGTTCACAAACCGTCAACCACAGTTGACAGGTCAGTCTATCTAATAGGAAATTCACGGCAAGAATTTGCCTCTGTCTATTTTTCGCAGGGACACCGTAAAAGTCGCCACCCGCGTCAGGGAGTAAGTCTCGAATCGATCGCCGCTGAGAGGCCAGCCGCCGAGCCATCGCGCCGCTCATCAAAAACCCCCGAACGATCCGCACACCTTTGCCTTAAAATCACCGCTCGGCCCACAAGCGTCCGCTTTATGAACCAGACCTCGGAAGACCGCTGGCGTGACCTGCGCCCGGACCCGGACAGCGACACTCCGCTCTATCTGCAACTCGCACGCAAGCTCGCCAACGCCATCCACGACAATCGCTGGAACGCAGGCGAAGCCCTGCCCTCCGAGCGTGTGCTGTCCGAAGCGCTGGGCGTCTCGCGGATCACATCGAGGAAAGCCATCGCATTGCTCGTCGAACAAGGGCTGATTCGCCGTGAACAAGGCGCGGGCAGCTTCATCACGCCGCGCTACGAAGACCCGCTCTCGCGTCTGTCGAGCTTTTCGGAGATGCTACGCCGCCGAGGTTTTACGCCGAGCTCGCAATGGCTCTCGCGCAAGATCGAGCCCGCCAATCGCGACGAAGTCATTCAACTCGGCCTCTCGCCCGCCGCCGCCGTCACGCGCCTGAAGCGCCTGCGTCTCGCCGACGACATCGTCATGGCCGTCGAAAACTCCACGTTTCCCGCCTCGCTCATTCCCGATCCGTTGGTCATCGGCGACTCGCTCTACAGTTATCTCGACACGCGCGGCCTCTCGATCGTGCGCGCGTTGCAGCACTTTCGCGCGGTGAACGCGAGCGCGGAGATCGCGCAGCAAATGGGCATCGCGCCGCACGACGCGCTTTTGCTCATCACGCGCGTAGGCTATACCGCCGATCAACGCGCGATCGAACTCACCGATACCTACTGCCGCAACGACTACTACGACTTCGTCGCCGAGTTGCGCAAGTGACTCACGCGCCGACGCGCCCATGACCGACATCGCCGCCACGCCGCCTTCGGAACGCTCACTCACCGTCATGCTGTGGCTCGTCGCCACGGGCTTCTTCATGCAGACGCTCGACTCGACCATCGTCAACACGGCCTTGCCCGCGATGGCGAAAAGTCTCGGCGAAGCGCCGCTGCGCATGCAAGGCGTCGTGATCGGCTATTCGCTCACGATGGCGATGATGATCCCCGTGTCCGGCTGGCTCGCCGACAAGCTCGGCACGAAGCGCGTGTTCTTCAGCGCGATTCTCGTGTTCACCATCGGCTCGCTCTTGTGCGCCAACGCGCAGTCGCTGACGGCGCTGGTCGCGTTCCGCGTCGTGCAAGGCATCGGCGGCGCGATGCTGTTGCCAGTCGGACGTCTGGCCGTGTTGCGCGTGTTTCCCGCCGAACGCTACTTGTCGGCGCTCGCGTTCGTCGCCATTCCAGGGCTTATCGGGCCACTCATCGGGCCAACGCTCGGCGGCTGGCTCGTGCAGATCGCGTCGTGGCACTGGATTTTCCTCATCAACGTGCCGGTGGGTGTGGTGGGCTGCATCGCGACCAAGATGTTCTTGCCCGATAGCCGCAATCCCGCCACCGCGCCCTTCGATCTTGCCGGCTATCTGCTGCTCGCAGTCGGCATGGTCGCGCTGACGATCTCGCTCGATGGCCTGGCCGATCTCGGTCTGCCGCATGCCATCGTCATCGTGTTGCTGGTGTTGAGCCTCGGATGCTTCGTCGCCTATGGTTTGCATGCGACGCGCGCCGCGCAACCCATCTTCTCGCTCGATCTATTCAAGATCCACACGTTCAGCGTCGGCCTGCTCGGCAATCTCTTCGCGCGCATCGGCAGCGGCGCGATGCCTTATCTGATCCCGCTGCTCTTGCAGGTGAGCCTCGGCTACACGCCGTTTCAGGCGGGCATGATGATGCTGCCGGTCGCCGCGGCCGGCATGCTGTGCAAGCGGCTCGTGACGCGGCTGATCGAAAAGCATGGTTATCGGCGCGTGCTGGTCGTGAACACCGTGCTCGTCGGACTGATGATGGCGAGCTTCGGACTCACGAGCGAACATCAGCCGCTTTGGCTGCGTCTCGTGCAACTGGCGATCTTCGGCGGCGTCAACTCGATGCAGTTCACCGCCATGAACACGCTCACGCTGAAAGATCTCGGCACCGGCGGCGCGAGCAGCGGCAATAGTCTGTTTTCGCTCGTGCAGATGCTGTCGATGAGCCTTGGCGTGACCATCGCCGGCGCGATCCTCGCCACCTTCACCGGCATCCTCACGCGCGTGACGGAAACCAATTCGCTGCCCGCGTTCCACGCAACCTTCCTTTGCGTGGGCATCATCACGGCGGCAACGGCGTGGATTTTCGGGCAGCTTGCGCCGGAAGTACGCTCGACGAAGCGAAAGACAGATCCTTCCGAAGCGAACTAAAGCCGGGTTTCGTCGGCTCGGCCGAAAATTTTCGCCGCGCCATCCGATTGTGCGTTTCGCACCGACAGAGTGCGGACAGCACCGCTACACGACCTTCAAACGGCATGCCGCCGCATCGTGCATTACCGTCCGGCCGTGCGCCGAGCCAATGTACACACAAAAGCGCGCCGATTAATCGCGCTCCCCCGCTTGCACATTGAATTCGCACGCTTTTTGCTGGAACGTGATGTGCCCGATCTTGTAAACTGTCTCATTAAGTAAATTGCCCGGCCCTCGACACCATGAGCATGGTTGACATCGATCCACCCCGCTTCCAGTCTCCGCGTCCCGTCGCGGGCGATGACGGCTCGCGTCGCACCGTGCTGTACGGCGAGTACACCGTGTTCAGCGTGTTTCAGCCGGTGTTCTCGGTGTCGCATCGGCGTGCGATCGGCTATCACGCGTCCTTGCGTGCACGGGACGAGACACATCGTCATGTACCGTCACACGAAGTGTTCACCCAGGCGGCACGGCGCGGCGATCTTCTGGAACTGGGACGATTGGCCGAGTCCCTTCATCTGGGCAACTTCAACGCGTTCGACAGCCACGACGAATGGCTCTTTCTGAGCCTCCACCCCGCCGCGCTGATGGACACGAGCTACGGCGACGCGCTCCTCGCCGCGTTGAAGGACATCGGCTTGCCGCCGCAACGCGTGGTGCTGGAAGTGCCCGAACAGGCGGGCGGCGAGACGACGCGCTTCACCGAAATCATCGACTCCATGCGCAAGTCGGGGTTTCTGATCGCGCTGGATGGCTTCGGCGTGAAGCATTCGAATATCGATCGCGTGTGGCAGTTGCGGCCTGACATCGTGACGCTCGACCGCTGCATTCTCCAGCAGGCGACCGAGCATTCGCATATCGAGCGTGTGTTGCCCCGGCTCGTATCGCTGCTGCATGAATCCGGGCAACTCGTGTTGATGGGCGGCCTCGCGACCGAGCGCGACGCGCTGATCGCGCTCGAATGCAATGTCGATTTCGTGCAGGGCGCGTACTTCGCGCAGCCGAGCGTCGATGCCGTGCATCCGCAAGTCGCTGCGGGCGTGATGGATGCGTTGTCGGCTGCGTCGCGCGAACGCGTGGGCGCGCGCGACCGGGCGCAAGCCGCGCGTCTCGAACCCTACGTGAGCGGCCTCGAACGCGCGGCAGTCAAGCTGATGGAAGGCGAAACGCTGGCCGCCGCGACGAGCGAGCTGCTGCAACTGGTCGATACGGCGCGCTGTTTTCTGCTCGATCAGGAAGGCCGGCAGATCGGCGATAACGTCGTGCCGGTCGTGCGTACATCGCAGCGCGCGAAGCGTTTCAGTCCGCTGCTGCATTCGGAAGGCGCGAGCTGGGAGCGTCGGCCGTATTTCATCGAGGCGTTGCGCGCGCCAGGACGCGTGCAGTTGACCGCGCCGTATCTGTCCATCAACGAGGCGCATCTTTGCGTGACGGCATCCATCGCCGCGCAGACGCCGTATGGCTTGCAGGTGCTATGCGTCGATATCAATTGGGAAGCGGTGCCGCGGCGGCGCTGAATAGCGGGATTACGACCGGCGCTCGGCGTCCGGCTTGACGATATCGAGCCCTGCAAGCGCGAGCACGCCGGACAGCACGATCAACGCGGTGGAATGGCGTCCGAAATATAAAAGCGCCGCAGCGGACCATGCGGCGAGACAGAGGGCGAGAAAGCGTTTCATCGTGATATCACGCGTGAGGGCCGACCCAAGCGATGCGGCACGGCCGATCAAAGCGACATTCTAGATTTCCCGGCGGCAAGACGCAGAAACCGCCGACGCGCGAACGTTCCTCGCCATGCAAAAAGCCCTCCGTAGAGGGCTTTTCGTTCGATCCGACATCGCGAACGACGATGCGGGATCGGCGCAAACCGTAAGCCTTAAGCCCCGAAATTCTTCGAAGCGAAGTCCCAATTCACGATGTTCCAATACGCTTCGATGAACTTCGGACGCGCATTGCGGTAATCGATGTAATAAGCATGTTCCCATACGTCGATGGTCACGAGCGGCTTGGCATCCGTCGTGAGCGGCGTGGCGGCGTTGCTGGTGGAGACGATATCGAGCGAGCCGTCCGTCTTCTTTACAAGCCATGTCCAGCCCGAACCGAACGTGCCGGTCGCGACCTTGGCGAACTCTTCCTTGAACTTGTCGAACGAGCCGTACTTGGCGTTGATCGCGTCAGCCAGCGCGCCCGTCGGTGCGCCGCCACCGTTCGGCGACAGGCTGTTCCAGAAGAACGTGTGATTCCAGACTTGCGCCGAGTTGTTGAACACGCCGCCCGACGACTTCTTCACGATCTCCTCGAGCGGAAGGTTCTCGAATTCGGTGCCCGGAATCAGCTTGTTGAGGTTCGTCACATAGGTCTGGTGATGCTTGCCATAGTGATACTCGAGCGTTTCTTCCGACATGTGCGGAGCAAGCGCGTTCTTGTCGAACGGCAACGGCGGGAGGGTATGTTCCATGATTGCAGCTTCCTTTTCTATGTGATTTGTAGGGACTGTGGGGAGTGAAGCGCTGGAGCAATGGATTGTAGGCGACTTGGGATAACCCCGCAAACCGCCTGCCTTTATGAGCAAGATTGCTTTCCAAAGCTTGAATGCAGCGTCAAAAGTGCTCCTGCGGCACTTGGCGGCTTCGTCAAAAGGCCGGTGTCGAGGCCATCAGAATTCGTCGGACAAACGCGGCTGGACATCGGCGAGAAGGACATCGGCAGAGCCTTCCGCGAGATGCACGGTCATCGGACGCTTCGGTTTGAGTGCGTTCGGCGCGCGCAGCGCACGGCCCGTTTGGGTATCGATCAGGGCGGCGTAACCGCGCTCGAACGTGCGCTGCGGACTCAGCACCTGCAAGCGCGCCGCAAGCTCGGACACACGCGCGTTCGCACGCTCATGACGACGCTCGCGCGCACGCTGCATGCGCTCGGCCAAACGGCCGAGATGCTCGATCTGCGTCGCGACATCCGGCCTTCTGCGTTGCCATCGATACTGCACCAGCGCGAAATGCGCGCGTGCATCGCGAACCGGGCGGGCGGGCGCCGGGGGGGGGGGGGGGGGGGGGGGGGGGGGGGGGGGGGGGGGGGGGGGGGGGGGGGGGGGGGGGGGGGGGGGGGGGG
>NZ_JALQDW010000010.1:0-189598 GCF_023631025.1 Caballeronia sp. GACF4
CCCCCCCCCCCCCCCCCCCCCCCCCCCCCCCCCCCCCCCCCCCCCCCCCCCCCCCCCCCCCCCCCCCCCCCCGCCCCGCCAGTTGCCGCAGATGCACGTGTTGCCTTGCCAGACGCTCGGCGGGACTCACGAGGCGGCGCGCGAGCCAGTCGAGTTCTTGGGCGCGACGCTCCATCGTCCGGCCAAAACTTCGTGCGAGCGCCGCGTGACGCTGATCCAATTCCTGCAGCAACACCACGCGCTGCGGACTGACGAGTTCGGCAGCGGCGGTCGGCGTCGGCGCGCGCATGTCGGCGGCGAAATCGGCGATCGTGAAGTCGGTCTCATGGCCGACGCCGCTCACCACCGGCACGCTGCTCGCCGCGATCGCGCGCGCGAGCACTTCCTCGTTGAACGCCCATAAATCTTCGATGGACCCGCCGCCCCGGCACACGATCAGCACATCGACTTCGCGCCGCGCGCTCGCCGCTTCGACCATCGCCGCGAGCTTCGCGCCGACGCCCGTTCCTTGCACCGGCGCGGGATAAACGACGACCGGCACATGTGGCGCGCGGCGCGCGAGCGTCGTCAACACGTCGCGCAACGCCGCCGCCTGCAGCGACGTCACGATGCCTATGCCACGCGGATGCGTCGGCAGCGCGCGCTTGCGTTCCGCCGCGAACAAGCCTTCGCTTTCGAGCTGCGCCTTCAGCCGCAGAAATGCCTCGAAAAGCCGCCCCTGTCCCGTGCGCCGCACCGCTTCCACGTTGAGTTGCAGTTCGCCGCGCGGCTCGTACATGGTGACGAGCGCGCGCACCTCGATCTTGTCGCCTTCGCGCGGCGTGAATTCGGCGTATTGCGCGCGGCCGCGAAACATTACGCAGCGCATCTGCGCGCTCGCATCCTTGATCGAGAAGTACCAGTGTCCGCTCGCGGCGCGCGTGAAGTTCGAGACTTCGCCCGATACCCACACGAGCGGAAACGACCGTTCGAGCATCGTGTTGATCGCACGATTGAGCACGGAAACGGGGATGACGGCATCGCTGCCTTGCGGCATCAAAGAATCGGGAGTCATGGGCGAGAAAGCGAAAGATCGGGCCGGAAGAACCATCTGACTGATGGACAAGATCCGCCGGATAAGGTACGCCAGTGTAGCAAGTGTCCACACAGAAAGACTTACCGCTTGCTGATCGCAAGCACCCCGGCGAGCCTTTGAGTACGTTGCAACTCGTTGATTTAACTCGCTTATATTCGTCTTATGTCTGCATTATCCGAAGCAACTCTTTCCTGACGCGGAATCGCTGCTCTTCGGCCGCGAGTTTTTCACAGAGTTATCCACAGGCGCGCGCCCTCGGCCGTTTGGCTAACCGGCTGGCGTCGAGGCCGTCCGCGCGATAGAGTCCGGGGTTCGAGCACCGGCCTGACCCTGCGTAGCAAACATCGCCGGCCATGCATTCCGTTCAACGCTGACCGTATAGAAGGAGTTGCCGTTGCGCGCCAAGCTTCACCCGTTGACCGGCTCAAACGCCATCGTCGCGAAGGCGGACCATGTCTGACTTCAAACCGCCCATCGAAAACTTTTTCGCACGCGAATGGCGCAAGCGCGGTCCCGTTGCGTGGGCGCTCACGCCCTTCGCCTGCATCTTCGGCGCGATTGCCGCGGCGCGCCGAGCGTTCTTCGAACTCGGCTGGATCAAGCGCGTCGATGTCGGCGTGCCGGTGGTCGTCGTCGGCAACGTGACGGTCGGTGGCACGGGCAAGACGCCGACAGTCATCGCGCTCGTCGAGGCTCTGCGCGCGGCAGGGCATCAGCCGGGCGTCGTTTCGCGCGGATACGGCGCGAAGATCGCGAAGCCGACGAGCGTCGCGCCGACCTCGGCCGCCGCGCAAGTCGGCGACGAGCCCCTGCTGATCGCGCGCCGCACTCACGCGCCGGTCTTCGTATGCCCGGATCGCGTGGCGGCGGCGCGTGCGCTGGTCGAGGCGCATCCCGAAGTCGATGTCATCGTGTCCGACGACGGCCTGCAGCACTATCGGCTCGCGCGCGTGTTCGAGCTCGTCGTATTCGACGACCGCCTCGGCGGCAACGGCTTCCTGCTGCCCGCCGGCCCGTTGCGCGAACCGATGTCGCGCCATCGCGACGCGACGCTCATCAACAGCCCCTACGACCGCACCTTGCCGCCGTGGCCCAACACCTTTGCGCTCGAACTCGAATCGGGCGATGCCTGGCTGCTCGACGATCCATCGGTGCGCCGTCCGCTCGCGCAGTTCGCAGGCGAGAAAGTGGTCGCCGCTGCGGGCATCGGTTCGCCCGAGCGTTTCTTCGCGACCTTGCGCGCCGCCGGCATCACGCCTGGCACGCGCGCGTTCCCCGATCACTATTCGTATCGCGAGAATCCTTTCGAGGACGTGAAAGCCGACGCCATCCTGATCACCGAGAAGGATGCAGTAAAATTTGGGGCCTGGCGTGATGCGCGCATCTGGGTCGTTCCCGTGCAAGCCGTGCTCAGGCCTCGCCTCATCGCTCTAGTTGTGGAGAAACTCCGTGGACGCACGTCTGCTTGAAATCCTCGTCTGCCCGATCTGCAAGGGTCCGCTCACCTATGACCGCGCGGCGCAGGAACTCGTCTGCAGCGCGGACAAACTTGCTTATCCCATTCGCGACGGCATTCCCGTGATGCTCGTCGACGAAGCGCGTCAAACGGTGGAAGGCACGCCGGTCGAGCCGTTGAAGCCGGTTGGCGGCGCGTAAGGTCCGATCATGTCCGTGCCGTTCATCGCCGTCGTTCCGGCGCGTCTTGCTTCCACACGGCTGCCGAACAAACCACTCGCCGATATCGGCGGCAAGCCGATGGTCGTGCGCGTCGCCGAACGCGCGCGCGAGTCCGGCGCGAGCCAGGTGATCGTCGCAACCGACTCCGACCGCGTGGTCGAGGCTTCACGCGATCACGGCATCGAAGTGATGCTCACGCGCTCGGATCACCCCACCGGCACCGACCGTCTCGCCGAAGTGGCGACGCGTCTGAACTGGCCCGACGACGCCATCGTCGTGAACGTTCAGGGCGACGAGCCGCTCATCGACCCGCAACTCGTGCGCGATGTCGCCGCGCATCTCGCGGCGCATCCCGAATGCGCAATCGCCACGGCCGCGCATCCCATTCACGATGCCGCCGACGTGTTCAATCCGAATGTCGTGAAAGTCGTGCTCGATGCGAAGAGCGTCGCGCTCTACTTCTCGCGCGCGCCCATTCCCTGGACGCGCGACGCGTGGCAATCGCATTGGCCGGACGTCGCCGCGCTTTCGGCGCTGCCCGCGGTGCCCGAAAACGTGCTGCGGCATATTGGCCTGTACGCGTATCGCGCGAAGTTTCTGCGCGAGTTTCCGAACCTCGCGCAAGCGCCCATCGAAGCCGCCGAGGCGCTCGAACAACTGCGCGCGTTGTGGCATGGCGAGCGCATCGCGGTGCGCGTCACGCATGAAACACCTGCACCGGGCGTCGATACACCCGCCGATCTCGCGCGCGTCCAGGCGCTCTTTTCCAGCGCCGGCTGAAAGCTCGCACAACCCGTGTATACCCCCGCCAAACGCTTGCGCGGCGGGAATCACAGCGATTTCTATCGCCGTTATTACGGCCGCGTTCGTAATGAGCCGTGGCATAATCAAGCGATTGCGCGAGCCTTCCGGTCAGCGCCACGCTCAACGTTGCGCCGCTGTCCGCGGGTGCCGCGCCGACTTTCGAATCGGCTGCGCGCTCTGTCGTCGACGCCGCGCGAGCCTGGCCACCGGATGCAGATTCAGACTCGCCGCGCGGTTTCTAGACGATTCGGAGATATCACCATGCGTTTGATCCTGTTGGGCGCACCCGGCGCGGGCAAGGGCACCCAGGCAAACTTCATCAAGGAAAAGTTCGGCATTCCGCAGATCTCGACCGGCGACATGTTGCGCGCGGCCGTGAAGGCGGGCTCGCCGCTCGGCGTCGAGGCCAAGGGCTATATGGACGCGGGCGAGCTCGTGCCGGACACGCTCATCATCAATCTCGTAAAGGAGCGGCTGCTCGCGGACGACTGCAAGAACGGCTATCTGTTCGACGGTTTCCCGCGCACCATTCCGCAAGCGGAGGCCATGAAGAACGCGGCTGTCGTAATCGACTACGTGCTGGAAATCGACGTGCCGTTCGACGAGATCATCACGCGTATGAGCGGGCGTCGCGTCCACGCGGCGTCGGGCCGCACGTATCACGTCAAGTTCAATCCGCCGAAGAACGACATGACGGACGACGTCACCGGCGAGCCGCTGATCCAGCGCGACGACGACAAGGAAGAAACCGTGAAAAAGCGGCTCGACGTGTATGAAGCGCAGACCAAGCCGCTCATCGCGTACTACAACGACTGGGCGAAGCGCGGTGAAACGAACGGGCTGAAGGCGCCGGAGTATCGCAAGATTTCCGGGCTCGGCGCGGTCGATGAAATCCGCACGCGCGTGTTCGATGCTTTGAAGTAACTTGCCCGCGTCACGGAAAACCCGCTCTTCGCCGAGCGGGTTTTTTTACGCCTTCAGACTTGCTCGCCAAGCTAAAACGGCGAGCCATAAAATCGAACGGCCTCACGAGGGCCGCGAATGCAGCACTTCCTCATATCAAGGAGAAGAGACATGGAGATACAAGGCAACGTTTTTCTGATCACCGGCGGCGCGTCCGGCCTGGGTGAGGCCACCGCGCGGCTCGTCGCCGGGCTAGGCGGAACGGTCGTCATCGCGGACATGAACGAAGCGGCGGGCGCCGCGCTGGCGAAGGAGCTATCCGGCGAGTTCGTCAAATGCGATGTCAGTCAGGAGAGCGACGGCCAGCGCGCCATCGAAGCCGCCACGCAACGCGGCACTCTGCGTGGACTGGTGAACTGCGCGGGCATCGCGCCGGCATCGAAGACGGTGGGCCGCGACGGGCCGCATCCGCTCGATCTGTTCAGCAAGGTCATCGCGGTTAATCTCATCGGCACGTTCAACATGATTCGGCTCGCGGCCGAGGTCATGTCGAAGAACGCGCCCAACGAAACGGGCGAACGCGGGGTGATCGTGAATACGGCGTCGGTCGCGGCGTTCGACGGGCAAATGGGTCAGGCGGCCTATGCCGCGTCCAAGAGCGGCGTGGCCGGCATGACGTTGCCCATCGCGCGCGATTTGTCGAGAAACGGTATCCGCGTGATGACCATCGCGCCTGGTCTCTTCGAAACGCCGATGCTGCTCGGCATGCCGCAAGACGTACAGGACGCGCTCGGCGCCATGGTTCCGTTCCCGCCGCGTCTTGGCAAGCCGAACGAATACGCGCTGCTCGTCAAACAGATTTTCGATAACCCGATGCTCAACGGCGAAGTCATCCGTCTCGACGGCGCAATTCGCATGCAGCCGAAGTAAGCAAAAAAACGGCGGATCGCTCCGCCGTTCTTAGTCGCCGTCGTGCTGCGTGCGCTGCCTCAGTTCATGCAGCTCGGTTTCGACGACGGTTGCATCTTCCGCATCGGGACGATCTTCCAGATAACGCTGCAGATCTTCGAGCGCCGGACGCAGATAATCGAGCCGCGCGTAGGCAAAACCACGGTCGCGCACTTCCTCGATACTTCCCGGCAACACGATGACGAGCCGCTGCTGCACGGCGAGCAAGCGCTGCCAGCGCTCCGTCTGCAAGTAGATGCTTTTCAGATTGCGCAGCATGCGCGCGACGATCTCGCGGCGCGTCGCCGGCTGCAACAACACGCGCAACGCGCTGCCAATGGATTCGCCCACGCGCTGCACGTACGGCTCCAGCATTTCGACCATCTGCGCTTCGGAAAGCGTCTGGCCGGTGGTCGGATCGAGCATGAGATCGTGATCGGGCGTCGAGACACGCAGCAGGAAATGCCCGGGAAACGACACGCCGCGCACGGGCAGACCGAGCTGATCGGCCATTTCCAGATAGATCACCGCAAGCGAAATCGGAATGCCGCGACGCCGGCGCAACACCACGTTCAGATGGCTGTTGTCCGGGTCGTAGTAATCGTTGAGGTTGCTCGAGAAACCCAGCTCGCGGAAGAAATAACGATTGAGCGCCTCGACCTTTTGCTTCATGTCCGCGTCGTCGGGCATGCGGCGGCGCGCCCGCACGACGAGTTCGTCGATCTCCGCGAGCACCGCTTGCATGTCGAGATCGGGATACGCGTCCTGCGCAAGCGACAAAGCCGCTTCCGTGAGCGGAAGACTCTCGTCGTCCGCCACGAGCGAAGTGAAGTAATCGAGGATACGCGTTGTCGTCATCAAAGCGTTCGTCTCTTGAAATAGGCGTATTTGAAGCCCATCGCCGCCAGAATACCGAAATATAACGCGGCGAACACAACAAGGCTCGCACCCAGCAACGCGATCCGCGTGAACGGCGTTGCGCGCATGGCGATCCAGTCGAAGTTGCCAGCGACCCAGTGCATGGTTCCAGCCAGCACGAGGCATGCCCCGATCATCTGCACGAAGAATAGCAGCCAGCCCGGCGACGGCTTATAGATCTGCCGGCGCCGCAAGCCGATGAACAACAGCAGTGCGTTCGCAAGCGCGCCGAGGCCGATAGAGAGCGTAAGACCCGCGTGCGAGAAGATCGGCACGAAGATGTAGTTGCTCACCTGCGTCATGATGAGCACGCCAATGGCGATCTTCACCGGCGTCTTGATGTCCTGCTTCGCGTAGAAGCCCGGCGCCAGGATCTTGATGAGGATCAGCCCGATCAGCCCGATGCCATACGCCGACAACGCGCGGCCGACCATCACGACGGAATGGCTGTCGAACTTGCCGTAGTGAAAGAGCGTCGCGGTGAGCGGTTCGGCGAAGAAGAACAATGCGACCGCGCTCGGCGCCGCGAGCAGAAAGGTGATGCGCAAACCCCAGTCGAGCAGCGCGGAATACTCGTCGTTGTTGGCATCGACGTGGGCTTTCGAGAGACTCGGCAGCAGGATCGTGCCGAGCGCCGCGCCGAGGAGCGCGGTGGGAAACTCCATCAGCCGGTCGGCGTAGTTGATCCATGACACCGCGCCCTGCCCGATATTCGACGCGATATTCGTGTTGATGATGAGGCTCAGTTGTCCGACCGACACCGCGAACGTGGCGGGCACCATCTTCAGCAGCACGCGCTTCACGCCCGGATGCCGCAGCGCCTGCAAGAAGTTGAGTCCGATGCGGGGCGCCATGTCGATCTTCCGCAGCCCCGGAAACTGCACGAGGAACTGCAACGCGCCACCCGCGATCACCGCGTAGGCCAGCGCGTACACCGGCACTTTCAAATGCGGCGCGACGAACACCGCCGCGAAAATGAACGACACGTTCAGGAGCACCGGCGCGAACGCGGGCAACGAAAACTGCTTGTACGTATTGAGCACGCCCGAGGCGAGCGTCGTCAGCGAGATAAAGATGATGTACGGGAACATGATCCGCGTCATCTCAACGGCAAGGACGTACGCCTGGCCATCGTGCTTCAGGCCGGACGCGACCGCGAAGACGACCCAGCTCGCGCCGGCCATGCCGACGAGCGACAGCACGACGAGGCCCCATGTGAGCACGGTGGACATGGCATCGACGAGCGCCTTGGTCGGATCGTGACCCTGGCTGTTCTTGAACTCGGCGAGGATAGGAACGAACGCCTGCGCGAACGCGCCTTCCGCGGACAGACGCCGCAGCAGGTTCGGTATGCGGAACGCGACATAGAACGCGTCGGTGTATAGACTAGCGCCGAAGGCACGGGCGATCAGCGTTTCGCGGATCAGGCCGGTCACGCGCGACAAAAGCGTGAAGCCGCTGACCGTCAGGAGGGCTCGGAATAGATTCATGGGGCGCTTATTATACGGGGCGTGCGCGATGCGCTTCGGATCGCGGCGGCGGCATCGGCGTTCGCGCACGTCACTTTGACCCATTGCATCGAATTTGCGGCGCAATGGCGTCAAGGGCGAGGCTTTTCTTGTCACATCTCGTATTTGCTTGCTATAATCGCGGGTTTCGAAGCTCGGCTTTCGCGCACTGCTACAATCCACGCAGTCGCGACGCACTTACAGTTCGCACAGTTCGACGCTTCATGTCATTTCTTGCCTAACAGGCAAGGGAGGCAAGGGAGACACGTGGAAATGGCATAGAGTCGACAGCAAGATTCACGCTGTCAGGCCAAGTTTCAAGGCTCTCGGGCAATCGTTCCCGGGAATTCCGATCATAGGCAGTGCGTTAAGAATCGCCCTCTCGTGCTCATTTCGGGCGCTCCTGGCAAGACGCCGGAGTCATCGAGACAAGGGTAACGCGCTCCAGACAAGTAACAGCAGAAACAGGATAAGGAACCGTCATGGCAAATACCGCACAAGCTCGCAAGCGCGCCCGTCAGGGTGCCAAAGCCAACTCGCACAACTCGGCGCTGCGCTCGAAGTTCCGCACGGCCATCAAGGCAGTTCGCAAGGCGATCGACGCCGGCGACCAAGCCAAGGCAGCCGAATTGTTCAAGTCGTCGGTCAAGACGATCGACATCATCGCGGACAAGAAGATCGTCCACAAGAACAAGGCTGCTCGTCATAAGAGCCGCCTGGCCGCAGCCATCAAGGGCTTGCAGGCCCCCGCTGCCCAGTAATTCCGGCTTGCTTCCGGAAAACGCGCGCATGCAATGCATTGCCGCAGTTGACTGGAGGCAGCTTCCTGTTTCCGCTGCGCAGTAAAGAAAAAGCCCGCAAACGCGGGCTTTTTTTCGTCGGTCCACAAGCGCTGATTAACGCTTCTGCTGCGTCTGCGTGCCGTGATGCGGCGGCAGTTCGCACGCCTCGGTCACGACCAGATCGTTGTCCTTCGCGAAGTTCAGCACGAAGTCGAAAGCCATTGGCTCGATGTCGCGCAGGCGCGAGTCGAGAATGACGACCTTGATGTCCCCGATGATGGTCGGCCGCACATAGATGGAATATTGCAGGCGCGCGTTCGGCCCTTTCTTCCCCGGCCCAAAAGCCGACATCACTCCGCACAGGCGCTCGGACCAGTCGCTTGGCCGAAACGTGCGCCCGCTCTTGGTGATGCCTTGTATGAAGTACTCGGTAGGGGATGATTCAGCCATGTAGCATTACCTTTTGACAGCCGGTGATGCACACCGGCGAACGCGCCGACCGGACGCGGAAACCACGAGCCCTGCATTGGCAGGCACTAGCGGCTCTGAACGCGGCAGTCACAGAAAATTCCCGACTTGGCCACGCCCGCACCCTGAAGACGGACTCGACTGCACTGTTGAATCCAGACACGCAAGGGGTAACACGAGCGGCTCTTGCGAGCCTTCGTACACATACGCGTGAAACGGTGCTGAATGTTGCAGAGCGGTTGAAACGAGCGAGCGCAATTATACAGCAGCGACCCTTCTTCCGCAGCGCACCAATGCTTGCAAGCGCCCTGCAAGGCCGTCCAGAAGCCTTCTGGAGAAAGCGATCAGCTCCTCGGTAGCCTCGTCAAACATCGCAAAATCCTTTATGCTCGAACGCGATACCACTCCCGACGGCGGCGCCGTCCGGTCTTTTCGATGCCGCTTCGCGCATCGGCGGGCACCGGGTCGAAGCCGCCGCTTGCGTTTCATGACCGCCAAAAAAATTCGCCATTATCTTCAGTTCAAGGATTTTTCACTCGACGACTACGAATACGTGCTCGAACGCGCGCGCATTCTGAAGCGCAAATTCAAGAACTACGAGACTTATCATCCGCTGCACGACCGCACGCTCGCGATGATCTTCGAGAAGAATTCGACGCGCACTCGCCTTTCCTTCGAGGCGGGCATCTTCCAGCTAGGCGGCCACGCGGTGTTCCTCAATACGCGCGACACGCAGCTCGGGCGCGGCGAACCGGTCGAGGACGCGGCGCAGGTCATCTCGCGCATGGTGGACATCATCATGATCCGCACGTTCGGGCAGGAGATCATCGAGCGCTTTGCAGAAAATTCGCGCGTGCCGGTCATCAACGGGCTGACCAACGAGTATCACCCGTGTCAGGTGCTCGCGGACATTTTCACGTACTACGAACAACGCGGGCCGATTCACGGCAAGACGGTCGCGTGGGTCGGCGACGCGAACAACATGCTCTACACGTGGATAGAAGCCGCGCAGATTCTGGGCTTCAAATTGCGCCTCTCGACGCCGCCCGGCTACACGCTCGATCACGCGCTGGTTTCTGAAGACAGCAAGCCGTTCTACGAAGCATTCGAAGACCCGAACGAAGCGTGCGCGGGCGCCGATCTCGTCACCACCGATGTCTGGACCAGCATGGGCTTCGAGGCGGAAAACGAAGCGCGCAAGGCGGCCTTCGCGGACTGGTGCGTCGATAGCGAGATGATGTCGCGCGCCAACCCGGATGCGCTCTTCATGCACTGCTTGCCGGCGCATCGCGGTGAGGAAGTGAGCGCCGAAGTGATCGACGGCCCGCAAAGCGTCGTGTGGGACGAAGCGGAAAACCGTCTGCATGTGCAGAAAGCGTTGATGGAGTTTTTGCTGCTGGGCAAGCTCAATCACTGAGTTGCTGTCCGGAAGGGCGGGGTTCGAATCGAAGTGC
Organism: Caballeronia sp. GACF4; assembly: GCF_023631025.1. Taxonomy (NCBI): domain Bacteria; kingdom Pseudomonadati; phylum Pseudomonadota; class Betaproteobacteria; order Burkholderiales; family Burkholderiaceae; genus Caballeronia; species Caballeronia sp. GACF4. The sequence continues at coordinate 10,538 of NZ_JALQDW010000010.1, forward strand.
CGCCCTTCTTTGCGGCGTTTGTCAGGGTCTGGTCACGCGCGCGTGGCTGACCTCATCGCGTTCAACGCGACCGCATGCCGCCAACGTCGGCCCTCGACGCACGAACCCGCGCTCATCGGTTTCACAAGCAAACCGGCTCCATCTCCAGTTCGACGTCGAAGCGCGCGAGCACGTCGCGCTTGATCGCTTCGGCGAGTTCGAGCACTTGCGCGCCGGTCGCATCGCCACGATTCACGAGCACGAGCGCCTGCCGGTCATGCACCGCCGCGCCACCGACGCCACGCCCCTTCCACCCGCACTGGTCGATCAGCCAACCCGCGGCCAGCTTCACCGCTCCGTCCGGCTGACGATACGACACGACGCCGAGTTCGCGCACGCGCAATGCATCGAACGCTTCCGCGCTCACCACCGGATTTTTGAAAAAGCTGCCCGCGTTGCCGAGCACGGTCCAGTCCGGCAATTTGGCGCGGCGCACGGCGACAACGGCATCGAAGATGGCTCGTGCATCGTGGCTGGATGCGCCTTCCAGCGCCCTCGCGACATCCGCGTAGTCTGCGCGCGGCTGCCACGCCTTCGGCAGCCGGAACACCACCGACGTGATCAGAAAGCGCCCGCGCCCTGCCCGCTTGAAGAAACTGTCGCGATAGCCGAACGCGCATTCAGCCCGGTCGAAACGGGCGTGCGCGCCAGTCGCGAGTTCCACCGCGTGCAGCCGTTCGAAGCGCTCGCCCATTTCCAGGCCATACGCGCCGATATTCTGGATAGGCGCCGCGCCGACCGTTCCGGGAATGAGCGCGAGGTTTTCAAGGCCCGGCATGCCTTGCGCAAGCGTCCACGCGACGAACTCGTGCCAGCTCTCGCCCGCGCCCGCTTCGACGAGCCAGGCGTCGTCGTCTTCGTGGATCACGCGCTTGCCACGGATGCCGACGATCAGCGCGACGCCATCGAATTCGCGCGTCAGCACGACATTGCTGCCGCCGCCGAGCACGAACTGCTGCATGTTGGCGATGCGCGCATCGGCGGCGAGCGAGATCGCGGCATCGACGCTATCGACGTGCATGGCGTGACGCGCTCGCACGTCGAAGCCGAACGTGTTGTGCGCTCGCAGCGAATAGTCGTCGAGCAACGGTGGCGGCGTGAAGGAAGCGTGGGACATGACAGGGAAAAACCGCGTGGCGAACCGGGAGAATCGGCGCAACCTTGGGGAACCGCAGGCGCGTCGGTAGAATGACGTCAGGTCTGTGATTATAGCGATTGCGCGAGCCGCGCCCGCTGCGCGCTCGCCTCATTGAAGGGGAAAACAAGATGCCATCGTTTGACGTCGTCAGCGAAGCAAACATGATCGAAGTGAAGAACGCGATCGAACAATCGAACAAGGAAATCTCGACGCGTTTCGACTTCAAGGGTTCGGATTCTCGCGTCGAACAGAAGGAGCGCGACCTCACGCTCTACGCCGACGACGATTTCAAGCTCGGCCAGGTCAAGGACGTGCTGGTCGGCAAGCTGGCCAAGCGCGGCGTCGACGTGCGTTTTCTCGACTACGGCAAGCAGGAAAAGATCGGCGGCGACAAGCTCAAGCAGGTCGTGACCATCAAGAAAGGCGTGTCGGGCGATCTGGCGAAGAAGGTCGTGAAAATCGTGAAGGACAGCAAGATCAAGGTGCAGGCGAGCATTCAGGGCGACGCGGTGCGCATACAAGGCACGAAGCGCGACGACCTGCAAAGCACCATCGCGCTGCTCAAGAAGGAAGTCACGGACACGCCGCTCGACTTCAACAACTTCCGCGACTGAGGTTTTCACCTTTAGCAAGCGGGCCAACGGCGCACTGCAGGACTTTCCCGCAGCGCCATGCAGCGCACGCAAAAACGCCGTTCCGCATGCCTGTGGAACGGCGTTTTGTTTGGTAGGCCGAGCGTTGCGCCGGTCCGCGCTCAGTCCGCCTCGCTCGCCGCCTGCGCCGCTTTTTTTTTGTCGCCGATACGGCTCTCCTGCCCCGCCAGCAACTTCGAAATATTGGCCCGATGCCGCCAGACGAGCAGCGCGCTCATTGCCAGCACGGCGAGCGAGATGCGGCTTGGCCCGAACAGGAACACCTGAAAAAACGGTGCGAAGACCGCCGCGACGAGCGCCGCGAGCGACGAATAGCGAAAGAAAAACGCGATGATCAGCCAGGTCAGCAAGGTAGCCGCCCCGAGCGCCGGATGAATGGCGAGCAGCACGCCCGCCGCCGTCGCGACGCCCTTGCCGCCCTGAAACTTGAAGAAGATCGGGTACAGATGCCCGAGAAAAACCGCGATGGCCGACAGCGCGATCGCGCTCGCGAGCCCGGCCGGATCGAGCCCCCAGCCCGCGCCGAAGTGCACGACGACCCAGACGGGCAGCCAGCCTTTGAACGCATCGCCGATCAGCGTGAGGATGGCCGCTTTCTTGTTGCCGGTGCGCAGCACGTTGGTCGCGCCGGGATTGCCCGAGCCGTACGAACGGGGATCGGCGAGTCCCATCGACTTGCTGACGACGACGGCGAATGAAATCGAGCCGATCAAATAGGACACGACGGCGACGATCAGAGGAATCATGTTGGCTCTTTCTTTGACGTGGCGAATGCGGTCAGCATTCTAATCGACGCTCGCGCACTGCACGGGCTTCGCGTTGAGCAAGCCGGTGAGCACCGCCGGATCGAGACTGACGAGATAGCCGCGCCGGCCGCCGTTCAGATAGATGATGTCCAGTTCGAGAATGCTCGATTCGACAAACACCGGCATTGCCTTCTTCGTGCCGAACGGCGACGTGCCGCCCACGAGATAGCCCGAATGCCGGTTCGCCACTTCAGGCTTGCATGGCTCGATGCGCTTCGCGCCCGTCTGCCGCGCGAGGTTCTTGGTCGACACCGTGCGGTCGCCATGCATGAGCACGATGAGCGGCTTCGCGTTCTCGTCTTCCATCACGAGTGTCTTGACGACGCGATGCTCGTCCACGCCGAGTTGCCGCGCGGACTCCTCCGTGCCGCCGTGCTCGACATAATCGTAGGGATGCTCGCCGAACTCGACCTTGTTACGGCGCAGAAACTGCGTCGCCGGGGTTTCGGAGACATGTTTGGTTTTCGACATGGAGGCATTGTAGCGGCGCGGCTTCATGCTCACCATCGGCTGAACGGCCAATGCAGCGGCACGATCGTTCTGGCGAACAAGTCAACCGCGCGGATGATGCTCCCGATGCAGCTTTTGCAAGCGCTCGCGCGCGACATGCGTATAAATCTGCGTGGTCGAGATATCGGAGTGACCGAGCAGAAGCTGCACGACGCGCAAATCCGCGCCGTGATTGAGCAGATGCGTCGCGAACGCGTGACGCAGCGTGTGCGGCGAAAGCGGCGCCTGCACGCCGCCGTTCAGCGCATGACGCTTGATGATGTTCCAGAACTGCTGCCGCGTCATGCCCTCGCCGCGCGAGGTGACGAAGAGCGCATCCGCGGCGCGCGCGCCTAGCAACGCGGGACGCGATTCACGCAGATAACGCATCAGCCACTCATGCGCTTGTTCGCCGAAGGGCACGAGGCGTTCCTTCGAGCCCTTGCCCATCACGCGCACCACGCCTTCGTTCAGGCCGACGGCCACCGTCTTCAAGGTGACGAGTTCGGTGACGCGCAGGCCGCTCGCATACATCAGTTCGAGCATGGTGCGGTCGCGCAGACCGAGTGGCGTTTCGATGTCCGGCGCGCCGAGCAGCGCTTCGACTTGCGCTTCGTTGAGCGTCGATGGAAAGCGCGGCGGCTGCTTCGCCGAGCGCAGCTTCAAAGTTGGATCGACCGTCGCGCGATGCTCGCGCAACGCCCAGCCGTAATATCGGCGGAACACGGACAGACGCCGGTTCGCGGAGGTCGCCTTGTCGCCACGGCGCGCGGCCATGTAGCCGTTCAAGTCGCTTTCACTCGCCGTGTCGATGGACCCGCCGCGCGTCTTCGCGAGCCATTCGGCGAAGAGCTTCAGGTCGCGGCGATACGCTTCGAGCGAATTCTTGGCGAGCCCGTGTTCGAGCCAGAGCGCGTCGCAAAAGAGATCGATCGAGTCCGAACTCGCGATCAGTTCCGGCGTCGGCAGTTCCTCGGCGATTGCGCTCATGCGATCGATACACCCTCATGCGCCAGCAACCAGCGCTTCACGTCACGAAAAAAGCCATCGCCGGGCGTATGCGCGAAGCCGCCTATCCCGCTCGATGAAACCACCCGGTGGCACGGTATCACGATCGGCAGCGGATTGGAGCCGCACGCTTGCCCGACCGCGCGCGGCACGCTGCCGACTTCGCGCGCGAGCTGGCCGTAGGTCCACACTTGTCCCGCCGCGATGCCAGAAATGCCCTTCCACACGCGCTCTTGAAACGCCGTGCCGCCGGTGCCGAGCGACAGATCGAAACGCATGGCGGGTTGCTCGAAATATTGGCGAATCTGTGCGATGGCTTGTTGCACGAGCGGCTTGTCCGACTCGATGCTTTCGACCTCGGCCGAAAGATAGACGATCTCGCGCACGGCTCGCTCGTCGGCGCGAATGCCGACTTTGCCGAAGGGCGCGTCGATCACTGCATCGAAATGCTTCATGCCGGCCTCGCTATTTCGTCTGGCGCCGCGCGCTGCGCGAGCGCCCATTGCACATGCTCGCGAACCAGCGCGGAAGGATCGTCCATGCGCGCCTGCAACGCTTGCACGATACGCTCGCGCTCCACGCTTTCGAGCGACGCGCGCAGTGCATTGCCCATCGCCACCGCGATATTGCGCAGCCATCGCTCGTGTCCGATACGCCGGATCGCGCTGCCCTGCATGCGCGTGTCGAAGTCCTCGGCGCTCCACGCAAACAACTCGACGAGCGTGGAACGATCGAGCCCATGCCGCACATCGAAGTCCACGACCGGCGCGGCTTGCGCGAACTTGTTCCACGGACACACTAGCTGACAATCGTCGCACCCGTACACGCGGTTGCCGATCAAAGGCCGCATCTCCTCGGGAATACTGCCTTGAAGTTCTATCGTCAGATACGAGATGCAGCGCCGCGCATCCACGCGATACGGCGCCACGATCGCGCCAGTCGGACATGCGCCGATACAGCGCGTGCACTGCCCGCAATGCGCGCCGTCCGTCTCGGGATGCGGGTCGACGGGCAATGCAATATCGACGTAAATCTCGCCGATGAAAAAGAGTGAACCGGCATCGCGATCGAGCAGCAACGTATGCTTGCCACGCCAGCCGACGCTTGCTTTCTGCGCCAGCGCGACTTCGAGAACCGGCGCGGAGTCCGTGAACGCGCGATGCCCGAACGGCCCGATGGCAGCTTCGATGCGCTCGGCCAGTTGCTGCAGCCGGTTGCGCATGACCTTGTGATAATCGCGGCCGCGTGCGTAGATCGAGACCATCGCCTGCGATGGATCGCTCAGGCGCGACCATTCGACGGCGCGCCAGTCGTTCTTCTGACCATCGGCTGTCGCGACACTTTCAGCGCCCTTGTGCTCGAGCGTCGCGCCAGGCAGATAAGCCATGCGCGCCGTGATGACCCGTCGCGTGCCGGCCACAAGCTCGGCGGGCCTTGCGCGTTTCATCCCATGTTTGGCCATATAATCCATCTCGCCGTGATAGCCTGCTTCAAGCCAACTGGCAAGGCCTTCCTCGGCATCCGTCAGGTCGGTATCGCCGATACCAACCGCACCGAATCCCAACTCGCGCCCCCACGTCTTGATGCGTAGCGCGAGTTCCGCCAGCGCGGCCTCATCGCCTAGTTCGACGTGATGCAAGGCGCGCGACTCATCGGCGGCGTCGCTGGACGCGGTCGTGATTTCAACGGAATGTTCCGGCAATCGGTTCATCACGACATTTTACGAGCAATGCCCGAAAGCCCTGTACGAACGACGCCTGATTTTCCTTCCGCGCTCCTCGAACGCCGCTTCGATCTGCGCGACGAAGCGGCAACGCTCGCCTTCGGGGAACGCTTCGCACGCGCCATCGACGAGACGCGCAAGCAAACTTCGGCCGAACGTTTTTCGGGCTTGCAGGTCCAGTTGATCGGTGACTTGGGCGCGGGCAAGACCACGCTCGTGCGCGCGACCTTGCGCGCGCTCGGTCATGCGGGCCGCGTGAAGAGTCCGACTTATACGCTCGTCGAGCCCTATTCGCTCGACACGCCAGGCGGGCCGCTCGATGTCTATCACTTCGATCTCTACCGATTCGCCGATCCCGCCGAATGGGCCGATGCCGGCTTTCGCGAGTATTTCGATCGCGGCGCGGTGTGCCTCATCGAATGGCCGCAGCAAGCAGGCGGACTGCTCGGCGTGCCGGACCTCGTGTTCGAACTTGCCTTGCCCGACGAGAGCCGTGAAGTCGAAGAAGGCCGCGTGCTGAATGCGCGGGCGTTTAGCGAAACAGGAAAGACATGTCTCGAAAGATGCTGATCAAGCCGTTTCATTCGATCGAATCGGGTGCGAGCGCGCCGCACAACTGGCGGCGGCGTCAGGTGCTGCGCGCGGGCGCATCGACGCTTGCGCTTGCGCTCGTCGCACCGAAGCTCGCGCACGCGAGTTCCGTGCTCGGCGTGCGCGTGTGGCCCGCGCGCGATTACACGCGCGTGACCATCGAATCCGACCAGCCGCTCACGAACAGCAATCAGACGCTGCAAGGCCCGGACAGACTCGTCGTGGATCTGAACGGCATCGATCTGGATCAGTCGCTGCGCGATCTCGTCTCGAAGATCACGCCGAACGATCCTCAGATTCAATCGGTGCGCGTCGGTCAGTACCAGCCGCATGTCGTGCGCATGGTGTTCGACCTCAAGGGTTCGGTGAAGCCACAGGTCTTCACGCTAGGGCCGATTGGCAGCTACAAGTATCGGCTCGTGTTCGATCTTTACCCGGCCGTCGCGCCCGATCCGCTGATGGAACTGCTCGCGCAGTCCGAGCACAAGCAGGAGGCCTTCGACCGCGCCAATCCGAATCCTTCCGCGCCGCCGCCCGCCACGCTTTCGGGGCCGGCCACGCCGCAGAAATCGCTCTCGCAGGATTCGACCGACGAATTTTTCCAGAAGTACGCTCAGGGCGATGCCCCGGACAACGCCGCGTCGGTGGCGCCGAAGCCTGCGCCTATGCCTGCGCCATCCGTGCCGAAGCCGTCGCGCGTCGTGCCGCCCGTGATCGCGAAGAAGGATGACGACGACAGCGACCAATACACGTTCTCGCAGCCCAAGCAGGATCGCTCGGGGACGACGCGCCTTCTGACTGTGGCCATCGATCCGGGTCACGGTGGCGAAGATCCCGGCGCTATCGGCGGCGCGGGGACGTATGAGAAGCACATTGCGCTCGATATCGCGAAGAAGCTGCGCGCGAAGATCGACGCGCAACCCAACATGCGCGCCATGATGACGCGTGATGCCGATTTCTTCGTGCCACTCAATGTGCGTGTGCAGAAGGCGCAGCGTGTCGGCGCCGATCTATTCGTGTCGATTCATGCGGACGCGTTTACCGAGTCTTCGGCGCGTGGTTCTTCCGTTTTCGCGTTGTCGGAACATGGTGCGTCGAGCGCGGCGGCGCGGTGGATGGCCGCCAAGGAGAATTCGTCGGATCAGGTCGGTGGCATCAACGTGAAATCGCAAGACGCTAGCGTGAATCGCGCGCTTTTCGACATGTCCACTACGGCGCAGATTCGCGATTCCATGCGGTATGGGAGTTTCGTGCTGAATGAAATCGGGGGCATTAACAAACTGCACAAGGGGTCGGTCGAACAGGCAGGGTTTGCCGTGCTCAAGGCACCGGATATTCCTTCGATTCTCGTCGAAACCGCGTTTATCAGTAACCCGGATGAGGAGACTCGACTCAACGATGATGCCTATCGGGACAAGATGGCTAGCGCCATTATGAAAGGCATCAGGCGGTATTTTGCTGCTAATCCGCCTTTGGCTAAGAGTCGCATGACTTGAAGACGTTGGTTTGCGGTTCTTTTGCGGTTCTTTTGCGGTTCTTTTGCGGTTCTTTTGCGGTTCTTTTGCGGTTCTTTTGCGGTTCTCGGGCAGTCTCGTTCAGTAGCCGCCTCCCCGGCGGTGGGGTCCCTTTCTTTGCTGCTGCAAAGAAAGGAACCAAAGAAAGCAGCTTTGGAACCGGCTTCTGAAGCACAACTGGTTCCCCGCTGTTTCTCACAAACCCTTTGGGCACTTCCCATTGCTCGCGCTCGTGGTAATCAATTACTAGGCATGCGGATTTTTTTGACTGCGCTGGGACCTCTTTTGCGGTCTGATGTTTTTTTGCGCTTCTGATGAATCGAGCCGTTGCCTTGCGTTTCTGTTCAGTAGCCGCCTCCCCGGCGGTGGGGTCCCTTCTTTGCTGCTGCAAAGAAAGGAACCAAAGAAAGCAGCTTTGGAACCGGCTTCTGAAGCACAACTGGTTCCCCGCTGTTTCTCACAAACCCTTTGGGCACTTCCCATTGCTCGCGCTCGTGGTAATCAATTACTAGGCATGCGGATTTTTTTGACTGCGCTGGGACCTCTTTTGCGGTCTGATGTTTTTTTGCGCTTCTGATGAATCGAGCCGTTGCCTTGCGTTTCTGTTCAGTAGCCGCCTCCCCGGCGGTGGGGTCCCTTTCTTTGCTGCTGCAAAGAAAGGAACCAAAGAAAGCAGCTTTCGAACCGGCTTCTGAAGCACAACTGGTTCCCCGCTATTTACCACAAACCCTTTGTGCACTCCCCCTCCACTCACGCTCTCGGTAAAACTCACAAGACCAAAGCTTTTTTCGGAGTCGCTGTTCGAGTTTCTTCTCTGGCACTTCCAAGGAAGTCGGCCGTTGTATTGCTTTTTTCTTTAGCCGCCTTCACTTTAAGGGTTCATTTTTCGCGGTTTTTTTTATCGCGGGACGGGGAATAGTCTCTGTTTTCAAGCGTGCGCCGAATACATTGACCGCCAATCCCGCCATTACCAGCGCCGCACCCGCTACTTCCGCCGGTGTCAGCGCCTCGCCCAGAAACACCGCCGCCGATGCAATGCCTATCACCGGCACCAATAACGAGAACGGTGCGACCTGCGCCGCCGGATAGCGCGCAAGCAATTTGCCCCACAAGCTGTAGCCAATGATGGTCGCGATGAACGAGAGGTAAACGATCGCGAAAATCGATATCGACGGGATCGCCGCAAGGCTCGCTTCAATGCGCGCCTGGCCCTCGAAAATCAACGACAACGCAAGAAACGGCAGCGGCGGTATCAGGCTCGCCCACACTACGAGCGACAGCAAGTCGACTTTGCCCATGCGCTTCGTGACGACATTGCCAAGCGCCCACATCGACGCCGCGCCAAGCGTGAACAAGAACCCTGTGAGGGTCATCGCGTGGCCGCCCTGCATGCCGATCAGCGCTAGCCCGGCCGCCGCGATCAAGAGTCCAGCTATGTTCATCGCGCGGATGCGCTCGCCAAGCATGAAGGCGGCGAAGATCAAGGTGAAGAACGCCTGCGCCTGCAAGACGAGCGAAGCAAGTCCCGCCGGCATGCCGACCGACATGCCATAGAACAACAACGCAAACTGGCCGAACGAAATGGAAAGGCCATAAGCGAAAAGCCAGCGCAGCGGAATTCGCGGGCGCTTGACGAAGAAGACCGGCACCGCGGCCAGCGCGAATCGCAAGGCGCCCAGCAAGAACGGCGGCACGCCGTGCAAACCCAGTTTGATGACAACGAAATTCACGCCCCACGCGAGAATCACCACCGACGCAATCAACAAGTCCCTTGGCGACATCGCCGCTCCTTCGTGCACTTCGATTGAAAGTCACACGAGTTTAGCGGGGCGCACTCTGCGGTGGCTTGTGAAAAACTGCGCTCACAACGCCTTGCCGTCTTGGCGCCTGCAGACAAAAAAACGCCCGCGCCTCCCAAGGGATGCGCGGGCGCTTCACAGCAATCCAGACCGCTTACTTGCTTTGGCCGGATTCCGCTGCCGCATTGTTGCCGGTTTCGACGTCAGGCGTCTTCTTGCCTGCCGACGGATGCGCGCTGTGCTTGCGCATCTTGTGCTTGGTCGTGCCCGACGACGACGTGCCATCGGTCGACGCGCCAGTGTCGGTCTGGCCCATGGCCGCCGACGAGTTGCCCGACGAGGTCTGGGCCATTGCGCCGGTTGCAGCCGTGGCGCTCAAAAGACCCGCGGTGATGGCGATCAACAGTTTATTCTTGCTCATGGTTTCCTCTCCTATCAATTGACGTTTGCGCAAATTCTGCACGCATGCTGCAAAAAGCGCGGTCCCTTCGTAAAAAACACGTGAAGCACGCGTAACTCCGCACGAAGTCGATGAAGCGTTTTCCACATCCCCGATGAGAGCGCATCGCCGCAGCGGCCGGTAGAATCGGCGGTTCCAGGCGCGCAACCGGCGCGTCAGCTACCGGAACCGCCAATGTCCACGTCGATCCGTGTCCTGCTCAAACCACATCAACACGATGTCGGCGGCCTCACGGTGAGGCGCGTGCTCCCCGCACTGGCGGCACGCACTGTCGGACCCTTCATCTTCTTCGACCATATCGGTCCCGCAACCCTCGTGCCCGGACAGGGACTGGATGTACGGCCGCATCCGCATATCGGGCTCGCAACCGTCACGTATCTCTTCGAAGGCGCGATCATGCATCGCGACAGCGTCGACTCCGTGCAGAAAATCGTGCCCGGGGACGTCAACTGGATGACCGCCGGGCGCGGCATCGTCCATTCGGAACGTACGCCCGACGAGGAACGCGAGCGAGGCCAGACGATGCATGGCATCCAGACTTGGGTCGCGCTGCCGGTGGCAAGCGAGGAAGTCGAGCCTTCGTTCGAGCATCACGCAGCGTCCGCCTTGCCGCAAATCGAGCGCGACGGCGTGACTTTGCGCGTAATCGCGGGCACCGCGTTCGGCGCCCAAGCGCCCACGCGCACGTTCTCGCCAACGCTTTACGTCGCCGCCGATTTCGCTCGCGGCAGCGCGCTCACGCTCGATACCGAACACGAGGAACGCGGCGTGTATCTCGTCGAAGGCGATCTGTCCATCGACGGCCAAGCGCTGCCCGAACAGCAAATGGCCGTGCTCGAACCGGGCGCGCCGGTGCGTTTCGAGAGCACGAACGGCGCGCGCGTGATGATTCTCGGTGGCGCGCCGCTCGACGGGGCACGCATCATCGAATGGAATTTCGTCGCCAGTTCGCGCGACAAGATCGAGGCCGCGAAACAGGCATGGAGCGAGCAGCGCATGGGGCACGTTCCCGGCGAGACGGAGTTCATTCCGCTGCCGCCCGCGCGCCGCGAGAATCGCGCGCCCGAGGCATGAGACGTGCATCGGCGTGAATCAACGCCGTGGCCGTTGAGAGTTATGCAAGCGTCCCCATCTAATTTCAAGACACATTGCAGGCATTAGGAGAGAACGCATGGAAACGACCCTCGCTACGTTTGAAAACGACGTCATCAATGCGTCGATGCTCGCGCCCGTTCTCGTCGATTTCTGGGCTCCGTGGTGCGGCCCGTGCAAGACGCTCGGTCCGATGCTGGAACGGCTCGAAGCCGAAGCCGCCGGCAACTGGAAGCTCGTCAAGGTGAATGTCGACGAGAATCAGGAACTCGCGCAGCACTTCCAGGTGCGCAGCATTCCGCACGTGATCGCGTTTGCGGAAGGCCGGCCAGTGGACCAGTTCATCGGCGTGTTGCCGGAGGGCCAATTGCGCGAGTTTCTCGACCGGCTCGTGCCCGCTGGCGCCGAAGCCGAGCGCCGCGCCGCGCACGACGCGTGGGCGAGCGGTAACCGCAAGGACGCGATCGATCGCATCAAGGCCACGATCGCGCTCGATCCGAGTTACGAAGATGCGCGCCTCGATTTGATCGAATGGCTGATCGCGGAACGGCGGATCGACGAAGCGAAGGAAGAAGACAAGCTGCTTTCGCCTAAGACGACGCAGGGCATCGACGCGCGCTATAACGCGCTCAAGACCGAACTCGACGCCGCCGATGCAGCCGCCGGACTGCCGCCCGCCGACGATCTCATCGCGGCGGTGCACGCGAAACCGGACGATCTCGAAGCGCGCTTTGCGCTTGCGAACCGTTTGATTGCCGGCCGCGATTATGGTGGTGCGCTGGAACATCTGCTCGAAATCGTCGTGGGCGATCGCGCGTTCATGGACGACGTCGGCCGCAAGACGATGCTATCGGTGTTCGAACTCGCGGCGAATCAGCCGGATGTCGTGGCGTACTGGCGGCGCAGGCTGAGTGCCGCGATGAATTGAGCATGCATGATCGGCTCGTGGATGCAGAAACGGCCAGCTCGTGGAAGCTGGCCGTTTTTTGTTGGCTGCGGTTCGCCGCGTGACGTCAAGCAGCGCATGTTCGCCGTGTGGCCACGTCGACTCGCGTGCATGCATGCAACTGGCGGGTTTGCCGCGACGCCAGCTCGTCATATTCGTGCGAAAACCGACCTGCCATCGACGCAAGCCACCACCATTCACGCTTCTGTGACTTTATCCGCGCGCCGTTTTTACGTCCCCGCAAGAACCTGCCGCCCTAAGCCGCCTTCTTCGCCAACGCCCGAAGCACGAACGCCGCCGCCGCGAACCCAAAGCTCGCCGTCACACACACGCTGGACCCGAAACCCGCGCAATTCAGCCCGACCGGGCCCGCGTATCCCGCGCCGGTTTCTAGATGCTCCGCGCCCTCGCTGATATCGCAAGCGGCCGCTTCCGGGTAAATGAGCGGCTCGTCCGAATATACCGCGCTGACCTTGAAACGCGCCTTCGGTCCGCGCGGAAAGCCATGCAATTTGCGCAACTGGCCGCGCACTTTCGAAAGCAGCGGGTCCTGAATGGTCGACGCCAGGTCGTCGATGCGAATACGCGTCGGATCGAGCTGCCCGCCCGCGCCGCCCACCGTGATCAGCGGCTGCTTGTTTGCAACACACCACGCAATGAGCGCGGTTTTCGTGCGCACGCTGTCGATGGCATCGACGATGAAGTCGAAACCGCCGCCGAGCATCGCATCGAAGTTACCCGGCTCCACGAAGTCCTCGATCTGCCGCACGTCGCAGGCGGGATCGATCAAACGGATGCGCTCTGCCATCGCCGTGACCTTGGCCTTGCCGTAGTTGCCGTCGAGCGCGTGGATCTGCCGGTTGGTGTTGCTTTCGGCGACGTTGTCGAGATCGATCAACGTGAGCTTGCCGATTGCGCTGCGCGCCAGCGCTTCAGCCACCCACGATCCCACGCCGCCTATGCCGATCACCGCGACATGCGCGCCTTCGAACGCCGCGAGCGCAGGCGCGCCATACAGACGCGCGATGCCGCCGAAGCGTCGGTCGCGGTCGGCGATCTCGTCGGCGGAAGGTGACTCGTTGGGAGCGATGGTGGCAGTCATAGGTGGAAGCAGAAACCGAAAAAGCGCGGGAGGGCTTCGCGGAGCATGGGCAAAAACAAGCCAAACGCCGCTGCGGCCCGTCAGGCATAGCTTACAAGCGCCTGTCTAATTGACAAAGTTGGTAGACCATTCATGCAGAAAGCGCGCGAATTGCGTATTCTGCCTTATCGAAACCCAAGGGGTGATAGCTGGACCGAATTCACCACGGCAAGGGCAAGAAAGAACCACCTTGGCTATACTGACGCCGACTGTAGCGTTTGCATAAAAATGACCACCCTCGCAGACCTTCGCAAAAATTATTCTCGCGGCTCACTCGATGCCGCCGACGTCGCGCCGGACCCGGTGCGCCAGTTCGACACCTGGTTCGCCCAGGCGCTCGACGCGAAACTGCCCGAACCCAACGCCATGACCTTGGCCACCGTCGACGAGAACGGCCGGCCCTCCGCGCGCATCGTGCTGATCAAGGGGTTCGACGAACGTGGCTTCGTTTTTTTTACCAATTACGATAGCCGCAAAGGCCGCGAAATCGCCGCCAATCCCGCGGCAAGTCTGCTGTTCCACTGGATCGAGCTCGAACGTCAGGTGCGTGTCGAAGGCGTGATCGTCAAGACGAGCGCCGAGGAAAGCGATGCCTATTTTCAGTCCCGGCCGCTCGGATCGCGCATTGGCGCGTGGGCGTCGGAACAGAGTCAGCCGCTCGAAAGCCGCGAGGCGCTCGAAGCGCGCGAGCGCGAAATGATCGAAAAATTCGGCGACGCACCGCCGCGCCCGCCACATTGGGGCGGCTACCGGCTCGTGCCGGACACCATCGAATTCTGGCAGGGACGTCCGTCGCGGCTGCATGACCGCATCGTCTATGAGCGCGAGCGCGCGGACGGCCCGTGGGATATCAAGAGGCTCGCACCCTAAGACGGGTCCGGTAGCAGGCAGTACGTCGTCATAAAACGCAGCACCACGGCAACGAACATGAAGGCGCGTCGATGCACGGGCATCCAGAACCGGCACGGCGGGCCTTCCCCTTGATTTTCTTTAGCGCGGAGAAGCAAGCATGTTCTGGGAGAAGAAGCTGACGCAATGGGTCGAGGAAGTGCGGGCCAGGGCCAACCTGCCTGCGCGCCTCGTGCTTTGGGATGGACAGCAGCACGACTTCGGGCAGTTCGCCGCGCCGCAAGTCACGTTGCACGTAAAGAGCGCGACGGCGCTGCCTTATCTGCTGGAACCAAGTCTCGACAATCTCGGTGAAGCGTACGTGAAAGGCAAGATCGATATCGAGGGCAAGCTCTCGGACATCATCAACGTCGGTTATTCGCTCGCGAAGAACACCGTCACGAGCGCGGGCAAGCTGGCTCGCGTGCGGCGCTACTTCAATCACTCGAAGGCGTCGGACAAGAAGGCCATTCAGTACCACTACGATGTGTCGAACGAGTTCTATCAGCTCTGGCTCGACAAGAACATGGTGTACTCGTGCGCGTACTTCGAAAACGGCGACGAAGATTTGGCCACCGCGCAGATCAAGAAGATCGATCACATCCTGACCAAGATTCAAGTGCAGCCGGGCCATCGTTTGCTCGACATTGGCTGCGGCTGGGGCGCGCTCGTGATCCGCGCCGCGCAGAAGTTCGGCGCGAAGTGCGTGGGCGTGACGCTCTCGGAAAACCAGTTCAAGCTCGCGACGCAGCGCGTGAAAGATGCGGGCCTCGAAGATCAGATCGAAATCCGTCTGCAAGATTATCGCGACGTGCCGGGGCAATTCGACCGCATCACGAGCGTGGGCATGTTCGAGCACGTCGGACGCAAGAATCTGCCGGGCTACTTTGCAAAGATTCGCGATCTGCTGGTCGATGACGGCGTCGCGATGAATCACGGCATCACGTCATCCGACGCCGACAGCGGCGAGACCGCGCTCGGCGGCGGCGAGTTTATCGACCGCTACGTGTTTCCGGATGGCGAGTTGCCGCATATCGGTCTCGCGCTTGAAAGCATGCAGCGCGGCGGGCTGGAAGCGATCGACATCGAAAGCTTGCGCCGGCATTACGCCCGCACGCTCGACATCTGGGCCGAGAGCTTCGAGGCAAACGCCGAGCAAGCCAAGAAGCTCGTCGATGACGAAAAATTCCGCATCTGGCGCGTGTATCTCGCGGGTTGCGCGTACGCGTTCGAGAACGACGACGTGTCGATCTACCAAGTGGTGTGCCGCAAGGCGGGCCGCAGCGCGACGACCTTGCCGTGGTCGCGGAAATACATTTACGAGAAGGCGCTCTGAAGCAGGGATCGAAGTTTCCGGAAGAGGACGCTGCGCGTGACGGCGACGCGCAGGGCTCCCTGCTCGACGACACGGCGCCGAGTGAGATTGCGCCAGCCGGTGAGCCAGAGTGCCTGCCGGCGTCGGCGGAAAACGGGCAAGCAACAGAACCCGACCTGTTCGACGAACCCGCGCCGCGCAAGCCCGCGAGCCAGCCGAAGGCACGCGGCGTCCTGCCCGCGCCATTGAACGCCGATCTCGACGCGCTCGCGAAACAACTGCCCGAAGCCATTCATCTCGGCACATCGACGTGGTCGTTTCCGGGCTGGCGCGGAATCGTCTATGGCGACGCGTATTCGAACACGAAGCTCTCGCGCGACGGCCTCACCGCCTACAGCGCGCATCCGTTGTTGCGCTGCGTGTCCATCGACCGCTCGTTCTACGCACCGCTTTCGCTCGCCGACTACGCGCGGTATGCGAGCCAGGTGCCGGAGCACTTTCGCTTCATCGTGAAGGCGCCTGCCGCCGTCACCGACGCCTTTATCCGCGGCCAGCGCGGCGCGCCCGATGCGGAGAACCCCGCGTTTCTGAACGCGCGGATTGCCATCGACGAATTCGTGACGCCGTGCATCGGCGGGCTTGGGACGAAAGCCGGCGCGCTCGTGTTCCAGTTCTCGCCGCTGCCGGATGCGATGATCGTCGAGCCATCGCGCTTCATCGACCGGTTGGCGGCGTTTCTCGGCGCGCTTCCGCCGCTCGAAGGCGAGACGCGTTACGCCGTCGAATTGCGCGACGCCGTCATGCTGACACCGCGCTTCATACGCGCGCTGCGGGACGCGAACGTGCGCTATTGCATCGGCGTGCACGCGCGCATGCCGGACGTGCGTCGCCAGGCGAAGGCGCTCGCGTTGCTGGACGAAGAAACGCTAGGGCCGCTCGTCGTGCGCTGGAGTTTGCACAGCGGCTTTCGCTACGAACAGGCGAAGGCGAAGTACGAGCCGTTCGACCAAATAGTCGATGAAGACCGCGACACGCGCGAGGCGCTGGCCGAACTGGCCGCGCGATATGCGATCGCGGGCCAGCCGGTGGTCATCGCGGCGAACAACAAGGCAGAGGGCTCCGCGCCGCTTACGTGCTTCGAGCTTGCGCGTGGGATTGCGCGGGAATGCGAGCGCGTACAACGCGGCTAGCGGTAAAGCTATAACGTGCGACGGCTGAAATCGACCGGGCTCCCCGGCGTACTGGCTGAACGCTCTGTCCACCGCTATCGAGCCGCACTTCAGGCACCGCTCGCATGCCGTCACGTCTTTGCTTCAAGCGCGACTTGAGCGCCAGGATGCCTCGCCTTATGGCATGGACTGAACGCGGCGACTTCTCGGCTCCGACACGGTATGCAGACCGCCCTCAAGCGCGGCCTCCACATCGCCCCGCCCTTCACTTCTTCAACCGATGCGCAAACTTCTTGCGGAACTTCGCGACCTTCGGGCCGACGACCGCCGCGCAATACCCCTGGTTCGGATGCTGCTCGAAGTAGTTCTGGTGATACGCTTCGGCCGGATAGTAGTCGTTGTCGAGCGCGGTGACCTGCGTGACGATCTTGCCGCCGAAGACATCCTCGCGCTGCAGTTCATCGATCACTTCGAGCGCGACCTTGCGTTGCTCGTCCGAATGCGTGAACACCGCCGAGCGATACTGTGTGCCCACGTCATTACCCTGGCGATTGAGCTGCGTCGGATCGTGCGTCGCGAAGAAAATCTCAAGCACTTCGCGGTAGCTGATGATCGCCGGATCGAACACGACCTTCACCACTTCCGCGTGGCCGGTTTCGCCGTCGCAGACCTGTTCGTACGACGGATCGACCACCTTGCCGCCCGCATAGCCGGATTCGACCGACACCACGCCTTCGACCGCCAGAAACACCGCTTCCGTGCACCAGAAGCAACCGCCGCCGAGCGTCGCGGTTTCGGTTCTCGCCTGCTCATTCTGCTGGGTCATGCGCAACTCCTCGTCAAGTGCATGCGGCCATGCCGCGGATCACCCATATGGATGCGCCTCGCCGCTTCTTCAACATTCCCCACGGTTTCTTCGATGTTTCCAATGCGCGCGAAGGGCTTGCTCCGAGCTTACCGGCTTTTACAAAGCGGCGTTGGCCACACTGCCGACGCTGGCTTATGGCGGTTCCGGACGGCTGATTCCGCTAGAATCGAGCCAATCTCCAGCTTTTAGACAACACGAGAACAGATCCTTCCGATTCGAATGCAACACGTATCCGGTTCGGCAAGACGAAATACCACCACCTGATGACAAGCCCTTTCGCCCCGAGGAAACGCGCGTTCGGATCGGCATAAAACAAGACACTTCTAACCGATGACAAGTCCTCTCGCTCCAAGCGAAACTCGTCAGGTCGGCGAAAAAACAAGACGACTTTGCCCGATGACAAGCGCCAAAACCCCGAACTTCGATCCGAAAGAATTCCGCGCCGCGCTCGGCCAGTTTGCGACGGGTGTGACCGTCATCACCACGCGCACCGAATCCGGGCAGTTGATCGGCATCACGGCCAGTTCGTTTAACTCGGTATCGCTCGACCCGCCGCTCGTGCTGTGGAGTCTCGCCACCAAGTCGGCTTCGATGCCGGTGTTTCGCGCCAATAGTCACTATGTGGTGAACGTGCTCGCGGCATCGCAACTGGAGCTTTGCCGGCGCTTCGCCACGGTCAAGGGCGACCGCTTCGCGGGCGTCTCGCACGCGGCGGGCGACACCGGCATGCCAGTGCTCGACGGCGCGATTGCCTGGTTCGAATGCCACAATCGCAGCCGCTACGACGAAGGCGACCACGTGATCTTTGTCGGCGAAGTGGAGCGCTGTGGCGTGCGCGCGAAAGACGACAGCGCGCCTCCGCTCGTGTTTCACGCCGGCGGATTCCACACGTTGGGATCGATCGAATAAGCCCCTCGACGCTTGAGTATCAACGCCTGAGGCTCAAGGCGGGCTGCTTGGCCGCGCCGGTTGTTCGATCAGCGCGACGGGCACGCCTGCATCGTCCTTCATGGTTTGCAAGACGATATTCGAGCGAATGTCGATAACGCCCGGCGCCTTGTACAGCTTGCTCAGAATGAAATCCGAGTAGTGCTTGAGGTTGTGCGCGAGCACGCGCAACACGTAATGCGTGTCGCCCGTGACGACGAACGCGCCCACCACTTCCGGCCATTCGCGCACGGCCGCCGCGAATTTCTCGTGCCAGTTTTCCTGGTCGTTGCGCATGGAGACGTGCACGAAGGCTTCGAGCTCGATGCCCAGCCGCTCACGGTCCAGACACGCGCGATAGCTCGCAATCACGCCCTCTTCTTCGAGCAGGCGCATGCGGCGCAAACACGCCGAAGGCGAGAGCGCGATGCGCTCCGCAAGGTCCAGGTTACTGATCCGTCCATCTTCCTGCAGTACCGCCAGAATTCGGCAATCTGTTGCATCGAGCGTGAATCCGGTCATTTTTTAGTCCCCTAGCCCGTTTCATCGAATTATGTTCTAGCCCCAACGTTTTTGGGTAGTTTTTTTGCAATCACATTTCGAGATAGCACGGCTATGATTTGACGCATCCCAGCGCTTTCTGTTAGCCGACATGACGCTTCTCGATATTTCTCCGCCGATTTCCACCGACACGCCGGTCTGGCCGGGCGATACGCCCGTTGGTATCGAACGCGTCTGGCGCATGGAAGCGGGCTCGCCCGTGAACGTGGCGCGTTTCACGCTTTCGCCGCACACCGGCGCTCATGCCGATTCCCCGCTGCATTACGACGAACACGGCGCGGCTATTGGCGAGGTGCCGCTCGACACGTATCTCGGCGCTTGCCGGGTCGTGAATTGCATTGGCGCGGCGCCGCTCGTTTTGCCAGAACATATCGCCGATTTTCTCGACGATGACAACGCCCCGCCGCGCATCCTCCTGCGTACCTACGCGAGTGCGCCGCTCGACACTTGGGACAGCGCATTTTGTGCCGTCGCGCCCGCGACCATTGATCTATTGGCGGCGCGTGGCGTGAAGCTCATCGGTATCGACACGCCATCGCTCGATCCGCAGGAATCGAAGACGATGGACGCGCATCGCCGGATTCGCGCGCACGGCATGGCGATTCTCGAAGGCCTCGTGCTCGATGCCGTCGCGCCCGGCGACTACGAACTCATCGCGCTGCCGCTCAAATTTTCGACGCTCGATGCGAGCCCGGTGCGCGCCGTCCTGCGCCCGCTTTCCTGATCGCCCGATCTTCCCTGAACAATTGGACTTTTCGATGAAAAACCGTGACGACGCCGCCGCACTCGACCGCGACGACCCGCTGAATGCCCTGCGCGATCAATTCGTGCTTGCGAACGACGTGATCTATCTGGATGGCAACTCGCTCGGCGTGCCGCCCAAAGCGGCTGCCGCGCGCGCGGCCGGCGTGATCGCCGAAGAATGGGGCGAAGGGCTGATCCGCAGTTGGAACACCGCCGGCTGGTACGCGCTGCCGCGACGGCTCGGCAACAAGCTGGCTCCGCTCATCGGCGCGGGCGAGGATGAAGTCGTGGTGAACGACACGATCTCGGCCAATCTCTTCAAGATCCTTTCCGCGGCGCTCAAGCTCGCGAACGAGCGCGACCCTAAACGTCGCGTGATCGTCTCCGAACGTTCGAACTTTCCGAGCGACCTGTATATCGCGCAGGGTCTGATCGAGCAGCTCGATCGCGGCTATGAACTGCGTCTCGTCGATGACGCGTCCGAACTGCCTGCCGCCATCGACGAACACACCGCCATCGCGATGATCACGCACGTGAACTACCGCACCGGCTACATGCACGACATGGCCGCGCTCACCGAGACGATTCATCGCGCGGGCGCAATCGCGGTCTGGGACCTGGCGCATTCGGCAGGCGCGGTGCCGGTCGATCTGAACGGCGTCGGCGCAGACTATGCCGTCGGCTGCACGTATAAGTATCTGAACGGCGGACCGGGTTCGCCTGCGTTCGTGTGGGTGCCCAAGCGTCATCAGGACACATTCTCGCAGCCGCTCTCGGGCTGGTGGGGGCACAAGAAACCGTTCGCGATGGACCCGGTGTATCGCCCGGACGATGGTATCGGTCGATATCTGTGCGGCACGCAGCCTATCGTCTCGATGTCGCTCGTCGAGTGCGGGCTCGATGTATTCCTGCAAACGGATATGCAGACCTTGCGGCGCAAGTCGCTTGCGCTTGGCAATCTGTTCATCGAGCTGGTGGAAGCGCGTTGCGGCGAGTTTCCGCTGACGCTCGCGACGCCGCGCGAACATGCGCGACGCGGCTCGCAAGTGAGCTTCGAGCATCCGAACGGCTATGAGGTGATGCAGGCGCTGATCGCGCGTGGCGTGATCGGCGATTATCGCGAGCCGCGTATTTTGCGCTTCGGCTTCACGCCGCTTTACACGCGTTTCGTCGATGTCTGGGACGCGGTTGAAACCCTGCGCGATGTGCTCGCGACCGAAAGCTGGCGTGCGCCGGAGTTTGGCGAACGCGCTTCGGTGACTTGAGAGGTGACGGCCATGAATGAGGTTAAAGGCGGCGGATGTCCGTTCGGCCACGGTGCAGCCGATGCGGCACGGGCGGTGCAACCGGCAGAATCAGGCTGGCACGAAGCCAAGCTCGATTTCTCCGATTCGATGAGCTACGGCGACTATCTCGGCCTCGATTCGATTCTGACCGCGCAGCATCCGCGCTCGCCGGATCACAACGAGATGCTGTTCATCGTGCAGCACCAGACGAGCGAACTCTGGATGAAGCTCGCGCTCTACGAACTGCACGCCGCCCTCCAAGCGGTTCATACCGACGCCCTGCCATCCGCCTTCAAGATGCTCGCGCGCGTGTCGCGCATCTTCGAGCAATTGGTGCAGGCGTGGAACGTCCTCGCGACCATGACGCCTTCCGAATACACCGCGATGCGGCCGTATCTCGGTGCGTCATCCGGGTTTCAGTCGCATCAGTATCGGCAGATCGAGTTCATGCTCGGCAACAAGAATGAGCAGATGCTGAAGCCGCATGCGCATCGGCCGGAGATTCTCGCGCAGGTGCGACAGACGCTCGAAGCGCCTTCGTTCTACGACGAAGTGATCCGACTGCTCGCGCGACGTGGCTTCCAGATCGCGCCCGAAAGACTGCAGCGCGACTGGACCCAGCCCACGACGCACGACGCGTCGGTCGAAGCGGCGTGGCTCGCGGTGTATCGCGATCCGTCACGCTACTGGGAGCTCTATGAGATGGCGGAGGAACTCGTCGATCTGGAAGACGCCTTCCGGCAATGGCGCTTTCGGCATGTGACGACGGTGGAGCGCATCATCGGCTTCAAGCAAGGAACGGGCGGCACGGCGGGCGCTTCGTATCTGCGCAAGATGCTGGACGTGGTGCTGTTTCCGGAGCTTTGGCATGTGCGCACGATGCTTTGAGGTTGCGTGCGGTCGATGAGCTCAAGCTGCGGCGACTGCGCAATCGCGCGCGACCCTCGCCGCCCGGCGACGCTTCGAGCACGGCTGCTTCACGATGCCGCGAGCAGCCCAATCGAGCGGTCCTTCAGGCGAGCCGTCCCGCCAACGCCCTTAGCTTCGGCGCAATCGACTCGCGGAAATAACCCTCATCCATCGACGACGCCGGCCCGCTGCTGCTCAACACCAGCCAGCGCCCATTGCGCACGTCGCGAAACGGCGCGGCAATCGCGTTGACGTCGTCGTGCCATTCACGGAATGAATAGCAGCAGCCGTCGCGCGCGAAATCTTCGATCGCGCGCTGCGCCGAAGCCACTCGTTCGGCGCCTTCCCGTTCCCGCAATTCTTTTAGCAAGGCCGCGCGCTCATCGGCGTCGAGCACGGCGAGATAGGCGCGTCCCATGGAACTCGTGAGCATCGACAGACGCGATCCGGGCGCGAGGCCGAGCGTGAGCGCGGTTTCGCTACGAATGGTTTCCAGATAGATCATGTCGAGGCCATCGCGACAGCCGAGCGATACCGCCGCGCCGATCTCACGCGCCAGCGCGCGCATATGTGGCCGGGCGAGTTCCAGTGTGTCCGCGCCCGCCAATAGCGAGAAGCCGAGCGAGAGCACGCCCGTGTCGAGCGCGTACTTGCCGGCGGCATCGTCGAAACGCAGGTAACCGAGCGTGGTCAGCGTGTAGGCCAGACGATTGACCGTCGCCTTGGGCAATCCCGTGCGCACGACGAAATCGCGATTGCCGAGAAGCGTCTCGCCAGGGCGAAATGCGCGCAACATATCGAGACCGCGTGCGAGGGCGACGACGAACTTGCGATCGTCGGATGCGTTGGGCGACAGGTGGGAGTGGCGGTCGGACTCGTGGTTTGAAGCGCGTTTGGACGCGTGTCCGGGATTACGCTCATCCACACGCCCGAATTCGTGGATGGATTCACGGCCGGACTCGCGGCTCGATTCACGGCCTGAAGCGCGGATAGATTCGCGACTAGAAGCGCCTTTGGAGTCGCCGGCTAATGCGTCTTCGGTTCTGCCATAAGGTGCACGTTCGGCTTTCCGGCGAGATCCGCCGTCGGTTTCACGCCCAGAACCACGTTTGAAAGCAGCAGACATCGGGTGCTAAACTCGAAGGTAATTTGCAAAACATTGTTCCGCTAAGCGGAACGTAAGTCAAGCGCCGGAGCGAGGCGCTTTTCAATCGACACTGCATGGGAGGAGACGCATATGGCCGACGCCGCTCGCTTCAACTGGGAAGACCCGCTCTTGCTGGATCAGCAACTCAACGAAGAAGAACGCATGGTCCGCGACGCCGCGCGCGCCTACGCGCAGGACAAGCTGCTGCCGCGCGTGACGCAGGCGTTTCGCGAGGAAACGACCGATCCGTCGATCTTTCGCGAAATGGGCGAGCTCGGTCTGCTCGGCCCGACCATCCCCGAACAATACGGCGGACCGGGCCTCAATTACGTGAGCTACGGCCTGATTGCGCGCGAAGTGGAACGCGTGGATTCCGGCTATCGCTCGATGATGTCGGTGCAATCGTCGCTCGTAATGGTGCCGATTCACGCTTTCGGCAGCGACGCGCAAAAGGAAAAGTATCTGCCGAAGCTCGCGCGCGGCGAGTGGATCGGCTGCTTCGGGCTCACCGAGCCGAACGCCGGTTCCGATCCCGCCAGCATGACGACGCGCGCGAAGAAAGTGCAGAACGGCTATTCGCTTTCGGGCTCGAAGATGTGGATCTCGAACTCGCCTATCGCGGATGTGTTCGTCGTCTGGGCGAAGCTGGAGGAAAACGGACGCGATGAGATTCGCGGCTTCATCCTCGAAAAGGGCTGGAAAGGACTGTCCGCGCCAGCCATTCACGGCAAGGTTGGATTGCGCGCGTCGATCACCGGCGAGATCGTGATGGACGAAGTGTTCGTGCCGGAAGAAAACCTGTTTCCGGAAGTTCGCGGGCTCAAAGGGCCGTTCACCTGTCTGAACTCGGCGCGCTACGGCATCTCGTGGGGCGCGCTCGGCGCCGCCGAAGCCTGCTGGCATATGGCGCGGCAATACACGCTGGATCGCAAGCAGTTCGGTCGTCCGCTTGCGGCAAACCAGTTGATCCAAAAGAAACTTGCCGATATGCAGACGGAAATCACGCTAGGTCTGCAAGGCGTGCTGCGACTCGGGCGCATGAAGGACGAAGGCACGGCAGCGGTCGAGATCACCTCGATCATGAAGCGCAATTCGTGCGGTAAGGCGCTCGACATCGCCCGGGTCGCGCGCGACATGCTGGGCGGCAACGGCATTTCGGACGAATTCGGCGTGGCGCGTCACCTCGTCAATCTCGAAGTGGTGAATACCTACGAAGGCACCCACGATATCCACGCGCTTATTCTCGGACGCGCGCAAACCGGAATTCAGGCTTTTTTCTGAAAGGCGTATGGTGCGACTCGAACTGATCGATCCTCTTTGTAACTTTCGATCAGTTTGCTGAAACTTTTACGGGTCAGATCGGCTCCCACCGTCAGTGATGTCGAGAGTTTGACAAGGCTGCGGCAATTTCCTTTGATTAGCATCGAGTGGAATGAAACCTGCAAGGAGTCTGTGTTGCAGGTTCCAGCCTGCTCGTCAGCAATCGCATCTCTAGCTGCGAATCAGGTAGCCTCACCGATTGGAGCCTTTAATGTCAGAAATCAATAAGGAGCGATTCATGTCGGACATCAAAACCGTTCTCGCTGACGCCGAAGATCTTCTCAAGCAAGCCGCCAGCGCCACGGGCGAACGCGCTTCCGAACTGCGCGAGAGCGCGCTCGCTCGACTGAAGCAAGCGAAGGAGAAAGCCGCCGATGCACAAGTCGTCGTGATCGAACGAGGCAGAAAAGCCGCGCGCGCCACGGACGATTACGTCCACGAACACCCGTGGGCATCCATTGGTATTGCGGCAGGCCTCGGCACGGTGATCGGGCTTCTCATCAACCGCAAATAAGCAGCACTTCCCCACGCTCCTCGACAATGGCCCGGTGATTGCTATGTTCGTAACAGTCACGGTCCATCATCAAGAAAGGACCGAACCGCCAACGCCCGCTCGGGGCGCGCGGATCGACTCTCGCGCCGGAACGCCGCCTCGTGCGGCGACCGGGACAATATCAAAGCGGCACCCAACGCGCTTCTCGCACCCAAGCCATGACGACCGAACGGCCACCGCAGCAATCGTCCCCCGGACCGTTGCGACGAATCATCAGTTCTGCCTTCGCCATCTTCGAGACGCGCCTTGAACTCATCGGTATCGAGCTTCAGGAAGAGAAGGAGCGGCTTATCGGCGTACTGTTTCTCGGTCTCGCCGCCATGATGCTGGCAATGATGGCGCTGATCTCCCTCACCGTGCTCATCGCCATATTCTTCTGGGACACGTATCGCTGGCAGGCGCTTGGCGGCATCACGCTCGTTTATGCGCTGATTGCCATCGCATGCGGACTGCGTGCGCGCAGCACGCTGCTCGACGCGCCGAACATGTTTGACGACACGCTCGCCGAATTCCGCAAGGACCGCGACACGTTCCACTGAACTCACACGGGCAGTCCGACCATGAGCAAAAAAGACGATACCTTCAAGCCGCCCAAGCGTGACAACGCCAAGGCGCTGCGCACGCCGCACATGCGCGCGCTGCGCAAGGAACTGCTGATCGCGCGCGCCGATGTCGAACGCATGGAGCTTCAGCAGGCCACACACGATCTGCGCACGTCGATCACGCACTTCAGTTTCCTGCGCTTTCTGATGCCTGGCGGCGGCACCCGGCGCACGCCGAAGCGCGGTGCATCGGGTGGCGGCATCGGCGGCATTCTGGCTTCGGTCAGCTCGATGCTTGGCGGCAAGGGCAGCAACCTCGGCCTGCTCTTCAAGCAGTATCCAATCATCGGCTCGGTGGCGTCGCTCGTGCTGACCAAGCCTGTGCGGACCGCCGTGGTGCGTGGTGCCAAGCCCGCGCTCAAGTGGGGCGGTCTGGGTTTGGTTGCCTGGGAAGGCTGGCGCATCTGGCAACAGATGAAAGCCCCGCATACCGAAGCCACTACCGAAGCCATCGACCCGACGGTCTTCTGAACGTTTAATTTTTCCCTCCCCAACAAGCGGTGGACTGCGCGGTATCCAGTGCAGTCGCCGCTGATCCCGTCGTGCGGTTCGACCGCACGCCCGTCGCGTCGACGATGAATACGCCGCAAGAATCGTCCTGCATCGGACCATTTGCGACTGGCGTCGCCTCGATGCTGTATCCGCCATTCGTCGCCGATTCCGGCAGCACCGCGAGCCGATAAACCGGCGCACCGCTCGATGGCGCCTGATCCATGCCGGCGGAAAGCGTCACTGCATCCGTCGCCGACTGCGCGAGCCGCGTACTTTCGATGTATTGCACGGCGCGCATCGACGCCGCCGCCGCATCGAGCCGATGCGCCTTCGCCACGTGCTGCCGATACGCAGGCACCGCGAACGTCGCGATGATCGCCACGATGCAGAGCGCGATGATCAATTCCAGCAGCGTAAAGCCCTTGTCCTTCATGGTTCGTCCTCAAAACGGCTTCGCTACGACGCGCCGCCAATGTCGGGTCGCGCCATCGATTCTTGATTGCAGCCACGCCTCGGTCTCGGGCGATGCGCCGAAGCCACGCGCCGTCACAAGATACGACGTCACCGCCACCGCCTGGTCCGTATGCGACCAAGCCTCGATCAGACATTGCGGCGCGCGGCGCGCATACGGCCAGTCGCCAAACGGCTCGATGGCGACGGCCGACGCTCCTTCGAACGACGCCTTGCTGCGCCAGCCCACGGGCTCCTGCGCACCCGAACTCGTCACGACGGGCGCATCGGCAATCATGCGAACGCAGCGGACCAACGCGCTGTCTGCCGCATGGAACGCCTGCATCCGCTCGCGCGCCGACACGGCCGTGCGGGTCGCGACGAGCGAGGCTTGCAGCCAGGCGCTGGCGGTCACGAGCATCATCGCGGCGAGCAAGAGGACGATAGGCAGCACCGTGCCGCGCGAACGCGCGCGCCGCCTCATGACGCGCCTCGCGCGTTGCGTATGCCAACCGTGCGCCAGAAGGCCATGCGCGTGCGTCCGTCATCGCTGACGGCTGGTGCGCCATCGCAATCGACATAGTTCGCCCGACGTTTCGCCTGAATCGCCGCGCCACGCACGAGCACGCAGACCTCGGCGGCGTAGACATCCGGCCAGCGTTCGCGCGCGATGGCCGACGCGTCGAGCGCGGCCGGCGCACCCGCGATCCAGTAGACGACACGCATCCGTTCGACACCCTCGACCAGCGGTTGCGCCTGACGACCCCCGCCCTCGCAATAAAGCTCCGGCTCGCCGCTCGACGTGCTGGGCTTTGCGTAATAGCGGTTGAAGACGAACGCATCCGAAACCGTCTGGCCGATGCAGTCCGTAGGCGTGCCGCTCGTCGATGGCCACGTCGAAACCGTGTCGGCCGCGTAGCGGACCTGCAGACCGTCCGAGTGACTCGCGAGCGACTCGCACGACGCCGACGTCTCCGCGCCGGTCACGCGCGCCTGCGAACAGCCGAAGAGCGGCGCGTCGGTCGCGCCCGCGGCCGAAAATCCGGCCATCTGCACTTGTTGAGCGACGAGATCGAGCGCGCCGACGCCGGCATCGTGAATGTGCGCGGCATCGGCGGCACGTTCGAAGCCCGCACGCTGAGCGCGATAAACCGACAGCGACGCGGCCAGGATCAACAGCCCGAGCGCAAGCGCAATCGAAAGCTCGAGCAGTGTGTGGCCGCGTGAATGAATGAGCCGCGTGTTCATCGTGCAAAGGCTATCGCGATGCATGACGTGTGCGGTCGCACCTGCGGTTCGGGACAAGGCTCCGCGCCTTCCGCGACATGCCAGCTGACGGTTGCGACCTGCACGCCGTTGCCGCGATCCGAGATGGCGATGTCTCCATCGGGCAGCAAAGCAGCCGCCCTCGCCCGCCACCTCGACAACATGGCCGAGCTATCCGCGCTGCCACGCGTTGCCTCGCCGATGGAGTCGGCAATCAGTGCCGCGCGTTCGCTCAACAGCGCCGTTCGTTCGGCTTTTGCCAGCCCGCTTTGCATGGCGACGAGTCCGAGCGCCGTGACCGCCGCGATCGACAGGGCGATCATCACCTCGATCAGCGAATCGCCGCGCGGGCGAACGGAACGAGTGCGCCCGCCGCGCCTGACGCTCGGCATGACCGATCGCGCGTTCATGCCGATGCTCCGCAAGCGCCTTGAGTCATGCGTGCACGCCCGCCCGCAGCCAGTCGAATGCAGCGCCGCGACGACGCATTCGCGTTGGCATCCGCGCTGCGCGGGCCGAAATCGAAGCTACGGAAGCCGCCGATCACTTGGCCCATCGGCGGCGTGAACGAAAGATCCGTCGATGCGCCCGCAATGGCGACCGATGTCATCGCCGGCTGCAAGCGCAAGAGCGTCAGCGCGCCGTCTTTATCGACGAACAGACCCCAGCCGCACGACCAGTCCGCGATACCCGCGTCGCAAGCCTTGCCCGCCGCGAGACAATGCCGGCTCGCATCGACGCGGCATAGCGTGACGCGCGCGCCGCGTTTGAGCGATTCGGCCCGCGCGAGCGAAAGCGTCGAGAAAAGCGAGCGCGCGCGGGCATCGATCTGATCGCGTGCCTGCCAGGAGAGAAACGAAGGCGTGGCGAAAGTCGCGAGGATCGCCGTCACGGCAAGCACCACGCAAAGTTCGACGAGTGTGAAACCGGAATTCGAGAAGCGGCTCATCTGCATGCCTTATCGACGAGTTGAACGAGTGCTCAATCTAGCGATAAGGAATGCGCGCCGCCATTAGCCGAATGGACGAGTGTTCACGCGCATTCGCACGGGGCACACTGCCCGAGGGCAAAAGATCGACTGGGGGAAAGATGCTCGGTACAGACGCGCGATCAGCGCTTGCGGGAAGTGGTCTTCTTGGGCGCGGCGCGGCGGAATTCCTCGAGCACGTCCTCGAACTCGGACACGTCTTCGAAACGCTTGTAGACCGACGCAAACCGTACATAAGCGATGGTGTCGAGCTGCCGCAACTCGTTCATCACGAGTTCGCCGAGACGTTCGCTCTGCACTTCTCGCTCGCCGCTGCCAAGCAATTGATATTCGATGCGCGCGACGGCTGCCTCGATGGCGTCCGCCGCAACCGGCCGCTTGCGCAGCGCCAGCTTCATGCTCGCGACGATCTTGCGGCGATCGAACTCGGTGCGGCTGCCGTCTTTCTTCACGACCGACGGCAGCGCCAGTTCGACGCGCTCATACGTGGTGAAACGCTTGTCGCAGGATGGACAGCGTCGCCGCCGCCGGATGGCTGCGCCGTCCTCCGACACGCGAGAATCCACGACCTGGGTGTCTTCGTGTCGGCAGAAGGGGCAGCGCATCGGGGCTTGGTTCCTGGCTCGGTTCGAATATCAGCGGTAGACCGGGAAACGCTTGGTCAGCTCGGTCACTTGAGCGCGCACGCGCTCGAGGTTCGCCTGGTCTTCCGGTGCGTCGAGCACGTCCGCAATCAAATTGCCAACCTGCTCCGCTTCCTTCACGCCGAAACCGCGCGTGGTCATGGCGGGCGAACCGAGACGCACGCCGCTCGTGACGAACGGCTTTTCCGGATCGTTCGGAATGGCGTTCTTGTTGACCGTGATGTGCGCGGCGCCGAGCGCGGCTTCGGCCGCCTTGCCGGTGATCTTCTTCGCGCGCAGATCGACCAGCATGACGTGGCTTTCCGTGCGGCCCGAGACGATACGCAGACCGCGCTTGACGAGCGTTTCGGCCAGCACGCGCGCGTTATCGACCACTTGCTGCTGGTACGTCTTGAACTCCGGCGTCAGCGCTTCCTTGAACGCGACGGCCTTCGCCGCGATCACGTGCATGAGCGGACCGCCCTGAATGCCCGGGAAAATGGCCGAGTTGATCTGCTTCTCGAATTCGGCCTTCATGAGGATCACGCCGCCGCGCGGCCCGCGCAGGCTCTTGTGCGTGGTCGTGGTCACGAAGTCCGCGTGCGGAACGGGATTCGGATAGACGCCTGCCGCGACGAGACCCGCGTAATGCGCCATGTCGACCATGAAGTAAGCGCCGACACTCTTCGCGATTTGCGACAGGCGCTCGAAATCGATACGCAGCGCGAACGCCGACGCGCCCGCGACGATCAGCTTCGGCTTGTGCTCCTTGGCGAGCGCTTCGGTCTTTTCGTAGTCGATGTCTTCGGCTTCGTTCAGGCCGTAGCTCACGACGTTGAACCACTTGCCCGACATGTTGACGGGCGAACCGTGCGTCAGGTGGCCGCCTTCGGCGAGGCTCATGCCCATGATCGTGTCGCCCGGCTTCAGCACGGCGAAGAACACGCCCTGGTTGGCCTGCGAACCGGAGTTCGGCTGCACGTTCGCGGCTTCGGCGCCGAACAGTTGCTTGACGCGGTCGATTGCGAGTTGCTCGACGATATCCACGTATTCGCAACCGCCGTAGTAGCGCTTGCCGGGATAGCCTTCGGCGTATTTGTTGGTGAGTTGCGAGCCTTGCGCGGCCATGACGGCCGGGCTCGTGTAGTTTTCCGAGGCGATCAGCTCGATGTGATCTTCCTGACGGCGATTTTCCTGCTCGATCGCTTTGAGCAGTTCGGGATCGACCTTGGCGAGGGTACTTTCGGCTCTGTCAAACATACGTTTTCCGTGAGATCAAAACAGGTTGACCGGATCGCGCGTGACGATGCGTTCGAAGCACGAACGCAAAACGCAAGGAAGACGCAGGACGCCAGACGGGTCCACACGCGACGGATGAGGGAAGAATCCGGGTTCGCGGAACGGACAGCCACCGGCAACGCAGCGACGGCGCGCGGATCTCAGCTGCCCAGGCGAACGGCAAAACGACACTCCGCGCTTCCTAGTGGGTCGTTCCACCTTGAATCCGAAGATTCTATCGCCAGTCACGCGGGGTTTGAGCGTTGTAGTGTAATGGTGCGGCCGGGTTTAGGCAACTTGGCGAGCGTCTGCGAAACGCTTGAAACGCACGATCGTTCGGGTTTGCAGTTGCTTGCCGCATCGCATCATTGGAAGTACTCTGTGCGCCGTTGCCGGTCGTGTGTCCGCGCGCGCTCCGGTACAGCCCAACCCCCACTTTCCGGAGCCCGCTCATGATCGTATTCGTCACCGGCGCCTCTGCCGGCTTCGGCGCAGCCATTGCCCGCACTTTCGTCAAGGGCGGCCATCGCGTCGTCGCGGCCGCGCGCCGCAAAGACCGGCTCGCCGCGCTATCGAAGGAACTCGGCGACTCGCTCTTGCCAGTCGAACTCGACGTGCGCGACAGCAACGCCATCAAGAGCGCCATCGCCTCGCTGCCCGAATCGTTCGCCCAGATCGACGTGCTGGTCAATAACGCGGGCCTCGCGCTCGGCCTCGAACCGGCACAACGCGCGAATCTCGACGACTGGAAGAACATGATCGACACCAACTGCATGGGACTCGTCGATGTCACGCATGCCGTCCTCCCCGGCATGGTTGCGCGCAATCGCGGTCACGTGTTCAACCTAGGTTCGGTCGCGGCGTCCTACCCGTATCCGGGCGGCAACGTGTACGGCGCGACCAAGGCGTTCGTGCGGCAATTCAGCCTGAACCTGCGCGCCGACCTTGCCGGAACCGCGTTGCGCGTGACGGATATCGAGCCGGGCCTGTGCGGCGGCACCGAGTTCTCCAACGTGCGCTTCAAGGGCGACGACGACAAGGCCAGCGCCGTCTACAAAGACGTGCAGCCGCTCACCGCCGAGGATATCGCCGACGCCATCTACTGGATTGCGACGCGCCCCGCGCACGTGAATATCAACACGATCGAACTCATGCCCGTGGCCCAAACCTTCGGACCGTTGCAAATACACCGCGGCTCGTAAGAGGAATCGACTGTATTTGGTGGCCCAACTTCCGCTTCCGGTAAAATGCCGCGGATGTTTATTTGTCAAAAAGCGAGCCGGAGCGGGTCCAAAAGCCTCCGCGCGAGCGGGGCGGCGCAAAGGTGAGTGATTCGTTGAATTTCGAATGGCCGATTCGGGTGTACTACGAGGACACCGACGCGGGCGGCATTGTCTTCTACGCGAACTACCTGAAGTTCTTCGAGCGTGCGCGCACCGAATGGCTGCGCGCGTGCGGTATCGACCAGCAGCGGCTGGCCGAATCGGCCGGCATCGTGTTCGTCGTGAGAAGAACATCCGTCGATTATTCGGCTCCCGCGCGCCTGGACGACTCCATTCGCATCGTGAGCCGTATCGCGCGGCTCGGGCGCGCATCGGTGGATTTTCATCAGGAAGCGTGGCGTGACGCGGTTCTTCTTGCAAGCGGCGATATTCGCGTCGCTTCGGTGGATCGCGCAACGATTCGCCCTGCCGGTATTCCCGAACGAGTTCTCGAAGGATTGAGGCGCGGTCCTCATGCCGGGCAGGTCGTGCTTGCCGCGGACGAGCGTCGCGCGCACCCGGTTTGAACGCTTCACGAGCAAGAGCCGGCCACGAGGCGGCTTTCGTTTTATTGATGTCGCGGTCACGAAAGCCTGACGCGCCTTTGACCGGAAGCCCCTTTTCCGGACGTAAATAGCAGCTAATAGCAGGTGGAAGCAGCGGACTTTTATGAACAACACACAAGACTTGTCGATCGTATCTCTCGTCATTCATGCGAGCCTGCTCGCGCAGGCCGTCATGGCCCTGCTGCTTCTGCTCTCGCTGCTGTCGTGGACTTTCATCTTCCGCAAGTGGTTCGCCATTCGGCGCGCGCGCGCGCAAACCGAGCGTTTCGAACGCGATTTCTGGTCCGGCGGCGACCTGCAGGCGCTGTATCAAAGCGCGGCGAACAACCGTCACACCATCGGCGCGCTCGAGCGTATCTTCGAATCGGGCATGCGCGAGTTCTTGAAGGGCAAGGAGCGCCGCATCACCGATCCGGGCGCGATTCTCGACGGTTCGCGCCGCGCCATGCGGGCTGCCTTTCAGCGTGAAATGGACGTGCTCGAAGCGAATCTCGCGTTTCTTGCATCGGTCGGCTCGGTCAGTCCGTATATCGGTTTGTTCGGCACGGTCTGGGGCATCATGAATTCGTTCCGCGGCCTCGCAAACGTACAGCAGGCGACGCTCGCCAACGTGGCGCCCGGCATTGCCGAAGCGCTCGTCGCGACCGCGATCGGCCTCTTCGCCGCAATTCCCGCCGTGGTCGCTTACAACCGCTACGCTCACGATATCGACCGTCTGGCAATCCGCTTCGAGACCTTCATCGAAGAGTTCTCGAACATCTTGCAGCGTCAGGCGCACTAAGGAGTCACGATGGCAGGCTCGTCCCGTTCCAGCATGCGCGGCAGTTCGCGCCGCGCCATGGCCGACATCAATGTCGTGCCGTATATCGACGTGATGCTCGTGTTGCTCGTCATCTTCATGGTGACGGCGCCGCTCGTGTCGCCTTCGATCATCAACTTGCCGACCGTCGGCAACGCGCAGCCGCAGGAACAGCAGCCGCCGCTCGTCATCAACATCAAGGCCGACGGCAGCATGAACGTGCGCTACAAGGAAGAAGGCGGCGCGACGCAAGAGCAGAGAATGACCAAGGACGACCTGAACACGTTCGTGCTGAATCGTCAGGAGTCGCATCCGGATCAACCCGTCGTCATCGCGGCGGACAAGACCGTGAAGTATGAAGTCGTCATGAACGTGATGTCCGATATGAAGGCGCGCGGCGTGAAGCGCGTCGGATTGCTCGTCAAATCGCAATGACCCTTTTGCAGAACCGGCAGACGCGCGGCTCATCAGCGCGACCCATCCGCCCGCCGCGCGAACGCGGTACGGGCCGCGCTTTCGCGCTCGCCGCCGTCATGCACTTGCTGCTTGGCTGGTTGCTATATCACGGCATCAACTGGCAGAACAACACCCCCGCCGGAGCCGAGGCGGAACTGTGGACCGAGATTCCCGACACGCCTGCTCCCACGCCGCGCGTCGCGCCCCCGCCGCCCGTGGCCGTGAAGCCGCAGCCTGCGCCGCCGCCCGCGAAGGACGAGGACGCGGACATCGCGCTGCAGGAAAAGAAGCGTAAGCAGGAAGCCGCCGCACGCGATGCACAATTGGCCGAGCAGCGCCGCCAGCAGGAATTGGCGCAGCAGGAAGCCGAAACGAAGCGCCAGCAGCAAGTCGCCGCTCAAGCCGCCGCGGCGGCCGCCGCGCAGAAGGCCATGCAGGACAAGCAGAAGCAGATCGAACAGCAACGTCAGGCCGACCTGCAAAAGCAACAGCAAGCGAAGCTGCAACAGGACAAGGCGCGTCAGCAGCAACAAGCCGAAGCGCAAAAGGCCGAGCAGCTTCAGGAACAGAAGGAAGCCAAGGCGAAGACCGATGCCGAAGCCAAGGCAAAAGCCGATGCGCAAGCCAAGGCCAAGGCCGCGGCGCAGGCAAAAGCCAAGGCGGATGCGGAAGCGAAGGCGAAGGTCGATGCCGAACGCAAGTCGCGCCTCGCGCAGCTGCAAGGGCAGCTCGGCGGCGGCACGAATTCGAGCGGCGAAGGGCTGGCCAAGGGTGGCACCGGCAAGGGCGCGGGCGGCAACGCGGCGTCGGCGGGCTATGCCGAGAAGGTGCAGCGTCGCGTGCGGCCGAATATCATCTGGTCGGGCGAAACGTCCGGGCTGGAAACGGTCGTGTCGGTGCGCTGCGCGCCTTCGGGCACGCTGCTTTCGGCGACCATTACGCGGTCGAGCGGCAACGAGCAGTGGGACGCTGCCGCGTTGCGCGCGGTGCAGCGCTCCGATCCCATGCCGAAGGATATTAACGACCAGGCGCCAGGGTCATTTACGATCACGCTGCGCCCGGCTGGCAGTTGATTGCGCGGGATCACTGCAAAGCGCGAGACCGTTGCCGCACGGGAACGAATCGTGCAATCGGGGGTCTGTTTCTGCAGTCTCGGGTCACTTGAAAACGCATTTTTCTGGAACGAATACAGCATGAGTTTGATGAAGAAGCTTGGCTTGAAAACGCTGGTCGCATCCTGTCTGATCGCCGCCGGTACCGCCGCACATGCCCAGTTGAACGTGCTCGTGACTGGCGTCGGTTCTAC
Source organism: Caballeronia sp. GACF4 (assembly GCF_023631025.1). NCBI lineage: Bacteria > Pseudomonadati > Pseudomonadota > Betaproteobacteria > Burkholderiales > Burkholderiaceae > Caballeronia > Caballeronia sp. GACF4. The sequence goes on from NZ_JALQDW010000010.1 coordinate 45,712, forward strand.
CCAGTTTCCGATCGCCACGGCCAACTTCGCCAATGAGGGCAGCTCACCGCAACAGGTCAGCGCGATCATTCGTCAGGACCTGCAGAGAAGCGGCAAATTCACGAATATCGACGCGGGCGGCACGCCGGTTTCCGAGACCGATTCCGTCGATCTCGGCGCATGGAAAGCCAAGGGCGCGGACGCGTTCGTATCGGGAAGCGTCAACAAGCTGCCGAACGGCCAGTACGAAGTGCGCTTCCGTCTCTACGACACGGTCAAGCAGCAGAACCTCGGCGGTTTGTCGCTCGTTTCCGCCGAAAGCGGCCTGCGCATGAGCGCACACAAGATCGCGGACTACATCTACGCCAAGTTGCTCGGTGGCCGCGGCGTGTTCGCAACCCGTCTGTCCTACGTCATTCAGACGGGCGGACGCTACCAATTGCAGATTTCGGACTCGGACGGTCAGGACGCGAAGATCGCCCTTTCCAGCCCGGAGCCAATCATTTCGCCGGCATGGTCGCCGGACGGCACGAAGGTCGCCTACGTGTCGTTCGAAAAGAAAAAGCCGGTGGTCTACATCCACGATCTGCCGACCGGGCGGCGCGTGGTCGTATCGAATCAGAAGGGCAACAACAGTGCGCCGGCGTGGTCGCCTGACGGCAGCAAGCTGGCCGTGGCCTTGTCGCGCACCGGCAATACGCAGGTTTTCGAAGTCAACGCGGACGGCTCTGGCCTGCGTCGTCTGACACAAGGCAGTTCCATCGATACCGAGCCGGCCTTCTCGCCCGATGGCAACTCCATTTACTTTACGAGCGATCGCGGCGGCCAACCGCAGATCTACAAGATGCCGGCGGCGGGTGAAAACGCCGGCGCGGCCCAGCGGGTCACGTTTACGGGCAGCTACAACACAAGCCCGCGCGTGAGTCCGGACGGCAAGCAACTCGCGTACATTTCGCGCACCGGTGGCGGCTTCAAGCTGTATTTGCAGGACCTCGGGTCCGGCACGGCGACGGGGCTGACCGACACGACGCATGACGAATCGCCAAGCTTCGCGGCGAATGGTCAGTACATCCTCTACGCCACCCAAGTGAACGGACGTGGCGTGTTGGCAGCCGTATCGACCGATGGTCGTACGCGGCAAGTCTTGTCCGTACAGGGCGGTGTGGTGCGCGAGCCGTCCTGGGGTCCGTTCATGCAGTAAGTTCAGCAAACACGTTCAAATACAACGTTCAGCTACAACACAAGGAGAGGTACCATGATGTCGAAACTTCGTATCGGCCTGGCAGTTGCGATGGTCGGCGCATTGGCAGCTTGTCACTCGGGCGTGAAGCTCGATGAAGGCGCGAACAAGGGCTCGGTCGGCACGCAGCCGAACCCGACGGACGTCAAGCAGGTCAACATCGACCCGCTGAACGACCCGAACAGCCCGCTCGCCAAGCGCAGCATCTTCTTCGACTTCGACAGCTACGCCGTGAAGGACGACTATCAGCCGCTGCTGCAACAACACTCGACGTACCTGAAGAGCCACCCGGAACGTCACGTCCTGATTCAAGGCAACACCGACGAGCGCGGCACGAGCGAGTACAACCTGGCGCTTGGTCAGAAGCGTGCGGAAGCCGTGCGTCGCGCCATGTCGTTGATGGGCGTTGCCGATTCGCAAATGGAAGCCGTGAGCCTCGGCAAGGAAAAGCCGATGGCGACGGGTCACGACGATTCGTCGTACGCACAGAACCGTCGTGCGGATCTTGCCTACCAGCAATAACAGCAGCAATAGCAGTAGTCCACGTAACGTAACTTAGTCACGGGTGAGTTGCCCTATGTTGTATCGCTTTTCCTTGCTGCGCCTTGCCGCAGCCGCGTGCGTCGCAGGTTCGACGATGCTTGCCGTGCCCGCGCACGCTGGCGTCTTCGACGACAACGAAGCGCGCAAGGCCGTACTCGATCTGCGCACGAAGACGGACAGTCTGGGCAACCAGTTGTCCGCCGCGCAGCGCACGATCCTCGATCAGTCGAATCGTATCGATCAGCTTAATCAGCAGGTCGCGACGCTTCGAGGGCAGAACGAGGATCTGGGCAATCAGGTTGCCACGCTGCAGAAGCAGCAGAAAGACTATTACGCCGACCTCGATACGCGCTTGAAGAAGTTCGAGCCGCAGCAGCAGACTATCGACGGCGTATCGGGCGCCGTGCAACCTGGCGAGACGGAAGCGTTCAACGCGGCATCGACCGAGTTCCGCAACGGTGACTACAAGAATGCCGCGACTTCGTTCAAGGCATTCGTCTCGAAGTATCCGCAGAGCCCGTATCAGCCGACCGCGCAGTACTGGCTCGGCAACGCGCTGTATGCGCAGCGCGACTACAAGGGATCGACTGGGGTCTGGCAGAATCTGGTGAAGACGTACCCAACGCATCCGCGAGCGCCTGAGGCGTTGCTCGCAATCGCGAATAACCAGATCGAACAGGGTCAGAAAGCGGCTGCTAAACAGACGCTGCAGCAGATCATCTCGCAGTATTCCGGCACTGAAGTCGCACAGTCGGCGCAGAGCAAGATGTCGCAGGTGAAGTGACAAGAAGCATCGAAGCATCGAGCGAAGCTTTCGGGTTTCGCGCCTCTCGAGACGAATGCCCGCGGGCCGTTGCGCCGCGGGCGTTTTTCTTTGTTTCGTCGATGCGCGCGCAGCCCGCGCTGCCTTGACAGAATCCGAAACGGCCGATTATAATTTCGCCTCTTTGGGTCGTTAGCTCAGCTGGTAGAGCAGCGGACTTTTAATCCGTTGGTCACAGGTTCGAATCCCGTACGGCCTACCAAAGAAATCGAAGGGCCGCGCTTAGCGCGGCCCTTTCCTTTCGTCGCTGGCTTCGCATCAGCACCAGTCTTCATCGTTCGAGCAATTCGACCCTTGGCGTCAACTCAAGCGCCGCTACCGATTCAAAATTCGCGTTGGCCTCGCTCACAGCGCGATCCGCGTCTGCACGGCGCCGCTTGTACTTCAAGTGCTTGCCAAGTCCGGCGCCGAACACGATCAGTCCGGCGAGCGCGAATGGCCACTCGATGTAAGCCATCGTCAGCAATAACAGGCCCCACGCCGCATGAGGCCAGAGCTTTGGCTGGGCTGGCACCGAACGCATGGCCACATCGAGTCGCGCGAGCGCCGCATCCAATCCGTCGACGGCGCCGTGCCGCTCTTGCAACCGCGCTTCGATCTCGTACACCGCGCGCATCGACTTTTCCTTCGACGGAAGCGACAACGATCCGATATCGCCCAGCAAACCGATCGCTTCGTTGACCTGCGCAAACGAAGGTCTCAGCGCGAGAAAAGTCGGTTCGTGTTCCGGCAGCCGCATCGCGCGATGAATGTCCAACCGGCTCACGCACACGCCGTGCGAGAAGAAATACCGCTGGATGGCATGTGTTGTCCGGCCCTTGAGCTTCTGTAAAAGCTCCTCGTTGGCTTGCTCTCGTTTGCTCATGCTTCTGAATGCTCCTCGACGCTCGTTTAACCGTGGGCATTCTTTCCGCTCGCCGCGCGAAACGTCACTAGAACAATCCTAAACAGCGCTCGACCGTTCGAGACATCCTCTGTCCCAATGCTGCCTATAATCAAACCTCTCCGCTTCCAACCCAACGCACCGTCATGACCTCGAGCCTCGACGAAGCCATTCTCCGCGTGCTGCCAACCGAACGCGACGCGCTCGCGTGGCTCTCCACACCCGAAATTCGCCGTCGTCTCGAAGAGCGCGGGCATCGCGTTGGATACACGAAGAAAGTGCAGCGGCATCTCACCGCGCTCGAAGCCGAATCGCGCGTCATGTCGATGCAAAACGGCCGCGAACTGCTCTGGCAACGCAAACCGTGGCTGCATGGTCTGCAGGAAGGCGTCGGCTTGATGAGCGCATCGGAAGCCGTGGCGTTTCACATCCTGCAGCGCTTTGCCGGCAACAAGCTGCCGAACGCGGTCACGCGCGACATCGACCCGCTCTTCAAGGCAGCCGAAGCGCGGCTCTCGCAGGAAAAGGCGGACAGCCGCATCTACCGCGCGTGGGCGGACAAGATCGATTCCGTCGATGGCGCCTTCACGCTGATTCGTCCAAAGCTGCGTCCGGACATCTTTCAGGCCGTGGCGACAGCGACTTTCTTCGAGCGCGAACTGCTCGTGCAGTACCGCGCCGCGTACAAAGGCGAGCAAGGCGACGCGCCAAAAACCAGGACGCTCTGGCCGCTCGCGCTCGTCGAATCCGCTGGCGTGATGTACATGGTCGCGCAGGACCCGGGCCGTGCGCCGCGCCCGGAAAAAGGCGAAAAGGAATGGGTGCGCGCGCTGTACAGGCTGGACCGCATTCGTTCGGTGTCCGAGTCGGGCGAGTCCTTCACGTATCCCGAAGACTTCAAGCTGCGCAAGTACATCGAGACGCAGCAGGTCTTCGACTTTCTGCCCGAGCCGCCCGTGCGCCTCGAACTCGCGTTCGAAGGCAGTTCGGGCAACCAGCTACGCGAGTCGCCGATGTCGAAAGATCAGCACATCGACATGCTGCCCGACGGCCGCATGAAGGTGACCGGCACGGTGACGCCGAGCCTCAAGCTGCGCTGGTGGCTGCGCGCGCTCGGCGCGGGCGTCGAGATTCTCGCGCCGCAAACGCTGCGCGACGAATTCGCGGACGACTTCCGAAAGCTCGCGGCTCGGTACGCGCGTGCGAGTGAAACCGCCTAGCGCATGAAGTGCACGTTGACCTTCGGTCCGAACACTTCGCGCACCATGTCCACGAGATGATCGTGATGGCTCAAAAAAATCACCTGCGTGTGCATCGCGATTGCGCTCAAGACGCGCAGGCCGGCGCGCGCGCGGCCGTCGTCGAAATTGATGAAGAGATCGTCGGCCACGAACGGTAGCGGCGACGCCTTCTCGGCATGCTCCTCCAACGCAGCCAGACGCAGCGCGAGATAAAGCTGATCGCGCGTGCCTTCGCTCATGCCGGTGATCTCGACGTGTTCGCCGCTCTCGCGAATGGCGGCGAGCGCCATCGGCTGGCGGTCGTAATCCACGGCGAGCCGCGAGAACGCGCCGAGCGTGAGCTCCGAGAAAATCGTGCTTGCGCGCGTGAGCATCGGGCCTTGACGGCGTTCGCGGTATCGGTCGATCGCCCACTTCAGGAGCGTCGATGCCGTCTCCACCTTGACGAAGCGCTCGGCGGCATCGGCCATGACGGATAGCGCTTCCTGCCGCTTCGCTTCGGCGCGCGCGGCGTTGCCTTCGCCGGAGATCGCGTTGAGTTCGCGGCGCGCGGCATCGAGCTCCGTCGCCAGTTCGCTCGATGCCTTCACGGAATCGCCGAGCGCCGCGCCGATCAGCGACAGTTCGCCGTGCAGACCGGACAGGTCCGCGCCCTCCACTTCCGCGATCAGAACGTCGAGCGCGAGGCCGTCGCCACCTTTGATCAGCGCATCGCGCGCGGCATCGATCGCGGTGAGCAACGCGCGCTTCTTCTGCGATTTGCCGATGAGCGGCGCGAGCAACTCCGCGCTGTCCACGCGGGCCCGCTCGTAAAGCGGACGCAGCGCCGACTTCGCTTCCTCGACGCCCGCCTCGGCGCGGCTCACCTGCTCGCTCGCCGATGCCAGTTCCTTCTTCAGACGCTCGGCATCGGCACGCGCCGCGCACGCGGTATCGAGCCGCGCCGAGAGTTCGGCCGCGATTGCGCCGGGCTCACGCACATGGTTCGTGCCATCGAGTTCAAGCGCGAGCTGCCTTGCATCGGACTCGAACGAGGCGAGCGCCGCGCGCATGGCGTCGATCTGTCCGTGGCGAATGGCGTCGATCTGCACGAGCTGTTCGCCGATCTTGTGGACGATACCAATGGCCAATTCGGCCGCCGCCTGCGAGTCCGCCGCAGCCGCCACGCCCGCTTTCGCCGCGGCTTGCGACCATTCGGCTTGCCATCGCTCGAAGGCAAGCGCAGCGGCCTTGGCCGTGTTCTGCCGCGTGACCAGTTCCGCTTGCGCTTCGTCGAGTTGCCCGACGATATGACGCCGCTCGATCACCGCTTCGTCGATAGCGCCGATATGCGCTTCGGCGGCATCGCAGAGCGCGTCAAAGTCGGCGGTGGCTTCCGCCAACGGCAAATGCCGCGCGAGGTCTTCATGGCGCGTGGCCGCTTCGGCGCTTTCGCGCTCGAACTCTTCCGCGCGCCGGGCAAGCGTGCGCGCCGCCTCGATTACGTGCTCGCGACGCGTGAGCCATGAAGGGACGTCGTCGAGCGCCATCTCCGCAATTTGACTGTGCGATGCGAGCGCGTGCCACGCCGCATCGACGTCCGCGAGCGCTTTTGCGGCTTCGTCCGCGCTGCGTTGCCTTCGTGCGAGCGTTTCCTGATCGACCGCCACGCGCCGCTGCAACGCGCTGAACTGCGTGGCTTGTCCGATGGAATCGAGTCTGCGGTCCGCAAGGTCATCGGCGGTGTGCATCGCCGTCTCGAAAAGCGGCGCGCCCGAATCGAGCGGCGTCGCGCCACTCTTGAGCGCGTGCCACGCGGTATCGCGCGTCTTGCGAGCACCGCGAACCTGATCGCCCGTGACGACATCATGCGTCTGCGTGAAATCGGCGAGTTCGGCTTGCGTGGCGTGCAGCGCGTCGTGCGCTTCGTTCATGCGATCGGCGGCGCGCGTCAGCCGAAGCGCGAACTCCTGCCGCTCGTTGCGCAAGATGGCGATACGCTCGATCGACGGCAAGTTCATCGCTTGCAGTTCGGCAATTGGCCGCGACCATTGGCCAAGCGATGCAAGGCCCGCTTCGAGCGCATGCGCGGCTTCGCGGCGCGCGTCGCCGAGACGGTCTTGCGCCGTGCCCGTTTCGCGATACTTCTGCGCCTGCCGCAGCGCGCGACGCAACTCCTGCGAGACCTCGCCCTCGGCGATGCCGCCAAGTCGCGCCTTCAATGTCCCGATCTGGGCGAGCGTTTCATCGACCGAGCGCGCCGCATTGCGCGCCGCCGTCTCCAACGTGCCGCGTTCGCGCATCAGGCTCGTGACCGTCTGCAACGCAAGCTGTCCGGGCAGCGCCTGACGCGCGCCCGCTTCGTTTTGCGGCCAGCCGAGTTCCGCGCAATCCTGCGCGACTTGGCGCAAGCGCGCGCCGACATCGTGTTCGAGTCGCGCGATGTCGGTCGCGTGATGCGCGCACCGATGACGCGTGGTGTCGAGCGCGCGTATCCGGGTTTCCAGCGCGAGCAACGCGTGGTCGATGCGGATTTCGTTCAGCTCCGCCTGACGTTGCGCCGTCGCCTTCGCGTGCAGCTCGTGCGCGGTTTGCGCCGATGCAAGCCGTGTCAGCGCGCTTTGCAAAACAGCTTCGGCGTCGGCGGGAAGATCGGTGACTTCGCCGAGTTCCGCGAGCTCGGCCGCCTTCTCGCGCCACACGTTCAAATACGGCGCGACGCGGCGAATCCGCTCCAACTTGCCGCGTTTCGCTTCGAGTTCCGCGCGACGCGTTTCGAGCGCGCGGCCGCGCTCCTCGGCTTCATCGACCGCCGTATATGTCTTGCGCCATTGCGTCGTGCGCACGCTTGCCATCTTTAATTCGCTCGTGGCTTCCTCGAATTGCTTGAGGCCGATGTAATACGCGCGGTCGCCTGACTTGCGCTTGGCCCAGAGCGCGTCCGCTTCCTCGGCCAGGCGTTGTCGCACGGCGCCAAGACTCGCAATGCCCGCAGCCGATTGAAACAGCACCTGCCCGACATCGCTCGATGCATCGAGAATGCTTCGTCCGCCCGCAATCAATCCTTCGTGGCCGAGACAGTACATCTGCTCGAAGAAGCTCTTGTCCGCCGTGCCGATGAAGGGCGCGAGCGCATCGGTGGCGAGCGCGTCGCCATTGGGTTTGGCAAGCGACGCCTTGCGGCTCTTGGTGCGATGAAACGCGAGCGTCTCGTCGTTCAGTTGCAGCGTTGCGCCGAGTTGCAGATCGCTCTGCGGATGCACGAACGCGAGCGGCGAGCGCTGCGGAATGCCGAACAGCAATTCGGCAATCGCCGTCTTGATGGTCGACTTGCCCGCCTCGTTCGGTCCGACGATGAAGTGAAAATCCTGCGGCGCCGCCGGAAATTCGATGACGCGATCCGTGAACTTGCCGAAGCGAATCAGTTCTAGCTTGCCGATGCGCATGAGCCTATTCCGCATCCGCGAGTTGGGCGATCAGACCGGAGCGCACTTCGGCGACGATCCGCGCGAGATCGTCGTTGCGCACGTATTCGAGTTCGGGCACCGACTTTTGCAATTCGCCCGGCGCCTGTGACGCCAGACCGATCAAACGCTCTTTCAACATGCTTAGAAATTCCGGGTCGGACTCGGCTTCGACCAACAAGGCGTGCAGGTCGGCGAGCGCATCGGCGCCGCCGGCGAACGGTTCGCCCGCCGCGCTCGAATGCACGATCGGCTGCGTCGCGATCTTCACTTTTTCCAGCCACAGACGGTCGTGGCTGATCGCCGCGATCTGCGCCAGCACTTCGGCGCGCAATTGCGCTTCTAGACCGAATAGCGCGCCATGCGCCTCGGTCGCGCCGGTGATCGTCACCCGCACCGCGAGCGGCACGGGTTGCGCGGCGGATTCGACGAGCGCATCAAGCGCGCGTCCGACCGCGAGCGCGACGTCATCGAGCGTGACGGCTTCGCTGGCATCGACGATAACGGACTCCCAGCGCAAGACATCGATGAAAAGCCGCTCGACGCTCACCTCTTCCGTCTCCGAAACGTGGACGATCACCGCACCGCGCCGGCCCGTTTCGCGGATATTGCGGCCCTGCAAGTTGCCAGGAAACACGATCGTGGAGGCCTCTTGCCAGATGGCGAAATCGTGCACGTGGCCAAGCGCCCAGTAGTGATATTGCCGCGCGTGCAACTCGGCGATCGAGCACGGCGCGTAACTCGCGTGCGCCGCGCTGCCTTCGAGCGCGGTATGCAACACGCCAATGTTGAAGTAGCCCTCGACCGGCTGCGGATACGCGGTGACGAGATTCGTCGTGACCGCTTTTTCCTTGAAGCTGTGGCCGTGCAGCGCCACCTTCAGGGCGTCGAGTCGAAAGGTCTGCGGCTTTCTGCTCGAAAACGTGTGCACGTTGTCGGGCAGCTGCAACTGGCTCGTCATCTCGCTCTCGGCGTCGTGATTGCCGAAGAGCACATAAACCGGAATGCCCGCGCGTCGCAAGCGCCCCATCTCGCGGCAAAAGAAGATGCCCGTGTTGTAGTCGCGCCAGGTGCCGTCGTAGAGATCGCCCGCGATGACCATGAAGTCCACCGCCTCTTCGAGCGCGACATCGACGAGCTTCGTGAATGCATCGCGCGTGGCGTTGCGCAAGAGATCGGCGGGCGCGTCGGCATAAGCGGCGAGACCGTGCAACGGGCTGTCCAGATGGATATCCGCCGCGTGAACGAACCGCATGGCGTTGCCTCCTTTTTGATGTACTCGATGACCGCGCGGAGCGACGATGATAGCAGCCGCAATGAACGAATCGCGTCGCGTTGGAACGCGTTTCTTCGGGACGCGATGTGTCCCTGCGGGCTTGCACAATGACTCACTCGCATCCGCCGAAGAACGAACAGAACGAGGAGAACAAGTGAGCGCAACGAGCCCTTACACCACGCAGACAGTCGATGCCGCCATCGTGCATCTGGAACGCGTCCTGTCGAAGGAAGGCGCAAATTCGCTGTTCGGCCAGACGTACTGGCGCAGTCGCGTACAGCAGGTCAGCGCGACGCGCGGCCTGCATCGCGACCAGCGCATGCGGCTCGAACGTCTCATGCGGCTGCTTTCGGACGTTTCGAGCGCCGCGCTATGTCTATGACACTCAAGCCCGCACGAGCGCTTGTGCCAGCGCAACGAACTCCGCCACCGGCACTTCTTCGGCGCGACGCGCGAGATCGAAGCCGAGCGCGTCGAAGTCGATTCTGTCGCGATACGCGCCGAGATTGTTGCGCAGGACCTTGCGACGCTGCGCGAAAGCAGCCTTGACGACTTCACTCAAGGTCGCCTCATCCACCACGGGCAGTTCGTGCGGCGCGAACGGAATCATCCGCACGATCGCGGAATTCACTTTCGGCGGCGGCTGGAAAGATTCGGGCGGCACGTCGATCAGCTTGTCCATCACGTAGCGGTATTGCAGCATCACGGACAGGCGGCCGTAGTCCTTGCTGGCGGGCTCGGCAATCATGCGATCGACCACTTCGTCCTGCAGCATGAAGTGCTGGTCGATCACCTTGGGCGCGAAGCTCGTCAGGTGAAACAAGAGCGGACTCGAAATGTTGTACGGCAGATTCCCGACGATACGCAGCGTCGGCTTGTCGCCTTCCAGCGCGAGCGAGCCGAAGTCGAATTCGAGCGCATCGGCGGAATGCACGACGAGACGCTCGCCAAAGCGCTTTTCCAACCGGCCGATCAGATCGCGGTCGAGTTCCACTGCGTGCAGCGGCGACTCGGGCGTGGCCACCCGTTCGATCAGCGGCTCGGTCAGCGCGGCAAGACCCGGTCCAATTTCGACCATGCGTTCGCCGCGTTTCGGCGCGATCGTATCGACGATCGAATCGATCACGCCCTGATCGACGAGAAAGTTCTGCCCGAAGCGCTTGCGCGCGAAATGGCCCTGGTGTCTGGTGGACATCGGTCTGACGCCTTTGAAACTGATGTGGATGAAGAACCGCGCGACGCTCAGACGCCGCGCTTGTCTCGGTGCTTGTGGCGCGCCATCGTGACGGCGGCGTCGATGGCCGCGATCATGCTGCCCGCATCGGCGCGGCCCGTGCCCGCGAGATCGAGCGCCGTGCCGTGATCGACGGAAGTGCGGATGATCGGCAAACCCAGCGTGACATTGATGCCTTCGCCAAAGGTTGCGAATTTCAGTACCGGCAAGCCCTGGTCGTGGAACATCGCGAGCACGCAATCGGCGTCTTTCAGATAGCGCGGCTGAAACAGAGTATCCGCCGGATACGGACCCGGCGCGTCGATACCGAGCGCGCGAGCACATTCGAGCGCGGGCGCGATGACATCGATTTCCTCGCGGCCGAGATAACCGTTCTCGCCCGCATGCGGGTTCAGCCCGGTCACGAGAATACGCGGCGCGGCGAGGCCGAAATGCGCGCGCAGATCGTGATCGATGATGCGCAGCGTCTCGACCAATCCGTCGATGGTCAGTGCCGCGGACACGTCCTTCAGCGGCAGATGCGTGGTGGCAAGCGCAACGCGCAATGGCCGCTCGCCCGTGCCCGCCAGCATCATCACGACTTGCGGCGTATGCGTGCGCTCGGCGAGATATTCGGTGTGGCCGGTGAAAGGCACGCCGGCGTCGTTGATCGTGCTCTTTTGCAGCGGTGCGGTAACGATGGCGTCGAACCGGCCTGCGAGCGCGCCGTCGATGGCTGCATCGAGCAGATTCAGCACGTAACGGCCGTTGGCCGCGTTCAGCTTGCCGGCCTCGGCGGGCGCGGCAAGCGCATGATGCTCGATCTCGATTCCACCATGCGCGGCAGGCCAGGACGCAGCGCGTGCCTTGAGCAACTCGCGGTCGCCCAGCACGACGAAGCGCGCTAACGGCCAGCGCGCGTGCGCTTCCTGCAAGGCGGCCGCCGTCAATTCCGGACCGACGCCCGCCGGTTCGCCCGTGGTGATCGCGATGGTGATCGCCGGGGCGAGCGGATGGGTGTCGGCGTTCATGCTTTTTTACTGCTGGGCTTGCGCCGCAATGCCCTTGTACTGCACGTAGGCGGTGTCACGCAGTTCGCGCAGCCAGTCGGAGTACGCCTGTTCCGCCTTGCGCTGACCAATGGCCTGACGCGCGATATCGAGCTGCTGCGTGGCCGACCCTTCCGCGTCGCGCCGACCCAGCACCTGGATCAGGTGATAGCCGTATTCGCTGCGCACCGGGTCGCTCACGGCGTCGTCCTGCAGACTGTTCATCGCGCGTTCGAACTCGGGCACGGTTTCGCCCGGGCTGATCCAGCCGAGATCGCCGCCTTGCGAGGCCGAACCGTCTTGCGAATACGTGCGCGCGAAGTTCGCGAAATCGCCGCCCGAGAGCACTTGCTGCTTGATGTCGAGCAGCTTCTGGCGCGCGGATTGTTCCGACATGCCATCCGACACGCGCAGCAGAATGTGACGCACGTGCGTCTGCACGAGCTTCGGCGCATCGGCCGCGGTGCCCTGGCTCGCGCGGCGTTCGACCAGCTTGACGATCTCGAAGCCGCCGTCGGTGCGCAGAAGCGTCGGCACGACCTGACCGGGACGCAGCGTGGCCACTGCCGACACGATGCCCGCCGGCAACGTGCCCGGCGTGCGAAAGCCGAGGTCGCCGCCCTTGCCTGCGTCCGTGTCCTGCGAATTCTGCCTGGCAAGTTTCGCGAAGTCGTCGCCGTTTTGCGCTTGCTTAAGCACCGCGTCGGCTTGCGCCTGCACCTTCGCGACATCGGCGGAAGATGCGTCGGAAGGCAGCTTGAACATGATGTGCTGCAGGTGCAGATCGCTCGAGTTGCGCGCGCCGGGACCGCGCTGGCTGGCGATGTAGTTCGCCACTTCGCCGTCGGACACGGTGATCTTGCTGTCCACTTCCTTTTCGCGCAGCTTGGAGAGCGTGAGTTCGGTGCGGGCGTCGCGCGTGAAGGTGGCCCAGGGCACGCCTTGCGCCTCGATGCGCGAGCGGTAGACGTCGAGCGTCATCTGGTTTTGCTGCGCAAGACGCTCGAGCGTGCGGTTCACGGTGGCGTCGTCGACGACGATGTTGTCTTCCTTCGCGCGCTGCAACTGAATGCGCTCGAGCACCATCTGATCGAGCACCTGCTGCTGCAATTGTTCAGCGGGCGGCACCGGCGCGTTCTGTTGTTGCAGACGCTGCGCGATGAGGCGCGAGCGGTCTTCGAGTTCGCGCCGCGTAATGACGCCGTCGTTGACGATCGCGACGACCGAATCGGTGACTTGGGCACTGCTGCCATTCGACAACGCCTGCGCACCGGCCGGCGAACTCAGGATCAGAGCGGCAGCGATCACGCTTGTTGCAACTACCGTCGATCGAAACATATTCACGTTTGCCACAGATACTCCATCAAATACGGGTCGTGCCCGTTCGTATGCTGCTTCTCGTGCGGTTCTGGCGAGCCGCCTTACTGCTTCTTAGCTGCGTGTTAGAGGATGCCTTGTCCGCCTGCGTTCCCCGAGGCTCACTCGTAGTTGCTGTAGCGGGCGAGCGGCGGCGCTGCTGGCGGCGGAGGCTGGTAGCCCTGGACGCTCGCGCGGAACGCGCTGACGAGGCCGTTGTCGACGTTCGACAGGCCCTTGAACGTAAGCTGCGCGAGCACGCGCGTGCCGGACGAGGGCTGACCGCTGGTGTTGACGCCATTAGCGTAACGTTGCGCGCCGAAACCAAGCGCCCAGCAGTCGGCATCGTACTGGAAGCCCACGAGGCCGTCGACGAGCCGATGACTCGCAAGATCATAATTGACACGAGCGACCGCATAGAGACGATTCGTGAGCGGCCACTCGCCGGACACCAGGATCTGGTTGATCGGCTCGTTCACGAGCGTGGTCTGGTTGGAACGCGTGTAGCGGTAGCCGACGTTGATCACCTTGCGGTCGGCCGGGCTGAACGCGAAGCCGATGCTCGAGCGCACGAGCTGATTGTTGTCGACATTATATTGGAACGCGGTTTCCGAGGCGAAACCAGCTCCCAGCTTGATCGCCGCGCCCGCGATGAGGTCCGAGTGCTTGGCCTCGTTGATCGGCTGATCCTCGGAGATCGTGACGCGCTGGCTCGTGAAATAGTACTGCTGCGCGATGACGAAACGCGCACGTTCATCGCCCGTCGCCGGGTTGATGAAGCGCGTCGTGAGGCCCGCCGTGATGCGGTTTGCGTCCGCGATCCGGTCGTTGCCGACGAACGTGTTCGGCGTGTAGATCTCGGCGAGACCGAAGTCGGCTTCGGCGGTATCGAAGATCGGCGCGAAATTCTGGTTGTGATACGGCGTGTAGACGTAGTAAAGCCGCGGTTCCAGCGTCTGGATGTAGTCCTGGCCGAAAAGCCGCACCGAGCGGTCGAACACGAGACCCGAGTCGAAACTGAGCGTCGGGATCGATTCGGTGAAGTTCTTCGGCTGACCTGCCGGCGTCAGCGGTTGACCCACTACCGGCCCCGTCGCGATATGGCTCAGGTCGTAAGACGCGAAATGCCACTGAATCTTCGGCGTGACAAAGTAGCCCGGCGCGTTGACCCCGTAACTCACGTACGGGTTGAAGTACATGCGCTGACCGTCGGTCGCGCCTTCCTCGGTGATCGTGAAGCGCGTGAAATCCGCTTCGGCGCCGTAATCGAAACCGCCGACGTTGAACTTGCTGTACTGCACGTTCAACTGCGGTTCGCGCGCATACGGCGGGACCGACGGCTGCAACGTCTGCCAGCGCTGTTCGCGCGCAAGCACGGACCACGGTCCGTTGCTGTATGTCAGACCCGCTTCCTGCTGGTAGAGCAACTGCGTGCCGTTCAGGAACTGGTTCGACGCGTTGCCCAGGTCTTCCGGATACTGATCGTCGGAAACCTTGTTGTAATTGACGTAACCCGCAAGGCCGCCGCCGAAGTTCTGAAAGTGTTTCCAGAAGATGGCATAACGGTTCGTGTGCGTTTCGCGGTCGTTTGGCAGAAAATCGCCAGTGAATGAGCCCGAATATGTAGGCGACAGATAGCGGTACGTCGCTTCCATCAGAACGCCACGCTGAGTCATGATGCGCGGCGTCAGTGTCAAATCGCGATCGGGCGCGATGTTGAAATAGTACGGCGCCGTCAGTTCGAAGCCCGTGTTCGAACTCACCGAAAAAGTCGGCGGCAGAAAGCCACTGCGGCGGTCGCCCGTCAACGGAAACGACAGCCACGGGCTTGCGAATACCGGCACGCCCTGGAAGAACAGCACGCCGTTATGCGCGACGCCGTCTTCGGCGCCGGTATCGAAATCGAACGAACTGCCCTTGATGTACCAGGCCGGATTGGTTTCGCACGCGCAGGCCGTGTAGGTGCCGTGATCGACACGCGCCCGCTCGTTATCGATGATATCGATGCGCTCCGCGCTGCCCGAGCCGCCCGTCAGCAGGAAGTGGTACTTCGGGTTCGTCATGAACCCTTCGTTCGCCTCCACCTTCAAATGCGCTTCGGGACCCACGAACGACACGCCGTTGTTGATGAGCCTGACATTGCCGAAAGCATCGGCCATGTCGGTGTCCTGGTCGTAATGGAGCGCATCGCCCTTGATGACCGTCACCGTGCGCCGGATTTCCGCCGAACCTTTCGCCGCCATGTCCTCGTCGGACGTGCCAGTGGTCTTGTCGCCGAGAAGAAAGCTCGTTGGCTGCTGGCCGCTCTTCAGCGGGCGCTCTTCCAGTTGGGGCGCGAGACGCAGGCTGCCGGGACCGTCGATTGGCTGCGGTTCGGCTGCGGGTCCTGCAAGCTGAGCGTGCGCGAAAGCGGGCATCATGCCCGGAACGGATAAAAGCGCGGCGACGAGCCGCCGCCGGCGTGGCTGAGCGTCGCCTGGAATCTTCGATGCGGGAAACTGTCGTGGCGGCATGTATGGGTGGCGGTTCGATCCCGTTCGCGTCCTGAGCGCGATGCCGACAAGTCTGCGGCCGCGCTTTTGGCCGCGCTGTGACCGCACATGCGTCGAGGTCGAAACTGGACGGTCCGTTGCCAGGCAGGGACGACACTCGATCGAACGGTGACGCGGACAGTCGTCGGGCCTGGCGCCAGGCTTGAAACGGATCGCTTAAAAAAGTCGTGGGGTATTATATGGCAAGATGTTTTGCCTCTCGAATTTATGACGCACATTCCCCCCGATTCCCGCTTCGAACAACTTCGTTCGTGGCTGCAAACCCTCACCGATCGTTACCGGCTCGATGTCGCGACGCTCGCGCCCGCGTCGGCCGACGCCAGCTTTCGCCGCTACTTCAGGCTGGAAAGCGCATCGGAGCATGGCAGCACGCTCATCGCCGTCGATGCCCCGCCGCCCGAGAAATGCCGCGAGTTCGTGCAAGTGGCAGGCTTGCTCGAAACCGCCAACGTGCATGTACCGAAGATTCTCGAGGCCGACTTCGAGGCCGGCTTCATGCTCGTGACCGATCTCGGCACGACCACCTACATCTCCGTCCTCGATGAAAAGAACGCGCGCG
This sequence comes from Caballeronia sp. GACF4, assembly GCF_023631025.1. Lineage (NCBI taxonomy): Bacteria > Pseudomonadati > Pseudomonadota > Betaproteobacteria > Burkholderiales > Burkholderiaceae > Caballeronia > Caballeronia sp. GACF4. Next base: position 61,869 of record NZ_JALQDW010000010.1, read on the forward strand.
GGCTCATGCGCGACGCCATCGACGCGCTGATCCGCTTTCAGCAGACTTCGCGCGAAGGCGTGCTCCCGCCGTTCGACGAAGCGTTCCTGCGTCGCGAGATGGAGTTGATGCCCGAGTGGTTCATCGGCCGTCACCTTGGCCGCGAGGTCACACAAGCCGAGCGCAAGACGCTCGACAAGACCTTCGATCTGCTCGTCAAAAGCGCGCTCGCGCAACCGCGGACTTTCATGCTGCGCGACTTCATGCCGCGCAATCTGATGGTCGCGGAGCCGAACCCCGGCGTGCTGGATTTTCAGGACGCGGTGTACGGGCCGATTGCGTACGACATCGCATCGCTCATGCGCGACGCGTTCATCAGCTGGGACGAAGAGTTTCAGCTCGACTGTATCGTGTACTACTGGGAACGCGCGCGAAAGGCCGGCCTTCCGGTCGATGCGGACTTCGGCGAGTTCTATCGTCAGGTCGAGTGGATGGGCCTGCAGCGGCACATCAAGGTGCTCGGGCTGTTCGCGCGCATTCATTATCGCGATGGCAAGTCGCACTATCTGGCGGACTTGCCGCGCTTCATCGGCTACGCGCGCAAGGTGGCCGAACGCTACGCGCCGCTCTTCCCCTTCGCGCGGCTGCTCGATCAGTGGGAAGGCCGCGCGATCGAAGTCGGCTATACGTTCTGAGCACCCATGAGTCAAACCCTCAACACGGCGATGATCTTCGCCGCCGGCCGCGGCGAACGGATGCGCCCGCTCACCGATTCCTGCCCGAAGCCGCTGCTTGAAGTCGGCGGCAAGCCATTGATCGTCTGGCAGATCGAGCGGCTCGCGGCGGCGGGCATCCAAACCATCGTCATCAATCACGCGTGGCTCGGCGAGCAGATCGAAGACGCGCTCGGCGACGGTTCGCGCTGGGGCGTCGAGTTGCGCTATTCCGCCGAGACCGACGCGCTGGAAACGGCGGGCGGAATCGCGCAGGCGCTGCATCTGATCGGGCGCGGCGTTTTTATCGCGGTGAGCGGCGATGTGTTCTGCGAGTTCGACTATGCGTCGCTCGGCGAACGCGCCGACAAGCTCGCATCGCGCGATACGCCCGGCATGCATCTCGTGATGGTGCCCAATCCGCCCTTCCATCCAAACGGCGACTTTGCGTTGCGCGAAGACGGACTGCTCGCCATCGACGGCGCGCCGCGCCATACGTTCGGCAACATCGGTCTCTACGACACGCGCATGTTCCATGACCTGACTCCGGGTACGCGCCGCGCGCTGACGCCGTATTACCGCGAGACCATCGCAGGGAAACGCGCCACCGGCGAGTTGTACGTCGGCCGCTGGGAGAACGTCGGCACGCCCGCGCAACTCGACGCGCTCGACCGGGCATTGCGCGCCCAAGCCTGAGGCGCGCCGGGATTGGGACGCATCCGATGGTAAAATGCGCAGTTCTGCCGTCTTTTCCTTCCAGCCGCAAGCAGAAGCTGACACGCCAAGCCATCATGTCCGATACCCGTCCCGATACCCTCTTCGCGCTCACCGCGCTTTCGCCGCTCGACGGTCGCTACGCCTCCAAGACTGAAGCCCTGCGCGAATGGCTCTCCGAGGCCGCATTCATGCGTCACCGCGTGACGGTCGAAATTCATTGGCTGATCGCGCTGTCGCGTGCGGGCTTCGCCGAAGTGCCGCGCTTTTCCGAGGCATCCGAGCAATTTCTGCTGAGCTTGGCCGAGCGCTTCACGGCGCACGACGCGGCGCGCATCAAGGACATCGAGCGCGTCACGAATCATGATGTGAAGGCAGTCGAATACTGGCTGAAGGAATCGGTCAAGGGTCAGCCGGAACTGGAACGCGCGAGCGAGTTCATTCACTTCGCGTGTACGTCGGAAGATATCAACAACACGTCGCACGGGCTCATGCTCGCCGGCGCGCGCGAACATGTCATCGTGCCCGCGCTGCGCTCGGTGCACGAGCGCCTGGTGAAGCTCGCGCACGCACACGCCGAACAGCCAATGCTCTCGCGCACGCACGGCCAGCCCGCGAGCCCGACGACGCTCGGCAAGGAAATCGCCAACGTGGCGGCGCGTCTGTCGCGCGCCATCGAACGTATCGTCGAGGTGCCGCTGCTTGGCAAGATGAACGGCGCGGTCGGCAATTACAACGCGCATCTGTCGGCGTATCCGGAGTTCGACTGGGAAGCGTTTTCGAAGGATGTCGTCGAAAACCGTTTGAAGCTCACGTTCAATCCGTACACGATCCAGATCGAGCCGCACGACTACATGGCGGAACTGTTCGATGCCGTCGCGCGCGCGAACACGATTCTGCTCGACCTCGATCGCGACGTGTGGGGATACATCTCGCTTGGCTACTTCAAGCAGCGCACGAAAGCGGGCGAGATTGGTTCATCGACGATGCCGCACAAGGTCAACCCAATCGACTTCGAAAACTCGGAAGGCAATCTCGGCCTAGCGAACGCGACGCTGCGCCATCTTTCCGACAAGCTGCCGATTTCGCGCTGGCAGCGCGACCTCACCGATTCGACGGTGCTGCGCAATATCGGCGTGGCATTCGGCTACTCGCTGCTCTCCTACGACGCGCTGATCCGCGGTCTGGACAAGCTCGAGGTGAACGCGGCGCGCCTGAACGAAGATCTCGACAATTGCTGGGAAGTGCTCGCCGAGCCCGTGCAAACGGTGATGCGCCGTTTCGGCATCGAGAATCCGTATGAGCAACTGAAGGAACTGACGCGCGGCAAAGGCATCACGCGCGAAGGCTTGCAGACGTTCATCAATGGTCTCGCGATTCCCGCGGATGCGAAGCAGCTGCTGCTCGACATGACGCCGGGTTCGTATATCGGCAAGGCGGTCGAGCTGGCGAAGCGAATCGCTTGACGTTCGATCGGGCCGCTTGAGCCGGCCCTTCCGCACTTGCTCGCTTCATAAAAGAAGGCCCCGCGCTTGAACACGCGGGGCCTTTTTTGATGCCTATCGCTCCTGACTCAGCGCGTCTTGAGCTTCTCGATCACGTTATCCACGATCTGCTCAGGCGTGAGTTCAATACTCTCGATGATCGCCTCGTCTTCGCCCGGCTCCTCGAGCGTATCGAGCTGGCTTTGCAACAGCGACGGCTCGAAGAAGTGGCCTGTGCGCGTCTGCAGGCGCTCCTTCAATACGTCGAACGTGCCTTGCAGATAGACGAAAACGACGTCCTTGTCGCCATCGCGCAAGATGTCGCGATACGAGCGCTTCAACGACGAGCACGTGAACACCGCCGTTTCGCCCGCGCGCTTTTTCTCTTCGATCGCCGCGCGGATCGTCTTGAGCCACGGCCAGCGGTCGTCGTCCGTCAGCGGGATGCCCTTGTGCATCTTTTCCTTGTTGGCGGCGCTGTGGAACGCGTCGCCGTCAGTGAACGGGCATTGCAGGCGTTCCGCCAGCATTTCGCCGATGCGGGTTTTGCCGGCGCCCGAGACGCCCATCGCGATGAGAATCATCAAAATCTCCTTACACGACCGCCGCGAGCGCGAAGGTCAAACCTAAACCCATCAGGGAAATCAGCGTTTCGAGCAACGACCAGGTCTTGAACGTCTGTCCGACCGTCATCCCGAAATACTCTTTGATCAGCCAGAAGCCGCCATCGTTCACGTGCGAGAAGATCAGCGAGCCAGAGCCGGTAGCAAGTACCAGCAACTCGGGACTGACGTGACCGCCTGCCGCCGCTGCAATCGGCGCCACGATACCGCAAGCGGTCGTCATGGCGACAGTCGCCGAGCCGGTGGCCAGGCGAATCAGCGCGGCGACGAACCAGCCGAGCAGCAAGGGCGAAAGATTCGCTTGCGAAGCCGTGGCGACGATCTGCTGAGAAATGCCGCTCTCACGCAGGATATTGCCGAAACCGCCGCCCGCGCCCACGATCAGCGTGATGCCCGCGATTGGCGCAAGACATTCGCCGCAGAACTTCTGGATCTGATCGCGATTGAAGCCGCGCGCCGCACCGAAAGTCCAGAAACTGACCAGCACGGCAATCAGAAGCGCCATGTCGGACTGACCGACGAAGCGTAGAAGGTCGTTGGGCAGCGTCTTCGGCGTGAAGACCAAGTCAGCCCAACTGCCGACGAGCATGAGAATCACCGGCAACAGAATGGTGAAGAGCGTAATGCCGAAGCTCGGCAGATCGCGCTTTTTTTCCGTATCGCCATGCTTGCTGATGAACTGGTCGGCCAGCGCATTGGCATCCGGCAGCTTGATGTACTTGTGGATCATGAGCGCAAAAAGCGGCCCGGCGACAATTGCGGTCGGAATCCCGACGATCAGACCATATGCAATTGTCCTGCCGATATCGGCGTGATACGCCTGTACCGCGAGCAACGCGGCCGGGTGCGGCGGAATCAGACCGTGCACGACCGAAAGGCCGGCGACCATCGGCAGACCGATCAGCAGCAAGGACTTGCCCGTGCGTTTGGCGACATTGAACGCGATCGGAATCAGCAGCACGAAACCCACCTCGAAGAACACCGGCAAGCCCACGATGATCGCCACGACCATCATCGCCCAGTGAATGTTCTTTTCGCCGAAGACATTGATCAGCGTATTGGCGACGCGCTCGGCGCCGCCGGATTCCGCCATCATTTTGCCGAGCATCGTACCGAGACCCACGACGATGGCGATATGCCCGAGCGTATTGCCGTTGCCGGTCTCGAACGCCTTGACGATCTTGTCCATCGGCATGCCGACCGCAAGCGCGAGCAGCACGGACACGATGATCAGAACGAGAAACGGGTAAACCTTAAAACGCGCGATCATCAGGATCAGAACCGCGATCGCGATTACCGCATAGAGCAGGAGCATGCTCCCGTGGACGGCCGGCATGACGCCTCCTTTGATTTTGTTGAGGTTTTTGGCGCTATGCGTGCGTTTGCCGTCGCTGCAAAGAAGCAACGGGCAAGCGCGTGCACCGCGCCGAAGAATCGGGATTTTACTGGTAAGCGGGAAAGTCGTCCGTAAAGCGGTCGAAGGACAACATAAAGCTGAATTTGGATGCGCGCGCCGTCGCTTGAATGTGAAAAAAGCCGACTCTTGTTGAGAGTCGGCTCTTTCGTGCCTATTGCTTCGCGCTAATTCGAACAGCTTGAATCAGGACGCCGGATTCGCGGTCGATGCGGCAGAACCGCAGGTGAAGGTGATCTCGCGCGGATTGTTACGGCCTTGATTGCCTTGCAGACCGTCGACTGCCTGCACCAAAACCACTTGGCGATCCTGGCAAATCTTTGTCGCCGCACTCATGCACGACTTCTGCGACTCGAACAGACCGGAGCATGTGACACGATAGGCTTCGCCCTGATTTGCGATGTTCACCTTTCGAGCCGTATAGGCCATGCCTGTGTCGGTGGTGCATGCAGACAACATTGCCGCTGCGGAGATGATGGAAATAAGATACTTGAACATCTTTCAACTGCCGGGTAATTGGTTGCTTGAATCGAGCGCCTGGGCAAACGCGCGACTACGCGAATGCCCAGGCTTTGCTTCCTGACTTTCACGTCAGGAAGCTCGCTTTACCACCGGTACGAAGCGTTGGCGCTGTACACGGTGCCATTGCGGCTCGTACCCGCACCCGCCTGCAACACGAGGTTCTGCGTGACGCGCAGGTTCATCGCGACGGCAGCCGCCGCATAACCCTGATACGCGGCGCCGCCCACACCGACGGACATATCCTTGTCCTGATCGATGTGCGGGACCATGGCCAGAGCCGTAGCCGCCGCAATACCCGAGTAGGCAGTGCGACCGATGTTAGTGACCTGGCTTTGCATCCCGGCAACCGCACCGTCCGTGTAGCCGTTGGATTGCGCGACCGCGTCGTTCAACTGGTTCACGTTGACCATATCCGTGTCTTGCGTAGCCATCGAGTTGACGCTCGTGGAAGTCGAACCCGACAGACTGCTCGTCGAACTATTCGCGGTGCTCATGCCCGTCGACAGGCTTGTCGACAACGTGCTGACCGAGCTATTGGTCGAACTGAGACCGTGCTCACGCCTGTCGAGATCGAATTGACGGACGTACTTGCGCTACCGAGAGTCGTAGAGAGGGAGTTGACCGAACTGTTGGTGGTGCTCAAACCCGTGGACATCGAGCTGACCGTGGTAGACAGGCTACCCACCGCGCTCACCGTCGTGCTTACAACGGTCGACAGGCTTCCAACCGAAGTACTGATCGACGCCACGCCGGTAGAAACCGAACCAATCGTGCTGTTCGCGGAGTCCAGGCTCGTAGACAGGCTATCGACGCGACTGTTACCCACCGTACAAAGCTTCGTAATAGACATAGTTCTGTGGGTTCTCCCACTGGTGGCTGACAACTGCATCAACCGACACTGGTACGATCTGCGCGAACGGATAACGCCCCTCAAAGAAGCCGAGCCCATGTTTGACAATGTTCAGGCTCTGCGCAAATCCTGCGAATCCTGGATGATCTTTCAGTTTGAACGTGTTGTATGCGTACATACGTTCAATCATGTCCGGATTCTCCCGATGCGCCATTTCACAGCAGAGCATGGGGATATAACTCGTTTTCACCATGCAGACATTCGGCTCAAAGATTCCAATACGCCAGCGGCCACGGCCACGCTGATATCCAAACGTCTGGCCTTCCGGCAATTTCGCAACCTCGCGGTCGAGAACCACAGGACTCCAAAGGTGCGGCATCAGCTTCACGGGCGCACAGAAGAGCGTCTCGAAGTATGGCGCACAACTGCGCTCGTATTCCGGGAGCGTCCAAACCTCGTCATACGGTGCACCCGAAATAAGCAGCGCGTGTTGCAGGTTGAAGACCATTCGCTCGATGTCAATGACGTAGTCATTACCCACGCGCATCGTAATGATCTTTCCGCCGCCGTCTCGAAACTTGATCGACCATTCCTTATTAAGCTGCGCGCTCATCTCGATCATTACGTCGAGCTTCGTCATGGCTGTTTCCATGTCGATGAGCGGTGCCGGCGAATCGACCAAGAAACGCTTGGCGTCCTCCGGGCCACCATCGCCGCCGCCCGTCACCAAATATGTGGCTTTTACGCGCGGAGAACGCTTAAGCAGCATGACGAGATACAGGCAGTTCTGGAAAATGCCGTTCTCCCAGAGTGACTGCTCGCCTTTTCGGATAAAAATGGAAACGCCGACATTCAACCGCTCCGGCATGCGGGGTTTTGTTTGCTTGTTCATACGCCGAGCTTCACAGTGCTGTGGTTGCAGAGGTGCAGCAACCGATTGGCAAAACTATCGAGATTTGCTTGTTGAAACGGATTGACCGAGTCGATTACACGCTGGGCTCGTGCGCGATAGTCAGCTAGCGATGCGTCGTGTTCGCGAGCAGCCAATAAGAGTTGCTGGCCGCCCTCTTGCACGTTGAAGTCCGGGTAGTAATAGCCCGCGTCGAGCCAAGGCGAGTTGTGCACCAACGGATAGCCGCCATACAAGACGTCAAGGTAAAGATAATTCTGGTCGTTTCCCCATTGATGAGAGACGACGGCATCTGCGTACTGCGCCATGAAGCCTGCAGCGCGCCGCCCATCTCGAAAATCACATCGACAAGATTGGTTGCATCCGCTGCGCGCATGATGCGCACCTTTCTTGACGACAGATCGACTTGCGGCGGCATCGCGTTTTGATCGCCAACATCAATCAACGAAACGCTTTCTACGAACGGTAACCGTTGGAGAGCTTCCGCCAAGAAGATGACATTTTGCCCAAGCCCGTTCTGCCAGATGTTCTGTCCTTGATGCGTTACGACAGAAATTCCAATGCGGATTGTCATTAGTTGTTATCCCTAAAATGACGGAGCGCATTTTCAAAAATTGAAACGCTGCGCTGTTGGCTTTGCGTTTGAGAGACTGCCGTGCCCAAAGAAGCACGCGTTGCCATTTGCCAAACGCTGATGGGAAGCAGGAGAGACCGTAATCAAGCGTTTTTGCCGGAGGACAAAAAGCGGATTCCTTGGTCAAATATATAGAAGAACACCTGAAATTCCCAGTGAACCTGACGTTTTATGAGAGTCGTCCTATGACGGTGCCAGGGTTCTAGTCTGCCAACGCTGAAAGGCAGTCCGGCAGGCTAAAACGTCCGACCGCTTTCGGTGGAAAAGCTAAAAAGTGTCGGGGCGATTAGCTCGAAAGAGCGTGCGGGAGATCGGCGCAAGAAAGCGTCGCCACAGTTCGTAACGATGTCTCGCTTTGTATCACCGAAGCTCGTCTTGACGGCACGATCCCATGCCACGCCGCACTGCATCGATGTCCGTGCCCACCATGTCGGCACGATTCGCCAACTCGCTCATGAACAAGATACGCGTCGCAAGCATTGCATTAGCAGCGTTTTGGTTGCGACGAATGAAAATGCACGAATGCGCGCACCGACGCCAGCACAGTGCAATTCGGTGGCCTCTGTTATTCTGCTATAGCGTCGAGGTACGGTTCGAACCAATACATCGAGCCATGTGTACTTGTTCCACTTAGGAAGAAGCGAAGGCGCACTAAGTGTCGAATCGGGCCTATTTCGCTTCGCGTCGCACGTCGCTTGTTGCTTGCTGATCGTTGCTCGCTCGCAAGCGTCAGCAAATGTCGAGTCTTTCAGAAGCAATTACTTCTGGTTCAGCATTCTGCGGTCAAGTTCGTTTCTCTGTCACCTGCTTTCAGCCATTCCAGTGCGGATACCAATGATTTTCTTCGTCTTAGCTCGCTCTTTTTATACTACTAAAATCGTTCGTGTCCGTGGATCACGAATTCAATTATCCGACGGCGTATAGCGGAGAAAATTCGCAGAATCTGTTTATTCAAAATCCACACCTGTCTCAGCCTGTTTTAATAAATTGGCGAACAGTGTTGGTTCGAACCAAATCGCTCAACAAACGAAACCATCGGGCCGTTTCGCACGTTGAGTAGATTTCAATTTTTAAGATGCTCAATCTAACTTAGAAGCATCGATTGAAATGTTAATTCACACATCGTCTGCATCTTGCCGTGATGCAGCCAGTGGTGCGGAGTCACTCAACGATGGCTTGCTCGAGCCGTTGGTTCTGACGGATAAGACTAAAAACGTCGACGACCAAGTGCTGAACTCTTACTCAACACGACACAACGCTTAACTCGCCAGTGTCAGCCGAAATTTGTTGAGAACCCTTAAGCATTTTGAAGGATGAGCTCTTGGGTCCTACGTCACCGCCATCAAGGGTGTCTGCAGAACGGGCGTGAGGCACAAAAAGCAGAAGTCGATATTTCAAGCGTCACGTCGAAGATGCGGGCCAACAAGAACCGGCTAGATCGGAAGAGGGCTCGATAAGCGAGTTCCACCACGAAACGCGAGCTCGGCTCAGGGCACGTCACCTTCGTACAAAAGACGCGCCTCCAAGGACAAGCTCATGCGCGAGAGAAATCACACCTCTTTAGCCCAGCAACTCACCCCTACGCCGCCAACTCTGTAGCCGCCCGCGCCAGCCTCGTAACCTCCTCCCAATTCTGCGCAGCCAGCGCAGCCTTCGGCGTCAACCAAGACCCGCCCACGCAAACCACATTCGGCTGCGCCAAGAAGCTCGTCGCCGTCTCGGCAGTAATCCCGCCCGTCGGACAGAACTTCAAGTTGGGAAACGGCCCATGGAAAGCCTGCAGCATCGGAATTCCACCCGCCTGCTGCGCCGGGAAAAACTTCACGATTTCATATCCAAGTTCCATCGCCGTAATGATGTCGCTCGGTGTCATCACGCCAGGCAGCAATGGCAAGCCCGCATCTTGCGCAGCCTTATGCATGTCTCGCGTCAAGCCGGGTGACACACCGAATTGCGCACCCGCCTTCTTTGCCTGTGCACAATGCTCGGGTTTCGTGATCGTGCCGACGCCCACGACGATATCGTCCGCAAGCTGACTCGCCCGTTCGATTGCCGCGATACCCGCGGCCGTGCGCAACGTAATCTCCAACACCTTCACGCCGCCAGCGTGCAGCGCGCGCGAGACGTGCTCGCCCTGCTCGACCGAATCGAAGGCAAGAACAGGGATGACAGGACCCAGACGGACGATTTCGCTTACCGTTTTCATGTGATACGACTCCTGGTGTTTGATGCGGCGCCGTTGTCTAACGGCCAAGCCGCGAGGTTTGTTTCAGGCAGCAACGGCCTATGACTCAATGTGTCGCATGCGCCTTCACGACATCGGGCGAGCGGTGCGACGGAGCAGACGCGGCGTCAAGCAGCGCGCCAAACACCGACGCGCCCTCTTCCGCCGGCAACGCCGCGTGACGGAACACGCCGAACAGCTCACGCCCGAAGCCCGCCTCGTTTTGCGCCTGATGCAGCGGCGCCTCCACTTCGCGCGCCGCCCATTCATCGGCATCGATATCGACGTCTAGCACACCCGACGGCGCATCGATCACGATCATATCGCCCGTGCGCACCTTGCCGATCGGACCATGCAACAACGCTTCAGGCGATATGTGGATTACCGCGGGCACCTTGCCCGATGCGCCCGACATGCGCCCATCGGTCACGAGCGCCACATGGAAGCCCTGATCCTGCAACACGCCGAGCAACGGCGTCAATCGATGCAACTCCGGCATGCCATTCGCGCGCGCGCCCTGAAAGCGCACGACCGCCACGAAATCGCGCTTGAGCTCGCCCCTGTCGAACGCCTCCTGCACTTCTTCCTGCGAATTGAACACGATAGCCGGCGCCTTCACCACGCGATGTTCAGGCGCAACCGCCGAGATCTTGATCACTCCGCGCCCGAGTTTGCCCTGCATAAGTCGCAAACCGCCATCCGGCTGAAACGGCTCGCCAATGCTACGCAGCACCTTGCTGTCATGACTTTCTTTAGCGCCGTCGACCCATTGGAGCTTGCCGTCGATGAGCTTCGGCTCCTTCGTGTAATGCGACAGCCCATGACCGACGACCGTCTGCACGTCCTCATGCAGCAAGCCGCCTTCGAGCAGATTGCGCACGAGGAACGCAACGCCGCCCGCCGCGTGAAAATGGTTCACATCGGCCTTGCCGTTCGGATAGATCTTCGCGAGCAGCGGAACGACCTGCGACAGTTGATCGAAGTCGTTCCAGTCGATGATGATCCCCGCCGCGCGCGCGATCGCCACCAGATGCAGCGTGTGATTCGTGGAGCCGCCCGTCGCCAGCAACGCGACGATGCCGTTGATGATCGCTTTCTCATCGACGACGTGGCCAATCGGCGTGTAGTGGCCGCGTTCGAGCGTGATATCCAGTACGCGACGCGCGGCCTCGGCGGTAAGTGCATCGCGCAACGGCGTATGCGGATGCACGAACGCAGCGCTCGGCAGATGCAGGCCCATCACTTCCATCAGCATCTGATTGCTGTTCGCCGTGCCGTAAAACGTGCATGTGCCGTGACCGTGATAAGCCGCCGCTTCCGCTTCGAGCAATGCGTCGCGGTTGCATTTGCCCGTCGCGAACTCCTGACGAACCTTCGCTTTGTCGTCGTTGGTGAGGCCGCTCGTCATCGGACCGGCGGGCACGAAGATGGTCGGCAGATGTCCGAACTGCAGCGCGCCGATGGCGAGACCCGGCACGATCTTGTCGCATACGCCGAGGCACAAAGCGGCATCGAACATGTTGTGCGTGAGCGCCACGGCCGTGCTCATGGCGATGACTTCGCGCGAGAACAGCGACAACTCCATGCCAGCGTTGCCCTGCGTGATGCCGTCGCACATGGCCGGCACGCCGCCCGCGAATTGCGCAATACCGCCGTGCTGCTGAGCCGCCTGCTTGATGATGTCGGGGAAGCTCTTGTACGGCGCGTGCGCCGACAGCATTTCGTTATAAGAAGACACAATGCCGATGTTCGGCTCGCGCACCGCCTTGATCGCGAACTTTTCCTGCCCTTCGAGACCCGCGAAGCCGTGCGCGAGATTGGCGCACGACAACGCGCCGCGCGCCGGAAACTTGCCGCGCGCGGCGTCGATGCGCGTCAGATAAGCCGAACGGGTGGACTTGCTGCGTTCGATCACGCGGTCGGTGACCTTCTTGAGTTGCGAATGCGGGGAAACCATCGGAGCTCCTTTGTCTCACTCCCGGCGTGCTTGCCGTCGAGGTATTGGGTTGGACGTCGCGAGGACTGGCAGCTATCTGACTATTTTGCGTCGTGCCGTGGAACGAAATGTTAGTAGAAAAACTACAAGCAGACAACTTGCGATCCGCCTTTATTTGTTAAGCGTTCGCGTATCTGGCGCTTTTACTGGCAGCGAACTCAGGGAAATCCCCTAAATCTACACATCAGATCGTGTAGTAAATGTACAAAGCAGCGATCAGCTATAGTCGCAGGCAATTTTCCAGCATAGGCGAGATTCCCGATGTTGCTGTCCCAAGTCGAGGCGATGCGAGAACAATTGCGCCCTTCGGAGCGCAAGCTGGCCGACTACGTGCTCGAAGCGCCGCGCGAGGTACTCGACTTGTCGATGACCGATTTTGCGGCGCGGGCAGGCGTCAGTCAGCCGACGATCGCGCGCTTCTGTCAGGCGTTGGGCTTTTCCGGCTTTCGCGAGTTCAAGATTCGTCTTGCTCAAAGCGTGGCAGGGGACGTTCCCACGGTTTATCGCGATGTCCGCAGCGACGAGCCGCCTGCGGGCGTTGCCGCGAAGGTTCTGGACCGCACCATCGGAGCGCTGATCCAGGTGCGCAACAGCTTGTCGTCGGACAGCGTCGCCGCCGCGATTGGCGTGCTGGCCAACGCGCGTCGCATCGAGTTCTATGGCGCGGGCGGATCGGGCATCGCGGCGTTGGATATGCAGCACAAGTTCTTCCGCCTCGGCGTGCCGTCGGTTGCGTATTCGGACCCGCATACCTATACGACTTCGGCGGCGCTGCTCGGACCCGGCGATGTCGTCGTCGCCATTTCCAATACTGGCCGCACAAAAGACATTCTCGACGCGTGCAAATCGGCAATGGATCGCGGCGCGAGCGTGATCGCTATCACGCATGGCAATTCGCCGCTCGCGCGCATGGCGAATATCGGGCTTTTCGCGAATGTCGACGAAGACACGGATATTTTCTCGCCGATGACTTCCCGCGTATCGCACTTGGCCATCGGCGATATTCTCGCGGTCGGCATGGCGTTGGCACGTGGCCCTGAGTTGGCTGCGCGTCTTGCCGAGGCCAAGGATGTGCTGGAACGAAGACGCGTCGACCTTTAATCGACGCAGCACACCGGCCGCGAATGTGACAGTTGGTTCAATCGGCTTACTTTGCCAGTATGATCATTTAGTATGAGCTTCAGCGATTAAGTGATCAGTAGAGCAAATGGAAACCAGCGGCGTATTTTCACTTGAACGTTTCGAGTCCTGTATCAATGGCGAAGACTTCGATGAAGCTCTCGCCCTGTTCGGCAAGTTCTCGGAACGGTTGGCAAGATTTCCGTATATGAATCTGGCCGACCTCATGTCCCACGGCGACGCCCGAGCGTTCGCCAATAGATCCGAGTCGGACGAGCATTTCGCCAGCCGCGTTTGTCATGCTTTAGGAAGCATGCTCGTGAATCCGCGATTCACCTGGACCGACGTTCGGTTGCAATCGTTGCAAGCGCAGCGTTCGCTCATCTGGAGCATCGCGGCTGCCACGTCGCCCGGTCATACCGACCATTTCGTGCGTGAGTTGCTTGCTCGTCGCCAAGGCAACGCCGACGCATCCACTCTTTCTGCCGACACCGCTCGACGCCTGAGCATTTTGTACAGCCCGGAATCACGCATCGACCTCGATATCGCGCAACTTTGGAACGCCGACCGCGCTTCGGCGTTGAGTCTTGCCATCGGTATCGGAGGAAAACAATTCGGCGGCAGCGCGGTTGCGTGTGCACGACGCATCCGCTTGCTCGAATGGCTGACCGGCTCCATCGACAAACTGAGTGAGTCGCCGCCGCTCGATTTGACGAGTCTCTGGGCGCTGTACATGCATTGCACTTACACCGAGGGAAACCGCCATGCCGTGAAACAAGGCATCAACGGTCTCGTGCGCCTGGGTCTTGCGAATTTCGGGCTGACCGATCTCGATACGACCAAGCCACCACCCGAGCGCGAACGGAACGCACATCCGCTCATGCTGGTTGTCGCGGAAAGTTTCAACAGCGGGCATTCGATCGTGCGAACGCATTCCGCAACGCTCGCTGCGGCAAGACGTTGCTTCGAAACCGTCGCGTTCTGCGCACCTCGCTCTATCGACGATGCGGGTCGTCGGGTATTCGATCGAACTATCGATCTCCCGGAAGGCGCCAACGTGCTCGACCAAGTCCGCCTCATTCGCGACTTCGCGCAAACGGAGCACCCAAGCGTGCTGTACATGCCCAGCGTGGGCATGTCGGTTCTGACCATATTCTTGTCGAACATCCGCGTCGCGCCGCTGCAAATTGCGGCGCTCGGGCACCCGGCGACGACGCATTCGAACTGCATCGACTACGTCAGTGTCGAAGATGATTATGTCGGCGACCCGGCTTGCTTCAGCGAAAAACTCATGCGGCTGCCGAAGGACGGACAGCCTTATATCGCATCGAGTTTATTGAGCGCGGTTCCGGCCCGCACGCCGGTTGGCAAGAACCACACTGACATTGCCATCGCCGCGACGCCGATGAAGCTCAATCCGTCCTTCTTCACTGCCTGCAGGGCAATCGTGCAGCGGGCAGAGCCGCAAGTGCATCTGCATTTCATTGCAAGCGGCAGCAAGGTGTTCACCTTAATGCACCTGAATCGCGTGCTGACCGAGTATCTTCCTTCCGGCTCATTCACGATTCACGGATTCTTGCCCTACGAGGAATACGCCGAACAGCTCGCCAACATGGACATGTTCCTGAGCCCCTTTCCCTTCGGCAATACAAACGGAATCGTAGATGCCTTCACTGTCGGCTTGCCCGGTATCTGCAAAACGGGACCGGAAGTGTTCGAGCATATCGACGGCGCGATGTTCGCACGCGCGTCGATGCCGGAATGGATGGTCGCAACGACTGTGGACGACTACGTTGAGGCTGCTGTCCGGTTGGCGAATAACCGGGATGAGAGAGAAGCGCTACGCGCGTGGATGCTTGAAACGAAAGTCGTGCAACGCTTCTTCGAGGGACGGCCGGAAGTATTCGGCGAAATGGCGCTAGCGCTACTTGAACAGCGCGACGCGTGAAAAAGGCAAGCTAAAAAGGCTTGACCACGACAAGCAACGTCGCGCCTAAAAGACCCAGCACCGGCAATTCATTGAACATCCGATACCACTTGTCCGACCGCTTATTCTCGCCACGTTGAAACGTGTGCAGCAAGCGCCCGCAATAAGCGTGATAAACGATGATCAGCGCAACGACGGTGAGCTTCGCATGCAGCCAGCCCTGCCCCGCGCCAATGCCTACCACGAGCCACAACCAAAGCCCGCACGCCAGGGCGGGCACCGCGATGAACGTCATGAAGCGAAACAGCTTGCGCGCCATGAGCAGCAAGCGAGCGGTTGCAGCCGCGTCCTTCTCCATCGCGAGATTCACGAAAATGCGCGGCAGATAGAAAAGCCCGGCGAACCACGACGCGACCAGCACGATATGCAGCGATTTGATCCAGAGCATCGCGTGACCTTACTGACGCACTTCGCCGCGCCCGAGCACGACGAATTTTAGTGACGTCAGCCCTTCCAGCCCGACAGGTCCGCGCGCGTGCAGCTTGTCGTTCGAGATGCCGATTTCCGCGCCGAGACCGAATTCGAAGCCATCGGCGAAACGGGTCGATGCGTTGACCATCACGCTCGCCGAATCGACCTCGCGCAAAAAACGCATGGCGCGGTCGTGGTCTTCGGTGACGATGGCATCCGTATGATGCGAGCCGTAGATGTTGATGTGCTCGATCGCTTCATCGAGGTCCTCGACGACCTTGATGGCCAGAACCGGCGCGAGATATTCCGTGGTCCAGTCGACCTCGGTGGCATCGACGAGCGAACCCACGTTCGCCGCTTCGAGCACCGCGCGCGCAAGTCCGTCCACACGCAGTTCGACATCCTTTGCCTGAAACGCGCGCGCGAGCGCCGGCAGTGCCTCATGCGCGATGCCCCGCGCAACGAGCAGCGTTTCCATCGTGTTGCAGGTGCCGTAGCGGTGCGTCTTCGCGTTGTCGCAGATCACCGCGGCCTTGGCGAGATCCGCGCGGTCATCGACATAAACGTGGCAGATGCCGTCGAGATGCTTGATCATGGGCACGCGCGCTTCTTCCATGAGCCGCGCGATGAGGCTCTTGCCGCCGCGCGGCACGATCACGTCGACGAACTCCGTCATGGTGATGAGCTTGCCGACCGCCGCGCGATCCGCCGTCTCGACGACCTGCACCGCATCTTGCGGCAAGCCGGCCGTTTCGAGGCCCTTGGCGATGAGCTTTGCAAGCGCCGTGTTGCATTCCAGCGCCTCGGAACCGCCGCGCAAAATGGTGGCGTTGCCCGACTTGAGGCACAGAGCGGCCGCGTCGATCGTCACGTTCGGCCGCGATTCATAAATGATGCCGATCACGCCCAGCGGCACGCGCATCTGCCCGACCTGAATGCCGCTCGGCCGATACTTGAGCCCGCTGATTTCACCGATGGGATCGGCCAGCGCCGCGACCTGTCGCAAGCCTTCGACCATCGTGTCGAGCGCCTTGTCCGACAGCGTCAGACGGTCGATGAACGCCGCGTCGTGACCCTTCTCGCGCGCGCGGGCGAGATCGCGGGCATTCGCCGCTTTGAGTGCTTCGCGTTCCTCGGCAATAGCGAGCGCCACCGCATGCAGCGCCGCGTTCCTGGCCGCCGTCGATGCCCGCGCCATGGCACGCGACGCCTTGCGCGCGCGCCGGCCAAGGTCGGCCATGTAGTGATCGATGTTCATCATGTGTCTCTTTGCGGGCCGCAGGCGTCCGCAATGTCTGGATATCGCGCTTCGTCCGAACAACGGCGAGCACTGAAAAAATCATTCTAAGCGGTTAAGCGTATTGCAACAGCGCCCGCTCAAGCGTCTAGCGACGCACTCGCGCCGGTGGCGCAACGGCGGCGGCATGCGCGGCCTTGCTGGAATGCGCGACAGCCATGGCTAGCTCGAACATGCCGGCCCAGGGATCGGGCGGCGGTTCGCTGCCGCGCTTGCCCGTGCTCCCGGACAGCCCCTTCACCTGCCGATCCAGCCGCGCCGCCAGCGAAAGCGCCTTCTCCAGCGCTTCCTCGGTCACGCGCGAGAGCGCCGGGCCGATCAACCGTTCGCGCGGACCCCAGACGCGGTTCTCGCGCATGAGCGTGGCGAGCGGTTTGCCCGATGCCACGCCGCGCTTGATACGCAGCAGCGTACGCACCTCTTCGACCAGCGCCCACAGCACGAGCACGGCGGCTTCGCCTTCGCCCTTCAGACCGTCGAGCATGCGCGCGAGCCGGCCGATATCGCCGGTCAACATGGCCTCGTTGAGCTTGAAGACGTCGTAGCGCGCGACGTTCAGCACGGCATCGTGAATCTGCTCGAAACTCAATACGCCTTGCGGATACAACAGCCCGAGCTTCTGGATTTCCTGATGCGCCGCGAGCAGATTGCCCTCCACGCGTTCGGCGATGAACAGAAGCGCTCGCCGCCCTTCTTCGCCTGGCGCCACACGCTGGCCTTGCAACGAAAGCCGCTGACCGACCCACATGGGCAATTGCGCGCGTTCCACTGGATCGATTTTCAGCGCGACGCCCGCGCCGATCAGCGCCGTAAACCACGCGGACTTCTGCGTCGCGCCATCGAGACGCGGCAAGGTGACGAGCGCGAGGATGTCGGGGTTATTGGCGGCGGCGAGCGTCTTCAACGCTTCCGCGCCTTCCTTGCCCGGCTTGCCCGTGGGAATGCGCAATTCGATCAGTTGCCGGTCGCCGAAGAGCGACATCGACTGCGTCGCGCCGATCAACCCGCTCCAGTCGAAACCGCGCTCGACGGTAAACACCGTACGGTCCGTGAAACCCGCCGCGCGCGCCGCGGCTCGGATGCGGTCGCACGCTTCCTGCGCGAGCAGGTGCTCGTCGCCATAAACGACGTACAGACCCTTCGGACCTTTCGCGAGGTGCGCTTCGAGCGCGTCGAGCTTCAACTGCATGATGGTCGATGAGCGCGCGCGATCAAAGCGGCGGCGTCGGCAACGGCGCGCGTGGCGCGATGCCCGGCGTCTGCTCGCTCGGCGCCGGATGCAGCGAACGCACGACGGCAAGCCGGCGCGTCAACTGATCGACGGCGTCGTTACGCATGTCGTTGTAGAGCAGCGTCGCTTCCTGCGATTTCGCGAGCGTGTATTGGTCGCTGTAGGTCATTGCGCGATTCAGCGCGATGACGCTAGGCGGAATCAGCAACGTGCCGTCGGCGCCGAGCAGCGAATACGTCAGCCGGAAATCGAGCTCGTATTCCTGCACCACGCCCTGCGAATTCAGACTCAGCGTGCCCATGCCCGTGCCCTCGGACAGCGACAAAGTGGCGTCCGGCTTCTCGCCCGCCTTGACGATGACCGTATCGCTGCCGCCCTGCACCATGCGTTCGAGCCGCGCGACCATTTGCGGCGTGCCGCCCGAAATGGAGAGCCGCTTGAACGCGTAGTCCTGCTGTCCGCGCAACTGGAAGCCGCACGCGGATACGGCGAGCGCGCCGCCAAGCAGCGCCAGAAACGAACGCCTGCCCATGCCGGTTGCCTCGACTCGTTTTCCGGTCACATCCACTCCCTTGGCGCTCATCATCAGACGACCACGTTGACGAGGCGTCCCGGCACCACGACGACCTTCTTCGGCGCACGCCCTTCGGCAAACTTCTCGAACATCTCGTGCGCGATCGCGGCCTTTTCGATGTCTTCGCGCGATGCGTCCTTCGCGACCGTCAGCGCGCCACGGACCTTGCCGTTGACTTGCAACACGAGTTCGATCTCCGATTGTTCGAGCGCGGCTTCGTCGACCTTCGGCCACGGCGCATCGAGCAGCGGACCGAAGCTATCGGCGTAACCGAGTTCCGACCACAACTGAAACGTGACGTGCGGCACGACCGGATACAGCACGCGCAACAGCACGCTGAAGGTTTCGTTGAGCACGCCTTCGCTCGACTGCTTCGCGCCTTCGAGCGCGTTGAGCATCTTCATCGCGGCCGAAACGACCGTGTTGTACTGCAGGCGGCCGTAGTCGAAGTCGGCTTGCTTGAGCACCGTATAGATTTCGCGGCGCAGCGCGCGATCGGCATCGTTGAGTTTCGATGCATCGAGCTTCGCGTGCTGACGCAGCGCTTCAGCGTTGTCGTGTCCGAAATGCCACACGCGGCGCAGGAACCGGCTCGCGCCTTCCACGCCCGCGCCCGACCATTCGAGCGATTGCTCCGGCGGCGCGGCGAACATAACGAAAAGACGCGCCGTATCCGCACCGTATTGGTCGATGAGCGTCTGCGGGTCCACGCCGTTGTTCTTCGACTTCGACATCTTCTCGACGCCGCCGAGCACGACCGGCTGACCGTCCGCGTTCGAGGTCGCGCCCGTGGGACGGCCCTTGTCGTCGTGCGTGACGGTGACATCCAGCGGGTTGTACCAGGTCTTCTTGCCCGCCGCGTCTTCGCGATAGAACGTCTCGTTGAGCACCATGCCCTGCGTGAGCAGATTCTTCGCGGGCTCGCCGAACTTCACGAGGCCCATGTCGCGCATGACCTTGGTCCAGAAGCGCGAGTACAACAAGTGCAGAATGGCGTGCTCGATACCGCCGATGTACTGGTCCATCGGCATCCAGTAATCGGTGCGTTCGTCGACCATGGTCTTGGCGTCAGGCGCGCTGTAGCGCGAGAAGTACCAGGAAGAATCGACGAAGGTGTCCATCGTGTCGGTCTCGCGCTTCGCCGCCGCGCCGCATTTCGGGCACGCGCAATTCAGGAACGCTTCGGACTTCGCGAGCGGATTGCCCGTGCCGTCCGGCACGAGGTCTTCCGGCAGCACGACCGGCAAGTCTTTTTCCGGCACCGGCACGTCGCCGCAACTCGGGCAATGGATGATCGGAATCGGCGTGCCCCAGTAGCGCTGACGCGAAATGCCCCAGTCGCGCAGACGCCAGGTGATCTGCTTGTCGCCGAAGTCTTTCGCTTTCAAGTCGGCGGCGATCGCGTTGATGGCTTCCTCGGTCGTCATGCCGTCGTACTTGCCGCTGTCGACGAGACGCCCGGCGGTTTTGTCGCCGTACCATTCCTGCCAGGCATCGGTCGAATACGTCTTGCCTTCGACGGCGATGACCTGCTTGATCGGCAAGCCGTATTTCTTCGCGAACGCGAAATCGCGCTCGTCGTGCGAGGGCACGCCCATGACCGCGCCTTCGCCGTAGGACATCAGCACGTAGTTGCCGATCCACACTTCGACCTGTTCGCCCGTCAGTGGATGCGTGACGAAGAAACCGGTGGGCATGCCCTTCTTTTCCATGGTGGCGACATCGGCTTCCGCCACGCCGCCGCGCTTGCATTCCTCGATGAACGCCTGCAAGTCCGCGTTGTCGCGGGCAAGGCGCGTGGCGAGCGGATGCTCCGCCGCGATCGCCGCGAAGGTGACGCCCATGATGGTGTCGGCGCGCGTGGTGAACACGCGCAGCAGCTTCGCCTCGCCATCGATCTCATACGGGAAACCGAAGTTCACGCCGAAGCTCTTGCCGATCC
Source organism: Caballeronia sp. GACF4 (assembly GCF_023631025.1). Taxonomy (NCBI): domain Bacteria; kingdom Pseudomonadati; phylum Pseudomonadota; class Betaproteobacteria; order Burkholderiales; family Burkholderiaceae; genus Caballeronia; species Caballeronia sp. GACF4. The sequence continues at coordinate 82,493 of NZ_JALQDW010000010.1, forward strand.
AGTTCTGCTGCATGATCTTGACGCGCTCGGGCCAGCCGAGGCCTTCGAGATCGTCGAGCAACTGGTCCGCATAGTCGGTGATGCGCAGGTAGTACATCGGAATTTCGCGCTTTTCCACCAGCGCGCCCGAGCGCCAGCCGCGCCCGTCGATGACTTGCTCGTTCGCGAGCACGGTCTGATCGACCGGGTCCCAGTTCACCGTGCCGGTTTTCTTGTACGCGATGCCCTTTTCCAGCATCTTGAGAAACAGCCACTGGTTCCACTTGTAGTACTCGGGCGAGCAGGTGGCGACTTCGCGCGACCAGTCGATGGCGAGACCCATCGACTGCATCTGCTTCTTCATGTACGCGATGTTTTCGTAGGTCCACTTTGCCGGCGGCACGTTGTTCGCCATGGCCGCGTTTTCGGCGGGCATGCCGAACGCGTCCCAGCCCATCGGCATGAGCGTGTTGTGACCGTTCATGCGCAGATAACGGTACATCACGTCGTTGATGGTGTAGTTGCGCACGTGCCCCATGTGCAGCTTGCCCGACGGATACGGCAGCATCGAGACGCAATAGAACTTGGGCTTGGCCGACGTCTCGGTCGTCCGGTAGACGTCGTTCGCGCGCCAGTTGCTCTGCGCGGCGGATTCGACGTCGGCGGGTACGTATTTATCGTGCATGGTGTGGTGGCTTTACGCAAATGCTGGGAACGGACCTCGGACGCGCTTTGCGGCGTGTCGGTCTGGATTGGCGCTGCGCCCGGTGTTTCGTCCTGCTGCTGACGAGCAACGCAAAGCACGGGCAAAGGGCGATTATACCGTCGTGTCAACTTGCTCAGGCGATGGCGGCAGGCTTCGAGATGCGTGTGCAGGGCTTTCTGGCGGAGGCGGCGAGGTGCTTGGCGCCGATGCAAAGCTTCGAGCGCCCGCTAGTGAGAAGTCAAACGCCGCCAAGTAAGCCGATCGAGCGACATACGCGCAATGCAAGCTTGATCGACGAGCGCATTGGGATTGTGCCGCGCTTCGCGTCTCCCGTCGCTGCAAAGCTCAAGTGTACGAAGCGGGAAGATACATTTGACCGGCATGCTGAAGTTGCATCCCGCCCGGCGCCCCCGACCGCCGCAAAACTAAAAAGACGCGCCTACCGCGCCGGTTGCCCGACCGCTTGCGTAACGAACCCAATCCGCTCCAACCCCGCCTGCTGCGCCGCGCCCATCACCTGCGCGATGACCTCGTAGCGCGTCGCGCTCGACGCCCGCAAATGCACTTCGGGCTTTTGCGCGGCCTTGGCGGCATCCGCAAAACGCGCGCGCATGTCGTTCATGCTGATGGGCGCGTCGTTCCAGTAGAGCTTGCCCGCATCGTCGATGGAAAGCGTGATGGTCTGCGGCGTCTCGCGCGCCGGCTGCGACGCGACTTTCGGCAGATCGAGCCGGATCGCATGCGTGAAAAGTGGCGCGGTGATGATAAAGATGACGAGCAGAACGAGCATGACGTCGATGAGCGGCGTCATGTTGATGTCCGCCATTGGCGCGTTATTGGGCTTTTTGTCGAGTCCGCCGAACGCCATCGTCTCGCGCTCCCCTACTTGCCTTCACCGCACACGAACGCGTGCAGATCGTGCGCGAAGCCGTCGAGTTCCTCGGAAATCTGCCGCACGTAGCGCCCGAGCACGTTGTAGGCGAGCACCGCCGGAATGGCCACGACGAGCCCGAAAGCCGTCATGATAAGCGCCTCGCCAACCGGACCGGCGACGGTTTCGATCATTGCCTGTCCGCTCGCCGCAATGCTGGTCAGCGCGTGATAAATGCCCCACACAGTCCCGAGCAGCCCGACGAACGGCGCCGTGCTGCCCACTGACGCCAGCAGAACCTGCCCGAACTCCAGCCGCCGCTGTGAATTCAGCAACGCTTGGCGCAACGCGCGCAGCACGCGTTCGCTGCGTTCCACGCGCGCGAGCAACGCGCCCGGCATCTCGGCTTCCGACGCACGCCACGCAGCCTCGGCGAGCGGCAGATATACGCGCTCGCGATCGACTGCACGCAAGGCGCCGATGCCGTCCTTGAACGTCGCCGCCTGCCAGAACCGCTGCACCCCGCGCGGCCCCTGACGCTTCGCGCGCGTGAGCACCCACGCCTTTACCAGCAGAAAACACCAGCTCGCGAACGACATGGCGAGCAGCACGCCCGCAATCGCATGCGTGACCGCATCGCCGCTTTGAAGATAATGAATGACGCCTGTGGCCGCCATGAATCTCAGCGCAGCCCGAGGACGTCCTGCATGTCGAAGAAGCCTTTGTCGTGGCTCGCGAGAAACCTCACCGCGCGCAGCGCGCCCTGCGCGTAAGACAGACGGCTCGCCGATTTATGCGTGATCTCGACGCGCTCGCCGATGCCCGCGAACATGACCGTGTGATCCCCGACGATATCGCCGCCGCGAATGGTCGCGAAACCGATAGTCGATGGGTCGCGTTCGCCGGTCACGCCTTCGCGCGCGTAGACGGCGCAGTCCTTGAGGTCGCGGCCGAGCGCCTTGGCCACTGCCTCGCCCATGGCAAGCGCGGTGCCAGAAGGCGCATCCACCTTGTGGCGGTGATGCGCCTCGATCACTTCGATGTCGTAGCCTTCCGCGAAGTGCTTCGCCGCGAATTCGAGCAACTTGAGCGTGACGTTCACGCCAACGCTCATGTTCGGCGCGAACACGACGCCGATCTTCGCGCCCGCGGCTCGCAATTGCGCCTTCTGTTCATCGGAGAAACCGGTCGTGCCGATCACCATTTTCACGTTGTGACGCAGCGCGGCTTCGAGATGCGCGAGCGTGCCCTCGGGGCGCGTGAAGTCGATCAGATAATCGGCGGCGGCGAACACGCGTTCGATGTCGTCGGTGAGCAGGACGCCCGTGGTCTTGCCGAGAAACGCGCCCGCGTCCTGGCCGAGCTGCGGCACGCCGGGCCGGTCGAGGGCGCCGACGAGTTCCGCGTCGGGATCGTTGAGAACGGTTTCGATCAACATCCGGCCCATGCGGCCCGATGCCCCGGCGATGGCGATCTTCATGGCTGTCTCGTGTCGAAGCGCGCAACGGTCACGCGCTGGATGATGCAGATTGGAAGCAACGGGAACCGCGCGAGGAGCGCGCCGGTTCCCGTCTGCGCCGCGTTACTGCGGCATGGAGAACTGCGTCTGACTACCGGCGTTGGAAGGCGTGGGCGACGTGCTCGCCGGGCCTACCGCGCTGCTATCCGGAATGTTGATTTGCTGCGGCTTGCGCTGCAACTGGATCTGCGAGTTGCTGCCGCCCGCGCCCGCCGAACCCGGCGCACCGCCCGCGCTTTGCGGCGCGCTGCTGTAGGCCGAAGAGCGCTGACGGCCCGTTGGCGTATCCACCTGAGCGGTCGCGCGATTCGCGGCCTGCGCCGCTTGCTGGTTCGCGTCGCCCGAAAAAGCCGCCGCTGCGTTTGGCTGCGTGGAAGGCTCGCCCGCCGGAGCGGTCACGGCCACGGTGGATGCCGCGACCGGCGCGGAAGCGGGAGGCACCGCGGCCTTCGCGACCTTCACGCCCTTGTCGCCGTCGATTTCCGCGAGCAGTTCGAGGTTCGAAGGCAGATTCTCGCCGCCCGACCAGCTCACCACGCGCTCGCTCGCGAAGTTCACGACGAAGTCGCGCTGCTGCACGACCGACGTGGAACCGCGCTTGAAGTAGAAGACGTAGTCCCAGCGATCCGCGTGGAACATGTCGGTGAGAAGCGGCGTGCCGAGAATTTGCTTGACCTGATCGCGCGACATGCCGACCTGCATCTGGCTTGCTGCTTCCTGCGAAACGAAATTGCCTTGCACGACCGTGATCCGATACGGCGTGATGCTCTGCGCGATCTTCTGCGTGATGCTGTCGTAAGTCGAGCAACCGGCCAGCAATGCGGCCACGGTTGCAGCGATCATGGTTCCCCGCATGCGACGGCTCTCCCTGCAATTCGATAAAATTTTTGAGAACATTTCAACCTTTCGCGCGAGGCGTTTTCGAAGGCCGCGCCAATCCAAGCCAATCCAAGCCAATACGTGAGCCAATACGCGACAGTCACGTGCTCATGCGGACCGATCCGTGTCATTTCTGTTCATGATGTCGGGAACGGTCAAAACGCATTACTATGAGAACCTCAAATTGTACTCTAGGGATGCCTAGCCATGACCAATCCCGCCGATCTCAAAAATATCGGGCTCAAGGCGACCCTGCCCCGCCTCAAGATTCTCGAAATCTTCCAGCACAGTCCGGTGCGCCATCTGACCGCTGAAGACGTGTATCGAAACCTGCTCACCGAAGAGCTGGATATCGGTCTCGCCACGGTTTATCGCGTGCTCACGCAGTTCGAGCAAGCCGGACTTTTGTCGCGGAGCAATTTCGAATCGGGCAAGGCCGTCTTCGAACTCAACGAAGGTTCGCATCACGATCACCTCGTGTGCATCGACTGCGGCCGCGTGGAAGAGTTCTTCGACGCCGAGATCGAACGCCGTCAGCAGTCCATCGCGAAAGAACGCGGCTTCAAGCTCCACGAGCATGCGCTGGCTTTGTACGGCGCCTGCACGAAAGAAAACTGCCCGCACCGCAAGCATTGAGCGGATACGCCGGGTGTCCGGCGCGCGATAGGCAAAACCGCCGCCCATCGGCAACGATGGACGGCGGTTTCATTTCGCCTGTACGATTTGCGAGATGCGTATGCGCACGATTCGCAATTACGTTCACGAACCTTGATCGATGAACGCGAACGCTCGGCGCGCGAGCAAGACAAGCATCGGCGTCTTCATTGAATTTCGCCGAAGACGCGCAGCCGCGACACGCCGCCATCCGGAAAAATATTGAAGCGCACGTGCGTCACGGGCCCGAGCTTCGCGAGCTCCTTCTCGAAGCGATGCACCTTGTCCATAGCGAGTTTTTGCTCGTCGAGCAGTACAGGCCAGAACATGGCTTGCGTCACGAGCGATTCATCCGTGCCGCCCTCCACACGCGCCGCCTGCAGCGAGCAGCGATCGGGGAAATTGCCTTTGAAATGCGCGGTATCGACTTCGACCGCGCGGATCACGCCGGGCGCGGCCAGCGCCACGATCGCCCAGTCGTTGCCCGGCTCGCGACGGCGACGCGTTTCCCAGCCATCGCCCATATTCACGCCGCGTCCCGGCATCAGCATTTGCGATGCTGGCCCGAAGTGCTGATTGTTCGCCGCGACCAGATACGCGCCGTTCTCGACAGCCGCGAGGTCCAGCAGCGTGCCGCGCTCGATGCGCGAAAAATCCGTCTTCGGCTGACCATACACACGTAGCCGCGCGATCCCGCCATCGGGGTAAATGTTCACGCGCAAGTGCGTGTAAGCGCGCGTATCGGCGATCTCGACATAGTGATGACGATTGCCCTGCAAGGTCGTCGCCGGCACGATCTCGCGCCAGTCGCCGTCTTCGGGCGCGCTCGCCGGATCGGCGTTCGGGCTGTAGCACGCCTCGACCGACGCGGCCGGCGGAAAGTTGCCCGTGAAATGACTCGTATCGATATCGATGCCGTGAATCGTGCCCGCGCGCGCGAGCTTGACGACGCAGAAGTCATAGCCCGTCGTGCGCTTGCGGCGCGTTTCCCAGCCGTCCATCCACTTGCCGTGTTGGTCGTATTTGCCGGGAATGAACACCGCCGGCTGCGGCTCCAGCATGCGTTCCTTCGGCGCGAAGAATTCGTCCGTGGCGAAGAGCGCCTGCGCGCCGAGACGCGGGTCCGCGAGGTTCATATAGCGGCGCGTGAAGGCGGGCGCATCGGGATCGAGAATCGGGTTTGCCATTCGTATGTCCTTTTATTTGAAGATCGAGCGCAGCTTCGGCATCAGATCGCGTGCGCGTTCTCATGCCCATGCGAGGTTTCGGGCGCAGCCGGCACGAAGCGATAATCCGCGTCCTGGTCGAGCACACGCCTGGCGCGCGCCCGGTCGATGTCGTTCTCCCACACGGCCACGACCACGGTCGCCACGCAATTGCCGATGAGATTCGTCACCGCCCGCGCAATGCCGACGAACCAGTCGACCGGCAGAATCAGCACGAGACCGAGCACGGGAATCGCGGGAATGGCCGACAGCGTGGCCGCAAGGATCACGATGGCCGAGCCGGGAATGCCGTGCGCGCCCTTCGAGGTCACGAGCGACACGAGGACCACGACGATCAGGTCATGCAGCGAAAGCGGCGTGTTGGTCGCCTGCGCAATGAAGATCACCGCGAGCGTGAGGTAGATCGAGAAGCCGTCGAGATTGAACGAATAGCCGGTCGGAATCACGAGGCCGACGGTCGAGTCCTTGATGCCCATCCATTCGAGCTTGCGCATGATCTGCGGCAGCACGGCATCGGACGATGCAGTGCCGAGCACGATCGACAATTCTTCGCGCAGATAGCGCACGAGCTTGAAGATGGAGAAGCCCGCGAGGCGCATCACCACCGCGAGCACGACGAACACGAAGAGGAAGCAGCTTGCATAGAACACGGCCACGAGCAGGCCGAGTTGCTTCAACGATTCGACGCCGTACTGCCCGGTCGTGAACGCAATCGCGCCGAGCACGCCGAGCGGCGCCAGCTTGATGATGAACGCCATGATGCGAAAGAACACGTGCGAGAGTTCGTCGATCAGACCGGTCACGCGTTTCGCCTTGTCGCCGAGCAACGAGAGCGCCGAGCCAAATAGCACGGAAAACACCAGCACTTGCAGGATGTCGCCCTTGGCGAAGGCGTCGATGGCGGTATCGGGAATGATCTTCAGCAGAAAACCCGCCGTGTCCTTGAGGCTCTTCGCGTGTTCCGTGTAGGTCGTGAGCGACGACGCGTCGAGCGTATGCAGGTCGATATTCATGCCGACGCCCGGACGCGTCACCCACGCGAGGATCGCGCCGATCACGAGCGCCAGCGTAGTCATGATCTCGAAGTAGACCACCGCTTTCAGACCGACGCGCCCGACCTTCTTCAGATCGCCCGCGCTCGCCATGCCGCTGACGACGACGCAGAACACGATCGGCCCGATCACCATCTTGATGAGCTTGAGAAAGCCATCGCCGAGCGGCCGCAGCGACTGGCCGAAGTGCGGGAAAAGCGCGCCGACCACGATACCGATGACCAGCGCGATCATCACCCTGCCGAACAGCGAATTCAGGAATCTCGACACGACCTTCTCCTTGTCGTTGAAGGGTTTCATTTCCGGGCAACTGTTCCGACTGGTCGGACCAGTGATGTGATGAGGCATATTAGAAAGCCGATATAACCGCGTCAAGCAACGCGTGCTAACGGTTTACCCTGTTGCCTTCTGGCATGGAATCGCTTGATTCGAACCGGAGCACACGCGTACGAAAGGCGCGCATACAATGGCGGTCAGACCGGCCATTCCCAATTCTTCCTATGAAAAACGTTCCGCATACCGTGACCGATGCCGCCATCGCGACCATTCGCGAGCGTATCGAGTCGAGCATGTATCCCGTGGGCAGTTTGCTGCCCGCGCAGCGGCAACTATCGGAGGAACTGGCGATCAGCCGTGCTTCGTTGCGCGAGGCGCTGACCACGCTCGAAGCGCTCGGCATGCTGCACATCCGTCCCGGCAAGGGTGTGTATGTGAGCAGCGCGCAGGCGTCGAGCGCGCATGGCTGGCGGTTTGCCGATCAGGCGTCGTTGCCCGATACGTATCAGATGCGCTTCGCGCTCGAAGGATTCGTCGCGCGGCTGGCGGCGCATTCCATCGGCGACGCCGACATCGACTGGCTCGATGACAATCTGAACGCGCTGCAAGGCGCGCTCATGGCGGCGGAACTCGAGGAGGCCGCGCAACTCGACTTCGCATTCCATATGCGTATCGTGAGTCTCGCGGGCAATGCGGCCATCGAGTCCATCTTGCGTGGCAGCGCCGACATCATGAAAGAGAGCCAGCGCTTGCCGTTCTATCGGCGCGAGCTCGTGCTTTCGACTTATAACGAACACATGGTGATCGTCGAAGCACTCAAGGCGCGAGACGGCGAGAAAGCCGGCATTGCAATAGAGCGGCACATCGTCAACGCGGCGCAACGCGCGGGCGTGCATTTTCCGGTGCCACACCGAGCGTAGGTCCGGCCTTTCCAGCGATGCGCTGTCGAATCGATCTCAGGGGCACGGCATCGGCGAACGCGGCTGCGGCGGCTGCGGCTTACGTCGTGTCGCATTGCCGGCAGCAATTTCGCGTAAGCCGGAACCCGCGCGGGAAAAGAAAAGCCGCTCCGAAGAGCGGCTTTTTTTACGTCGGTCAGTGCAGCAAGCTTACTTCGCGTTCGCGAGCGCTACAGCCGTGTCCAGCATGCGGTTCGAGAAGCCCCACTCGTTGTCGTACCAGCTCGACACCTTCACGAGACGGCCCGACACCTTGGTGAGCGTTGCATCGAACGTCGACGAAGCCGGGTTGTGATTGAAGTCGATCGACACGAGCGGCGCCTCGTTGTAGCCGAGAATGCCCTTGAGCGAACCTTCCGCTGCATCCTTCATGATCTTGTTGACTTCCTCGACCGTCGTATCACGTGCGGCGATGAACGACAGATCGACCACCGACACGTTGATGGTCGGCACGCGAATGGCATAGCCGTCCAGCTTGCCGTTCAGTTCCGGCAGCACGAGACCGACTGCCGAAGCCGCGCCCGTCTTCGTCGGGATCTGGCTATGCGTGGCCGAGCGTGCGCGACGCAGGTCTTCGTGATACACGTCGGTCAAAACCTGATCGTTCGTGTAGGCGTGGATGGTGGTCATCAGACCGTTCACGAGACCGATCTTGTCGTTCAGCGGCTTGACGAGCGGCGCGAGACAGTTCGTCGTGCACGACGCGTTCGAGATGACCGTGTCGGATGCCTTTAGCACGTGGTGGTTCACGCCATACACGATGGTCGCGTCCACGTCCTTGCCGCCCGGCGCCGAGATGATGACCTTCTTCGCGCCACCCTTGATATGCGCGCTCGCTTTTTCCTTCGTCGTGAAAAAGCCCGTGCATTCCAGCACGACGTCGACGTTCAACTCGCCCCACGGCAGCTCGGCCGGGTTGCGGTTGGCCAGCACGCGAATCTTGTCGCCGTTGACGACGAGGTAATCGCCGTCCACCGACACTTCGCCCGGGAACTTGCCGTGCGCCGTGTCGTACTGCGTCAAATGCGCGTTCGTCTTGGCATCGCCGAGATCGTTGATGGCGACGATCTCGATGTCGTGTTTCTTGCCGTTTTCGTAGAAAGCTCGCAGCGTATTGCGGCCGATCCGGCCGTAGCCGTTGATTGCAACGCGAATCGTCATGGTCAATCTCCTGATGGCTAAAAAAACCGTTGACTGCCGGGTTCAGGCCGCGAGCACGGACTTCGCCGTCTCGACGACATGTTCCACCGTGAAGCCGAAATGCTTGAACAGCTCGCCCGCCGGTGCGGATTCGCCGAACGTGTCGATGCCGACCACGCCGCCTTCGAGGCCCACGTACTTGCGCCAGAAATCCGTCACGCCCGCCTCGATCGCCACGCGCGCCACGCCCTTGGGCAACACGCGCTCGCGGTATTCGGCGTCTTGCTTGTCGAACACGTTGGTGCAGGGCATCGAGACGACGCGCGCGCCGATGCCGTCCTTCGCCAGCGCCTCGACCGCCTGCATCGCGAGCTGCACTTCCGAGCCGGTCGCGATGAGGATGATCTTGCGCGCCGGAATGTCGTCGTTCCAGTCGCGCAGCACGTAGCCGCCCTTCGCGATGTTCGCGATCTGCACGTCGTTGCGCGGCGAGAATTGCAGATTCTGCCGGCTGAAGATCAACGTGGACGGACCTTGATGTTCGATTGCATGCGTCCAGGCCACCGCCGTTTCCACGGTGTCGGCCGGGCGCCACGTCTGCAGTTGCGGAATCAGACGCAGGCTCGACACGTGTTCGATCGACTGATGCGTCGGGCCATCTTCGCCAAGACCGATGGAGTCGTGCGTGAACACGAAGATGGAGCGCGACTTCATCAGCGCCGCGACGCGCAACGCGTTGCGGCTGTAATCCGAAAACGTCAGAAACGTGCCGCCGAACGGGCGGAAGCCGCCATGCAGCGCGAGACCGTTGATGGCCGTGCTCATGCCGAATTCGCGCACACCGTAATTGATGTGGTTGCCCCACTGGATGCCCGCGTGACCGGGGTTCGCGTTTTCTGCGTCGCCGGCGGCGCGTACGGGCTTCGACGCTTTCCAGTTCGTGAGGTTCGATCCCGTGAGATCCGCTGAACCGCCCAGCAGTTCCGGCAACGCAGCGGCCAGACCTTCGATGGTCTGTTGCGATGCCTTGCGCGAAGCGACCGTTTCGGCGCGCTGGTTCGCATCTTCGATGATCTTCGCCGCGCTCGCCTTCCAGTCAGTCGGCAATTCGCCCTTCATGCGGCGCGTGAATTCGACCGCTTCGCTGCCGTACTTCGCGCGGTAGGCCTCGAACGCCTTGTTCCACTCGGCTTCGGCGTGCGTGCCTTGTTCCTTCGCGTCCCACGCCGCATAGACTTCCTGCGGAATCACGAACGGCTCGTAATTCCAGCCGAGGCCCGCGCGCGTCGCGGCGATTTCCTTGTCGCCGAGCGGCGCGCCGTGCGCGTCGTGACCGCCCGCCTTCGTCGGCGCACCCTTGCCGATGACCGTGCGGCAGCAGATCAGCGTGGGCTTGTCCGAGTTCTTCGCCGTGGCGATGGCGGCATCGACCGCTTCGACGTCATGGCCGTCTACCGCGCGGACCACGTTCCAGCCGTAGGCTTCGAAACGCTTCGGGGTGTCGTCGTGGAACCAGTGTTCGACGTGACCGTCGATGGAGATGCCGTTGTCGTCGTACAGCGCGATCAGCTTGTTCAGCTTGAGCGTGCCCGCGAGCGATGCGGCTTCGTGCGAGATGCCTTCCATCAGGCAACCGTCGCCGAGGAAAACATACGTATGGTGATCGACGATCTTCGCGTCGGCCTTGTTGAACTCGGCCGCCAGCAACGCTTCGGCGAGCGCCATGCCGACCGCGTTGCCGACGCCCTGACCGAGCGGCCCGGTGGTGGTCTCGACGCCCGGCGTCATGCCCACTTCCGGATGGCCCGGCGTCTTCGAATGCAGTTGGCGGAAGTTCTTCAGTTCACCGATCGGCAGGTCGTAGCCGGTCAGGTGCAGCAGCGAATACAGCAGCATGGAGCCGTGACCATTCGACAAAACGAAACGGTCGCGGTCGAACCAGTGCGGATTCGTGGGGTTGTGCTTCAGATGGCGCGACCACAGCGCGACGCCGATTTCGGCCATGCCCATGGGCATGCCGGGGTGACCGGAATTGGCTTGTTGAACGGCATCCATGGCAAGCGCGCGGATCGCGTTGGCCATGAGGGCGGTCTGACTGGAGGGCTGGGTCGTCATGTCGTGTCGAGTGCTTGGAAAGCTCGGGAGCTTCCGGCTGGTCCTGAAATAATCCGCAGTGATTCTGCTACGCGCCGGACCCGCGGCACACAACGTTTTCAGGACCGGAACGACGAGAAACGACGAGGATCGGGAGGCCGTCATTCTAACAGACCGGTCCGATTGACAGGCCGCGAGCAAGCGCCAAAGCATCGCCGTTCGACGCGCATCGCTGACCATCGCGGCGGGCACGTTCCGTGCAGCGGCTGCTTCGCTTCGAGCGCCGGCGCCTCCGGATGGCATGCCGGGCTTCGTGGCAGAATGTCCCTCACCGTATTCGTGCAGCAAGGCTTGAAGGAGTGCTTTCGATGACAGACCCACGCCCGGCCGACGTGCCCTGGTTGACGCCCTATCTCACCGTGCGCGATGCGCGCGTGAGCATCGGGTTCTACGAGAAAGCGCTCGGCTTCGCGGTGCGCGACAGCGTGAACGACGATGGCAGCATCATCCACGTCGAGATGACGTATCGCGGCCAGTTGATCGTGATGTTCGCGCCGGAGGGCGCTTACGGCTCGCAGGCGCGCACGCCGAAGAGCTCCGGCATCATGGCGCCGCAGTCGTTCTATCTTTATGTGGACGACGTGGATGCCACCTTCGCGCAGGCCATCGCCGTGGGCGCGAAAGCGCTCATCGAGCCACAGGATCAGTTCTGGGGCGACCGCTTCGCGCAGATCGAAGATCCGGATGGCTATCGCTGGGCGATTGCGCGGCATCTGAACTAAGCGCTGTTTCATTCCCTCAAGGCAACTTCACTATCCGCGGGTTCTGCATCCGCGATCGTTACCTATGCCACGCTTTTACGTTGACGGCCCGCTCGCGGTGGGCCAAACCTTGCCCCTCCCCGACGATGTCGTGCGCCACGTGCACGTCCTGCGCCTCCAGACCGGCGATGTCATCACGCTCTTCGATGGCGAAGGCGGCGAGTATCGCGCGGAGCTGACCGAGATCGCGAAACGTGCGGCCAGCGCGCGGATCGACGAACACGACGAACGTGACGCGGAGCCGCCGTATCGCGTAATACTCGCGCAAGGCGTCGCGGGCGGCGACAAGATGGACTGGCTGATCGAGAAAACGGTGGAGCTGGGCGTCGCGGATATCGTGCCGCTGACGACCGAGCGCGGCGTCGTGCGGCTTGCGGGCGAGCGTGCGCTCAAGCGTCAGGCGCACTGGCAAGCGCTCGTGCGCGCCGCCTGCGAGCAATGCGGACGCAATCGCGTACCGCACGTCGCGCCGCCGCGCGATCTCGACGCCTGGCTCGCCGACTTGCCGCCCGCCTCCGATGGTGAGCTGCGCTTGCTGCTTTCGCCGCGCGCGGAACTCGCGTTCGCGACGCTGCCCGCAAAAGCGCCGCGCGAACCGGTGACTTTGCTGATTGGACCGGAGGCGGGATTTTCGCCATCGGAAGAAAGTGAGATCGTGGCGGCGGGTTTCTCCGCGCTCGGTCTCGGACCGCGCGTGTTGCGCACGGAGACGGCGGGAATCGCGGTGCTGGCGGCACTGGCCGCGCGTTGGGGCGGCTGGTGAACGGGACGACAGCCCGCAAAACAAAATCAGCCCGATGAGCAAGACCCATCGGGCTGATTCATTTTCAAACGTCGCGCGAGCAGCGCTCGCTTCAGCGCGTCAAACGAACGAATAGAACACGCGGAACGCCACGCGCCGTTCGGCCCAGAACTCGGCCGCGTCGCGGAACACGTCGAGCAGCGTCTCGCGCCCTTCCTTGTCGAATTTCTGCGCAATCGGCAATTGCTCCAGCACGATCACGAAACCCGGTTGCGAGCCCGCCTTGTGGACGAGATCGGTCAGCGAGTCGTACAGCGCGTCGTAGTTCTTGCCGAAGTGCTTGGGAAACAGGAACGACGTCGCAATGGTCTCCAGGATTTCCTGCTTGCTCTGCGCCTGCCCGAGATACGCGTAAAGAAAATGCTGTTCGAGTCGATTCGCTTCGTCGGCGAGTTCCTGAACACGGAACGCGCGGATGGATTGCACGATATTCGGCCGCACCGTCGCGAAAAGAGACTCGGATTCCTCCGCCGGTTCCTGAGGATGCGCCTGCACCGGATTCGGCTCGTCATCGGGTCTGTTGTCGTGTTCTGTCATGCGTAGCCGCAATACTCGCTGGAACAGGTTGCCATCGCCGGTTGCGAAAAGATCACTCGCGACGCCGTTGTCGTGCGCGTAGATGTTGTCGCTCATGCCGTTAATCCCTAGTTAGTCCGCAATGCGTTTGAAACTGGCGTAATGGTCGTCCGTGTAGTAGCAGTCGCCAGTCTGCCGCTTCGACCCGCCACACACGATTCGCCGGGCGCCCCGGTCACGCGAACGCGGCGTGGGCACCGTGTACTCGTGGTAATAACCACGCGGATGCCGCGGCAGCACACGCTCGCGATTGCCGAACACGACTCCGTCCTTTGGATAAGGGAAAGGGCCGCCCGCTTCGATCAGCCGCAATGTCGCCACTGCCTGCTTCGGCAACTGCGCAATGCCGATGGTGGCGAGCCCGTCACGCTCAGGCCGGCCGGATTCGGCAGACCGTTGCGTGGGTTCCCGCACCGGTCCCCGACCAAGAGACCCTGCCGATTCGGCGGGCGTTCCCGGCGCCTCGCTTGCCTGAATGGCAGCGGGACCCGCGGATGCCGCGTCTGGTGCGCCGCCACGGGATTCGTCCTTGCCACACCCGCCAAGAATGAGACTCAAGGCGACGATGGTTGAAACCCATGCACGCATCACGAAACGGTTGTCCCCGCGTTATCAGAATTCGACGACCATGAAAGATGCAAGGGTATCGCTAATGACAAGGGGAAGCAACGTTCCGCGAGAAATCGGCAATTCTTCCTTAAAATTGCCAAAAAGCATGGAGATTGGCAAAAAATCAAGTCAATATTTAGCCCAAATCTGAGAGATTTTTATCCTGAACGAGATAATAATTTGTCCCGCAGAGCCGCGAAGCCATATGACGAGTCGCCTCACTTGTCGGCTTCACGGCAGGCGCTCCGCCGAGGCTCTGTTTTTGACCCTTGGAGGGCGAGTGAAGCCCCTTTGCTCTTGCCTCGAAGCGTGCCAACGACCCACGGCACGCTTTTTTTTTCGCCCGCGTTTTTTGCTGCCAAAAAAAACGCGGCGGAAAATTCCGCCGCGTTCAATTGGCACGTCGTCGTACGGCAGACGCTCAGTTCATTCGTTCACCGTGCAGCGGTCGCGTCGGCCACGAGCAGCGCCGTCATGTTGACGATACGCCGCACCGTCGCCGATGCCGTCAGCACATGCACCGGTTTTGCCGCGCCGAGGAGCATCGGACCGATGGCAATGTTGTTGCCCGCCGCAGTCTTCAGCAGGTTGTACGAGATGTTCGCGGCGTCGATGTTCGGCAGGATCAGCAAATTGGCGTCGCCTTCGAGCGTCGATTCCGGCAGCACTTCCTTGCGCAAACGTGAGTCGAGCGCGACGTCGCCGTGCATTTCGCCGTCGACGTCGAGATCGGGCGCGCGTTGCTTGAGGATAGCCAGCACGTCGCGCATCTTCTGCGCGGTCGGCGCGTTGCTCGTGCCGAAGTTCGAATGCGACAGCAGCGCGATCTTCGGCACGATGCCGAAACGCTTCACCTCTTCCGCCGCCATGATGGTGATTTCCGCGAGCTGCTCGGGCGTCGGGTCGACGTTGACGTGCGTGTCGGCCAGGAAAATCTGGCGGCCCGGCAACACGAGGCCGTTCATGGCCGCGTAGACCTTCGCGCCTTCCTTCTTGCCGATCACCTGATCGATGAAGTGCAAATGCCGATGCGTCGTGCTTACCGTACCGCAGATCATGCCGTCGGCTTCGCCCTTTTCCACCAGCATCGCGCCGATGAGCGTGGTGCGGCGGCGCATCTCGAGCTTGGCCATCTGCTCGCTGATACCCTTGCGCGCCATCATCTTGTAGTACGTCTGCCAGAAGTCGCGGTAGCGCTCGTCGTGATCGGTGTCGACCATCGTGAAGTCGACATCCGGCGTGAGACGCAGACCGAACTTCGTGATGCGCTGTCTGATGACCGCCGGCCGGCCGATGAGAATCGGCTTGGCGATTTTTTCGTCGACGGCGATCTGCACGGCGCGCAGCACGCGCTCTTCCTCGCCTTCCGCGAACACGATGCGCTTCTTCTCCGGCTCCACGCTGCGCGCGAGCTGGAACACGGGCTTCATGGTCGTGCCGCTGTGGTAGACGAACTGCTGCAAGTGCTGTTCGTAGGCGTCCATGTCCTCGATAGGACGCGTCGCCACGCCGCTGTCCATCGCGGCCTTGGCCACTGCTGGCGCAATCTTCACGATGAGACGCGGATCGAAAGGCTTCGGAATCAGATACTCGGGGCCGAACGACAAGTCCTGAATGCCGTACGCGGTCGCGACGATATCGCTTTGTTCCTGACGCGCCAGTTCCGCGATTGCGTTCACCGCCGCGATTTCCATTTCCTTCGTGATGGTGGTCGCGCCCGCATCGAGCGCGCCACGGAAGATGAACGGAAAGCACAGAACGTTGTTGACCTGATTCGGGTAGTCCGTGCGGCCGGTGGCGAGCACGGCATCGGGGCGCACTTCGAGCGCGAGTTCCGGCAGGATTTCCGGCGTCGGATTGGCAAGCGCGAGAATGAGCGGCTTCGCGGCCATGCCCTTGACCATTTCCTGCTTGAGCACGCCGCCTGCCGACAAGCCGAGGAACACGTCCGCGCCTTCCATCACTTCGGCGAGCGTGCGCGCGCTGGTCTCGCGAGCAAAGCGTTCCTTGTCCGGGTCCATGAGTTCGGTGCGGCCTTTATAGACCACGCCGGCCAAGTCCGTGACGAAGATGTTCTCGATCTTCATGCCGAGATCGACGAGCAAAGTGAGACAGGCCAGCGCCGCCGCGCCCGCGCCGGACGCCACGAGCTTCACTTCGGCGATGTCCTTGCCGACCACCTTCAGGCCGTTGGTGATGGCTGCCGCGACCACGATAGCCGTGCCGTGCTGATCGTCGTGGAAGACGGGAATCTTCATGCGCTTGCGGCACTCGCGCTCGACGATGAAGCAATCCGGCGCCTTGATATCTTCCAGATTGATGCCGCCGAACGTCGGTTCGAGCGCGGCGACCACTTCGACGAGCTTGTGCGGATCGCTTTCGTTGAGCTCGATGTCGAACACGTCGATACCCGCGAACTTCTTGAAGAGCACGGCCTTGCCTTCCATCACCGGCTTGGAAGCGAGCGGACCGATGTTGCCGAGACCCAGCACCGCCGTGCCGTTCGACACGACGCCCACGAGGTTGCTGCGCGCGGTGAAGCGTGCGGCGTTGAGCGGATTTTCAACGATCGCCTCGCACGCGAACGCGACGCCCGGCGAGTAAGCCAGCGCGAGATCGCGCTGGTTGATCATCTGCTTGGTCGGCGCAATTGCGATCTTTCCGGGGACCGGAAACTCGTGATAGTCGAGCGCGGCTTCGCGAAGCTTGGTATTGGCGTCAGTCGTCATAAGGCGGGCTAGCAGTGCGGGAATTAGAATGGAAGTTCGAACGCATTGTAGCGCCATTCGTGTAGCGCTTTAGCCCGCAGTCCATGCAATTCAGCTACAAGTGCCGTGACTTTAAAAGGTCTGATCCTGAAGCACAGCAAGGCTTTCAGCGCATCGGCCGGTTTTTTCGAGACACGATGCGGGTACGTTCACCGCTCGCCGATGCATTTTGCCGTCCAATACATTTCTATCTTGCAGCGCAACAATCAGCCTTGACGCCCACGATGCTCTCCGAGTTTTCACTGATCGATCGATACTTCGCCCGCCGCGCGAGCCCGCCATCGTCACGACACGACAACGCGGCCGCCATGCCGCTTGGCATCGGTGACGATTGCGCGCTGATCGCGCCGCCCGCCGGACATCAACTGGCTATTTCCACGGACATGCTGGTCGAAGGCCGTCACTTCTTTCCCGATGTCGATCCGAACGCGCTCGGCCACAAGGCGCTCGCCGTGAACCTTTCCGATCTCGCCGCGATGGGCGCGAAGCCGCACGCGTTCACGCTTGCGCTCGCCTTGCCGCGCGCCGACGAAGCGTGGCTCGCCGCATTCAGCGACGGCCTCTTCGCGCTCGCGCAGCGCTTCGACTGCGCGCTGATCGGTGGCGACACCACGAGCGGTCCGCTCAACATCTGCATCACCGTTTTCGGCGACGTGCCGCATGGCGCGGCATTGCGTCGCGATGCCGCGAAGCCCGACGACGACATCTACGTTTCCGGCACCTTGGGCGATGCCCGCGCGGGACTCGGCGCAATACGCGGCGAATGGCCGGCGGCGTCGTCCGCATGGAACATGGCGCTCGAACGCCCCGAGCCGCGCGTGGCGCTCGGTCTCGCGCTGCGCGGCGTCGCGCACGCGGCGCTCGATATCTCCGATGGCCTGGCCGGCGATCTCATGCATATCCTCAGGCGGTCGAACGTGCGCGCCATCGTCGATGCCGACGCCGTGCCGTGCTCCGATGCCGTTCGCGCGTTGCCCGAAGCCGCGCGCCGCCAATGCGCGCTCGCGGGCGGCGACGACTACGAACTCTGCTTCACCGCGCCGCGCGAGCGGCGTGACGCCGTGGCTCGCATTGCAGAACGCGTGGGCGTGGCGTTGACGCGCATCGGTACAATCGAAGCGATGAGCACGCCGTGCACGACGAGTACGCCCGCTATCGACTGGCGCGACAACACGGGCGCGCCGCTTTCACTGACGTTGCAAGGCTTCGACCACTTTCATGCAGACTGACCCGACCCCGGCGCTCCCGGGCGATCCCCCCACTGCGCGCGGCGCGCCGCGCAAGCCGAGCGCGCGCTTCATGCTCACGCATCCGCTGCATATTCTTTCGCTCGGTTTCGGCAGCGGGCTTTCGCCGATCATGCCCGGCACCGTCGGTACGCTCTTCGCGTGGGTTTCGTTCGTCGTGTTCAATCAGTATCTGACGGTGGCCGAATGGGGCGCGCTGATCGTCATCGGCTTTGTTGCCGGATGCTGGTTCTGCGGCTTCACCGCGAAGAAGACGAATGTCGCGGACCCGTCGGCGGTCGTGTGGGACGAGATCATTGCGTTCTGGCTCGTGCTGCTGCTCGTCACGCCCGCGACGTTCACCGGACAGTTGTGGGCGTTCGTCGTGTTTCGCTTTTTCGACATGGTCAAGCCACCGCCCATTCGCTATTTCGACCGCCATTTGAAAGGCGGCTTCGGCATCATGTTCGACGACCTGGTCGCGGCGTTCTTCTCGCTGCTCGTGATCGCGCTCTGGCGCATGACCGTCTGACGGTCGTTCTTCTCACCTTCAACCCTTCGGAACATCGTCATGGCAACCGATACCGTCGTTCACCAACTCGCGATTCGCGTCGGCAACAAGCTCCGCGACGAACGGCTGACGCTCGCGACCGCCGAGTCGTGCACGGGCGGCATGGTCGCGGCGGCGATCACGGATATTTCCGGCAGCAGTGCGTGGTTCGAGCGCGGCTTCGTCACGTATTCGAACCTCGCGAAGACCGAGATGATCGGCGTGCCGGCTGCGTTGATCGAACAGCATGGCGCGGTGAGCGAGCCGGTGGCGAAAGCAATGGCCGAAGGCGCCTTGCGCAACAGCCGCGCGCAGGTGGCGGTGTCGATCACGGGCGTGGCGGGGCCAGGGGGCGGCAGCGAGGCGAAGCCGGTGGGAACGGTGTCGTTTGCGTGGAGCAATCGGCTGCATACGGCTGTCGAGACGCAGTTGTTCAAGGGGGACCGCGAACAAGTACGCACACAGGCGGCGGCGCATGCGTTGAGGGGCTTGCTGGAGTTGCTGGAGCGCAGGGAGAAGTAAGCGGCGATGTGGCTTCGATCGCATCGCGTTCTGACTTCGCGGTATTGGTCGTGAATTGGCGTAGAGTTGAAACGCCGCGAATTCATCGGTACCCGCTGATCCACGTTTCAGCGCGGCTTTAATGCATCGTCGCATTGCCGAAGCCGCGCATCGTTCTTATCGATACGCGTTGATCGAATCGCGCGTTTTCTTCGCCGCGTCCGCAGCGGCTTGAGCGTAATCCTCGCCCTTGCTCGCGTAGATGATCGCGCGCGACGAATTGATCAGCATGCCCGTGCCGTTGCCAGTGCGGCCCGCGCGCACGGTTCTTTCGACATCGCCGCCTTGCGCGCCGATACCTGGAATTAACAACGGCATCTCGCCGACAATACAACGCACCGCTTCGATTTCCCTCGGAAACGTCGCGCCAACCACGAGTCCGAGCTGACCGTTCTTATTCCACCTTTCGGCCGCGAGCGTCGCGACCACGTGATAAAGCGGCCTGCCGCCTGTATCGAGAAACTGCAGATCGGAGCCGCCCGCGTTCGAGGTCCGGCACAACACGATCACGCCCTTGCCTTTATGCGCGAGATACGGCTCGATGGAATCGAAACCCATGTACGGGTTGACCGTGACCGCATCCGCACGATAGCGCTCGAACGCCTCGCGCGCATATTGCTCCGCCGTGCTGCCGATGTCGCCGCGCTTGGCATCCAGGATCACGGGAATGCCGGGATGCTTCTCGTGGATATGCGCGATCAGCGCTTCGAGTTGATCTTCCGCGCGATTCGACGCGAAGTACGCGATCTGCGGTTTGAACGATGACGCGTAAGGCGCGGTGGCATCGACGATATCGCGGCAGAACTCGAAGATCGCGTCCGAACGGCCCTTGAGCGCGGCCGGGAACTTCGACGGCTCGGGATCGAGACCGACGCACAGCAGCGATTGCGTGCGCGACCACGCGGCGTTGAGCGATTGAATGAAGGACATGGCGGGAGGCTTCTCGAAGAACGTCGATGGCACGCATTTTAACGTGCCGGCGTTCCACCCTACTCCTCCGAATCGTCCGGCAAGCCGCCGCTTTTATCGCTTGCTCTCAGGCGTCTGTCATCTGGCTTTCCTTCAGCCATCCACGCGTGCATGCGTTGCGCGTGCCTTCGCCTTCGCGCCCGAACCCGCGCGGGCGCGCGTGCGTGGACTGGCCCGCCGCGACGCATCGCCCGTTCGCTCGACCGTGAAGCGAAACGTACGCGCGAGCCGCTCGCCCGGTTCGAGCACCGTCATGCCGTGCGCCTCGCCTCCACCGGGCAGGTTCACCGCGTTGATCGGATGATCCACCGGCTCGAAGCAAAAGAAGTTCTCGCCGGGCGGCGCGTAGAGCACGTAGTAGTCGGTATCGGCGGCGATGATGAGCGACAGCCGACGCCTGGGCCACAGCACGCTCGTGCGTCCGCTCCAGCCGGTGAAGGCGTTGTTCACCATCTCGGACGGCATCGGGTATGCCACGCCGAACTGCCACGCGGGCGGCGCGGGAACGTGACGCACCGGCAGCCAGTCGTCGCCGCAAAGCCAGAGACCGCCCGCCGCCGCGGATAACTCCGTATCCGCTTCGCGCATCAGAAACGGATGCAGCCCGAGACCGAACGGCAGCGCCTGATCGCCCGTGTTCTGAACGTCGAGTGTCACGACGAGCGTCGCGTCGTCCAAGGCATAAGTCTGCGTTGCGCGATACGAATACGGCTTGCCGTCGCGCCGGTCGAGCGTCATGCGCACATGGGCTGCGTCTGCCTCTTCCTCTTCCACTTGCCACGCGCCGAGCCAGCCGTCGCCGTGAATGGGCAGCGGTTCGCCCGCGCGGTTGCACGGCACGTCGATCGCGCGGCCGGAAAACTCGAACTGCCCATTGCCGATGCGATTCGAATACGGCAGCAGCGGATAGCAGGCGAGCTGATTCGGATCGGTGTCCGGGCCCGGTTCGATGCAAGGTCGGAAGATCGGCACGAGCGCGCCTTCATGACGCCAGTCGAATCGTGTGATGCCGCCGCCGAGCGAAGGCGCGACATCGAGCCGCAAATGCGCGTTTGCAAGCGTGATGCAGCCAGCGACGCCCGCGCTGCCGATAGCGACCGCCGCGGTGCCCGGGCCGGGGCGTATCGGCGGCTCCTTGGCGGCGGCGAGACGAGAACGGCGGGCGTTCGCCTGCGCCGTGGATGCGGATACCGCGTTCGATCCTGTTTCTGTGCGCGCAGCAGTCATGGCTCGTACTCCAGCGAGAGGCGAAACTGCCCGGCGTGGCCGGGCTTGGGCGCGCTTGAACGCAGAGCGCGGCGCCTTGGTTTCATGGCTTGCCCTGAAATACCGCTTCTTCGATTCCGCGCACACCCGGTGTGGCGATGAACACGCCGCCTGCATGCGGATCGGTCTGCAAGGCACGCTCGTTCAGTCCGACGCGCGCGCTCGTCACATACATCGAGGCGAAGTCCGCGCCGCCGAACGCGACGCAACTCGGTTGCGCGCTCGGCACATCGACACGCGCGCTTTCGCGGCCATCGGGTGCATAACGCACCACGCGATAACCGCCCCATTGCGCGTTCCAGAGCCCGCCATCGGCATCGACGATGGAACCGTCGGGAACGCCCGTCGCATCGCTCAATTCGACGAACACGCGGTCGTTCGCGAAGCTCGGGTAATCGCACGCGCGAATCTGGCGCGTCGGGGAATCGCAGTAGTACATCGTCGCGCCATCTGGACTGAAGCCGATGCTGTTCGAGATCGCGCAGTCCGGAAGCGGCAACCGTTCGAGCGACAAATCGTGATTCAGCCGATAGAACCCGCCGACCGCCTGCGCATCCTCCACGTCGTGCTTGGTGCCGAACACGAAGCGCCCTTCGCGGTCGCAGCGGCCATCGTTCAGACGCGTCGGCAAATCGGCTTCGACGAGCATGATGGTCTCGATCTCGCGCGTCGTCAGGTCGAAGAACGCGAGCCGCGATGCAAGGCCGAGCAGCAAGCGTCCCGCATCGGCGCACGGCGTGAAGCACGCGAGCCGCTCGGGCATTTCGAAGGATTCGCTTTTGCCATCGCGCGGATCGTAACGCCACAGACGCTTGCCTTCGATATCGGTCCAGTAGAAGCGGCCGCTTCGCGCGCACCACGTCGCGCCTTCGCCGAGCGCGCACTGGCTGTCGACGAGAAGGCGCGCTTTCACGCCCATCCTCCGTCGACGACGATATCCTGCGCGGTCAACATGCTGCTGTCGTCCGACGCCAGGAACAGCGCCGCGCGCGCGAGATGTTCCGGCATCAGTTCGGCGTCGATGCACTGGCCGAGCTTGATGGCTTCGCGGCCTGCGTCGTCGAGCCAGAGCGTCTTTTGCTTTTCGGTCATCACCCAGCCCGGGACGAGCGTATTCACGCGAATGCCGAACTTGCCGAGATCGCGCGCGAGGCCGCGCGTCATGCCCTGCACGCCCGACTTCGACGTGACGTAGACCGGGAAATTGCCTTGCTTGAGCATCCAGCTGATGGAGCCGAGATTGATGATCGAGCCGCCGCCGAGCTGCTTCATGTCTTCGATGACCGCCTGCGCCGCGAAGAACTGATGGCGAATGTTCACCGCGATGCCGGCATCGTACGATTCGGGCGTCACGGATTCGATCGAATGACGCTTGTCGTTCGCCGCGTTGTTGACGAGCACGCTGATGGGCCCGAGCGCCGAGCGCACATCGACGATGCCTTTACGCAAGGCGTCGATGTCGGTCAGATCGATACGCAGGAAGAGCGGCTTGAAACGGCCTTCGGGCAGCGACGCGCCGAGCCGGTCGGCGAGCGCTTCGCCCGCGGCCGTATCGATATCGAAGAACGCGACCTTCGCGCCCTGACCGGCGAAGTTTTCCACGAAGGACGCGCCGATACCGGTGGCGCCGCCCGTGATGAGCACGGTCTTGCCCGCGAGGCTGGGATAAACGGCGAGCTTCTTTTCAGTGGCTGACATGGGCTTGTTCACAAGAGTTTGGCTTCGCGAAAGCCATATGGCTCTCGCGGCGATGCAAACGACACGACCGGAGGCTCAGTCCCGCGACCCGCGATTCTTCAGCTGATCCAGCAGCACGGCGGCCAGCAGGATCGCGCCGCGCACGAGGTACTGATAGAACGCGTCGATGTTCAAAAGGTTCATCACGTTTTCGACCGTGCCCATGATGAGCACGCCGATCACGACGCCCGAGATCGTCGCGCGTCCGCCGAGCAGCGACACGCCGCCCAGCACGCACGCGGAAATCACGTTCAATTCGAAACCTTCAGCGGCATTCGGCTGACCCGACGTGATCCGCGAAGCGAGAATGACGCCCGCGAGCGCGGTGACCGCGCCCTGGATCAGGAAGATCCACACGCGCGTGCGCTCCACGTTGATGCCCGCGAGCCGCGAGGCTTCCGGATTGCCGCCAATTGCGAGCGTATTGCGGCCGTACACAGTCTGGTTGAGCAATACGCCAAAAACGATGAAACATGCAAGCGTGACCCAGATAGGCAGGGAAATCCCCAGCATCGACAGTCCGCCGAGTTCGATGAAGGTGTCCGACGACACGCCCACCGCCTGACCGTGCGACACGATGAAGCCCAGGCCGCGCACGATTTCCATCGTGGCGAGCGTGGTAATCAGCGCGTTGATGCGCAGATAGGCGATCACCGCGCCGTTCACGAAGCCGATCACCGAACCCGCCGCCACCGCCGCGATGATCGCGATGAACGTATTGCCCGTCGCGTTCAACACCATCGCGCAAAGCACGCCGGCGAAGGCGATCGTCGAGCCGACCGAAAGGTCGAAGTCGCGCGAGGCGAGGCAGAACATCATCGTGCAGGCCACCATGCCGATCTGCGAGATCGACAGGGCCAGTCCGAGCATGTTTTCGATCGAAAAGAAGTGATCGACCGTCAGCGACATTGTGGCGAACATCACCACGAAGATCACGATCAGACTGTATTCCGTCAGTTGCTGATACCACTTTTGCTTGTCGTTCTTCTGCGGAATCAGCGCGTTCGCCACCGCCTCACCCGCTTGCCCGACGATGTTTTCTCTTGCTTCCATGATGTGCTCCCCTGTCTTCTCTCTTTAAGCCGCTTCCGCGACCGTGTCCGATTGCGGCAGCGCCAGACTCAATACCGACTGCTCGTTCGCCTTCCCGCGCGGCAATTCGCCCGCTATACGCCCTTGCCGCATCACGACGATCCGGTCGGACACGCCCAGCACTTCGGGCAGTTCCGACGAAATCATCACGATGGCGCAGCCGCGCTCCGCCAGTTGATAGATCACGTTGTAGATCTCGTGCTTGGCGCCGACGTCGATACCGCGCGTCGGTTCATCGAGGATCACGACCTTGAGATCCGGCTCCGCGAGCCAGCGCGACAGAATGGCTTTCTGCTGATTGCCGCCCGACAAAAAGCGGATGCGCTGTCTGCGGCTCGGCGTCTTGATCTTCAAGAGCTGGATGAAGCGATCCGCCGTCTGTGCTTCCTTCTTGCGATCGAGGAACAAACCCGCGCGCAGATAATGCCTGCGGCACGAGATGTTGATGTTCTCCGCGACCGTCGCCATCGCGACAATGCCCTCTTCCTTGCGATCTTCCGGGCACAGCACGATGCCGTGTCGAATCGCTTCGCCCGTGCTGCGCACCTTGATCGGCTGACCGTCGAGTTCGATCGCGCCTTCCTTCTTCTTGTCCGCGCCGTAGACGAGGTGCATCAATTCGCTGCGCCCCGCGCCCACCAGCCCGAAGAAACCGACGATCTCGCCGCGCCGCACTTCGAAATTCGCCGGCGCGCTCAGGGCGGCGCCTTGCAGGTTCTTGACCGAGAAGCGCACGTCGCCGAGCGGCCGCGCGCGATAGTTATAGATATCGCTGATCTCGCGGCCGACCATCTCCTGAACCAGCGTGTCGCGCGGCAAGTCTTTCAGCGAAAGATGCGACGCGATCTTGCGGCCGTCGCGGAAGATGGTGCAGGCATTGCACAGCTCGTAAATCTCGTCCATGCGATGCGAGATATAGATGAGCGCGCGGTTGTCCGCCTTCAGATCGCGCACGAGCTTGAACAGCACTTCCGTCTCGCGATGCGACAACGAACTCGTCGGTTCGTCGAGCGCGATCACGCGCGCGTTGCGCAACAGCGCCTTGCAGATTTCCACCATCTGCCGCTGCGCGATCGAGAGCTTGCGCAGCTTGGCGTTGGGATCGAGATCGACGCCCATTGCCGTCAGCCGGTCGCGCACGTGCTTCTTCGCCTCGCGCTTGTTGACCCAGCCGAGCCGGTTCGGCAGCGCGCCGAGCAGCAGGTTCTCGGCCACGGTCAAGTCCGGCACGTACTGCAACTCCTGATGGATCACCGCGATGCCCGAAGCAATCGAAGCCGCGGCGCTTCCGAAATGCACTTCCTTTTCGTCGATGAGCACGCGCCCCGAATCGGGCTGATACTCGCCGCCGAGAATCTTGAGCAAGGTCGATTTACCCGCGCCGTTCTCGCCCATCAAACCGTGAACTTCGCCGGCGTTGACGTCGAACGACACGCCGTCGAGCGCGCGCACGCCTGGAAAAACCTTGCCGATATTGTCAAAACGCAGCGTCGCTGACACATCGCCTCCTTATGCTTCGAGCGAGCCACGCCACGCGCGGCCCGCTCACGTCCAATGACTTAGTTCGATGCCAAGCCCATCTGCTGACGCACCGACGCCACGTTTTCACGCGTTGCCAGCATGCCGGTCGTGAGCGTGAGTGCCGGCGGCGCCTTGCCGTCCTTGATCCACGCGTACATCAGGTCCGAGGTTTCCTCGCCGTGACGCTTCGGGCTGATGATGACCGTGCCGTAGAAGCCCGTCGGGTTCGGTTTCTTGAACTCGTTGATCGCCGAATCCGAGCCGCCGATGCCGATGCCGATCATGTTGTCAGCCTTGAAGCCACGGCCTTCCGCCGCGCGCACCGCGCCGAGCACGCCTTCGTCGTTGAGCGCGTAGGCCACCCAGTGCTTGAACTGCGGGTTCTTCGTGAGCGCGATGTTCGCGGCGTTGAACGCGTTTTCGGTGTCGGTCTTCGCTTGCGGCGCCATGATGATGTTCGCCTTCGGAAAGCCCGATGCCACGAGCGCGTCGGTGGCGCCGGCCGTGCGGTCATGCGCGGTCGGCAGCTGTTCGTAAGTCACGTCGATGGCGCCGACTTCCTTCACGTCCCAACCGCGCTTCTTGATCTCGGCCGCAATGCCGTCGCCGACTTGCTTGCCGATGTTGTAAGCCGAAATGCCCATGTGCGGCACGGCTTCGATCGGCTTGCCGGAACCGTCGACGAGACGGTCGTCCACCGTCATCATCTTGAGCTTGTCGGCCTTCGCCTTGGCCACGATGCCCGGTCCGAGCTTGACGTCAGGCGTGCAGATGATGAACCCTTGAGCCTTTTGCGCGGCAAGGTTGTCGATCGCGCTCATGACCTTTTCGCCCGACGGCGCGCCGATCTTCACGAGGGTGAAGCCCTTCGCTTTCGCGGCCATTTCGGCGAACTTCCATTCGTCCTGGAACCACGGTTCTTCGGGTTGCTTCACCAGGAAGCCGATCTTGACGTCGTCGGCGGCTTGCGCAACCGGCGCGGCGATCATGGTGGCGCTCGTGGCCGTCGCAGCGGCGAGAAGGGTAAGGATCAGTCTGCGTTTCATCGTTTTGTCTCCCGACTTTTTGCTCGAATCATGCCCGCGCACGGGCGCTCAGTTGGTTGGCGGCCGCGTTTTTGTAGTGATGCCGCACCACGGCCAGTGCGTCATTCGTGACTTCAGTCGTGGTAGAGCGCAGAGCGCCCGCCATCGATCGTGATGCAACTCGCGTTGATGAACGGCGCCTCGTCGGATGCGAGGAACACCGCCGTCATCGCCACTTCTTGCGGCTGGCCGACACGCTTCATCGGCTGCAAATCCAGTGTGGCCTGACGCGCGGCCTTTGGATCGGGCTGGCCGTTCCACCAGTCGAGCGTCAGTTGCGTTTCGATATAACCCGGCGCGATGGCATTCACGCGCACGTTGTTCGGCGCGTATTCGATGCCGAGCGCGCGCGTCAGTCCGATCACGCCGTGCTTGGCCACCGGATACGGAAAGCAGCCGGGGATGATCTTGAACGAATGCGTCGAGGCGATATTCACGATGCTGCCCGCGCCGCGCTCGACCATGCCGGGCAGCGCCGCGCGGCAGCCGTTCCAGACGCCGTCGAGATCGACGGCGAAGCAGCGCCGCCAGTCTTCGTCGGTCATCGTGAGCGGGTCGCAGAACACGTTGATGCCCGCGTTGTTCACGAGCACGTCGAGCGGGCCGAACGCGCTTTCGGTTTGCGCGACCGTGTCCTTCACCGATGCGCTTTGGGTCACGTCCGTGCCGATCGCGACGACGCGCGTCGAATTCGCTTCCTTCGCGATGCGTTCAGCCGTCGCTTGCGCCGTCTCGATATCGAGTTCGGCGAGCGCGACCGCCGCGCCCTCGCGCGCAAACGCCAGCGCGATCGCCGCACCGATGCCGCGCCCGGCGCCCGTGATCATCGCGACCTTGCCGGCGAGGCGGTTCATTGCTTCTCGCCCCGTGTGGAACGCGCGACCGCTAGTCCGTCGATGAACGCCTTCGCATGCGATGCCGTCGCAGTTTCGCTCTGCCCCGGCTTGTACAGCGCCGAGCCGAGACCGAAGCCGTTCGCGCCCGCGCTGAGAAACGGCCCCATGTTGTCCGGCGCGACGCCACCCACCGGCACCAGCGGCACTTCCTTCGCGATTACCGCGCGCCACGCCTTCACGACATGCGCGCCGAGTTGTTCGGCGGGGAACATCTTCAATACGTCCGCGCCGTTCTTGAGCGCGAGGAACGCTTCGTTCGGCGTTGCCACGCCCGGCGCGCAGGCGAGCCCCTGCGCTTTCGCCGCGCGCACGACATCGGCGTCGCTGTGCGGCATCACGATCAGTTCGCCGCCTGCCGCGCGCACGCTGTCGACGTAACTCGCATGCAGCACCGTGCCCGCGCCGACGATGGCATCGGCGGGCAGCGCCTGGCGAATCGCCGCGATGCTGTCGAACGGCTGCGGCGAATTGAGCGGCACTTCGATGATGCGAAAGCCCGCTTCATACAGCGCGCGGCCGTGCGCCTCGGCTTCCTCGGGCGTGATGCCCCGCAGGATCGCGATCAGCGGACACGCGGCGAACGCTTTCGCGAGGCCGCCGTGCATGCCGTAAGGCGCGGGTAGATTGATGGGCGGTTGCATTCGTTTCTCCTTTCCGTGTCACATGCGCGCGGGCTTGGCGATCAACCCGGCCTGCAATGCGATTCGATAAAGCCCGGATTCGGTCGCTTGCGCCACCGTCTGCGCGTCGTTGCATCCGTATTGCGCGAGGGCCGCCCGATAGCGGTCGCACAGCGCATCGTTGCCGATCAGACGCAGCGTCTTGCCGGCGAGCGTCGCGTTCTCGCGCGCCAGCACTTCGTTCAGGCCGCGCAGTTCATGGCCGATCAAAAGTCCCGACAGATAATCCGGCTGCTCGGCCGCCGTGAGCTGACCGGTCAGTCCGAGTGTGCGCGTGCTGAAGATCGTCGCCAGAAGGCCGGCATGACCGGCATCGCGCGCGGTATCGACGCCTCTCAGAAATGCCGCGCTGTCCGGCTTTGCGTCCTGCTCCATCGTGCGGCCGAGGATGGTGTGATCGCGCAGTGCGCCGAAGGTCTCGCCCGTCATGAACGTATAGAAGCGTTCGATCCGTCCCGCTTGCACGAATGCCCACTTGGCATGCGTGCCCGGCAGACCGATGAGCGCGCCACTCGCCGTGTTCAGCGACGCATCGCTCGCGAGTGCGCCGAAAATCTGCGTCTCCTCGCCGCGCATCACGTTCGGCAGCGTGCCGCGTTCGAGCACGCCCGGCACGACATGAACGGTCGCGCCCCGCGCCGCCTTTACCGTGACGATGCCCGCGACGAGCGCGTCGGCATCGGCGGGCGTTTCGACGTAAGGCGCCTCCATCCAACCCTGCGCGCTGCCGACCATGCCCGCCGCGATGACGGGTAGTTGCGCATTTGCGCTCAGCCAAGCGCCGCAGGTTTCCTCGAAAGCCTGATCGAAGCCGCCAGCGGGCAGCTTCATGATTCCCGCCGACGAAGCGCGCGTGTCGAGCGCGGCGCCCGCGGCATCGAGCAGATAAGCGCGCAGGGACGTCGTGCCCCAGTCGAGCGCGATCAGAACGGGCGCGCTCATCGCTTGATCCTGCGGTTGGCTTGCGGCGCGCGCCAGCCGAGTTCCTCGGAGATCGCGCGCGCTTCGCGCTGCACGACCGGAATCAGTTCTTCCATGCGTTCGTGGGGCATATAGGGAATCGTGCTCGCCACCGAAAGCGCCGCGACGATCGCACCCGACGCATCGCGCACGGGCGCCGCCACGCAGCGGATCGACGCCTCGTTCTCTTCGAGATCGAAGGTAAAGCCACCTTGCGAATAGCGTGTCATGCGCTGCAAAAACGTGTCCATGTCCGGCCGGTTCTCCGGCTTGAAACTCGTGCGGGCGAGCGCGCGCAGCGATGCATCGAGCAGCTTCTTCCAGACGTTGGCTTCGAGGTCGAGCATCATTGCCTTGCCGATTCCCGTCGATGCCAGCGGCATGCGATGCCCCACGCGCGAGCGCATTTCCAACCCGCGCGTGCCCGGAATCTTGTCGATATAGAGCACGTCGTCGCCGTCGCGCACGCCAAGGTGAATGGTGTCGTGCGTGTATTCCGCGAGCGACTGCAAATGCGGACGCGCGACCGCCGTGAGCGGCATCTGTTCGAGCGCGATGGTGCCGAGTTCGATCAGTTTCGGCCCGAGCAGATAACCGCCCTGCACTTGCCGGAGATAACGCGCCTGCACGAGCGAACTCACGAGCCGATGCGTCGTGCTGCGCGTGGTGCCGAGCGCCGCGCCGAACGAGCGCAGATCGCGCGCGCCGTTGGCGGCGGCTTCGAGAATCGCGAGGCCGCGCAAAAGCGTTTGCGTGCCTGCCTGTTGCGGCGTGATGTCGACGAGCGCGCTCGGCAGCGCAAAGGCGTCCGGATCGCGCCGATGATGGCCGTTGCTTTTCTTGTCGGCGCCGTCGTTCATGGCGTTGGCCGACATATCGCGCACGTTCGGCGCGGATTCGGTTTGTTCGATTTTGGTCATGCCGCTCGTTCCTCGATGAACACGACGCGCGTCATGCGAAGCGTGCAAGCTGGACGGCGCGCGCGGCACAAGCCCAAGCGCCCGCCGAAGCGATGACGAATCCGAAAGATGAGGCGCGTGACGCGACCCGCGAACGCGGGCAGGCGATCGATTGCATGACTTGTCTCCGTTGTTCTGGATATTCTTCGTCGCGCCCGTCTCGGAGGACTGGCGCGTGTGCTTTTTATGCTGTGGTCGGATTGTAGTTCCGCCTATCTCGATAATTCAATATGTGATCGCACTGTTCACATAATGGGAGTGAAGCTGACGGCCGACAGCCTTTTGAAAACAAAAAAGCCCTGATAAATCAGGGCTTTAACTTGTTTATCGCGGCCAGCTAAATTTCACTCGGGCAACTCGGCCGCGCCCATTCGCCGCGCGATTACGTTGGCGCGCCTGGTCAGATACGGCGTCGCGCGGTGATCGTCGAAGTATTTCGGACGCGGCAGCATGACGGCAAGCCGTGCGCTTTGCGACGCGGACAGCTTTGCCGCCGTCGTCTTGTAGTAATACTGGGCCGCAGCCTGCGCGCCGTAGACGCCATTACCCCACTCAACCGAATTGAGATAGATCTCGAAGATGCGCTGCTTGTCCATCAAAAGCTCGAGCATCGACGTGATGACGAGTTCCTCGGCCTTGCGGATATAGCTTTTCTCGCGCGACAAGAACAGATTCCGCGCCAGTTGCTGCGAAATGGTCGAACCGCCCACGACGATCTTTCCGCGCGCCTTGTTCTTTTCCCAGGCTTGCAAGATGGCGTCGGTTTCGTAGCCGTTGTTATTGACGAAGTTGGAGTCTTCCGACGCGATGATCGCGCGCTTCAGATTGCGCGAAATCTGGTCGTACGGAACCCACGTGCGTTGCAGTTCGATGCCAGGACGCTCTTTCGCGAGGGTCCAGGCGTCGGCGCGCATGAAGGCCGTCGCGCCGGGATTTACCACGGTCCAGACCGCGATCTGCGCGAAAAAGTAGAGCTGCGTCGCGAGCGCGGCGATAACCAGTACCGACACGCCATAACCGATCCAGCGCGCGGGACCGAGCCGCACCCCGCGCCGCTGCCGCGTGCGCGTGTGCTCGGACATGGGTGCGGTCGTCATCAGACTTTGGCTGCGAGCACCTGGCGCAGCTCGCGCAATACCGCGCCGCCGTCCGGGCGCACGCCGCGCCAGATGAAGAACGATTCGGCCGCCTGTTCGACGAGCATGCCGAGGCCATCCGCCGCGCGCGCCTGAAGGCGTTCGGCGTGCTGCATGAACACGGTTGGCTTCGCGCTGTACATCATGTCGTAGGCGAGCGTGCCGGCGCCGAACGCGGCGGCGTCGCAGTCGGGCAAGGCGGCGTCGAGACTGCCCGCGGTCGCGTTGACGATGACGTCGTAGCGCCCTTCTTCCGCGCTCTTCGCGCTGCCGCCCGCAAACCGCACGTTCGACGCGAGCGCGGCTTCCGCGAACTGATCGACCAGTTGCAGCGCCTTCTCAGCCGTGCGATTCACGATGGTGAGCACCGCCGGCGAGCGATCGAAGATAGGCAGCACGACGCCGCGCGCCGCGCCGCCCGCGCCAAGCAGCAGCACGCGCTTGCCCGTGAGGCTCACGCCGAGATTCACTTCGATGTCGCGCACGAGGCCGACGCCGTCCGTGTTGTCACCGCGCACGCCATCCGCACCGAACGACAGCGTATTGACCGCGCCCGCAGCGGCTGCGCGCGGCGAGAGTGTATTGGCGAAAGCGTGGGCGTCGAGTTTGAAGGGCACGGTCACGTTCATGCCGCGTCCGCCCGACGCCATGAACGTTCTGGCTTGCTCCTCGAAGCCGCCGAGCGGCCCGAGGATGCGTCCGTACTCGATAGGCTCGCCGGTCTGGATAGCGAATTTCGCGTGAATCCAGGGCGATTTGCTGTGCTCGATCGGATTGCCGATCACCACGTATTGATCGCGTTGCGTCATCGCGCGCGTCCCGTGAGTTGGCGCGCGGCGTGCGCGCTCTGGATCATGCCGGCGCGCGGCTTCATTCCGCCCGCTCCGAAGACTCTTGCGATTCGCCTGCACCCTCGACTCCGTCGGCACCTTCGGCCGTCGGCTCCGTCGCGGAGACTTCCGCCTGCGCTTCGGCTTCGCTTTCGGCGCTGAGATCGACGGTTTCGACGATCTCTTCCTCGGCTTCGTCTTCTTCCACCGGCGCGCTTTGCGTGGGCGCGTCGATCACGTGCAGCAGGCGGCACGACGCCTCGACGGTCAGTTCATCGATAGATACGACTTCGAGCATCAAACGCGTGCCGCGCGCATGCACGCCGAGTCCGGGCACATGCAGGATCAGCGGAATTTCTTCGAGACGCACCAGATCGTCCTTGATGACCGATGCCGGAACTTGCCGCTTGTTCTCCTGCTTGAGCCAGCGCAGACACCAGAAATACTCCATGCGGCGCTGATGATCGGCATAAGCGGTGTAGGTATCGTCAAAACCTTGCACCACGGCGAAGAGATCCGCGTCCTTCGGTTTGAACGGCGCGGCGAGCTTGGCCGTCACGCCATGCTGCACGCACGCGAGCAATTGCCACTGATTCACGAGATCGACATAACGGCGCAGCGGCGAGGTGCTCCACGCATATTGCGCGACGCCCAAGCCTTCGTGCGGCGCGGGCGTGGTCTGCATGCGCGTGCGCTTTGGACCGGGACCGCCGAAACCGCGCTGCGATCGGTAGATGCCCGGTACGCCGTGATCGTTGAGAAACGCGCCCCACGACGAATTCGCGAGAATCGCCAGTTCTGCGACGATCAGATCGAGCGGCGAGCCACGGCGGCGCGGCGTAATGGTGATGTGCTCGCCTTCGACATAGAAATTGAAGTCGTTGTTACGCTGCACTTCGCGCTTCAGACCGTAAGTGGCGCGCGCCTGCTGTCGCTTTTCGAAGAGCGCTTGAGCCAGCGGCCAGAGCACGGCAATGTCCGCCTTGTGCGGATAATCGCCGCTGCCGTCCGCGAGCGTCTCTTCGGTGACGTGTTCGTCGAGATGGTTGTGGCGCAGATTCGACTTCACGAATACACGTTCGGCGCGCGTTTCGGTGGCGACGATCTCCTGCGTCTCGCGATTCACGATGATGTAAAGCGACAGCGCCGGGCGCAAGCCGCCTTCACCGAGCGTGAAAACATTGACGACGTCGTCGGGCAACATGGTGATCTTGTCGCCCGGCATGTAGACCGTGGACAGCCGGCCACGCGCAATGGCGTCGATCGCATCGCCCCGCGCGATGCCAAGCGCCGGCGCCGCAATGTGAATACCCACGCGCACGCGGCCATCGGAGAGATGCTGGACGGAAAAGGCGTCGTCGATTTCGGTCGTCGTGACGTCGTCGATGGAGAATGCTTCGACATCCGCTTCGGGCAAGTCTTCCGGGAAAGGCGCGGGTTGCAGCGACGGAAAACCGACGCCGTGCGGAAAGAACTCCGACAGGAACTTCGCTTCGTGCAAGGCGCGCGCCGAGGCAATTCCGCCGCATTCCAGCATGAGCCGCGCTTGCGAAATTCCGCGCGCGGCGGCCGCCGCTTCGAGCGCCTTGTACTCGATGGAGTTCTTGTCGGGCTTCGTGAGCAAACCGATTGCCTTGCCCGCGAGCGCTTCGGGCAACTTGCCCGCCTTCAGTTCCTCTTCGTAGCCCGCTTGCACGAGCGCCTGCTGACGCTTGCGTTCGAGCCCGGCAAGCGCCATCTGCAATTGCTCTTGCGGCGCTCGCTGATACTGCCCGCGCCCCTTGCGGCGAAAGTACACCGGCGCGCCATGCATGCGCAGCACGAGCGCCGCGCGTTCGGCCGCGCCGAATTTGTCGCCGAAGTAATCCGCGCCGAGCGTGGCGAACGGAAATTCGTCGTCGGGCGCGCATTCCCACAGAAAGTCGAGATCGATTTCCTGCGCGATGGCGTCGGCTTCCTGCATCAGCTCGCCCGCAGCGGGTTTATCGAATTCGATCAGCACGTCTTTCGCGCGCACTTTCGCACGCCGTCCGCCCGGCAATTCGACCTGGAAGGCATCGCCCTGTTTGGACAGCACCGATCCGGCCTTGAAACTACCCGATTCCTCGAAGAAAACGTTCACTCAATACTCTCGTAAAACGGTGGACCGGGTCGCGGCAAGCGCGCCGGCGGTTGAATGGGCTATGTCCTCGCGCCGCGCGCGTGTGTCACGCGGCCGCGGATGCGACGGCCGGCGGCGGTTCACGTCCGCAGAACGCGAGCACGTCGTCCAGATAGTCGGGGAAGTCGCTGATGGCGTGATCGCCGCCTTCGATCAGCGTGGTGCGCACGCCGGGGTAGTGGGCGAGCATGGTGCGGTAATCGAGCACTTCGTCGCCGGTGGCCGCAATCAGATAGTAACGCTCGGCCTGCGTGATCTTCTCGACGGCGAGCGCGCGCAGTTCGTCCAGATGGCGCGGCAACACGGTGATGCTGCCGCCGCCATGCCACAGCGGCTGTTCGCCGAGATAGTGGCTCAGATCGCGCTGCGGCACCACGGCGGGATTGAGCAGCACGGCGCGCCAGCCGTGCTTTTCGGCGAGATACGTGGCGTAGAAACCGCCGAGCGAACTGCCGACCACGGTGATTTCAGCAGCGGACGTATTCGCGACGAGCGATTCCGCCAGTTCGATCGCTTCTTTCGGCGAGACGGGCAATACCGGACACTGCCATTCGCTCAGCCGCCCGAGGTCCGCCAGACGCGCACGCATGACGCGCGCCTTGAAAGATTGGGGCGAGGAGCGAAAGCCGTGTAGGTAGAGAATCACGCGTTTCCTCCGGACGGACGCGCCGAAAGTGCGTCGAGCAGCTTTTGATGCACGCCGCCGAAGCCGCCGTTGCTCATCACGAGCACGTGGTCGCCGGGGCGCGCGGCGGCCGCGACCGCCTTCACCAACGGTTCGATCTCGTTGAATGCCTGTGCCTTGTCGCCGAGCGGTGCGAGCGCTTCCGCCAGATCCCAGCCGAGTTTGTCGCGGCCATCACGCGCGCCGTAGCCGAACACGAGATTCGCGTCGGCGAGACTGCCGGGCAACTGCGCTTTCATCGTGCCGAGTTTCATGGTGTTGGAGCGCGGCTCCAGCACGGCCAGAATGCGCGCGTCGCCAATACGCGTGCGCAGGCCTGCAACCGTGGTTTCGATGGCGGTTGGATGGTGCGCGAAGTCGTCGTA
The DNA here is from genome assembly GCF_023631025.1 of Caballeronia sp. GACF4. Classification (NCBI taxonomy): domain Bacteria; kingdom Pseudomonadati; phylum Pseudomonadota; class Betaproteobacteria; order Burkholderiales; family Burkholderiaceae; genus Caballeronia; species Caballeronia sp. GACF4. The sequence continues at coordinate 118,103 of NZ_JALQDW010000010.1, forward strand.
GACGGTGACGCCATCCACGCTGCCCTTCACTTCCATGCGCCGCTTGACGTTGCGAAAGCTCGCCAGCGACTTGACCGCTTGCGACGCCGGCACGCCGACCGAGCGCGCCGCTGCGATCGCCGCGAGCGCGTTCATGCGATTGTGTTCGCCCTGCACTTGCCACTCGACCACGCCTTGACGCTCGCCTTCCCAATACACCGCGAATTGCTCGTCGACGCGCGCGCCCTCGGTCGCGGGTAGCGCTTGCCAGCCGCCATCCACACCGAAGCGTTCGACGCTCGACCAGCAGCCGCGCGTCAGCACGCGTTCGAGCGCGCCTTCGCGCCCGTTCGTGACGATGCGTCCGATGCCCGGCACCGTGCGCACGAGATGATGAAATTGCGTTTCGATGGCGGCGAGATCGGGGAAGATATCGGCGTGATCGAATTCGAGATTGTTGAGCACCGCCGTGCGCGGCCGATAGTGGACGAACTTCGAGCGCTTGTCGAAGAACGCGGTGTCGTATTCGTCGGCTTCGATGACGAAGAAGCTCGAGTCGGTCAGTCGCGCGGAAATGCCGAAGTTGAGCGGTACGCCGCCAATGAGAAAGCCCGGATTCAAGCCGGAATCTTCCAGTAACCACGCAAGCATGGAGCTCGTCGTGGTCTTGCCGTGCGTGCCCGCAACCGCCAGAACCCACTTGCCCGCAAGCACGTGCTCGCCGAGCCACTGCGGACCCGACGTGTAAGGCAGGCCGCGGTCGAGAATGGCCTCCATCAGCGGATTGCCTCGCGACACCACGTTGCCGATCACGAACAGGTCGGGTTCGAGCGCGAGTTGCTCGACGCCGTAACCTTCGATCAGTTCGATGCCTTGCGCTTCGAGTTGCGTGCTCATCGGCGGGTAGACGCCGGCGTCGCAGCCGGTGACCTTGTGGCCCGCTTCGCGCGCCAGCACGGCGAGTCCGCCCATGAAGGTGCCGCAGATGCCGAGGATGTGGATGTGCATAAACCGTGTCGCGCCGCGTGGGCGAAGAGTGCGGGAAACATGAAACGGCGCCGCGTGCACGCCGTGCGCGAAGACGCCTGGAGGCGCTTATTGTAACCGACGCACTCCGCCACCTTACGCCCGCCGGCAGCCGATGCAAACCGGCGCGATCGAGGGCCGATCAACGCTCGATCGAGACCCGATCGAAGCCGTTCAACGATATCTAGTATTATTTCGCCATGGTTCGCAAATCACATTTCGATCCGCAGCGCGTGCGCGAGGAAATCGCCATCGCGGCCGCGAGAATGATCGCCGAAGACGGCCTCGACTACTCCACAGCCAAGCGCAAGGCGGCGCGGCAGGTGGTCGGCGAGGCGAAGATCGGCGGCGAGTTTTTGCCCGACAACGATCAGATCGAAGAGGAGATCCGCGAGTATCAGGCGATCTTCCAGAGCGACAGTCAGCCTGTCGTCCTGCGCCGCATGCGCGAGTTCGCGCTCGAATGGATGGAACGGTTGAAGCCCTTCGATCCTTATCTGACGGGCGCGGTACTCAACGGCACGGCGGGCGAGCATTCCGACGTCCACTTGCAATGCTTCTGCGACAACCCAAAGGAAGTCGCCATCTACTTGCTGAATGCGAACATTCAGTACGACGTGTCGGAGACGCGGCATTTCGCCGGGCGCGGTTACGTGGAAACGCTGAGTTTTTTGCAGCGCATACCCGGCGAGGAACCAATGGGCCTGCATATCGCGCTCTATGATCCTGACGACTTGCGCGGCGCCGTGCGCGCCGATGGCCGCGGACGTCTCGCGCGGGCGAACGCCGCGACGGTACGCACGCTGCTCGATCATCCCGATACCCCGTCGCTCGAAATCAGCGGCTGACTCTATTTTTTCCTATGAACAGCAAACGGATTCTGGCGCTTCTAGTCGTCGCGGTCGCGGCGACGGTCGGCGGCTTCTACGCGGGGCATGTCTTCACCGGCGGCGAAACCGTGGCCGCGACACAGAACAATGGCAACGCCGTCGAAGAATTATGGAAGGCCGCGCCGCCGGGAGCTTCGGGCACCGCGCAACCGCTTGCATCATTTAAAGGAAAACCGGTCGTCGTGAACTTCTGGGCTTCGTGGTGCGGACCGTGCGTCAAGGAAATGCCGGAGTTGTCGGCGCTACATCGCGAATATGAGAAAAAAGGCATCACATTCATCGGCTTGGGAGTGGACAGCGAGAAGAACGTCAACGATTTTCTCGGTAAGGTGAACGTGGACTATCCCGTCTATGTGACGGGCTTCGGCGGTGCCGACCTCGCGCGCAACTTCGGCAATAACGCGGGCGGTTTGCCGTTCACCGTCGTGATCGACGCAAAAGGCGTGGTCCGGTCGACCAAGCTTGGTGAAGTCAACGTAGCCGAACTTAAGCGTACACTCGACGCGCTGTAAAAATTCGCTGCGTTTTTAACCGAAGTGTCGCCCAATAAGCAGCAAGTTAGCAGGTTGAACGCCGATCTTGCCGGAACTTCGCTCTTTCGCTACGACTTGTCCGAACTTCTGCCCTACTGGTCGGACCCTGTCGGAACGGTAAAACTAGACAAAATTCTCTAAAGAGCGCTAAAGTGCGCCGAATTCCGCACAACCCGAAGCGACCATGAACACTCAACCGGTGCCGCAAGGCGACATTGCTGTCGAAACCGACACGCGTTTGGTGTGCGTCGGCCAGCCTTTTCGCAGGCCATCGGGGAGCGCGCTTCAAAACGATCACGATGACGCATTCGACATGAACGCGCCTTGCGTGCCAATCGATTCTGCCGCCGCAACTTCGGCTCACGTTTGGTTCAGCGCACCGCGCTTGCAGCAAACGCGTGCCGAAGCGCTGGCCCTGCCGGTCCGCGGCTGACAGTCAGAACACCACAAAGTCAAGTCAAGCACCGGGGCAGTCCCGGTCTCCAAGCATTGAAAGGGGAATTTTCGATGGACCTTCGTAAACTTAAAACGCTGATCGACCTCGTCTCGGAATCCGGCATCTCGGAACTCGAAGTGACGGAAGGCGAAGGCAAGGTTCGCATCGTCAAGAATGCGGCGCCGGTCTACATGCAGGCGCCTCAGCAATACGCGCCGCAAACGCAGGCCGCACCCGCGCCGTTCGCCGGCGGCGCAGGCGAAGGTTCGGCGGCGCCCGCCGCGAGCCCCGCTGCCGTCGCGCCGCAAGGACACATCGTCACTTCGCCGATGGTCGGCTCGTTCTACCGCGCGCCTTCGCCGGGCGCGGACCCGTTCGTCCAGGTCGGCGATACGGTCAAGGAAGGCCAGACCATCTGCATCATCGAAGCCATGAAGCTCCTGAACGAGATCGAAGCCGATAAGTCCGGCGTCGTAAAGGAGATCCTCGTCGAGAACGGTCAGGCGGTCGAATACGGCCAGCCGCTCTTCGTGATCGGCGACTGACGCGTTACGCCGGACGACGCCGGATGCACCTCATCACGATGGCTCGCACCGTGTTTTCGATCTCCGGCTGCCCGCCGTGTCCGCGCGCTTCGCATCGGTTTTCCCCGATGCCCGAACCGCGCGCCGCCGATTCGATTCCCGAGGGCGCGCCCGTCGCGCCCGTTGATGAGCCGACCCACAGCCATGTTTGAAAAAATCCTCATTGCGAACCGCGGCGAGATCGCGCTTCGCATCCAGCGCGCGTGCCGCGAACTGGGCGTCAAGACCGTTGTCGTCTACTCGGAAGCCGACAAGGAAGCAAAGTACGTGAAGTTGGCCGACGAAGCCGTGTGTATCGGTCCGGCGCCGTCGAACCTCAGCTATCTGAACATGCCCGCGCTCATCAGCGCGGCCGAAGTCACGGACGCCGAAGCCATCCACCCCGGCTACGGCTTCCTTTCCGAGAACGCCGATTTCGCCGAACGCGTCGAGCAATCGGGCTTCACGTTCATCGGGCCGCGTCCCGAAACCATCCGCATGATGGGCGACAAGGTCACGGCCAAGCAGACCATGATCAAGACCGGCGTGCCGTGCGTGCCGGGCTCGGAAGGCGCGTTGCCGGACGATCCAAAAGAGATCGTGAAGATTGCGCGCACGGTCGGCTATCCGGTCATCATCAAGGCGGCGGGCGGCGGCGGCGGACGCGGCATGCGCGTCGTGCATACGGAAGCGGCGCTCGTAAACGCGGTAAACATGACGCGCGAGGAAGCGGGCCGTGCGTTCGGCAATCCGCAGGTCTACATGGAGAAATTCCTGGAGAACCCGCGGCATATCGAGATTCAAGTGTTGGCGGATTCGTTCCGCAACGCGATCTGGCTCGGCGAGCGCGACTGTTCCATGCAGCGCCGACACCAGAAAGTGGTCGAGGAAGCGCCGGCGCCGGGCATCGCGCGGCGGCTGATCGAGCGTATCGGCGACCGCTGCGCCGACGCGTGCAAGAAGATGGGCTATCTCGGCGCGGGCACGTTCGAATTCCTGTACGAGAACAACGAGTTCTACTTCATCGAAATGAACACGCGCGTGCAAGTCGAGCATCCGGTGACGGAACTCATCACGGGCGTGGATATCGTGCAGGAACAGATCCGCATCGCGGCTGGCGAGAAGCTCTCCATCCGCCAGAAAGACATTCAGTTTCGCGGCCACGCGATCGAATGCCGGATCAACGCGGAAGATCCGTTCAAGTTCACGCCGTCGCCGGGACGTCTCACGTCGTGGCACGCGCCGGGCGGTCCGGGCATCCGCGTCGATTCGCACGCCTACAACGGCTATTTCGTCCCGCCCAACTACGACTCGATGATCGGCAAGCTGATCTCCTATGGCGCGACGCGCGAGCAGGCGATCAACCGCATGCGGATCGCGCTCTCGGAAATGGTCGTGGAAGGCATTCAGACCAACATCCCGCTGCATCGCGAACTGATGATCGACGCCAAGTTCGTCGAAGGCGGCACGAGCATCCATTACCTCGAAAACAAGCTCGCCGCGCGCAAGGCGGCGGTGGCCGAAGAGTCGAAGGCATAAGCGAGTCGATTAGCATGAGTTACCGGGAATTGATCGCCGAGCTGGATCGCGAGCACGCGGAAGCGCTGTCGGATGCGTTGCTCGACGTGGGCGCGCTGTCGGTCTCCGTCGAGGACGCCGACGCCGACACGCCTGACGAGCAACCGCTTTTCGGCGAACCCGGCCTCACGCCGGAGACGAGCGCGTGGAAGCGTTCGCGCGTGGTCGCGCTGCTCGCCGACGACGCCGATCCCGCCGTGCTTCTCGCGGCCGCCGCGAATGAGATCGGTCTTGCCGACACGCCCGCCTATTCCCTGCGCGAAGTCGAAGAGCAGGATTGGGTGCGGCTCACGCAAGCGCAGTTCGATCCGATTCATATCGGCGAGCGTATCTGGGTCGTGCCTTCGTGGCATGACGCGCCCGACCCGGACGCGCTCGTGCTCGAACTCGATCCGGGCCTCGCGTTCGGTACGGGCAGCCATCCGACCACGCGGCTCTGCATGGAGTGGCTGGAGCAGTCGGTGAAACCCGGACAGTCGTTGCTCGATTACGGTTGCGGCTCGGGCATCCTCGCGATTCTCGCGAAGAAGTGCGGCGCACAGCCGGTATATGGCATCGACATCGACCCGCAGGCGGTGGAATCCGCGCGTCAGAATAGCGAACGCAATCACGCCGACGTCATCTACGGTCTGCCCGACGAATGTCCTGCCGGCGAGTTCGATATCGTCGTTGCCAACATTCTGTCCAATCCGCTCAAGCTGATGGCGTCGATGCTTGCCTCGAAGGTGAAAGCGGGCGGCCGTATCGCGTTGTCGGGCATTCTCGCGCGACAGGCCGACGAGGTTGCGGCGGTCTACGCGCAGTGGATCGACATCGCTGTCTGGCGCGAGCACGAAGGCTGGGTGTGCCTCGCCGGAACTCGGCGCGAAAGCCTTTAGAATAACGCCATCGTCCACGACTAGGCCGCGAGGCCAATGGCACTCTCCTATGGCGCTGGCAACCCGCTGCCCACACTGCGAAACCGTCTTCAGGCTGGACCCGCATCTGCTCGCGCCGCATGACGGCCGCGTGCGTTGCGGCCATTGTCAGGAAGTCTTCGACGCCGCGCATCATCGCTTCGAGCTTCCGGAAGAGCACGCCGCGCCGCACGAGGCGCAACATGCGGCGATCATCGACGATGAAGTCGCCGTCGGTCCTGCAAGCTTTGCATCCGATGCGAATGGCGATGCATCGGCGAATTCGGTGGCAGCGGAATCTCCGGGTGTTACGGCGCCGGCAACGCCGAAGATAGCGAAGGAAGTAGAGAAGCCGGCGACGCCGAGTCCGGCAGCGCCTGCCGCTGTAAAGCCTTCGACGCCTCCCGCCGCCAAGCCGATCACGCGAAAGACACCTGCGCCGGTTCCAAGCGGACCGTCTGCATCTGCGCCTCGACCGCTCGATCTCGGCGCGAATAATCCGCCCGCGCCGCCCGCGCCGCTTGTGCCTTTGGCGCCTGAAGAGGACAGCGACCGCACCCTCTACGCGAATACGCCTGCATCCGCGCAACCAGCGCAGAACCATCCCGCGAAGCAGTTCGTTCGTGTCGATGCACCGCCAGCCGATCACGTCACTCCGGCCGCACAATCTCCAACGCGCCCTGTCCCTCCGCCCGAGACACCCGCCGCACGCTTCGTTCCGCCGGACGATCGCGCGGAGCCATTCATCGGCCCGACGCCGACCGCGGCCGAACCGCCGCGTCCCGCACCGGAGCCCGCGCCCGCCGCCGACTGGGGCAAGGACCCCGAGCCGGCCTTCGGCGCAAAGTCACCGCGCCCGCCGGGCGCCGCGCACGCGGCCAGCGCCAACGAAGCGTTCCCGGTCATCCGCGAATCGCGCGATGCACTCGGTCCGCTCGATCCGCCCGATCCCGAATGGACGCGTCCGCGCACGGGCTGGCGCGCGGCGGGCATCGTGCTCTCGGTGCTGCTCGTGCTGACGCTGATCGGCCAGATATTGTGGTGGCAACGCGAATCCGTCATGGTCTATGTTCCCGGCACGCATTCGCTCTACGCGGATATCTGCTATCAGCTCGGCTGCACCATCGCGCCGCCGCGCTATATCGACGGGCTGCAGATCGAGAGCTCCGGGCTGCGTCAGGTCGACGGTCCGCACAAGCTCGAACTGAAGCTGTCGCTGCGCAATCGGTCGGATGTGTCGCTGGCTTATCCTGCGCTCGAACTCACCCTGCTCGACGACAAGAGCAACGTCGCCGTGCGCCGCGTGCTGTGGCCGCAGGATTACGCCCGACCGGGTACGATATTCCCCATCGGCCTTCCGCCGCAAAGCGCGCAGCCGGTCGTCGTGAGGCTGGATACGGGCGATGCGGTCGCCGCGAACTACAGGGTTCAGGTTTTCTATCCATGATGCGTGCCCGCGCGGCCGCACGAACCCTGTCCATTCTGACGCGCGCGTTAACATCGAAGATGAACGAACGCGCGCGCTTTCCCGTCAGCATCTGACACATTCTCTGGAGCGCAACATGAGTCAAGTTACCCTCGGCGGCAATCCTATCGACGTAAGTGGCACGTTTCCGAGCGCCGGCCAGCAGGCGGCCGATTTCACGCTCGTCGGCGCCGATCTCGGCGACGTCAAGCTGGCGAAATTCGCGGGCAAGCGCAAAGTGCTGAACATTGTGCCGAGTCTCGACACGCCGACCTGCGCGACCTCGACGCGCAAGTTCAACGAAGCCGCCGCCGGCCTCGACAACACGGTCGTGGTGGTCGTCTCGGGCGATCTGCCGTTCGCCGCCAAGCGCTTCTGCACGACCGAAGGCATCGAAAACGTGGTGACGGCATCGACGTTTCGCGGTCACGAATTCGCGGAAGCGTATGGCGTGGACGTCACGAGCGGACCGCTCAAGGGCCTGACGGCACGCGCCGTCGTCGTGCTGGACGCAGACAACAAGGTGCTGCATTCGGAACTCGTGCCGGAAATCAAGCAGGAGCCGAATTACGACGCCGCGCTTGCTTCGCTCAAGTAAGGTCGACGACATGCCGGACCGCTGCGGCGGTTCGGCGGTCCGCATACGGGACGCGGTGGACGCTCAAAAGGGTTCACCGCCGCGCGCCGTATGTGCACCCTCTTCCTCGGCACCTAAACTTAAAGGACGTTCGCCTTGGCTACGCTTATCTGCGGCTCGCTCGCCTACGACAACATCATGACTTTCCAGGGCCGCTTCGGCGACCACATCCTGCCGGACCAGGTGCACATGCTGAACATCAGCTTCCTGGTGCCGACGATGCGGCGCAACTTCGGCGGCTGCGCGGGCAACATCGCCTACGCGCTCAAGCTACTTGGCGGCGATCCCAAGATCATGGCGACACTGGGCGCGGCGGATGCTCAGTTGTATATCGACCGGCTCGACACGCTCGGTATCTCGAAAGAGTACGTGCGCGTCCTGCCGGACCAGCACTCGGCGCAATGCTTCATCACGACCGACCTGGCGAACAATCAGATCACCGCGTTCCATCCCGGCGCGATGATGGAGTCGCACCTGAACCGCGCCGAGGAAGCTAAGAACATCTCGCTTGGCATCGTGGCTCCGGATGGCGCAGACGGCATGCGCGAGCACGCGGCGCAGTTCGCGTCGGCGGGCGTGCCGTTCGTGTTCGATCCGGGTCAGGGTCTGCCGATCTTGGAAGGTGTCGAGCTTTGTCGCATGATTGAACTTGCCACTTACGTGGCGGTCAACGATTACGAAGCCAAGTTGTTGAGCAACAAGACCGGATGGTCGATCGAAGACATCATGAGCCGCGTCGATGCGCTCATCATCACGCGCGGCGAGCATGGCGCGCAGATCTATCACGAGGACGGCGTGCTCGAAGTGCCCGCCGTGAAAGCGCGGCAAGTCGTCGATCCCACTGGCTGCGGCGACGCGTTCCGCGGCGGCCTGCTGTACGGTATCGAAAACAAGCTTGGTTGGGAAAAGACGGGCCGTCTTGCAAGTCTGATGGGCGCATTGAAGATCGAACATCAGGGTCCGCAAACTTATGAGCCGGCACGTGCCGAAATTGAAGAGCGTTACAAGCAGGCTTTCGGAAGCAGCCTGTCGTGATTGAGTGGAGTAATGGAATGAAAACGATAAGTCGTATCGCGCTTGCAGTAGCGCTCGTCGGCTCGGTGGCGCTCACGGGCTGCGCCTACAACAGCAGTTCGCCGGACGTGTACACGGCTTCGCAGGCGCAACGTGAAGAGACGGTGCGCATGGCGACCGTCGAAAGCGTGCGGGGCGTGAAGATCAGCTCGAACAACGGTCAACCGACCGGTCTCGGCACCATAGGTGGCGGCGCGCTCGGCGGCGTGGCCGCAGCCAGCGTCATCGGCGGCGGCAACGGGTCGATCATCGCGGGCATCATCGGCGGTCTGGCAGGCGCGGTCGCGGGTAACGCGGTCGAGAACAACGTCGCCATGAAGAACGGCCTGGAGATCACCGTGCGTCTCGATAACGGCGACATGCGCGCCATCACGCAAACCTCGAACGGAGAAGTGTTCCAGGCAGGCGAGCGAGTTCGCCTGCTGTCGAGTGGCGGCGTCACACGCGTCACGCACTAAGGTATTCAGCGGAGGATTAGCCCTCGCGTGGGCTCGTCAGATCGGGCGCACGCAGGTCTTTCGCGTTCCGAACGAAGCGCATGTATTGAAAGATACATGCGCTTTTTCTTTGGCTCACGAAAACGCGGCGAAGCCCAAAGTCATGCGAACGGAAAAACCCGCCGCCAGGTTTCCCTGAGCAGCGGGTTTGAGGCCGGGTAGGCCTACCCGGTCGAAAGGCACATCGGTGTGTGCCGTGGTCCTGCCAACTACGAACGTAAAGACTTACGGACGGCTGCCCGTCGGGAACGGCCATGCTGCCGCCGGATTCAACGCCGTCTTGACTGCGGCGGCCGGAGCCGGAGCAGGCGTCGATACGGTCGTTGCCGTCGTTGCAGGAGCGGCAGCCGTAGTCTTCTTCGCAGCAGCGGCCTTTTTGGCCGGAGCTTTCTTGGCTGCGGGAGCCTTCTTCGCTGCGGGAGCAGCGGAAGCAGGAGCGGCAGCGGGGGCAGGCGCGGCGGCGGGAGCAGGGGCAGCAGCGGTTTTGGCGGGAGCCTTTTTCGCGGCAGCCTTCTTCGCAGGAGCCTTTTTCGCGGCAGCCTTTTTGGCGGCAGCCTTCTTCGCGGGGGCCTTCTTCGCCGCAGCCTTCTTAGCAGGCGCCTTCTTGGCAGCAGCCTTCTTCGCTGCGGCCTTCTTCGCAGGCGCCTTCTTCGCGGCTACTTTCTTGGTGGCTACCTTCTTCGCTGCAGCCTTCTTGGCGGGCGCCTTCTTGGCAGCAACCTTCTTCGTTGCGACCTTCTTCGACGCTACCTTCTTTGCTGCCGCCTTTTTAGCCGGAGCCTTCTTCGCTGCAACCTTCTTCGCCGCGACCTTCTTCACCGCGACTTTCTTGGCTGCTACCTTCTTCGTGGCGACCTTCTTGGCTGCTACTTTCTTCGCCGGGGCGGCCTTCTTTGCGGTGACTTTCTTTGCTGCAACCTTCTTGGCTGCGGGTTTTTTCTTGGCAACTGCCATGGTTTTTCTCCTTCAGGTTTTCAGATGAGAGTCAGTTCAAACTACACCCTTCGTCAAAACCCGCTTCCCACGCGTCGCTTCTCAAGGCGCACGCTACGAAGCGGATTATTCATCGGCGTACGCTGATCCCACCTGCTTACGCTAATGAATACGGCAAGGCGCGCCGTGCCCTTTGGCACCGCGCGCCAGATAGTGTCAGCACCGCTGATACGCGGCGCCGGCCATCGCTTGATCGAGCCAGCGAGCTTGCCGCTGGCGTTTTCCGGGGGGAAGTTTGCCCATCCCATTGAAGGGATCGCAAAAGGCCTGTCTTCTATCGCAGCCGTGTACGAGCACGGGCTAGCTAAGTCACAAGGCGCACTCTGCATCAGGCGACCGTTCTCCTAAACCTTGTCGGCCGAGCGCGCGTGAGTGTCACGCCGCTGCCCGGCCGTCCCATCGATTTCGTCTGCAACACGTCCTGGGCTTGTTGTTATTCCCAGGTCAGCGCGCCGCCGGTTTGATACTCAATCACGCGTGTCTCGAAGAAGTTGCGTTCCTTCTTCAAGTCGATCATTTCGCTCATCCACGGGAACGGGTTTTCCTCGTTCGGGTAGAGCGGGTCAAGCCCGATCTGCTGGCAACGCCGGTTGCAGATAAAGCGCAGGTAGCTCTTGAACATCGACGCGTTCAGGCCGAGCACCCCGCGCGGCATGGTGTCTTCAGCGTAGCGATATTCAAGTTCGACCGCCTCCTTGAAGAGCTCGCGGATCTCGGCCTTGAAGTCGGCGGTCCACAATTGCGGCTCTTCGAGCTTGATCTGGTTGATGAGGTCGATGCCGAAATTGCAGTGCATCGATTCATCGCGGAGGATGTACTGATACTGCTCGGCAGCCCCCGTCATCTTGTTCTGGCGACCCAGCGCCAGGATTTGCGTGAAGCCTACATAGAAGAACAGCCCTTCCATGATGCAGGCAAACACGATCAACGACTTCAGCAATTTCTGGTCCGCTTCCAGCGTGCCCGTGGTGAAGGCCGGGTCCGTCAACGTCTGGATGAACGGAATCAGGAACTCGTCCTTCGCGCGGATGGAAGCGACTTCGTGATAGGCGTTGAAGATTTCGCTTTCATCGAGCCCGAGCGATTCGACGATGTACTGATACGCGTGCGTATGGATGGCTTCTTCGAACGCCTGGCGCAGCAAGAACTGGCGGCACTCGGGAGCGGTGATGTGACGGTACGTACCGAGCACGATGTTGTTCGCGGCGAGCGAGTCTGCCGTGACGAAGAAGCCCAGGTTGCGCTTGACGATGCGGCGCTCGTCGTCCGAAAGACCGTTCGGGTCTTTCCACAGGGCGATGTCGCGCGACATGTTCACTTCCTGCGGCATCCAATGGTTCGCGCAACCCGCAAGGTACTTTTCCCACGCCCACTTGTACTTGAACGGCACCAGCTGATTGACGTCGGTCTTGCCGTTGATGATGCGCTTGTCCGCGACGTTGACGCGCGCTTCGCTTTGCGCGGCGATGACGCCAGCGGAAGGAGTCGCGGCTGCGGGCGGAACGAAGCCATCGGAGAAGATGTTGTTCGCTTGCGCGATCTGATGAGCAGCTTGATGAGCTTGGGCAGCACGATGATCGACATGCGCTGTACCTTGCGTACCGAAAGTCGTGCCTTGAGCGTTCTGCAACGGGTTCTGTTGCGAAGCGCTCGAGGGAGCTACGGCAGTGGTCTCGTCATCCCAGTTGAGCATAAATTCTCACCATCAATTTAGTTCGGTTTGTACCATCTTTCCATGAGCATTAAAAGAGTTTGCTCATGGAAATTCTCGTTTTCACGCGTTTTAGTTTCGGCGTTGCTTCCTGCATACAACATTTGGTTCATCACATCGTGTGTGAAGCGTCATGCAAGATCGGTGGAAGCGTGTGTGAAGCGGTCCTGATCGAGTGTGTTCGATGACACCGGCGAGTGCTTCGACCGTGTTCTCTCGAAGCTCTGAGAGCGTTGCCGCATAAGGCTTTGCGGCTGACGATCAAATCATGTCGCGTGACTTCGCGCTTGCTCGATGACCCTCTTCGCGATAGATGCCGCGTAGCGCTGACGTTCTTGCTTGCGATGTTCGAGCGATGCAATGTCGAGCGATGTCACAAGACTCAAGCGCTTGGATGATTCGTGGTGTCGATACGTCATCTCTGCATGCTCTTCGCCGTGCTTCGATGTGCTTTGCCGTGGTCTCGCGAGACGCGGATGCATGAGCTCGACGAGTGACTCGATGCAAGGGTTCGAAGCCTGTTCATGCATGCACCGAAGGCTGTTTCCGACCTCTCGGCAAAGCGCTCCGATGCGTCGAAACCGTTGCCGAAGTCTAGCATTTGGCGCATCCAATTTCCACTAGATATTGTGTCTTGCGTTCCTAGCAAATACAACCTATAGCGCTTGACGCACAGCCTCAGCGGCCTCGCAGCGGATCGAGCAGAGAGCGCAAATTGTTATGGTCGATCTCATGCATGAGGGCAAGCAGGCGACCCAGCTTGCCCTCTGGAAAACCCTCACGCGCGAACCACGCGAGATAGTGAGCGGGCAAGTCGGCGATGAGCCGGTCCTTGTACTTGCCGTAGGGCATCGTCTGCGTGACGAGTCGTTGCAGGTCTTGCGGGTCCATCGCTTCTTCACTCCTCTTCCATGTTCATCGCGGCGCGTTGCGAGTTTCGTACTCGTCGGCTGCTCCATATCGGTGCCATAATCGCCGCTCTCGCTGCCTCGTGTCGAACGCGATTCTCCATGCCGATCGCCAAAGCTCTCATCGCCCCTCTCATCGTCGCGTGCGCGATGTTCATGGAAAGCGTCGATGCCAATGTCATCGTCACTGCGATTCCCGAAATGGCGCGTGCCTTCGGGCGCGATCCCGTCACGCTGAAGATTGCCGTCACGAGTTATGTGCTCGGCCTCGGCGTCTTCATACCGATCTGCGGCTGGGTCGCCGACCGCTTCGGCGCACGCACCGTGTTTCGTGCGGCCATCGGCGTGTTCGTGGTCGGCTCTATCCTCTGCGCGGCGTCCACTTCGCTCGGACCATTCACGGTGGCGCGCTTCATCCAAGGCGTCGGCGGCGCGATGATGGTGCCGGTCGGGCGCATCATCATCTTCCGCTCGGTGCGGCGCGCGGACTTCATTCGCGCGATGAACTATCTCTCGCTGCCCGCAATGCTCGGACCCGCCGTGGGGCCGCTGCTCGGCGGTTTCATCACGACATATTTGCACTGGCGGCTGATCTTCTTCATCAACATTCCGATCGGCATTCTCGGTATCTATCTGACCAACCGCTACATCGCGGATTCGCGCGAGGAGCATCCGGGCAGGCTCGACTGGTTCGGCTTCTTTCTCTCGGCGGGCGCGGGCGTGCTGCTGCTGCTCGGCTTGTCGCTCGTAGGCGGCGAGCTCGTGTCGCCAAGCGTGGCCGTTGCGATGTGCGTCGTCGGCGCGCTCATGGTCTCGTTCTACATCATGCATGCGGCGCGCGTCGAACGGCCGCTGCTCGATCTGCGCTTCTTCAAGGTGCCGACCTTTCAGGCGAGCGTGATCGGCGGATCGCTCTTTCGCATCGGGCTTGGCGCGGTGCCGTTTCTGCTGCCGCTCGCGTTGCAGGAAGGGCTCGGCATGACGGCCTTCAAGTCCGGCGCGATCACCTGCGCTTCGGCTTTCGGCGGCATGTTCATGCGCTCGCTGGCGTCGCGCGTGTTGCGGCGCTTCGGCTTTCGACGCACGCTCTTCTTCAACGCGGCGCTTTCCGGCATTGCCATCGCCGCCTGCGGGACCTTCTTTCCGGGCACGCCGACCTGGCTGATCTGGGCAGTCGTGCTGCTCGGCGGCTTCTTTCCCGCATTGCAGTTCACGAGCCTCAACTCGCTCGCTTATGCGGAGATCGAAACGCGCGATGTCGGACGCGCGACGAGTCTCGCGAGCTTCGTGCAGCAGGTATCGCTCGGGCTGGGTGTGACGATCGCCGGCGTGACGCTCGAGTTCTCGCAGTATCTGAACGGACATTCGGCTGTGCAGTGGTCGGATTTTTGGCCCGCGTTTTTCGTCGTCGGAATGTTTTCGTTTTTGTCGATGCCGATAACCGCGCGATTGCCGCTCGATGCCGGATCGGAGATTTCGCGAGGAACGCGAGGTTGACGAAAGCCTGAAGCGCCACGCTGCAAACCCGCGAAGCAAACAGAACGATCGAACCAAAACGAAACCGGGCCGGCACCGCGCGCTTCCTTCAACGAAGCACGCAATGCCGGCCCGGCGTGAAACATAAAGCCCTACCTGATCGAACCGCCAGCAACTAGCTTATTGACAAGCTTCGCACTCGTCGAAGCCGGGGTCGCCGGGACGCATCATGCAGACGGGACCATCGGCTTGCTGAGCCGCTTCAACCGGCACGGCAGCAGCCACCGCCGCCGCAGCGTTGAATCCGCCCGCCGCCGCACCGCCAACCGCGCCGCCGTTGAATCCGTCCGCACCACCGGCGCCAGCGGCACCGCTACCGCCATCGCCTGAAGGAACCGCGTTGAGCGCGCCGTGCGCCACCGTCGACTTCTCGACGTGCGTCGCCGCCATCGTGCGGAGATAGTAGGTGGTCTTGAGGCCGCGCAGCCAGGCGAGCTTGTAGACCTCGTCCAGCTTCTTGCCCGATGCGCCGCCCATGTAGATATTGAGCGACTGCGCCTGATCGATCCACTTCTGGCGACGCGCCGCCGCTTCCACCACCCACTTCGCGTCCAGTTCGAACGCGGTGGCGTAGATGGCGCGCAGATCGGCCGGAATGCGGTCGATGCGCGACAGCGTGCCATCGAAGTACTTCAGGTCCGACACCATGACTTCGTCCCACAGGCCGCGCGCTTTCAGGTCGCGCACCAGGTAGTCGTTGACCACCGTGAACTCGCCCGACAAGTTCGACTTGACGTACAGGTTCTGGAACGTCGGCTCGATACACGCCGACACGCCGATGATGTTCGAGATCGTCGCCGTCGGCGCAATCGCCACGCAATTCGAATTGCGCATGCCGTGCGTCGAGATGCGCGAACGCAGCACGGACCAGTCCATGGATTCTGACGTGTCGACTTCGACATAACCGCCACGCGCCTCGGCCAGCAACTGCAGCGTGTCCTGCGGGAGGATGCCGCGATCCCACAGCGAGCCGCGATAGCTCGAGTAACGGCCGCGCTCTTCCGCCAGTTCCGTCGACGCGTAGTAAGCGTAGTAGCAGACGGCTTCCATCGAACGATCCGCGAACTCGACCGCCTCTTGCGACGCATACGGCGTGCGCAGCAGATGCAGGCAGTCCTGGAAGCCCATGATGCCCATGCCCACCGGACGATGCTTCAGGTTCGAGTTACGCGCCTTCGCCACCGCGTAGTAATTGATGTCGATGACGTTGTCGAGCATGCGCATCGCCACGCTGATGGTGCGCTTGAGCTTCGCGTGATCCAGCGCGAGCGTGCCGTCCGCCTGTTTCGCCAGGTGCGCGACCAGGTTCACGGAACCCAGATTGCACACGGCGATTTCGTTGTCGCTCGTGTTCAGCGTGATTTCCGTGCACAGGTTCGACGAGTGCACGACGCCCACGTGCTGCTGCGGCGAGCGCACGTTGCACGGGTCCTTGAACGTGATCCACGGATGGCCGGTCTCGAACAGCATGCCGAGCATCTTGCGCCACAGTTGCGCCGCGGGCAGCTTCTTGAACAGCTTGATCTCGCCGCGCGCCGCTTTCTCTTCGTAAGCCGTGTAGGCCTTTTCGAAAGCCGCGCCGAACAGGTCGTGCAGGTCCGGGCAGGTAGCCGGCGAGAACAGCGTCCAGTCGCCGCCTTCGTGCACGCGCTTCATGAACAGGTCGGGAATCCAGTTCGCCGTGTTCATGTCGTGGGTGCGGCGACGGTCATCGCCCGTGTTCTTGCGCAGTTCCAGGAATTCCTCGATGTCCAGGTGCCACGTCTCCAGATACGCGCACACCGCGCCCTTGCGCTTGCCGCCCTGATTCACCGCGACGGCAGTATCGTTCACGACCTTCAGGAACGGCACGACGCCTTGCGACTTGCCGTTGGTGCCCTTGATGTGCGAGCCGAGCGCACGTACGCGCGTCCAGTCGTTGCCGAGCCCGCCCGCGAACTTCGAGAGCAGCGCGTTTTCCTTGAGCGCTTCGTAGATGCCGTCGAGGTCGTCGGCGACGGTCGTCAGATAGCACGACGAAAGCTGGGAACGGCGCGTGCCGGAGTTGAAGAGCGTGGGCGTGGACGACATGAAGTCGAACGACGACAGCACGTTGTAGAACTCGATGGCGCGCGCTTCGCGGTCGATCTCGTTGAGCGACAGACCCATTGCGACGCGCATGAAGAACGCTTGCGGCAGTTCGATACGCTTGCCTTCCGTGTGCAGGAAGTAGCGGTCGTACAGCGTCTGCAGGCCGAGATAGCCGAATTGCAGATCGCGGCTCGCGTCGAGCGCGGCGCCGAGACGCTTCAGGTCGAATTGCTGGAGCTTGTCGTCGAGCAGTTCGGCTTGCACGCCCTGCTTGATGAATTGCGGGAAGTATTCGGCGTAGCGCTCGCCCATTTCGGCTTGCGTCACTTCGCCTTCGAGAATTTCGCGGCGGATGGTGTGCAGCAGAATGCGCGCGGTGACCTGGCTGTACGCCGGGTCTTTTTCGATCATCGTGCGCGCGGCGAGGATGGCCGAGTCGTAGACCTGGCTCATCGGCACGCCGTCGTACAGGTTCTTCACCGTTTCGGCGACGATCGGGTCGGCAGAGACGGCATCGCCCAGATTGGCGCAGGCCGAGACGATCAGAGCCTTGAGCGCGTCCAGATCGAGCGGATGCGTGACGCCGTTGTCCACCACGTTGATGCCGCTCGCGTTCGCCCGGACTTCCGGCGCGTGCGCGCGCTCTTGTGTGCGCTTCTCGCGATACAGCACATAGGCACGCGCGACGTTGTGCTCGCCGCCGCGCATCAGCGCGAGTTCGACCTGATCCTGAATGTCTTCGATATGGAACGTGCCGCCATGCGGACGGCTGCGCACGAGCGCGCGCACGACGGCTTGCGTCAGTCGGTCGACGAGTTCGCGCACGCGAGCGGACGCCGCGCCCTGACCGCCGTTCACGGCGATGAACGCCTTCGTGACCGCGATGGCGATCTTCGACGGCTCGAACGACACCACGCTTCCGTTGCGGCGGATGACTTTGTAGTCCGCGTACGTCGTGTTCGGCGCGAGCGCTGGCGCGCCCGATGCATTGGCGCCGCCCTGCGGCCGCGCGGATGCGCCTTCGAAGGAAGTCGTGGCGTTCTCGGTGGTTTGCATGTGCAAAACTCCTGATGTTCGAATGGTGCGGATGGTCCGCGGATTTATCACTTATGCCGCGCGCGTTTGCCGTCGTCGTTGAACCGATGCGACACGCGCGATGTTTGGCGGTAAAGCCAGGCTGAATACAGCAGGCTCGGAACACGAATCGCGCAAAAAATAACGCCGATAACGGCCCGCATTGTTTCTGGCGTCTCATGCGATGCCCGCGTTGGCGCGCGGTGTCGGTCGACGCGATTTCACGTTTCAACTCGCGTTCCGACTCACGTTCACTTGCATGCCTTCTTCACGGTGCTTCTTGCTGGCGCTCGATACCCCCGATGCCCCATTCCTCGCAGATGGAAGCGTCGCGCGCACCGCCCCGGGCCAGCCAACTTCTCTTACGCCGGAAAGCCGACGGCGCCGGCTCATTAGAGCGGGCGCCGCCTCAACAACACAAGATATAGTGCAAAGTACGTCTTTCGGCACCAAGTATAGTGGACTTTCGCACAGTCTCAAAAAGTTTTATTTGCTCTGACCATGCGCTCACGGGGTTGACTTTTGCTGCGTCAAAGCACGGCAAGGGATCGGGCGTGAGCTTGCTGCGGCGCAGCGAGACGGAGCTTCCGCGAGGCGTTTATAACGAAGTCAAGATGTGTGGACAGGCGTGAATCGGGCGCGTGATTGCGCTATACGCGAAGGCCGATTTGAGTCTTTGCGCGTGCGGGACGTTCACGCCGATGCCATCCTGGCGATGCAGGCGTTAGCAGTCGGCGAGAGTTTAGATGTATGAGACTGCGCTCGCCGCACTAAAGACGCTGCAAACCGCATCTCACGTTCACGGTTGGCTAAGTAGCCGCCGCATGCGCTTAGTGCGTGTCAAGGGAGGATGACCGTGCTTACCGCAGCACGGCCTTTGCGGGAACAGCGCGCCTTTCCAGTCTGCAAGACATCCTCGACGTGAGGCGGCGCATGTTCGTTTCGGCACCGAAGGCTCAACGCGCGTCACGCCCTCGCGGGCTCGCGGCATGACGTCGCGCGTGTTCATCGCAACAAAAGCGCTGTCCCGCCACCACGATCGACTCGCTGCGTGGCGTATGCACGCCGCATTGCACGCAGCGGATGAGCGGATCGGTGAGCTGCGGAGCATCGCTCGCAGCGGCGCCGCCACGCGTGCGGCGCGCACCAGCGGCACCCGCAGCGCCCGATGAGCCCGCCGGGCCGCTTCCCGCCGACGAACGCGCATCGGCTTGAGCGCGCTCGTTGGCGCGGCGCAGTTTCTTCAGGAGCCATTGGGTCACGAAGAAGAGCGCGATCAGAAGAATGAAGTTTCGCATCGACTTGAACAGGTTGGAAATGCCGCGCTCACACCACTGCGCGATGCAGCAGCACTTCGAAGACGAACCGGCTGCCCACGTAAGCCAGCAGCAACGCGACGAACGAAGCGAGCACCCAGCGCAAGGCAGCGCGTCCGCGCCAGCCGGAAACGCGTCGCGCGGTCAGCAGTGCGCCGAACATTACCCAGGAAAGGAACGCGAACACGGTCTTGTGATCAAGACGCAGCGCGCGATCGACCAGTTGCTCGTTGAACGCGATGCCCGACACCAGCGTCAGCGTAAGCAGCACGAAGCCAGCCGCGATCAATCTGAACAGCAGCTTTTCGAGCGTAAGCAGCGGCGGCAAGGTATCGAGCCAGCTCGCGAGCCAGCCGCCATTGGCCGCATGACGCGTGTTGAGGCCGCGCATGCGCTGCAGCCGGCGCTCGAGCAGCAACATGAGCACCGCATGCAGCGCCGCGATGGCGAACAGCCCATAAGCGATATTGGCGATCAGAAAATGCAGCTTGAACATTGGCGCGGCGGAATACGAAAGCACGCGCACGCCGCCGAACAGAAGCGGCAGCAAGGACGCCACGCAAGCGAGCGGCAACACGAGCAGACGCAGGCCGTCGAGCGGAAAGAAGAAGCTTTCGATCCAGTAGATGCCCGCGCCCAGCCAGAACATGGCCGAGAGCGCGAACGCGAAGCCGAAGATCATCGCGTTCTGCGGAAAGATGGTGGTGTGCAGCAGAACGCCATGCACCAGCAATGCCACTAATAATAAAGCGCGCCCGACACCGCTCATGCCCGATGCGCGCGACGTCGATGTCATCGAGCCTACGCCCGCAGGCACGCCCGCCAGCGCCGGTTCGACGGCGGTATGACGATGCGCGCGCCACCCCGCCACGGCTAGTCCGCCGTAGAGAAGCGCAGTGAGGGCATACAGTACAATATCCATGTTCGAAGTTTACACTAGGCCCCGGTTCCGCGACGCCTTCACCCTTGCGCCAGCATAGTGCGCAGCGCGGTGAGCGCGCCATGTCACTGTGAATTCTGGGCCGCATTCTATAGCGCTCCCCATGCTCGACAACCTCACTCAACGGATGGCGCGCGTCGTCAAGACGCTGCGCGGCGAGGCCCGCCTCACCGAGGCCAACACGCAGGAGATGCTGCGCGAAGTGCGTCTCGCGCTTCTCGAAGCAGACGTGGCGCTGCCGGTCGTGCGCGAATTCATCGCCAAGGTGAAGGAAAAGGCGCTCGGCGAGGAAGTCCTATCGAGCCTTTCGCCGGGCCAGGCGCTCGTCGGCGTCGTGCAGCGCGAACTGACTGCCGTGATCGGCGGCGACTACGAAGGCAAGGCCGCCGAACTGAATCTCGCGGTCACGCCGCCCGCCGTCATCCTCATGGCCGGCTTGCAGGGCGCGGGTAAGACCACGACCACCGGCAAGCTCGCCAAGCTGCTGCGCGAAAAGAGCAAGAAGAAGGTGCTGACGGTTTCTGTCGACGTGTATCGTCCGGCGGCTATTCGTCAGTTGCAGACGGTGACCGAGCAGGTCGGCGCGGACTTCTTCCCGTCCGAGCCGGATCAGAAGCCCGCGGATATCGCGCGCGCGGCAATCGACTGGGCCAAGCGCCACTACCATGACGTTGTGATCGTCGACACGGCCGGCCGTCTCGGTATCGACGAAGCCATGATGAAGGAGATCAGCGAGCTACACGCGCTGCTCAAGCCCGCCGAGACGCTCTTCGTCGTCGACGCCATGCTCGGTCAGGACGCGGTCAACACCGCCAAGGCGTTCAACGACGCCCTGCCGCTCACCGGCGTCGTGCTCACCAAGCTCGACGGCGACTCGCGCGGCGGCGCGGCGCTCTCCGTGCGTCATGTCACCGGCAAGCCGATCAAGTTCGTCGGCGTCGCGGAAAAGCTCGACGGTCTCGAAGTGTTCCATCCGGATCGCATGGCGAACCGGATTCTCGGCATGGGCGACATTCTCGCGCTCGTCGAGGAAGCGCAGCGCGGCGTCGACACGCAAGCCGCGCAGCAACTCGCCGACAAGGTCAAGAAAGGCGGCGACTTCGACCTGAACGACTTCAAGGCGCAGCTCTCGCAGATGAAGAAAATGGGCGGCCTCTCTTCGCTCATGGACAAGCTGCCCGCGCAGTTTCAGCAAGCGGCGCAAGGCGCGGACATGAACAACGCCGAGAAGCAGATGCGTCGCATGGAAGGCATCATCAATTCCATGACGCTTCAGGAACGCGCGAAGCCCGAGCTCATCAAGGCCGCGCGCAAACGTCGTATCGCGGCGGGCGCGGGCGTGCATGTGCAGGAAGTCAACCGCATGCTGAACCAGTACGAGCAAATGCGCGGCATGATGAAGAAGCTTAAAGGCGGCAACCTGCAAAAGATGATGCGCGGCATGAAGGGCATGATGCCCGGCATGCGCTAGGCGCGACAGAACAGGCCCGCGCTCGCGCCGAACGCCGCGAGGAGCGCGGGTTTATCATAGGGCGCACGCCGCCGTTTCTTTCCACACTAAGTAGTCCGCCTCCCCGCTTCCCTCTATGAATCGCGAAGAAGCTCTCCATATTTTCAGCCACTCCGAAGAGATCGTTTCGGTCGAGGCCGTCAACGCATCGATCGAACGCATGGCTGCAGCCATCAAGGCGGCAACGAGCGACGATTTCCCGCTCGTGCTTTCGGTCATGGGAGGCGCGGCCGTTTTCACCGGCATGCTGCTGCCGCATCTCGACTTCCCGCTCGAGTTCGACTACATCCATCTGACGCGCTATCGCAACGCCATCAAGGGCGGCAGCGAAATGCAGTGGCGCGTGGCGCCGGCCGAATCGGTGAAAGATCGCGTGGTGCTCGTACTCGACGATATCCTCGACGAAGGCGAAACCATGGCTGCTATCCGCGACCGCATCATGGCAATGGGCGCGAAGCAGTTTCTGTCGGCGGTGCTGTGCGAGAAGATCATCCCGAAGGCCAAACCGCTGCGTCCTGATTTCTGCGGCTTCGAAGTGCCGGACCGTTATGTGTTCGGCTGCGGCATGGACGCGAAGGGTTATTGGCGGAATCTGCCGACCATTCGCGCGCTAACCGAAGGCGCATGAGCGTTCGTTCGGTAGTCAGTGAAAAAAGCGGCCGAGGCCGCTTTTTTCATAGCTGATGCACGAAGGTCCGTATGCCCGTGAGCATCATCTCGACCGAAATGGCCACGAGCACGAGCCCCATCAAGCGCTCGAATGCCGTCACCGCGCGCTCGCCGAGCCAGTGTTGAATCTTCTCGGCCAGCACGAGCACGATGGCGCACACGACCATGGTGACCGTGAGCGCGCCGATCCATTCCAGCATCTTCCCCGGCGCTTGCGATGTCAGCAGCATTACCGTGGCAAGCGCGGACGGTCCCGCAAGCGCGGGAATGGCGAGCGGCACGATAAGCGGTTCGCCGCCGCGCGAGTCGCCGCCCATCGGGCCGTCAGGATGCGGAAAGATCATCCGCAGCGCGATCAGAAACAGCACGATCCCGCCGCCGATACGCAACGACAGATCCGTCAAGTTCATCGCGCGCAGGAAGCGGTCGCCGGCCAGCATGAACACCAGCAGGATCACGAACGCAATCGCCACTTCCCGCAAGATCACGACGCGACGCCGCTCGATAGCGACGCCGCGCAGTGCGTTGATGAAGATTGGAATATTGCCGAGCGGATCGGTAATCAACAGAAGCAGAATCGTCGCCGACAGGAAGTTGTATTGCACGTTACTTCGCGAGCGCCTCACGAATTTTGGCCGTCACCATGCCCGCTGCCTCGTCCACCGGCACGAGCGTGGCTTCGGTATCGCGGCGCGCCTGATATTCCAGCTTGCCGTCCTTGAGCCCGCGATCGCCAATCACGATGCGATGCGGCACGCCGATCAGTTCCCAGTCCGCGAACATCACGCCCGGGCGCTCACCGCGATCGTCGAGAATTACGTCGAGGCCGGCTTCCTGCAAGGTCGCGTAGAGCTTGTTGGCCTGCTCGCGCACGGCTTCGCTGCGGTCGTAGCCCATCGGGCAGATCACGACTTCGAAAGGCGCAATGGCTTCCGGCCAGATGATGCCCTTGTCGTCGAAGTTCTGTTCGATGGCTGCGCCCAGAATACGCGTGATTCCGATGCCGTAGCAGCCCATCTGCATGGGCGCGGGCTTGCCGTTTTCGTCGAGGAAGGTCGCGCCCATCGAATCCGAGTATTTGGTGCCAAGCTGGAACACGTGGCCCACTTCAATACCGCGACAGATTTCGAGCGTGCCCTTGCCGTCCGGCGAGGGATCGCCCGCGACGACGTTGCGGATATCCGCGACTTCCGGCTCGGGCAGATCGCGGCCCCAGTTCACGCCGGTCGTGTGGAAATCCACTTCGTTCGAGCCGACCACGAAGTCGCTCATGTTCGCGACCGTGCTGTCGGCGATCACGCGCACCGGCTTTTTCGTGCCGATCGGGCCGAGATAGCCCGGCGGCGTGCCGAACCATTCGACGATCTCCGCTTCCGTCGCGAAGCGATAACCCTTGAGGCCCGGCAACTTGCCCGTCTTGATGTCGTTCAACGAATGGTCGCCGCGCAGCATCAGAAGCCAGATGGTCGGCTCGGCGCCTTCGTTGTCGGTGGCGAGAATGATCGACTTGATCGTGCGCTCGAGCGGAATGCCGAGATACTCGGCGACGGCTTCGCACTTCGCCTTGCCGGGCGTCGGCGTCTTTTTGAGCTCTTCGGCGGGCGCGGCGCGCGTGGCGATGAGCGGCACGCCTTCGGCAGCCTCGACGTTCGCCGCGAAATCCGAAGCCGGGCAATACGCGATGTCGTCCTCGCCCGTCTCGGCGATCACGTGGAATTCATGCGAGCCGCTGCCGCCAATCGAACCGTTGTCCGCCGCGACGGCGCGAAACTCCAGGCCGATGCGCGTGAAGATGCGCACGTAGGCATCGAACATTTTCCGATACGACTCGGCGAGGCCGGCCGTGTCTTTATCGAACGAATACGCGTCTTTCATGATGAACTCGCGGCCACGCATGACACCGAAGCGCGGGCGGATTTCATCGCGGAACTTCGTCTGCACCTGATAGAAGTTCACCGGCAACTGCCGATAGCTCTTGATTGCGCTGCGCGCGATCTCGGTCACCACTTCCTCGTGCGTCGGGCCCATGACGAAGTCGCGGTCGTGACGGTCCTTGAAGCGCAGCAGTTCGGGGCCGTATTGTTCCCAACGTCCCGATTCCTGCCACAGTTCGGCGGGCTGCACGGCGGGCATCAGCAGTTCGAGCGCGCCCGCGCGGTTCATCTCTTCACGCACGATGGCCTCGACCTTGCGTACCGAACGCAGGCCGATTGGCAGGTAATCGTAAATGCCGCCCGCGACGCGACGGATCATGCCGGCGCGCATCATGAGCTTGTGGCTGACGATTTCGGCCTCGGAGGGCGCCTCTTTCAGGGTGCCGATGAAGAAACGGGATGCTTTCATTCGAGTTTTCCAAATGCGCCACGCGCTTCGAAAGCTCTGGCTCTCGAAACTGGCGATACGTGTGAACGACGGGACGGACGACGACTTTGTACGGAGCAGAGGCAGCGCGTCGATGCGCTACTTCGGCCAACGGAAGAAGATTTTGCCGCACGCGGAGTGCTCTGGCAAAAAGTCGCTTATGCGTGCTTCGAACCCGGGCTAATGACGAAGGCCGGTTCCGCGGGTTGATTCCAATACGCCGTGCCCGTTATCTGTTTATAATCAAAGCAATTTTAAAGGATTCGAAGGTGGTTGTATGCTGGATCGTGAAGGCTTTCGCCCGAACGTCGGCATCATCCTCTTGAACGCGCGCAACGAAGTGTTTTGGGGTAAGCGGCTGCGTGAACATTCCTGGCAGTTTCCGCAAGGGGGCATCAAGTACGGTGAGACCCCTGTGCAAGCGATGTATCGGGAGTTACACGAAGAAACCGGCTTGCTTCCGGAGCACGTCAAGGTCGTCGGTCGCACGCGCGACTGGCTGCGTTATGAGGTGCCGGATAAGTTCATCAAGCGCGAAGTGCGCGGACATTATCGCGGACAGAAACAGATCTGGTTTCTGCTGCGCATGGTGGGACGCGACTGTGACATTTGCCTGCGCGCGACGGACCATCCGGAATTCGATGCCTGGCGCTGGAACGAATACTGGGTCCCGCTGGATGCGGTAATCGAGTTCAAGCGTGACGTTTATCAACTGGCTCTGACCGAGCTATCCCGCTTCTTGCGGCGTACCAACTCCCGCGTCGAACGCGGCGAGCGCGTCGCGCATCACGGACCACGCTATCCACGCGTCGTCCAGACGATGACGATCGAAGCACCTGCCGTAACCGTCGCTGGCAACGAGGTTCAGGCAGAATGCACGATCAGCGAGGAAGTGCATATCATCGTGCAGCGGTCTTCGTGCGACTGATCACTGCGGTTCTTCTTTTACTTTGACACTGAGCACGGCACGGCGAGCAATTCGCCGTGCTGTTGCCGTATGCGCACCTGTTTTCGGGAAGATCGAATTGAAAGCCATTGGTTCATTTGCGTTGTCCGCTGCGGTATCCGTGGCCATGCTGGCCACGCTCGCTGCCTGCTCCAGCAACAAAGGCCCGTCCACTCAGGACGATGGCGTCTTCACCTATCTGCTCGACCAGAAGCCGGAGTGGACCGAGGAAAAGGTCGATACGCTTCCGCCGCTGCCCGAGGCCTCGAATCTGCTTGCGTTCAACGTGTCGCAGAATACGCCGCTGATTTTCGCCGTCGACAAGACTTCGCTTTCGGTCGGCAAGGATGGCGTCATTCGCTACGTGATCGTCGCGACGAGCCCGAGCGGCGCGCGCAACGTGAATTACGAAGGCATTCGCTGCGATACCTACGAATGGCGCCGCTACGCGAGCATCAACGATAACGGTACGGCTTGGGATCGCGAGGTCGCATTCGACTTTCGCCGCATAGAAAATGGCGAATTGAATGCGTATCAGGCGGCGCTGTATCAGGATTATTTCTGCACGAGCAAACTGCCGGTCGGCACGGCCAAGCAGATCGCCAGCAACATTCAGTACAAGCGCACACAGAGTTCCATCAACGTGCGCTGAAGTTGCGTTGACGTTGCGTTGAGTTGAGTTGCGTCGAACGTGCGCTCATGCGAAAAGGCCCGCTTTCACGCGGGCCTTTTACGTATCAAGTCTCAGACGAGCACCAGATTATCGCGGTGAATCAGCTCCGGCTCCAGCATATAGCCGAGCACCGTTTCGATCTCGCCGCTCGGCCGCCGATGAATCAGCCGCGCTTCTGAACTGCTGTAATTCGTGATACCGCGCGCCACTTCGCGTCCTTCGTCGTCCAAACAGGCGATGACTTCGCCGCGATCGAACGCGCCCTTCACGTCGATCACGCCGATCGGCAGCAAGCTCTTGCCTTCGGCTGTGACCTTCTGAACCGCGCCGTTGTCGATCACCACGTGACCGCGCATTTGAAGGTGATCCGCCATCCACTGCTTGCGCGCCGCAATGCGCGCCGTACGCGCGATGAGTTGCGTGCCGATCATCTCGCCGGAAGCGAGCCGCGTGAGCACATCGGCTTCGCGGCCGCTTGCGATCACCGTGTTCGCGCCGCTATGCGCCGCGCGCTTCGCCGCGAGAATCTTCGTCAGCATGCCACCGCGTCCGAGGCTCGAACCCGCGCCGCCCGCCATGGCTTCGAGTTCTGGCGTGCCGGCGTCCGCCTGTCCGACGAGCGTCGCGCTCGGGTCCTTGCGCGGATCGGCGGTAAAGAGGCCGCGTTGGTCGGTGAGAATGACGAGCGCGTCGCCTTCGATCAGATTCGCCACGAGCGCGCCGAGCGTGTCGTTGTCGCCGAACTTGATTTCGTCGGTGATGACCGTGTCGTTCTCGTTGATGATCGGCACCGCGCCCAGACGCAGCAGCGTGAGCAAAGTGGAACGCGCGTTCAGATAGCGCTCGCGGTCGGCCAGGTCGGCGTGCGTCAGCAGAATCTGCGCGGTGCGAA
Source organism: Caballeronia sp. GACF4 (assembly GCF_023631025.1). NCBI lineage: Bacteria > Pseudomonadati > Pseudomonadota > Betaproteobacteria > Burkholderiales > Burkholderiaceae > Caballeronia > Caballeronia sp. GACF4. The sequence continues at coordinate 145,276 of NZ_JALQDW010000010.1, forward strand.
TGCCGTGCGCGCCGAAGCTGCTCTCGTAGACCTGCGCGAGCCCCATCTGCCCGACGGCGGCGGCGGCCTGCAATTCGTCGATTTCGCGCGGACGCTTGGTCCATCCAAGCCGATGAATACCCTCCGCGATCGCGCCGGAACTCACCAGCACGACTTCCTTGCCCTGCTCGCGCAAGGCCGCGATTTGCGCCGCCCAGCGATTGATTGCCGCATGATCGAGCCCGCGCCCGTCGTTGGTAACGAGGCTGGACCCTACTTTCACTACGATTCGCTTCGCAGCGGCGATGACCGAACGCATCGTGCGCATTCTCCTCGGATGTCGCGGCCCACGCGGGCGGGCCGTGTCGTTACTCTTCGTCTTCGTCTACGTCTTTGTCTGCTTGCTCTTTCACAGGCGTGTCGCGAAAGCGCACGTCCGCCGCGAGATCCTCGGCCTCGGCCGCGCGCGACGCGTCCGAGTTCTGCGAAATGTAGTCGTAGATTGCGTAGATGAGCGCCTCGCAACCCTGACCGGTCAGCGCCGAAATCTCGTACACCGGCCCGGTCCATTCGAAACGCTCGACGAAGTCGTCGATACGCGCGCGACGTTCGTCTTCCGGCACCATGTCGAGCTTGTTCAGCACGAGCCAGCGCGGCTTTTCGTAGAGCGACTCGTCGTATTTGCGCAGTTCGTTGACGATGGCCTTCGCCTCGGCAACGGGATCGACGTTTTCATCGAACGGGGCGAGATCGACCAGATGCAACAGCACGCCCGTGCGCTGCAAGTGACGCAGAAAGCGATGCCCAAGCCCCGCGCCTTCCGCCGCGCCTTCGATCAGGCCGGGAATGTCCGCGATCACGAAGCTCTTGCTCGGACCCACGCGCACCACGCCGAGATTCGGCGCAAGCGTGGTGAAGGGATAATCGGCGATCTTCGGCCGCGCGTTCGACACCGACGCGATAAACGTGGATTTCCCCGCGTTCGGCATGCCGAGCAGACCGACATCCGCGAGCACCTTCAGCTCGAGCTTGAGCATGCGGCGCTCGCCCGGCTTGCCGTCGGTCTTCTGACGCGGCGCACGGTTCGTGCTCGACTTGAAATGTAGATTACCGAGGCCGCCCGAGCCGCCTTGGGCAATCAGAATCTGCTGATTGTGTTCGGTCAGATCGGCGATGAGTTCGCCCGTGTCCTGATCCGTGATGATGGTGCCGACCGGCATGCGCAACGTGATGTCGTCGCCACCTTTGCCGTAGCAGTCCGCGCCGCGACCGTTTTCGCCGTTGCGCGCCTGATGCTTCTTCGAGAACCGGTAGTCGATCAGCGTATTGATATTGCGATCCGCAACCGCGTAGACGCTGCCGCCGCGACCGCCGTCGCCGCCGTCCGGTCCGCCGAACGGGACGAATTTTTCGCGGCGCATCGACGCGCTGCCATCTCCCCCGTCGCCGGCGATGACTTCAATTCTCGCTTCGTCAATGAACTTCATGCGTTGCTCCGTCCCGTGTTTCTGCTCGATGAGACCGAAACTTGCATTGAAGCTCAAGTTCCGGTCGAGATACTATTTTGCCGTGACTGACGTGCGCCAGCCACGGTGATGAAGAATTCCTGGCGATGCGGCGTTTCGCGCATCCAAAAAACAAAAGGCCCCGCGAACTTCGCGGGGCCTTTGTCGGTCCTGAAGCCCGTGCAGTAAAACTTAAGCTGCCGGGACGACGACGACCGTGTGCTTTCTTGCTGCGCCCTTCGTCACGAACTTGACGTGACCGTCGGCCAGCGCGAACAGCGTGTGATCCTTGCCGATGCCGACGTTTTCACCCGGGTGCATGCGCGTGCCGCGCTGGCGAACGATGATGCCGCCTGCGTTGATTGCCTGGCCGCCATAAACCTTCACGCCGAGGCGTTTCGATTCTGAGTCGCGGCCGTTGCGGGAAGACCCGCCTGCTTTTTTGTGTGCCATTTGATTAGCTCCTTAACCGATTTCCGCGTAACGATAACGATGCGACCACGCCTTAGGCGTTGATCGCGTCGATGCGCAGTTCGGTGTAGTTCTGGCGATGGCCAGCGTGCTTTTGGTAGTGCTTCCGGCGACGCATCTTGAAGATGGTCACTTTGGCATGACGACCTTGGGAGACCACGGTAGCCTTGACGGAAGCCCCACTGACCAGCGGCGCACCGAACTTAATCGATTCGCCTTCGCCTACTGCGAGAACCTGGTCGAGCGTGATTTCAGCGTCAATGTCTGCCGGTATCTGTTCTACTTTCAATTTTTCGCCAACGGCAACTTTGTACTGCTTGCCGCCGGTTTTTATGACCGCGTACATTGAGAACCTCACTCTGAATTCATTTTTCCACGCACCGCGCGAGGAAAACACGAGATTATACATAGGGTTAGAGGCTTCGTCAAAACGCATTGACAATCCCGTGCGTTGTGCATGACGGCGCGATCCTCGGCGAAAACAGTCCGATTTGACGCCGATTTCGCGGGCAAACGCCTCCGATGCTCGCGCCCGACACGCGTGGTGAGTCGGATTCGCCTTATAATCCGCCGCATCACCTTATTAGCCGATCATGTCGTCCACCGCCACTTCCCCTCCCAACGCCGCCGCACTGCTTGCCCCGATCGCCGAGGACATGCAGCAGGTCAATCGCGTCATCCGGCAGCGCCTGGCATCAGAAGTGATGCTCATCAACCAGATTTCCGAGTACATCATCGGCGCGGGCGGCAAGCGCTTGCGGCCGGCGCTCTTGCTGCTCGTCGCGGGCGCGCTCGGGGACACGACGGGGCACCGGCATGAACTGGCCGCCGTGGTCGAGTTCATTCATACGGCGACGCTTCTGCACGACGACGTGGTCGACGAATCCGACCTGCGTCGCGGCCGCAAGACGGCCAATGCGCTCTTCGGCAATGCCGCGAGCGTGCTGGTCGGCGACTTCCTGTATTCGCGCTCGTTCGAAATGATGGTGACCGTTGGCAAGATGCGCGTGATGGAGATTCTATCCGTCGCGACCAACGTCATCTCCGAAGGCGAAGTGCTGCAGCTTCTGAACATGCACGATCCGGACGTGGACGAAGCGCGTTACATGCAGGTGATCCGCTACAAGACGGCGAAGCTTTTCGAAGCGGCGGCCCAGCTCGGCGCGGTACTTTCAGGCTCTGACGCGCGCACGGAAGCAGCGGCGGCGGAATTCGGCCGGCGCATCGGCACCGCGTTTCAGATCATGGACGACTGGCTCGATTACACCGGTACGCCTGAATCCATGGGCAAGAATGCCGGCGACGACCTGCGCGAAGGCAAGCCCACGCTGCCGCTCATCTATTTGATGGAGCACGGCACGCCGGAGCAAGCGACACTCGCGCGCGAGGCGATCGAGCAAGGCGGCACGGATCGATTCGATACGATCTTCCACGCCATTACGACTTCCGGCGCGCTCGATCACACGCTTGAGTGCGCGCGCAAGGAAGCGCACGCTGCGGCAAGCGCGATTTCTTCGTTTCCAGATTCCATTTACAAAGAAAGCCTGATAGAATTATGTTCTTACTCGACGTCGAGGCAGTCTTGAAAGAGACTAAACCGCCTCTAAAGTCCAGGTAAAAACAAATTCGGGGTGTAGCTTAGCCTGGTAGAGCGCTACGTTCGGGACGTAGAGGCCGGAGGTTCGAATCCTCTCACCCCGACCAGAATTGCTGAAAAACCCGCATGGTCCGCCATGCGGGTTTTTTGTTTTGCGCGGCTGATTTACGCGTCTGCCATGGGTCCGCCAAGCGCGTGCACGCAGCAGGCAAGTCAATAAAACCGTCTGTTATAGTCGTCCCCATCACCGCCCCTACTCGATCAACGCGTGGACAACCTTCCTTTATGGGCGCAATTTTGCGCCATCTTTCTGCTGCTCATTCTTTCCGGTTTTTTCTCGATTTCTGAAACGTCGATGATGGCGCTCAATCGCCATCGGTTGAAATTCCTTGCTAGTCAAGGATCGCTGCGCGCGCGCACCACGCAAGGACTGCTCGCCAAGACCGATCAACTGCTTTCGGTCATTCTCATCGGCAACAACCTGATCAATACGATCATCCCGGTTCTCACCACGTCGATTGCGCTCAAGACTTTCGGCCACAACAACATGGTCCTGTCGATCACGACGGGCATGGTCGCGTTTCTCATCATCGTGTTCGCGGAAATCGCGCCGAAAATCGTCGGCGCGACGTATCCCGAAAAAGTCGCGCTGCCCGCGAGCCTGATCCTTTCGCCGCTCATGCGCATCGCGCGGCCGCTCGTGTGGTTCGTGAATCTTTTCGCCAACGCCATTCTGAGCGCGTTGCACATCAACACGAAAGGCGGCCGCGATCAGCGCATTTCGCCGGAAGAATTGCGCACCATCGTGCTGGAATCGGGCAGTTTCATGCCGACCAAGCACCGCAGCATCCTCCTGAATCTGTTCGATCTGGAGAACATTTCCGTCGATGACGTGATGATCCCGCGCCGACGCATTGAAGCGCTCGACTTCGATGCGCCCTTCGACCAAATTCTGCATCAGCTCGAAACCTGCTATCACAATAAGCTGGTGGTGTTTCAGGGCGATATCGACCGCGTGCTAGGCGTGCTCCACGTGCGCAAGACCTTGTCCGCGCTGCATAACCAGGAACTCGAACGCGAGACGCTGCGCGCGCTGCTCGCCGAGCCTTACTTCGTGCCGACCGGAACGCCCGTGTTCCAGCAGCTTCAGTACTTTCAGGAAAGCGGCCAGCGAATCGCGATCGTCGTCAACGAATACGGTGAATTGCAGGGGCTCGTGACGCCGGAAGACATCATCGAAGAACTGATCGGTGAATTCACGACGACGATTCCGCGCGGCGCGGGTTCGCGCGGCGGCTGGGACGACAAAGGCGAGTGCATCGTGGCGGGCAGCATGCCGCTGCGCGAACTCAACCGCTGGCTCAAGCTGACCCTGCCGACCGATGGCCCCAAGACGCTCAACGGTCTGATCCTCGAAACGCTGGAGGACATTCCGGACGGCGACGTGTCGGTGCGCATCGCGGGCGTGTATTTCGAAGTCATGCGCAGCGACGATCAAGCCATCCGCACGGTCAAGATTTTCCGCCCCGTCGCGCCGGTCAAACGCCCACAGCGTTAGCCATTCGGACGACTACGCACGCGCCATGCGCCGCGAGATGATCGGAGCCTTCCGACATCGACCGGCTCACGCGCATGAATTCTCCCTTTCGCCTTGCTTCTACCGCCGATCCGGCACCCGATTCCCCTTCCGATCAAGACGCGCCCGCGGTCACGCTCGTCGCCGATACGCTGCGCGAAGCGGCTTCGCGCGGCGCGTCCGATGTCCACATCGAGCCGGGCGAGCATGGCTGGCGCGTTCGTTTGCGTGTCGATGGCGTGCTCCATGTGTTGCGGCATCCGCCGACGCATCTGCGCGATGCCGTTATCACGCGAATCAAGGTGCTGGCGCGGATGGATATCGCCGAGCGGCGCGTACCGCAGGACGGGCGGCTGCGTCTCGCGCTGGCGGGCGGGCAGATTGGCGACTATCGCGTGAGTTCGCTGCCGACCGTGTTCGGCGAAAAGTTGGTATTGCGCAGGCTCGACGCGCTGCCGCCCGCTCTTTCGCTCGATGCCCTCGGGCTCGATGCGCAGCAAAGCCGCACGGTCGAGTCCGCCATTCGCGCGCCGCATGGTCTCGTGCTCGTGACGGGTCCGACCGGCAGCGGCAAAACGCTCTCGCTCTATTGTTTCCTGCAGATGCTCAACGCCGAGGCGCGCAACATCTGCTCGGTCGAGGACCCGGTGGAGATTCAACTCGCGGGCATCAATCAGGTGAACGTGCGCGACAAGGCGGGGCTCAACTTCGACGTCGCCTTGCGCGCGTTCATGCGGCAAGACCCGGACATCGTGATGGTCGGGGAAATCCGTGATGCCGAAACCGCCGACGTCGCCGTGAAAGCCGCGCAGACCGGCCATCTCGTGCTCTCGACGCTGCACACCAACGACGCGCCCGCGGCTATCGCACGGCTGATCGATATCGGCGTCGCGCCGTATAACCTCGCATCCGCGCTGCGGCTCGTCACCGCGCAAAGGCTCGTGCGCAAGCTGTGCGAAGCGTGTCGCGCGCCCGCGCCACTTACGCTAGATGACGGCATCCGGCCGTTCGAACCGCGTGGGTGTCCGGCGTGTCATGGCATCGGATATCGCGGGCGCGTCGGCGTGCATCAAGTAATGCCGGTTTCCGATGACATCCGCGAACTCATCGTCGGACGCGCGGCGACGCACGCCATTGCCCGCACAGCGCAACTGCACGGCATGCCCGCCTTGCGCGATGCCGCTTTCGCACGCGTTCGCGAGGGCGTGACGAGCGTCGCGGAAGCCACCGAGGCCACGGAAATCGCATGATGCGCGACGAATCCACGGACACGCGCTTCGCGTGGCGCGGCGTCGATGCCGACGGCCGGCGCCGCAGCGGCAAGACCATCGCCGCCGATGCCGCGTCGGCGCGCGCGTCGCTTCGGTCCAACGGCGTGATCGTCATCGGGCTGGAGGCACTCGGCCGGGCCCCGGCGCCGCGCACGAAAGGGATCGAGATCACGGTCTTTACGCGTCAGCTCGCCGGTTTGCTGCGCGCGGGACTGCCGCTCGCAAATGCGCTCGACATGCTATCCAATGCCGGTTCGCGCGGCGGATTGGCGCGTCTCATGCGCACGCTCGCCCGCGACATCACACGCGGCGTGCCGTTTTCGGCGGCGCTAGCGCGTCATCCCGCTTCGTTCGATGCGCTGTATTGTCAGCTCGTCGCGGTCGGCGAAGTGGCGGGCGCGCTGCCTGCCGTACTTGGACGTATCGCCGATGACCGCGAGCGCAGCGCGTCGCAACGCGCGAAGCTGCGTGCCGCGCTGACCTATCCGGCGATGGTGCTACTGCTGTCGCTCGCGATCACGGCGGGGCTTTTGATCGGCGTCGTGCCGACCTTCAAGACGATCTTCGACGGCTTCGGCGCCGCCCTGCCCGCGCCGACCCGCTTCGTGCTCGCGCTATCGGACGGCGTCGCGCGTCATGGCGTGCCGTTCGTGGTGGTTTGCGCGTGCGTGGCGCTGATCAGCATACATCGGCTGAAGCGGTCACCGCAGGCGCGACGGCGCGCGGATCTCGCCGCGCTGCGTTTGCCGCTCGCGGGTACGTTGCTGCGCTCGCTTGCGGTGGCGCGCTGGAGCCGCGCGCTCGGCACGCTGCTCGCGGCCGGCACGCCACTCTCCGACGCATTCGATTCGCTCACTCAGGCCACCGGAAATCGCGTGTTCGACGACGCCACCGTGGAGATCGCCGTGCGTCTGCGGCGCGGCGAGCGTCTCGCGGCCGCCATGCGCGCGCTGCGGTGCTTCCCCGATGACGTCGTGCAGCCGATCGCCGTCGCCGAGGAATCCGGCTCGCTCGACGCCATGCTGCTCGATCTCGCGAGCCTTGCCGACCGGCAGGTGGACGATCGCATCGGCACGTTTGCGAGTCTGTGCGAACCCGTGGTGATCGCCGTGCTGGGCGCGCTCGTGGGCGGTCTCGTCATCGCGATGTATCTTCCCATCATTCAGCTCGGCAACGTGGTGTAGCATCGCGGGCCAAAGCCATCGTTTCACTAACATGCAGCCTTTGTTCGATCCATCCGCCGTTCATTACGCCAGCCGCTATTTCGCGGCTTTTGCCGCGCTTCCGTACGCCGTTCAGTACGGCTTCGCCATCGTGTTCGGCCTCGTGATCGGCAGCTTTCTCACCGTCGTCGTGCACCGCTTGCCGGTCATGCTCGAACGCGCCTGGCGCGCCGAAGTCGATGCAGCGCTTCCAAATGCTCCGCAGCCCGAAGGCGATTCCTACCCTAAACGCTTCAACCTCGCCGTGCCGCGCAGTGCGTGCCCTCATTGCGGTCACGTCCTGCGCGCGTGGGAAAACATTCCCGTCGTCAGCTATCTCGCTCTGCGTGGAAGATGCGCGTCATGCGGCGCGCGCGTGAGCCCGCGTTACCCGCTGACCGAACTGACGACGGGCACGTTCGCCGCGCTTTCGCTCTACGCGTTCGGACCGGACTGGCCCGCGTTCGCCGCGTTCGGGCTGTGCGCGACGCTCTTGGCGGCCAGTCTCATCGATTACGACACGCGCTATTTGCCCGATGTGCTGACGCTGCCTCTGCTTTGGGCCGGGCTCATCGTCAATTTCGGCGCGGGCGGGTTTGCGACGCTGCACGATGCCGTGACCGGCGCCATCGCGGGCTACCTTTTCCTGTGGTGCGTCTATTGGCTCTTCAAACTCGCGCGCGGCGTCGAAGGCATGGGCTACGGTGACTTCAAGCTACTCGCGGCTATCGGCGCGTGGCTCGGCTGGGAAGCGCTTGCGCAGGTCGTGCTGATCTCGGCGGTTGCGGGCGCGGCCTTCGGCATCGTGGCGACGTGGCGCGGGCGCATGCGCTTCGAAGAACCGCTGCCGTTCGGGCCGTTCCTCGCGGCGGGCGGCGCGATCACGCTTTTTATCGGTACGCCGCTTTATGCTTTGTTCGGATGACGACAAGGAGCCACGGATGTTCAGCATCGGTCTGACGGGCGGCATCGGCAGCGGCAAAAGCACGGTCGCTGACCTTTTCGCGGCGCGCGGCGTGCCGCTAGTCGATACCGATCTCATCGCGCATCGGGTGACAGCGCCGGGCGGCGTCGCAATGCCGCTTATCGCGAATGAGTTTGGCCGAGAGTTCGTTGCAACCGACGGCTCCCTCGACCGCGCGAAAATGCGCACGCTCGTCTTCTCCGACGATACCGCGAAGGCCCGGCTCGAAGGCATCGTGCATCCACTGATTCGCGCGGAGACCGAGCGTCAGCGGCAGGCTGCAACGGGCGCGTATCACATCGTCGTCGTACCGCTTCTGGTGGAATCGGGCAACTGGAAGACGCGAGTGTCACGCGTGCTGGTGGTCGATTGCCCGGTGGAAACGCAGATCGCGCGCGTCATGCGGCGTAATGGCTTTGCGCGCGAACAAGTGCTTGCGATCATTGCGAAGCAGGCAACGCGCAAAGCACGCCTCGAAGCAGCGGACGATATCGTCATAAACGATGAAACATCCACGCTGGACACGCTCGCCCGTCATGTCGACACCTTGCACGCCCGCTATCTCGCGCTGGCGTCCGAATGAGCGTTCATTGCGGCCGGCATGGGCGAAATTATCGAAATGCTTCGAAATCGACCTAAATGTGGCGCGATTTGCTAGGGTAGGGATGCAGCATTAGAATGTCCTGACTTCCCTGCCGGGGAAGCAACCGACCTACGCCGAGGCGAGCGCTTGATCCTTTACGAGTATCCCTTCAACGAGCGAATCCGGACGCTGTTGCGTCTCGAAGACCTGTTCGAGCGCTTCACGTTCTTTCTGACTCAGGAAGATCCGCGGGAGCATCATGTCGCGTTGATCACGCTCTTCGAGATCGCCGAAGTCGCGGGCCGTACGGACCTCAAAGCCGATCTCATGAAGGAACTGGAGCGTCAGCGTCAGACGCTTGCGCCCTTTCGCGGCAATCCCGGGATCGAACAAGAAGCGCTGGAAGCGGTGCTGGGCGAGATCGAGCAGACGCTCGCGGGCCTTGCGGACATGCACGGCAAGACCGGCCAGCATCTTGCGGACAACGAGTGGCTCGCGAGTATTCGTAGTCGTACGATCATTCCCGGCGGTACGTGCAAATTCGATTTGCCCTCGTATTACGCGTGGCAGCAGTTGCCGGTGGAAGAGCGCCGGCAGGACATCGCCAAATGGGTCATGCCCATGCTCGCTTTGCGCGACGCCGCCGCCATCGTATTGCGGCTTGCGCGCGAATCCGGCCAGGCGTCTAAAGTCATGGCCATGCAGGGCAGCTATCAGCAGATGTTGTCCGGCAGAACGTATCAACTAATGCAGGTGCGGGTGTCGCAAGAAGTTCGCGTGATTCCCGAAGCAAGCGCAAACAAGTACATGCTGTGGGTGCGTTTCACCGTGCAGGACGGCGATCTCAAGCCGCGCGCCGTCGATGTCGACGTGCCCTTTCATCTGACGCTTTGCAGCCTTTGAACCCGAGCATTTCCGTTTCGTATCGAGGATAGATCGAAGCCCGCTCCATTCGTTACGTCTCATCGTCATGACCACTGTCGTCAAATGCCCGACCTGCGCCAAGGAAGTTCGCTGGGTACCGGAAAACCGTTTTCGTCCGTTCTGCTCTGAGCGTTGCAAGCAGATCGATCTGGGCGCCTGGGCCACCGAAAAGTACAAGATCGGAGGCAACGCCCAGGAAACGCCGCCTGACGACGACACGCGCGGCAGCCTGAACTAGGCTTCTTCGGCGAGCCATTCCAGAATGGGAATCGCTGCGGGTAGCAGCGGCGCCACGTCCACCGGCAGAGTCTGCCAAGAGATAGCCTGCCCTTCGCGCCCGAGCGGCTCGCCCTTCCACTCCGTCACCTTGCAGAAAAACAGCCGCACGTAGGCATGCGGATAATCGTGTTCGAGCGTGCGCCAAAGTTCACAGGCGACCACGTCAATTCCCAGCTCTTCATGCAACTCCCGGCCAAGCGCAGCCTCGACGCTCTCTCCTCGTTCCAGCTTGCCTCCCGGAAATTCCCAGTAACCTTCGTATGGCTTGCCCGGCGGACGCTGCGCAAGCAGATAGCGCCCGTCCGGCTGAACCATGACGCCGACGGCCACTTTCGTCACCTTGCGGCCATCGGGCGCAAGGTCGATGGTCGCCTCGTTCTTGTGCCTGGCGTCGGTCATGTCCGTCATTGCTTGCGTCCCGACCAGTCGCGCGCGAACTGCCATGCGACGCGGCCCGAACGCGAACCGCGCTCGAGCGCCCAGACGAGCGCATCGCCACGAGCGCCGGCAATCTCGGCTTCATCGACGCCGAAATGCTTCAGCCAATGGCCGACGATCGCCAGATAATCGTCCTGCTTGAATGGATAGAAGCTCACCCACAGCCCGAAACGCTCCGACAGCGAAATCTTTTCTTCGACGACTTCGCCCGGATGAATCTCGCCATCGGACGTGTGCTTGTACGTCTCGTTTTCGCTCATGTACTCGGGCATCAAGTGACGGCGATTCGACGTCGCGTAAATGAGCACGTTGTCAGACTGCGCGGCAACAGAGCCGTCGAGCGCGACTTTGAGCGCCTTGTAGCCAGACTCGCCTTCCTCGAAGGAAAGATCGTCGCAGAACACGATGAAGCGTTCCGGTCGCGTCGAAATGAGATCGACGATGTCGCCAAGGTCGTGCAAATCGTCTTTGTCGACTTCAATCAGACGCAGGCCGTCTTTCGAATATGCGTTCAGGCAAGCCTTGATGAGCGACGATTTACCCGTGCCGCGCGCGCCCGTCAGCAACACATTGTTGGCGGGCAGCTTCTGCACGAACTGGCGCGTATTCTGTTCGATCAGGCCTTTCTGACGGTCGATGTTCTGGAGATCATCCAGCGCAATCTGCGAAACAGCCGTCACCGGCTGCAAATAGCCGCGCCCCTGGCGCTTGCGCCAGCGAAACGCCACTGCGGATTCCCAGTCGATTTCCGGCGCCGCGGGCGGCAACATGCCTTCGATGCGCGCCAGCACCGCTTCGGCGCGCGTGAGGAATTGTTCGAGCTTGTCCATGGTGTCTTTTTCTTGGGCGCGCCGGATCAGGAGCGATAGTCGGCGTTGATGCTCACGTAATCGTGCGAAAGGTCACAGGTCCAAACGGTGGCTTGTGCGTCGCCACGGCCGAGCAGCACGCGAATCGCGATCTCGCTCTTTTTCATCACGCGCTGGCCGTCTTCCTCGCGATACTCGGGGTTGCGCCCGCCCGCTTTCGCGACGAGCACGTCGTCGAGGTAAAGATCAATCTTGCCGACGTCGAGGTCCGCCACGCCCGCATAGCCGATTGCCGCGAGAATACGCCCGAGATTAGGGTCCGACGCATAGAACGCGGTCTTCACGAGCGGTGAATGGCCGATTGCATAAGCAATCTGGCGGCATTCCGCGACGTCCTTGCCGCCTTCGACGGTGATCGTCATGAACTTGGTCGCGCCTTCGCCATCGCGCACGATGAGCTGCGCCAGTTCTTGCGCGACGGCAGTGACTGCATCGCGCAAAGCGGCGTAAGCGGGTGAATCCGTCGATGTGACTGCCGGCAGGCTCGATTTGCCCGACGCGATCAGAATGAATGAATCGTTGGTCGAGGTATCGCCGTCGATGGTGATGCAGTTGAACGAGCGATCCGCAACGTGCTTCACCAGTTCGTCGAGCACGGGTTGCGCGACGTTGGCATCGAAGGCGAGGAACCCGAGCATGGTGGCCATGTTCGGCTTGATCATGCCCGCGCCCTTGCTGATGCCCGAAAAGGTCACCGTGTGGCCGTCGATCCGAACCTGACGCGACGTGGCTTTCGGCAGCGTGTCCGTGGTCATGATGGACTGCGCGGCTTCGAACCAGTGCGCGGCCTGCTGATTGGCCAGCGCGGCAGGCAAGCCCGCTTTCAGACGATCGAGCGGTAGCGGCTCGAGAATCACGCCCGTGGAGAACGGCAGGATCTGCTGCGCGTCGAGGTTCGCGAGGCGCGCAAGCTCCGCGCAAGTCTCGCGAGCGATCACGAGGCCCGGCTCGCCGGTGCCCGCATTCGCGTTGCCCGTGTTGATGACGAGCGCGCGAATGCCCTTGCCGCCCGCGCGAACGGCTTCGAGATGCTCGCGGCAGACGATTACCGGTGCGGCGCAAAAACGATTTTGCGTGAACACGCCCGCCACGGTCGCGCCTTCATCGACGCGAATGACCAGCACGTCCTTGCGATTGGGCTTGCGAATGTTCGCCTCGGCCCAGCCTAGCGTGACGCCGGCGACGGGATGAAGCGCTGCGGGATCGATCGAGGGGAAATTGACGGCCATGTTCGCGACTCAGCTGTAGGTGACGCGTGCCGGTGAGAAGACCAGGCCGGCACAGGATGAAGGACTGACGCGCGCCGGGAGCGGAGCGACGCCGTGAAACGCGCGCGAAAGCGCCAGATGGACAAACGACGCATTGCTGCGTCGCTTGGTCCGTTTCGTCTGAGCAGCCTATTAAGCCAGCTTGCCGTGACAGTTTTTGTACTTCTTCCCGCTGCCGCACGGGCACGGGTCGTTGCGGCCGACCTTCGGCAGATCGTCGGCTGAACGTGTGACGACGCTGACGTCGTCGCCTGCGGACATAGCCTGATTGACCATCTGCGCGGCGGCAGTTGCCGCCACCGCGGCAGGCGCGGGCGCTGCCGCCGGCGCGTTGAAGTCCGCGTGCGTGAACGACACGTTCTCCAGATGGCTGCCACGCTCTTCGTACTGTTCTGCGGCTTCTTCGAGCTGCTCCGGCGACTGGATCTGCACGTTCATCACGACGCGCGTGACTTCCTGCTTGACCTCGTCGAGCATGGCCGCGAAGAGTTCGAACGCCTCGCGCTTGTATTCCTGCTTCGGGTTCTTCTGCGCATAGCCGCGCAGATGGATGCCCTGACGCAGATGATCGAGCGCGGCCAGATGTTCGCGCCAGCGGCTGTCGAGCGTCTGCAGCATGATCGAGCGTTCGAACGCGCTGAATGAATCGCGGCCGACCATGGCGACCTTCGCCTCGTACGCTTCGTCGGCGGCGGCGAGCACGGCTTCGTTGATTTCCTCGGCGTCGATGGAGTTCGACTCGTTAATCATCTCCTGCACGGCGAGATCGAGCGACCAGTCATTGCGCAGCACTTCTTCGAGCTCGGGCGCGTCCCACTGTTCCTCGATACTGCCCGCCGGCACGAAGTTGCGCACCAGGTCGCCGATCACGCTCTGACGCATGGCCGCGATGGTTTCCTGCACGTCCGTCGCTTCCAGCAACTCGTTGCGCTGCTGATAGATCACCTTGCGCTGATCGTTGGAGACGTCGTCGTATTCGAGCAGTTGCTTCCGGATGTCGAAGTTGCGCGCTTCCACCTTGCGCTGCGCCCCTTCGATCGACCGCGTGACCATGCCCGCTTCGATCGGCTCGCCTTCCGGCATCTTCAGGCGGTCCATGATCGCGCGCACGCGGTCGCCCGCGAAAATGCGCAGAAGCGGATCATCCAGCGAAAGATAGAAGCGCGACGAACCCGGATCGCCCTGACGGCCCGCGCGGCCGCGCAACTGGTTGTCGATACGGCGCGATTCATGCCGCTCGGTCCCGATGATATGCAGGCCGCCCGCTTCCTTCACGGTGTCGTGCAGCATCTGCCATTCGTCGTGCAGCTTCTGAATCAGCCGGGCCTTTTCGCCTTCGGCAATCGAAAGATCCGCCTCGATGAACGAAGCCTGCTTCTCTACATTGCCGCCAAGCACGATGTCCGTGCCGCGACCGGCCATGTTGGTCGCAATGGTCACGGCGCTCGGACGCCCCGCTTCCGCGACGATGGCCGCTTCGCGCGCGTGCTGCTTCGCGTTCAGCACTTCGTGGCGAATGCCTGCCTGAGTGAGCAGGCCGGAGAGCAATTCCGACGCTTCGATGGACGTCGTGCCGACGAGCGTTGGCTGACCGCGTTCGACGCACTCGCGAATGTCGCGGATGACGGCGTCATAACGTTCCTTCGATGTCTTGTAGATCTGATCCTGCTTGTCGACACGCTTCGGCGCACGGTTGGTCGGGATCACGACCGTTTCCAGACCGTAGATTTCCTGGAACTCGTAGGCTTCCGTGTCAGCCGTGCCGGTCATGCCGGACAGCTTGGAATACATGCGGAAATAGTTTTGCAGCGTGATGGAAGCGAGCGTCTGGTTTTCGCTCTGGATCTGCACGTGCTCCTTGGCTTCCACTGCCTGATGCAGACCGTCCGACCAGCGGCGGCCCGTCATCATGCGGCCCGTGAATTCGTCGACGATAACGACCTCGCTGCCCTGCACGACGTAGTGCTGATCGCGGAAGAACAGCGTGTGCGCGCGCAAAGCGGCGTACACGTGGTGCATCAAGGTGATGTTCTGCGGCGCGTAGAGACTTTCGCCCTCGCCGATCAAACCCCATTCGGCAAGCAGACGCTCCGCCTTTTCATGGCCCGATTCGGTAAGGAACACCTGACGCGCTTTCTCGTCGAGCGTGTAGTCGCCCGGCTTTTCGACGCCCGTGCCGTCCGCCTTCTCCTCGCCGATCTGCTGTTCGAGCAGCGGCGGGAGCGCATTCATGCGCACGTAGAGGTCGGTGTGATCTTCGGCCTGACCGGAAATGATGAGCGGCGTACGCGCTTCGTCGATGAGGATCGAATCCACTTCATCGACGATGGCGAAGTTGAGCGGCCGCTGCACGCGCGCGTTGGTCTCGTAGACCATGTTGTCGCGCAGATAGTCGAAGCCGAATTCGTTGTTCGTGCCGTAAGTGATGTCCGCCGCGTAGGCTTCCTGCTTCTGGCCGTGTTCCATTTGCGACAGATTCACGCCGCACGAAAGACCCAGGAAGTTGTAGAGACGCGCCATCCATTCGGCGTCGCGTTGCGCGAGGTAGTCGTTCACCGTCACGACATGCACGCCGCGGCCCGACAGCGCGTTCAGATACGCGGCGAGTGTGGCGACGAGCGTCTTGCCTTCGCCCGTGCGCATTTCCGCGATCTTGCCGTAATGCAGCACCATGCCGCCGATCAACTGGACGTCGAAGTGGCGCATTTTCAGGACGCGCCGACTCGCTTCGCGACAGACCGCGAACGCCTCGGGCAGAAGCACGTCGAGCGATTCGCCGCTCGCGACGCGCTGGCGGAACTCGTCCGTCTTCGCGCGTAGCTGATCGTCCGTGTATTTCTCGACGGTCGGCTCGAGGGCGTTGATCGCCACAACGGTCTTTTGGTACTGCTTGACCAGCCGCTGATTGCGGCTGCCAAAAATCTTCTGAAGGAAACCGGTGGTCATCGGATCAGTGTCTGCGTCGCGGCTTCGGATGGGCGCATGTTGCTTGCTGCGTCCGAGTTCGGAGAACCCCGGCGACTTAAGTCCATTGGGTGAAATCGAATCGGGAATTTTAGCACGCGAGTTTGGCAGACCTTACGTCCGCGTGGGCTCGCGCGCGTCGGGGGAACGCGACAGTCAACCGTTTGAAAGTTTGTTCCGGCGCGGTTGCCGAATAAGGCTTGCGCGTCGGGGAAGCGCGCGGGCGCGCGTTACAATCGAACCATTGCGTCGGGCGTTCTCAAGCCAAAAATGAGCCGTTTTTCTACAAATTCAAGATCTGGACCGCAGCGGTTCGATCCGCGCAAGCCACAGGCGCTGGCCGATGTCCTCGATCGCACCGATGCCTTTCGCGCATTGCGGGCAGGCGTCGAGCAAGTGGCGGCGCTGCAGCGCGATCTGAGCACGCTCCTGCCGGATTATCTCGCGGCCAATGTCGAGCCCGGTTTCATCAAGGATGGCGTGCTAGCGCTTTTCGCCGCGCATAACGCGCTCGCGGCGCGGCTGCGCCATATCGAGCCCACTTTGCTCGCCGATTTGCAGCAACGCGGCTGGGCGGTCAACTCGCTGAGAGTGCGCGTGCGTCCGCAATCGATGCAGGACGCGGTGCCGCCCAAGCAAGCGCGGATGTCGGCGGCGGGCGCATCGGCGCTGCACGAGCTTGCCGAGACGCTCGCGCCTTCGCCGCTACAGGAAGCGCTCGCGAAAATGGCCGCGCGTCATCGAGGCAACGGCGAAAAAAAATGAGCGATGCTTTCGCACCGCTCATTCGCTTGAAACTCGCTGCCTGAAGTGACTCAGGCAAATGCCGTCTGCGTGTCGAAACTGAAACCGCGCGGCGCCTTCTGAATGTCCTCGAACGTGACCATTTCGTAAGCGTCTTCGTTTGCGAGCAATTCGCGCAAAAGCATGTTGTTCATGGCGTGGCCGCCCTTGTACGCCTTGTAGGACGCGAGCAGGGGATGCCCCACGACATACAGGTCGCCAATGGCGTCCAGCATCTTGTGCTTCACGAATTCGTCGTCGTAGCGCAAGCCGTCGTTATTCAGGATGCGGTACTCGTCGAGCACGATCGCGTTGTCCATGCTGCCGCCGCGTGCGAGACCGAGTTCGCGCATCATTTCAACTTCGTGCGCAAAGCCGAACGTACGAGCACGCGCGATTTCACGCACATATGACGTAGTCGCGAAATCCACTTCCAACGCCTGACCGGTCTTGTCGACGGCTGGGTGACGGAAGTCGATGGTAAAGCTCAGTTTGAAGCCGAAATACGGGTCGAGACGCGCGAATTTATCGCCGTCGCGCACTTCGACGGGCTTCGTCACCTTGATGAATTTCTTCGGCGCGTTCTGCTCTTCGATACCCGCCGATTGAATCAGAAACACGAACGAAGCCGCGCTGCCGTCCATGATCGGGATTTCCTCGGCGGTTACATCGACATACAGATTGTCGATACCGAGTCCCGCGCATGCCGACATCAAGTGCTCGACGGTGGAAACGCGCGCGCCGTCCTTCTGCAACACGGACGCCAGACGCGTGTCGCCGACTGCCATCGCGGACGCGGGAATGTCGACCGGCTGCGGCAAGTCGATACGCGAGAACACGATGCCCGTGCCAGCCGGTGCGGGCTTGAGCGTCAGTTCGACCTTCCGGCCGGAATGGAGCCCGATCCCCACGGTCTTGACTACGGTCTTGATTGTTCGCTGCTTCAACATGATTTTCTTCTTCCGATATGAATTCCCAATAAAGAGAATTAATCGCACTATATAAGCTAATAGGCCGAAGTATACTCCATCCAGTGCACGTCGTCGCGCTCCGGGAGGTTTCAAGTGTTTCCCGGTGTTACCTGCCGATGACAGATTTAATGAAGTAGAACGGGCCGATGGCCGGAATGGAGGCATTTCCGGTCATCGGCCCCAAGTTGCGGCTGTTTGAGAGTGCGTCTGCGGCGTTGTACAGAGACAACGCGACGCCGCTTCACTCAGCGCAACGTCGCCAGGATGCTTTGAGCGTCGCTGACTTCGAACTTGCCGGGCGCTTCGACATTGAGCGTCTTGACCACGCCATTGTCGATCACCATCGCGTAGCGCTGGGAACGAATCCCCATGCCGCGCTCGGTCAAATCCTGATCCAGTCCGAGTGCCTGGGCAAAACGCGCACTGCCGTCCGCGATCATCTTCACCTTGCCCGCGGTTTGAAGATCGCGTCCCCACGCGTTCATGACGAACGCGTCGTTGACGGAAACGCACCAGACTTCGTCGATACCCTCAGCGGAAAACTTCTCCGCCGCCTCGACATAGCCGGGCACGTGTCTGGCGGAACACGTCGGCGTGAACGCGCCCGGCAATCCGAAGATCACCACGCGCTTGCCAGCGGTCCGCTCGCGCGCCGAGAACCCGTTCGGTCCCACGGCGCAGCCTTCGCTCGGCTCCTCGATGAACTCGAAGAGACGCACATCCGGCAACGTTTCACCCACTTTGATCATGCTCGGTCCTTCCCTCGTCAGTGCCCGCACATTCCGGCGAAGTGCATCGTCCCGCGCTTGACGCTTTATCGCGAAGTTCGACGACACCGGCTTCATCTGCACAGTGGCAAATTCGTGGAGAGCGCCTGGCCACGGCCTGGCGTCCGATTCGATACGTCCTCGAACGCGGCCTTGGACAGTCGCCCCACGTGAAGCCTGCATTGTCGCGCTTCTCGACTCAGCGCGCGTGATAACGGGTGCTACGGCTTCGCTCGTCGCCATGATTCGGCGATGAGGCCCGTCTTAGTCCGCTTGCTTGCGCAGGAACGCCGGGATGTCGTAAGTGTCGACGCCCTTTTCCTGCAATGCCTGCACATGCGATGCCGCCGTTTCCCGCGTCGAACGCCACACTGCCGGCGTGTCCAGCTGACCGTAATCCGTCGGCTGACCATGCTGCGGCGAATACGTGTTGTGCGTTGCGTGCGCATGCGCGACCGGCTGATTGTCGGTGCCCGTGCGCAGGAGGGTCATTGGCGCTTGCTGCTGCTTCTTCGCCGCACGGCCCAGGCCCGTTGCCACCACCGTCACGCGCAGGGCGTCGCCCATTGCGTCGTCGTACACCGCGCCGAAGATCACGGTTGCGTCGTCGGCCGCGTAGCTCTTGATGGTATTCATCACTTCACGCGTTTCCGACAAACGCAGCGAACGGCTCGACGTGATATTCACGAGCACGCCGCGCGCACCCGACAAGTCCACGCCTTCGAGCAACGGGCTCGCCACGGCCTGTTCCGCCGCGAGACGCGCGCGATCGACGCCGGCGACTGTCGCCGTGCCCATCATCGCTTTGCCTTGCTCGCCCATCACGGTCTTCACGTCTTCGAAGTCGACGTTCACGAGACCATCGACGTTGATGATTTCCGCGATGCCCGCGACAGCGTTGTTCAGCACGTCATCCGCGCACTGGAAGCACTTGTCCATTTCGGCGTCATCGCCCATTACGTCGAACAGCTTGTCATTCAACACGACGATGAGCGAGTCGACGTGATCTTCCAACTGCTGCGAGCCGGCTTCCGCCACGCGCATGCGGCGGCCGCCTTCGAACTCGAACGGCTTGCTCACGACGCCGACGGTCAGAATGCCCATTTCCTTCGCGATCTGCGCGACCACTGGCGCCGCGCCCGTCCCCGTGCCGCCACCCATGCCCGCGGTGATGAACACCATGTGCGCGCCACGCAATGCATCGGCGATACGCTCGCGCGCGTCTTCCGCCGCTTCCTTACCCTTGTCCGGCTTGGCGCCCGCACCGAGACCGGTCATGCCCAATTGCAGAACCGCCGGCGCGCGTGAGCGAGCCAGTGCCTGCGCGTCGGTATTCATCACGATGAAGTCGACGCCTTGTACACCTCTGTTGATCATGTGCTGCACGGCGTTGCCACCCGCACCTCCGACACCGACCACCTTGATGATCGTTCCGTTGGTTTCCGTTTCCAGCATTTCGAAATCCATGTTGCCTCCGTCAAGAATGAAGATCGGCGTTATTCGGCGAGAGATCGGGCAACCCCTCACCGCGCGCCAGCCGCCGGTACTGGCACGAATTATATTCAGCGTCTGCTGCTTTTTCTTTCGTGCTACTTATGTTTCTTATTCGATTCAGAAGTTTCCGAGAAACCAGTCTTTCATGCGCGTGAAGACCTGGCCCATCGATCCGTTCTGTACCGCGACCTTGCGGCCGCGCATGCGTTGCGAGCGTCCTTCGGCGAGCAGGCCCATGGCCGTCGAATAGCGCGGATTGCGCACGACGTCTGCAAGGCCGCCCGCGTATTCCGGCACGCCGATACGCACTGGCTTCAGGAAAATGTCTTCGCCGAGTTCGACCATGCCGGGCATCATCGCCGCGCCGCCGGTCAGGACGACGCCGCTCGACAGCAATTCTTCGTAGCCGGATTCGCGCACGACCTGCTGCACCAGCGAGAACAGTTCCTCGACACGCGGCTCGACCACCGCTGCGAGCGCCTGACGCGACAGCGTGCGCGGACCGCGTTCGCCGAGACCCGGCACTTCGATCATCTCGTCGGGATCGGCGAGCGCCTGCTTCGCGATGCCGTAGCTCACCTTGATGTCTTCCGCGTCCGGCGTCGGCGTGCGCAGCGCCATCGCGACGTCGCTCGTGATTTGATCGCCAGCGATGGGAATCACGGCCGTGTGACGGATCGCGCCTTCGCTGAAGATGGCGATGTCCGTCGTGCCGCCGCCGATATCGACGAGCACCACGCCCAGTTCCTTCTCGTCTTCCGTCAACACCGCCAGCGACGAGGCGAGCGGCTGAAGAATGAGGTCGTTCACTTCGAGCCCGCAGCGGCGCACGCACTTCACGATGTTCTGCGCCGCGCTCACCGCGCCCGTCACGATATGCACCTTTACTTCGAGCCGGATACCGCTCATGCCGATAGGCTCGCGCACGTCTTCCTGTCCGTCGATGATGAATTCCTGCGTCAGGATATGCAGCACCTGCTGATCGGTCGGGATGTTGATGGCCTTGGCCGTTTCGATCACGCGGGCGACGTCCGTCTGCGTGACTTCCTTGTCCTTGATCGCCACCATGCCGCTCGAATTGAAGCTGCGGATATGGCTTCCCGCAATGCCGGTGAAGACATTCGTGATCTTGCAATCCGCCATCAGCTCGGCTTCCTCGAGCGCGCGCTGAATGGATTGCACCGTGGCCTCGATGTTGACCACGACGCCCTTCTTCAACCCCTTCGAGTCGCTCTGACCGAGTCCGATCACCTCGTAGTGGCCCTCGCCTTTCAGTTCGGCGACGATCGCGACCACCTTCGACGTTCCAATGTCGAGGGAAACCAGCAGGTCTTTGTAGTCTTTGCTCATAGCGTGCTCATGCCCGTTTTGTCTGCTTACTTCTTGGCCTTGTCGGTGTCATTGATGAAACGCATTCCAGCTGCTCGTATCGCGAAGCCATTCGGGTAACGCAAATCCGCGTATTCGATGTCGTTGCCCCAACGCCCCGTCACCGACGGCCACGACGCGACGAAGCGCCGACTGCGTTCGAGCAATGTGTCTTCATTGCGCTCGCGGCCCAGTTCGAGCTGCGTGCCGTTCGAGAGCTTGACCGTCCACGCGAATCGCGGCGACAGCGTCACTTCCTCCGGCTGCGCGTCGAGCGGCGCGAACCACTTCTGAAAATCGTGATACCGGGCGACCACTTCCTTCGCCGTGCCCTCGGGACCGTCGAACGCGGGCAGGTCGTCGTCGAGTTCGCCCTGGTTCGCCGTGAAGAGTTCACCGTCCACGCTCACCAACTGGTCGTTGCCCCAGGTGCCGAGCGGCTTGTATTCCTCGAGTGTCACTGCGAGCGCATTCGGCCAGACGCGCCGCACGCTTGCATGACGCACCCACGGCATCTGCTCGAACGCGGCGCGGGCCGTATCGAGATCGACCGTGAAGAAATTGCCCTTCAGATGCCCCACCACGCTCGCGCGCACCGTCGGCGTGTTGATGTGCGCCGTGTCGCCGTCGATCTGGATACCGCGCAGACGAAACTCGGGACGCTGTATCGCCCAGATGCCCGCGGCGGCCAGCAGCATAAGCACGAGCATCAAGTGCAGCGCGCTGGCGGCGAGGTTCATTTGGCGAACGTTGTTCCACATGGTTCGTTTGCTTGTGTCCTGTGCGAATGCTTAGTCTTCGAGCGTCAACGACAACACCTTCACCACCAGATCCTTGTAGCTGATGCCGACCGCGCGCGCCGCTTTCGGCGGCAACGAGTGATCCGTCATGCCCGGCGCCGTGTTGACTTCGAGAAAGTACGGATTGCCGTCGAGGTCCAGCATGAAGTCGGCGCGGCCCCAGTCCGTGCAGCCGAGCATGTCGAAGGCGCGCTGCGTCAGTTGCTTCATGCGCGCTTCCTCCGCTTCGGTCAGGCCGCAGGGAATCAGGTACTGGGTGTCGTCGGCGACGTACTTCGCGTGATAGTCGTAAAACTCGCCCGCCGGCACGATCTTGATGACCGGCAAATCCAGATTGCCGGCGATACAGCACGTGAACTCGCCGCCGCCTTCGATGCTCTTCTCCACGATCACGATCTTGTCGTACTTCGCGGCTTCTTCGAGCGCGGGCGCGAGCGTTTCCGCGCTCTTCACCTTGATGACAGCGACGCTCGAGCCTTCCGTCGCCGGCTTCACGAAAAGCGGCAAGCCGAGCTTCGCAATGATCTCGTGCGTGCGCGCGTCGTAGTCTTCACCGCGATACACGGTCTCGAACGGCGGCGTGGGAATGCCGGTCTGCTGCCACACGAGCTTGGTGCGCAGCTTGTCCATGCCGAGCGCCGAACCGAGCACGCCGCTGCCCGTATAACGGATGCCGTAAAAGTCCAGCGCGCCCTGCAACTGGCCGTTCTCTCCATAGCCGCCATGCAGCGCGATAAACACGCGCTCGAAACCTTCCGCCTTCAAGTCCGAGAGCGGACGCTCCGCCGGATCGAACGGATGCGCGTCGATGCCCGCTTCGCGCAAACCTTCGAGCACGAGCCGTCCCGAGTTGAGCGAGACTTCGCGCTCGGCCGAGTTACCGCCAAGCAGCACGGCGACCTTGCCGAAGACCTTGGGATCGAGTTGATTCACGTTGCTTTTGGTTGCGTCTTTCATGTTCAGTTCTGGCTCAGCGCGAGCCGCCCGCATACACCGCCGATGGAACCCGCGCCCATGGTGATCACCACGTCGCCGTTGCGCGCAAGCGTCGTCACGGCATCGGGTACTTCGTCCACGGTTTCGACGAACACCGGTTCGACCTTGCCCGCCACGCGGATGGCGCGCGCGAGCGCACGGCCGTCGGCGGCGACGATGGGGGCTTCGCCCGCGGCGTAGACATCGGTGAGCACGAGGGCATCGACGGTGGACAACACCTTCACGAAATCCTCGAAGCAGTCGCGCGTGCGCGTGTAGCGATGCGGCTGGAACGCGAGCACGAGCCGGCGATCCGGAAACGCGCCGCGCGCCGCCGCGATGGTCGCGGCCATCTCGACCGGGTGATGACCGTAGTCGTCGATCAGCGTGTACGCGCCTTCGTTGTCGTTCGCCTTCACTTCGCCATAACGCTGGAAGCGCCGGCCCACGCCGTTGAACTCAGCGAGCGCACGCTGGATATCGGCATCCGCGACTTCGAGTTCGGTCGCAATGGCGATGGCGGCGAGCGCGTTCTGCACGTTGTGCGTGCCCGGCAGATTCAGTTCGATATCGAGCGGCGGCGCGTCTTCGCGCAGCGTCGTGAACTTCATGCGGCCGCCGCGCGCTTCGACGTTCACCGCGCGCACTTGCGCTTCGGCGCCGAGACCGTAGCGGATGATCGGCTTCGACACGAACGGCAGGATTTCGCGCACGTTCGGGTCGTCCACGCACAACACGGCAATGCCATAGAACGGCAGGCGATGCGTGAATTCGATGAACGCCTGCTTCAGCCGCGCGAAGTCGTGGCCGTAGGTGTCCATGTGATCGGCGTCGATGTTCGTGATGACTTCGATCACGGGAAAGAGGTTGAGGAACGACGCGTCCGACTCGTCCGCTTCCGCGACGATGAAGTCGCCCGTGCCGAGCCGCGCATTCGCGCCCGCGCTGATCAGCCGGCCGCCAATGACGAAAGTCGGATCGAGTCCGCCTGCCGCCAGCACACTTGCGACGAGCGACGTGGTCGTGGTCTTGCCGTGCGTGCCTGCAATGGCGATGCCCTGCTTCAGGCGCATGAGTTCCGCGAGCATGACCGCGCGCGGCACGATAGGCACGCGACGATGACGCGCGGCCAGCACTTCCGGATTGTCTTGCCGCACGGCCGTGGATACGACGACCGCGTTCGCGCCTTCGATGTTCTGTTCGTGATGCCCGATAGCCACGCGCGCGCCGAGCATCTTGAGGCGCTCGGTGATTGCGTTGTTCGACAGGTCCGAACCGCTGACCTGATAACCGAGATTAAGCAGCACCTCGGCGATGCCGCTCATCCCGACTCCGCCAATGCCGACGAAGTGAATGTGTTTGACGATATGTTTCATGACTTAATGTGCCTCTCGAGCTTGCGCGTGGGTACGCGCACCGGCCACGTCGGCGCAAACCTTCGCGACCCGTTCCGTCGCGTCCGGTTTCGCCAGCGCGCGCGAACGCTCGGCCATTGCCGTAAGCGTTTCGCGCGACTGCATACGCAACCAGCCGGCGAGCCTTTCCGCCGACAAATCGCGTTGTTGTATCAATTCAGCCGCGCCGTTCCTGGCGAGGAACGCGCCGTTGGTCGTCTGGTGATCGTCGACGGCGAACGGGAACGGCACGAACAGCGCCGCTACGCCGACCGCCGCGATCTCGGAGACGGTCATCGCGCCTGAACGGCAGATCACGAGATCGGCTGCCGCATAAGCGCTTGCCATGTCTTCGATGAACGGTACGAGTTGCAAGTCGCCGCCACGCGAAAAACCTGCCGCGGCGTAATTCGCTTGGAGCGCTTCGATATGCTTCGCGCCTGCCTGATGCACGATGCGCGGACGTTCTTCGTCGCTCAACAGGGCAAGCGCCTTCGGCACCGTTTCGTTGAGCGCAGCCGCGCCGAGACTGCCGCCGACCACGAGCACGTTCAACCGGCCCGAACGCGCGGCATAGCGTTCTTTAGGTGGCAATGTGCGCGTTAGTTCCGCACGAATGGGATTACCCGTCCATTCGGCATTGGGAAGCGCGTTCGGAAAAGCGACGAGCACGCGCTTCGCAAGATGCGCGAGCACCTTGTTCGCGAGTCCCGCGATGGAATTCTGTTCGTGCAGCACGAGCGGGCAGCCGGCGAGTCTCGTCATCACGCCCGCCGGGAACGTGATGTAGCCGCCCATGCCGAGCACGACATCCGGCTTCACCTGACGCAGCACGCGCAGACTCTGCGAACACGCGCGCAACAGATTCACGGGCAACATGAACTTGGTCTTGATGCCCTTGCCGCGCACGCCGCCGAAGCGCACGGACTCCATCGGAATACCGTGCTTCGGGACGAGCGTCGCTTCCATGCCGCTCGCATTGCCGAGCCACACCACGCGCCAGCCCTGCGCCTGCATCCAGTGCGCGACCGCTAGACCGG
This sequence comes from Caballeronia sp. GACF4, assembly GCF_023631025.1. Taxonomy (NCBI): domain Bacteria; kingdom Pseudomonadati; phylum Pseudomonadota; class Betaproteobacteria; order Burkholderiales; family Burkholderiaceae; genus Caballeronia; species Caballeronia sp. GACF4. The sequence continues at coordinate 170,758 of NZ_JALQDW010000010.1, forward strand.
GGAACACGTGGCCCCCGGTGCCGCCCGCCATGACCATCAGCGTGCGTGCGTTCGCAGTGGATGAGCCTTGCACGGTCATACCTTGCCTCCGCGCATCAGCACCCGGTTTTCATAATCGACGCGCAGCAGTACCGCGAGCGCGACGCAGTTCAAGAGAATGCCCGAGCCGCCGTAGCTCACGAGCGGCAACGTGAGACCCTTGGTCGGCAGAAGACCGAGATTCACGCCCATGTTGATGAAGGTCTGCGCGCCGAACCAGATGCCCACGCCCTTGGCCATCAGACCGGCGAAGGTGCGATCGAGTGCGAGTGCCTGACGGCCGATCTCGAATGCGCGGCGCACGATCCAGTAAAACAACAGGATCACGCAGATCACGCCGACGAAGCCGAGCTCTTCACCGATCACCGCGAGGATGAAGTCGGTATGCGCTTCCGGCAGATAGTTGAGCTTCTCGACGCTGCCGCCGAGGCCCACGCCGAACCATTCGCCGCGTCCGAATGCGATGAGCGAGTGCGTGAGCTGATAAGCCTTGCCTTGCGCGTAACGGTCGTCCCACGGATCGAGGTAAGCGAAGATTCGCTCACGACGCCAAGGCGATGCCCACACGAGCAAGGTGAAGGTGCCGACCGCCGTCGCCACCAGGCCGCCGAACAGCTTGCCGTTGACGCCGCCGAGGAACAGCACGCCCATGGCGATAGCCGCGATCACCATGAACGCGCCCATGTCCGGTTCGAGCAGCAAGAGCGCGCCGACCGCGCCGACCGCGACCGCCATCGGCAAAAAGCCCTTGCCGAAGCTATGCATGAACTCTTGCTTGCGCACGGTGTAGTTCGCGGCGTAGATGGTCACCGCGAGCTTCATGATTTCCGACGGCTGCATGTTCGTGATGCCAAGCGGAATCCAGCGGCGCGCGCCGTTCACGCCCTTGCCCACATGCGGCACCAGCACGATGACGAGCAGCACGAGCGCCACGAGAAAGAGCTTCGGCGCGTACTTGTCCCAGGTCTTGATGGGAATCTTGAACGCGATGACCGCGCCGACGAGCGCCGTTGCTATCGAGATCAGATGGCGCACGAGGAAGTGGTAGTCGCGATACTGCGCGTACTTCGGCGAATCGGGCATGGCGATCGAAGCCGAATACACCATCACGATGCCAAGGCCGAGCAGCGAGATCATCACCCACAAAAGCGAGTAGTCGTAGTCGAGCATGCGCGAGCGCGCCGGACGCACGCCGTTGACCGCGCTCGAAATGCCGCCCGCGGTTTCGGGACGTCCGACGCGCACCGAAGCGCCCGCGCGACCCGCAAGCGAATCCTGCGGAACCGCATTGCGCTGGCCAGTCAATTTCGATCCAAAGCGTTCCGACCAGCTCATAGCATGACTCCCCGCGCGGCGGCAATTTCTTCGACCGCGCCGCGAAATACGTCGGCGCGATGTGCATAGTTTTTGAACATGTCGAGGCTCGCGCAGGCGGGCGAGAGCAGGACGGCATCGCCCGGTTGCGCGAGGCGCGCGGCGGACTGCGTCGCGGCTTCGAGCGTGGCGTGATCTTCGAGCGCGACGCCGGTGGCTTCGAGCGTTTGGCGAATGCGCGGCGCGTCGCGGCCGATCAGCATGACGGCGCGCGCCCAGCGTGCGACCGGTGCTTCGAGCGGCGAGAAATCCTGGCCCTTGCCGTCACCGCCCGCGATCAGCACGATGCGTTGCGCGAGACCGTCGAGCGCGGCGACCGTGGCGCCGACGTTGGTGCCCTTGCTGTCATCGACGTAATCGACGCCTTCGATCTGCGCGATCACTTCGACGCGATGCGGCTCGCCGTGATATTCGCGCAAGCCGTGCAGCAAGGCGGCGAGCGGCAGATCGACCGCACGTGCGAGCGCCAGCGCCGCCAGCGCGTTGGCGGCGTTATGCAGACCGCGAATGCGCAGCGCGTCGGCAGGCATGAGGCGCTTGCTCACCACGTTCGGCGCGGCGGCTTCCTGCTTGCGACGACGCGAGCTGACCGGTTCGTCGGCGGCGTCCTGATCCACGCCTTGCGCGAGCCAGACCATGCCGTTCTCGCGCAAAAGCCCGTAGTCGCCCACGTTGACCGGCTTGTCCAGACCGAAGCTCACCACGCGATTCGCCGCGACGTTCTTCGCGAGCGCCATGGTGCGGGCGTCGTCGCGGTTCAGCACGCGCGTCGTGCGCGCGCCGAAAATGCGGCCTTTCGCGGCGGCGTAGGCGTCGAGACCGCCGTGCCAGTCGAGATGATCCTGCGTGATGTTCAGCACGGCGGCGGCGTCTGGCGCGAAGGTGTGCGCGGTTTCGAGCTGGAAACTCGACAGTTCGAGCACCCAGACGTCGGGCAGCGCGGTTTGATCGATGGCTTCGGTGAGCTTGTCGAGCATGGCCGGGCTGATGTTGCCCGCGACCGCCACGCGCTTGCCCGCTCGTTCGCACAGGAGGCCCGTGAGCGCGGTCGTCGTGGTTTTGCCGTTCGTGCCCGTGATGGCGATCACCTTCGGCTGATAGCCGTCCATACCGAGCTTGGCCAGCGCCTGCGCAAACAATTCGAGTTCGCCCCACACAGGAATGCCGCGTGCTTTAGCAGCATCGATCAGCGGCGCGAGGTCCGGCGCGAGCGGCGAAAGTCCCGGGCTGATGGCGACGATCTCGATACCGCCATCGAGCAATTCAGTCGAGAACGGGCCGCCGACGAAGTCCGCATCGATCTGATGGATGGCGAGCTCGGAAAGATTCGGCGGCAGTTCGCGCGTGTCGGCGATGCGCAGGCGGCAGCCGTGCCTGACGCACCAGCGCGCCATCGCGAGACCCGATTCACCGAGTCCCAGCACAAGCACCATCGGACTTTGCCGATCCACAAACTTCTCGCCAAACATCGCTTTACCTTTGACCTGAAACGAAAATTCAAGAAACCTTCGAGCGTCGCACCATCGACACGAAAATCACCGCGAAATCAACGCAGCTTCAACGTCGACAAACCAAGCAGACACAGCATCAACGTGATGATCCAGAAGCGCACCACCACTTGCGTCTCGGTCCAGCCGGACAGTTCGTAATGGTGATGCAGCGGCGCCATCTTGAAGAAGCGGCGGCCCTCGCCATAACGGCGCTTCGTGAACTTGAACCAGAAGACTTGCAACATGACCGAAAGCGTTTCGGCCACGAATATGCCACCCATGATGAACAGCACGATCTCCTGACGCACGATGACGGCAATGGTGCCGAGCGCGCCGCCGAGCGCGAGCGCGCCGACATCGCCCATGAACACTTGCGCCGGGTGCGTGTTGTACCAGAGGAAAGCGAGACCGGCGCCTCCCATGGCCGAACAGAAGATCAGCAATTCGCCCGCGCCGGGAATATGCGGGAACAGCAGGTACTTCGAATACACGGAGCTACCCATGACATAAGCGAACGCGCCGAGCGACGCGCCCACCAGCACCACGGGCATGATGACCAGGCCGTCGAGGCCGTCGGTGAGATTCACCGCGTTGCTGGCGCCGACGATCACCAAGTACGTCAGCGCGATGAAGCCCCATACGCCGAGCGGATAGCTGATCGCCTTGATGAACGGCAGCATCAAGTCGGCACGCGCTGGCAGACCCATGGAAAGACCGCTGCGCACCCACGCCATGAAGAGATCGAACACGCGCGCGTTGTTCGCTTCGGACACGCTGAAGGCGAGGTACACCGCAGCGAAGAGACCGATGACCGACTGCCAGAAATACTTCTCGCGCGACGACATACCGCGCGGGTCCTTGTACACGACCTTGCGATAGTCATCCACCCAGCCGATCACGCCGAAGCCGAAGGTCACGAGCATCACGATCCACACGAAGCGGTTGGTGAGGTCGGCCCACAACAGCGTCGAAATGGCGATACCAATGAGGATGAGCACGCCGCCCATGGTCGGCGTGCCGGACTTGACGAGGTGCGATTGCGGGCCGTCACGGCGCACGGCCTGACCGACTTTCAACGCGGTCAGTTTGCGGATCACCCACGGACCGCAGACGAGCCCGATCAGGAGCGCCGTCGCCGTGGCGCCCACTGCGCGGAACGTGATGTAGGTAAACACGCGCATGAAGCTGGCGTCATTCTGGAGCCATTGCGCGAGTGCGAGTAGCATGCTGGTCCTTCTCTTTCAGTTCAGTGTGCCGCGGGCGTGGTGCCCGCGACGGGTGGTTGTGGACTTGTCACGGCGTCCACCACGCGCTCCATCTTCATGAAGCGCGAGCCTTTCGCGAGATACGTGGCGCCGGGTCCGAAGCCGGCTTGTTGCACTGCTTGAATTAGGGCGGCGACATCGTTGAAATGCGCGCCGGCCTGCTTCGATGCCGCAGCGTTGAATGCGTTCACGGAATCGACGCTCGCGTCGCCCAACGCGAAGAGCGCGTCGATTCCGCGTTGTGCCGCATAAGCGCCGACTTCGCGATGGAACGCTGGACCTTCTTCGCCTACTTCGCCCATGTCGCCCATGACGAGCACGCGCGGCGATGCTTGCGATGCGAGCACGTCGATGGCCGCGCGCATGGAGTCGGGGTTGGAGTTGTACGTGTCGTCGATCACGGTGGCGCCGGAAAGCGCGCCAAGCACCGCGCGCTTCACTTGCAGACGTCCCTTGACCGGCTGAAATGCTTCGAGACCGCGCTTGACGGCATCGAGCGATACGCCTGCAGCCAGTGCCGCCGCCGTTGCGGCCAATGCGTTGCGCGCGTTGTGATCGCCAAGCACGGCAAGCGCGATGTCGATCTCGCCTTGCGGCGAGCGAACGTGCACCGTCGTGCCGTCGAGCGTGCCGGTGACGGCCGCCTTCGCTGCGTCCTCGCTCAATGCGAAGTCCATGATCGGATTGCCGGTCGCGGCCACGCGCCAGATGCTCGCGTAGTGATCGTCGGCGGGAAACACGGCCGTGCCGGTTTCGCCGAGCGCGTGAATGACCGATGCATGTTCGAGCGCGACGGCTTCCACCGTTGCCATGAATTCCTGATGCTCGCGTTGCGCGTTGTTCACCACGGCGACGGTCGGCGCGGCGATCTTGCCGAGCACACTCGTTTCGCCGGGATGATTCATGCCGAGTTCGACGACCGCGAGTTTGTGCGCCGCGTTCAGGCGAAACAACGTGAGCGGCAAACCGATGTCGTTGTTGAAGTTGCCGGCCGTGGCGAGCCGCGCATCTTCGCCGACCGCGGCCGCGAAGATCGACGAGATCATTTCCTTGACCGTGGTCTTGCCGTTGCTGCCGGTAACGGCGACGAGCGGCATGGCAAAGCGCTCACGCCAGCCGTGTGCCAACGCACCGAGCCCGATGCGCGTGTCCTTTACCTTGATGACTGGCAGCGGCCAGGCATTCCCGGATGATGGCTCGCGCGAAACGAGCGCCGCTGACGCACCGCCCTTTGCAACCTGATCGAGAAAGTCGTGCGCATCGAAACGATCGCCCTTCACCGCTACGAAAAGATCGCCGGCCTGAACCGCGCGGCTGTCGGTGACGATGCGTTCGATCGCGAGGTTTTCATCGCCCTGCAAAACGGCGCCGGGAATGAGCGCTGCGGCTTCGCGCAAGGTGAACATGGTCATTCGCCACCTCCGCGCTGCTGCGTGGCACGTGCGGCAAGCGCGAGGCGTGCGTGGTCCTGATCCGAGAAAGCGCGTTTCTTGCCCATGATTTCCTGCGTGGCTTCGTGGCCCTTTCCGGCCAGCACGACGACGTCTTCGCGCGCCGCCGCGCGAATCGCCTGCAAGATCGCGCTCGCGCGATCTTCGATACGGCGCGCTTTCCTGGCGTCCTTCATGCCGCCCGCGATCTGGTCGATGATCGCTTGCGGGTCTTCGCCGCGCGGGTTGTCGCTCGTGATGACGATCTGATCGGCAAGGCGCTCGGCAATCGCGCCCATGAGCGGGCGCTTGGTCGCGTCGCGGTCGCCGCCGCAACCGAACATGCAGACGAGTTCGCCGCCGCGCGCAGTCGCAATTGGACGCAAGGCGGCGAGTGTCTTGTCGAGCGCGTCGGGCGTATGCGCGTAGTCGATCACGACGAGCGGCTCATCGCTTTGCGGCCGTCCGCCGAGCCGCTCCATGCGGCCGTTCACCGATTCGAGTTTCGCGATGCGTGCAAGCGCGGTGTCGAACGGCACGCCGACTTCGAGCAGCACGCCGAGCACGGAAAGCAGATTACTGACGTTGAAGGCGCCGAGCGTGCCGACTTCCACGTCGGCTTCGCCCCAGTCCGACGAAAGATGAAACGCGGTGCCCGTTGCGGTGGCGCGCACGTTGGTCGCGAGCAAAAGCGCATCGGCGCTTGGCACGGCGTTCACGGGAATATCGACGCCGTATGCAATCGTGCGCACCTTGCCGCGCAGCGATTCGATCAAACGTTGTCCCGCCGCGTCGTCGCGATTGACGATTGCGGTTTTGAGCGTGGGCCACGCGAAAAGACGCGCCTTGGCGGCTTCGTATGCGTCGAAAGTGCCGTGATAGTCGAGATGATCCTGCGTGAGGTTCGTGAAGATGGCGAGGTCGAAATCCGTGCCGTTCACGCGCCCTTGATGCAGCGCATGCGACGAGACTTCCATCGCCACGCCCTCCGCGCCCTGCGTCTTGAGTTGCGCGAGATTGCGCTGAAGCTGTGCCGCGTCGGGCGTGGTGAAGCCGGTATGAACGAGCTTGCCCGGCATGCCGATACCCAACGTGCCGACGATTGCGCACGGCCGGCCGAGCGCGGTGAGCGCGGTGGCAATCCACTGACTGCACGAAGTCTTGCCATTGGTGCCCGTCACGCCAACGGTGAGCATCGACGCGGTCGGCTCGCCGTACCATGCAGCGGCAATCGGGCCGGCGAGTTCGTTGAGCTTTGCAACGGCGAGCGTCTTCGACGCATCCGGCTTGCCCGTGAAGTTTTCCGGCTGATACAGCGCCGCCACCGCGCCCGCTGCGAGCGCGGCATTCAGATAAGAACGGTTGTCCGCGCCATCGACGGCATAGGCCAGAAACACGTCGCCGCTCTTGAGTGAGCGCGTGTCGGCATGCAGGTTCGCCGAGGGTTGCGCATGTGCGCGCAGCCATTCGACCGCGTTCGATATCTGGCGGGCCTGCGCGCTCATCGCACGACTCCCGGATGCGTCTTCGTATTGCTCGACACTGCGTATTTCTTCGCGGCTATTGCGTTGTTGGCGTTGTTCGCGGGCTGCTTCGCCGGCGGTTGCGTTGCGGAGTTCGAATCGTCGGTCACGACCATTTGCTTGACCGGCATGTCGGGCGGCACATTGAGCGCACGCAGCGTGTCGCCGGCGATGGCCGAGAAAACGGGACCCGAAACCTGGCCGCCGAAGTGACTGCCCGCCGTCGGTTCATCGACCGATACGGCCACGACGATGCGCGGATTCGGCATTGGCGCCATGCCGACGAACGACGCGCGATACTTCGAATGGTCGTAACCGCGACCCGCATGCTTGTACGCGGTGCCGCTCTTGCCGCCGACGCGATAGCCCGGCACCGCTGCATCCGGCGACGTGCCGCCCTTCGACACCACGGTTTCGAGCATGGCGCGCACTTCACGCGCGGTGGTCGGCGAAAACACTTGCTGACCCTGCGCCGGTTGATCGCCCGGCGTGCGGAAAATGGACACCGGCATGACCTGACCGTCGTGCGCAATCGCGGTATAAGCGCGCGCTAGCTGAAACAGCGAAGCAGACAAGCCGTAGCCATAAGACATGGTTGCCTGCTCGATGCGCCGCCAGCTCTTCCACGGCCGCAGCCGTCCCGTCACCGCGCCAGGGAAACCAACCTTCGGCGCCTGACCGAGACCGAGGCTCGTGTACATGTTCCACATTTCTTCGGCGCGCAATTGCATCGCAATTTTGGTCGCGCCGATATTGCTCGATTTCTGAATCACTCCACCGACAGTGAGCGTGCCGAAACCCGAATCGTCCGTGATGCGCGCGCCGTCCAGCACGAACGTGCCGCCGCCCGTTTCGACGAGCGTATTCGGCGTCACGCGATGCAAATCCAGCGCGAGCGAAACGGTGAACGGCTTCATGATCGAGCCTGGCTCGAAAGTGTCCGTGAGAATGCGGTTGCGCAACTGCTCGCCAGTCATGCGCGTGCGGTCGTTCGGGTTGTACGTGGGATAGTTGACGAGCGCGAGTACTTCGCCCGTTTTGGTGTCGATCACAATTGCAGCGCCAGCCTTCGCCTTCGACTTCTCGACCGCAGCCTTCAGATTCGTGTACGCGATGTACTGAATCTTGCTGTCGATCGAGAGTTCGACGTCCGTACCATTATGCGGCACGACCTGCTCGTCGACATCCTCGACGATATGACCCATGCGGTCCTTGATGACGCGACGCATGCCAGGCGTACCCGCGAGGACACCTTGGTCGCCGAGTTCGACGCCTTCTTGTCCCTTGTCTTCAATATTAGTAAAGCCGATCAGATGCGCAGTGATTTCGCCTTCCGGATAGAAGCGCTTGTATTCGCCGCGCGAATAGATGCCGGGAACGTCGAGCTCCGCGACCTTTTGCGCGACTTCGAGCGGCACCTGACGCTTCACGTAGACGAAGGTCTTGTCCATCGAGAGTTTCGCGCGCAGATCTTTCTGCGTCATGTCGAGCAACTTTGCGAGTTGCGCGAGCTTGTCCGCGCCGAGGTCGTTCGGCACGGCTTCGGGAATTGCCCAGATGGCCTTCACCGGCAGACTCGTGGCGAGCACGAGACCGTTACGGTCGCGAATCTGGCCGCGCGTGGCGGGCATTTCCAGCGTGCGTTGATAGCGGCTTTCGCCTTGCTTCTTGAAGAACGCGTTGCCCGGACCCTGGATCCAGAATGCCCGCCCGGCGAGCGCGACGAACGCCATGAACAACATGAACACGACCAGCTTCGAGCGCCACATGGGCAGACGCACGGCGAGGATCGGATTCGGCGTGTAGGCGACGTCCTTTTGTTTCGCGGATTTTTTCATCGTTTGGCTCCGCGTGCGGGCGGCGCCGACGCGGGCAGCGGCGGCGGCATGGGCGCGTCGGCGGCCTTGAAGGTCGCCGGGTCGTAGGTCAGGTATTGCGTGCGGCCGGTAGTGACGGGCTGCATCTTCAACGAGTTAGTAGCCAATTGCTCGATGCGCGAGGTCTTCGACAACGCGCTCTGCTGATACTGAAACTGCGCATAATCCTGCTGCAACTGACGCTCTTGCGACTGCGCCCTTTGCAATTCGATGAACACTTGCCGCTGCTTGTTGGTGGCGCTGACGACCGACAACGCGCACCCGAGCACGACGATCAACAGGAAGATATTGAGGCGATTCATGGCGCGATCCGCTCCGCGATACGCATGACCGCGGACCGGGCGCGCGGGTTGGCGGCGACTTCAGCGCCGCTCGGAAACACGCGGCCCACGACCCGCAACGGCGGGCTGGGAAGATCGACCGCGCGGATCGGCAAGCGACGGTCCACGGCGGGCGCGCTGGCATGCGCCTGCATGAAACGCTTGACGATCCGGTCTTCGAGCGAATGAAAGCTGATCACGACCAGCCGCCCCCCTTGCTCCAACAACGAAAGTGCCGACTCAAGTACTACTTGCAGCTCCGCAAGCTCTTGATTGACGTGAATCCGTATAGCTTGAAAGGTGCGAGTTGCCGGGTCCTTGCCCTTCTCACGGGTTTTGACGACGTGACCCACGATTTCGGCAAGCTCGCTCGTGCTGTCGAGAGGCCCAAGACGCTCGGACTCTGCCCTGCGAGCAACAAGCGCCTTTGCAATCTGAAAAGCAAACCGTTCTTCCCCATAATCTCTGATCACCTCCGTGAGTTCCTGCACCGTTGCCCGCGCGAGCCACTCTGCCGCCGACTCCCCTCGAGTCGGGTCCATGCGCATGTCGAGCGGACCTTGCGCGCGAAAACTGAAGCCGCGCTCCGGGTCGTCCACTTGTGGCGACGACACGCCCAGGTCCAGCAACACGCCCGACACTCGCCCCATCCCACGCTCGCTCGCCGTATCGCGCAGGGCAGCGAAACTGTCATGCACAATCGAAAAGCGTGAGTCTTGTATCTGTTGCGCCGTGGCGATTGCGAGCGGGTCTTTGTCGAAGGCGACGAGCCGCCCCGCTTCGCCCAGCCGATCCAGAATGCCCCGGCTATGTCCGCCGCGCCCGAAAGTGCCATCTATATAGATGCCGTCCGCGCGCGTGATCAGCCCGTCAATTGCTTCGTTTAGCAGCACCGTGCGATGCTGCAGTTCATTTCTCATCGCAGGTGCCATGTTTTTAGCGCCGCGTCAGAAAGTGAAATTCTTCAGCGCGTCGGGCATGCCCTGCGCCATTGCCGCGGCTTCCTTCGCCGCATAGGTCTGCGAGTCCCATAATTCGAAGTGCACGCCCATGCCGAGCAGGGTCACTTCTTTTTCAAGCGATGCGGCAGAGCGCAGTTCGGGCGAGACCAATACGCGGCCGGCGCCGTCCATTTCCACATCCATTGCGTTGCCGAGAAAGATGCGCCGCCACCACATGGCTTCCATGGGAAGCGCGGCGACTTTGGCGCGAAAGACTTCCCACTCCGGGCGAGGAAACAGCAACAGGCATCCATCCGGGCTCTTCGTGAGCGTCACCCGGCCTTCTGCCTGCCCTTGCAGCGCTTCCCGATAGCGAGACGGAACCGACATCCGTCCTTTCGCATCGAGCGTCAGCGCCGACGCTCCCTGGAACACTCGCCCTTCTCCCTGTGCTGACGCCCCCGTTGGCGCCCGTCTTTTTGCGAAGTAGCCTTAATGTGACTCCGAAATCACACAAAAGACCACTTTCTGACACTGTCTCCCACTTTAGTGGAAGGCATTTCCTCGGTCAAGACGCGAAACTTTTTTTCGAGTAGTTTTTGCCCGTTAGAACAAGGACTTAGCGCAGGAGCTTAAAGTAGCACAAAGTAGAAAAGCGTTATAAATTATAGAGCTAGTGGACGATGTGAAAGTGTTACGTGAATTTGACCGACAAAATGAATGAAATGTAACCGTTCTTATAGGTGGATATGCCGCCTCCGCGCACGCGCAAACGGTAATTTGGTCGATGGAGCAGGCCATCGACCATGAGACTGCCGTCTAAATATAGTAAGCGGTGCGGGTCATGATCTTCGATGCTGCGCGCATCAACGCTCGCACGGGGAACGGAACCTCACCACCGCCCGCTCCGATAGCCGCGGCGGCATGTGCGGCTTCGTCCTGCCGCATCTGCTCGACGATCGCGCGCGACGCGTGATCGTTTTGCGGCAGCGTCTTCATGTGGCCATCGAGATGTTGCTCCACCTGACGCTCGGTTTCGGCCATGAAACCCAGGCTCGCGCGATCGCCGAGGCGTCCGGCTGCAAAGCCGATGGCCAGTGCGCCTGCGTACCACAACGGATTGAGCAGGCTCGGGCGCGAATCGAGATCGCGAAGGCGCTTGGACGTCCACGCGAGATGGTCTTCTTCCTCGCGCGCGGCGTGTTCGAAGCTCGCCTTCAGCTGCGGGCTATTGGTCGCCAGCTTCTGGGCCTGATAAAGCGCCTGCGCGCAGACTTCGCCGACATGGTTCACGCGCATCAGACCAGCGGCGTGCGTCCGCTCCTTCTCGTCGAGCGCGGGTTCGTCGATGCCCGGAAGGCTCATCTCCGACTGACCGAGCGCGTTCGGCTCCGGAACCGGGCGCGACATGCGGCTGATACCCGCCATGGAACGCAGGCCGCGGTCGAATTCGCTGATGACTTCGTCTAGCGTCATGGTTTTTCTCCCTCATCTCGTTGCGCGGAATTCGATGCTCTTCGCCTTCTTTCAGCAAGCCATATTCTCTGGCAAGAAATATCCAAAGCAGGCTTTTTGAACTAATCAAATTTTGAATTAGGGCAAACGCGAGTCATAAAATTCCTGCAAAACCAAGATTTTAGCGCATGTTGCAAAAACGTCACACGAGGTGCGCAGACCGGCCCCTTTTCCTTTGTCGCCCAAGACCTCTTTGTTACATTACGTCTCAACTTCATTCAGAAGTGCTCGGCAGGGACGTCAACACACTGGCGCTAGAACAGTGACCTTGCCCAAAAGTCGCAAACACTCCTTGGAGATCTATTCAATGAAAAAGTCGCTTCTCGCTTTGGCCGCTTTGGGCACCTTCGCTGGCGCCGCCCACGCGCAAAGCAGCGTGACGCTGTACGGCATCATCGACGCTGGCTTCCTGTACTCGAACAATAGCGCTGGTCAGAAGTTGTATGCCTTGAACAGCGGCAACGTGCAGGGCAGCCGTTGGGGCCTGCGTGGTACGGAAGATCTCGGCGGCGGTCTGAAGGCCCTCTTCGTGTTGGAAAACGGCTTCAACGTGTTCAACGGCGCGCTGGGTCAAGGCGGCGACGAGTTCGGCCGTCAGGCTTACGTCGGTCTGTCGACGGCGCAGTACGGCACGGTCACGTTGGGTCGTCAGTACGACTCCGTGGTTGACTTCACCGGCGCGTTCGAAGTCGGCAGCCAGTGGGCGACGTACTTCGGTGCGCACCCGGGCGACCTCGACAACATGAACAACTCGTTGCGCGTCAACAATTCGGTCAAGTTCACGAGCGCCAACTACGCCGGCTTCACGTTCGGCGGCTTGTACAGCCTGGGCGGCAACGCAGGTCAGTTCAATCGCAACCAGATCTGGTCGGCTGGCCTCGGCTACTCGCAAGGCCCGTTGCAATTGGGCGCTGCGTACTTGAACGTCAAGGACCCGAACTATTCGTTCTTCGGCAACAACACGACCTCGCGCACGGCCGCAACCGCCGGTACGGCTTCGAACTTCCCGAACAGCCGCGTGATCTCGGGCTTCGCATCGGCTCACACGCAACAAGTGATCTCGGCGGGCGGTGCTTATACGTTCGGCGCGGCAACGGTCGGCGCGACGTACAGCAATACGCAGTTCAAGGATGTCGGCCGCGAAGCCGGCGCCGGCCTCAACCCGGCTGCTTACACGGGCGGTTCGGGCAAGTTCCACAACGCCGAACTCAACTTCAAGTATCAGTTGACCCCGGCTCTGCTGCTCGGCGTCGCTTACGACTACACGAAGGGCTACGGCCTGGCCGACGCCAAGTACCACCAAGGCATGCTCGGCGCGGACTACTTCCTGTCCAAGCGCACGGACGTGTATATCGACGGTGTGTACCAGCACGCAACGGGTACGGATTCGACGCAACGCGCAGCAGTTGCAAGCATCAACGGTCTGTCGCCTTCGTCGACGTCGAACCAGGTCGCGGCGCTGGTCGGTATTCGCCACAAGTTCTAACAAGTCTTAACATAGCGGTATCTCTTGAAAGGCGCCTTCGGGCGCCTTTTTTATATGGCAAGGCGCGTCGGGCATAACCGCTTCTATGCGATGCAAAGAAAAAAGCCTTCGGTCTTTCGACACGAAGGCTTTTCCATTTGCCAAATCGATTCTTCAGGCCGTGCCGTCGCGCAATTCGCGCCGCAAGATCTTGCCGACATTGCTCTTCGGCAGGTCATTGCGAAACTCGATGATGCGCGGCCGCTTGTACCCCGTCAGCCGCTCCTTGCAGAACGCCACGACATCCGCTTCGGTCAGGCTCTGATCACGGCGCACGATGAAGAGCTTCACCGCCTCGCCCGAGTTCTGATCTTTAACGCCGACCGCGGCCACTTCGAACACGCCGGGCAGCATGGCGACCACGTCCTCGATCTCGTTCGGATAAACATTGAAGCCGGACACGAGAATCATGTCCTTCTTGCGATCGACGATTTTCACGTAACCGCGATCATCGAAGACGCCCACGTCGCCCGAGCGAAAGAAGCCGTCGGGCGTCATCACCTTCGCGGTTTCGTCGGGGCGGTTCCAGTAGCCCGCCATGACTTGCGGACCGCGAATGCAGATTTCGCCGGGCTGACCGAACGGAACGTCGTTGTTGTCGTCGTCGCGAATGACGATTTCCGTCGATGGCAACGGCAAGCCGATCGTCCCCGTATATTCCATCGCCGTGACCGGATTGCAGGTCACACAGGGTGACGTTTCGGACAACCCGTAGCCTTCGACAATCGGCACGCCCGTCTTCGCGAACCAGCGTTTGGCGACGGCTTCCTGCACCGCCATGCCGCCGCCATTCGCCGCGATGAGCTTGGAGAAATCCAGCTGGTCGAAATCGGGATGATTCAACAGCGCGTTATAGAGCGTGTTGACGGCCGGAAACGTATTGATCTGTATGCCCTTCAGTTCCTTGATCGTCCCCGCGATATCGCGTGGATTCGGAATCAGCACGCCGAGTCCGCCGGTGCGGATCGTCAGCATGCCGCACACCGTCAGCGCGAAGATGTGATAAAGCGGCAACGCGACCACGCAGATGAACTGGTCGATATCGGGCCGGCGCTTGCGTGCCGGATCCAGCCAGACTTCGGATTGCAACACGTTCGCGATCAGGTTGCGATGCAAAAGCGTCGCGCCCTTGGCAACGCCCGTCGTGCCGCCCGTGTATTGCAGGAACGCGACGTCATCGGGACTTTGTTCGACGCTATGAAACGTGGCGCGTCCACCTTCGCTGAGCGCGTCATTGAAGCGAACCCGTCCGGGCAGACTCCACTCGGGCACGAGCTTCTTCACGCGCCGCACGACCAGATTGACGACGAGCCCTTTCAAACCCATGAGGTCGCCGAGCGCGGCGACAACGACGTGTTTGATGGCCGTGTTCTTCACCACGGCTTGCAGCGTATGCGCGAAATTCTCGAGCAAGACGATGGCTTCCGCGCCGCTGTCCTTCAACTGATGTTCGAGCTCACGCGGTGTGTAAAGCGGATTGACGTTGACGACGATATAACCCGCGCGCAGAACCGCCGCAATCGCGATCGGATATTGCAGCACGTTGGGCATCATCAACGCGACGCGCGCGCCGGGCTTGAGACCCTTCGTCTGAAACCATGCCCCGAGCTTTTTCGACATGTCGTCGAGTTCGCCGTAGGTAATCGACTTGCCCATGCAGACGAACGCGCGCCGATCGCGGTTCTTGCGGAAACTGTCTTCGAGCAACTGGGAAACCGACCGGTACGCGGAAACGTCGATTTTAGCCGGTACGCCGTCCGGGTAGGACTTCAACCATGGTTTTTCCATGCGGCGTCTCCTTCTTATTGGAATTTAGAATGATCGTGCGAAAACGAGATGCTAGCTGCTTGCCTCGCTTCCGACAATTGGGTTAGACGCCGCCTTCCAGACTCGTTCCGGCCTGCTCTTTCATTACGACTCAATGCATTGACTCCACTTCAACCAGGCAGTCGTAAAACGTCGCCGATCCCCCCAGATCGGTCAATGCCTGGCTCGTTACCTGATTGGCGTTACGGCCATCGGGGGACAACTTCTTCCACCAGATCGACAACCCGACCACGACGCCCTCCTTCGCGCGTTCGGTTACACGGGCGCGCGCCTGCATCGAGCCGCGATCGTTGAAGATGCGAACCAGCACGCCGTCTTCGATACCGCGGAGTTCGGCATCGGCAGGATGGATATCGAGATGCGGCTGGCCTTCGGTCGCGCGCAGACTTTCGACGTTTACGAAACTGCTGTTCAGGAAATTGCGCGCGGGCGGCGAGATCATCGCGAGCGGATAGCGCGCCGCGAGTTCGGGCGAGCCGTCCGTCGATTCGTACGGCGGCAGATAATCGGGCAGCGGATCGAGTCCTTCGTTTTTCAAACGTTCGCTATAAAACTCGCACTTGCCCGAAGGCGTGCGAAAGGCGCCTTGAGCCAAGGGCGCATCGGCAAGATTGAGTTTCAGCCACCCCGTCTCTTTGAGCGCGTTCCAGTCCTGACCTTCGAGCGTCGCATCGGCCCAGCGAAAGGCTTTCGATGCAATCTGTTCGTCGGTCTCGAAGAGTGCCGGTTCGGTGAGACCCATCGCGCGCGCGAGACCTCGAAAGATGTCTGTATTCGTGCGCGCTTCGCCGACCGGTTGAATGGCCGGCAAGTTGGCCATCACATGCGTATGCCCGTAAGACTTATGGACGTCCAAGTGTTCGAGCTGTGTCGTCGCCGGGAAAATCAGATCGGCATAGTCAGCGGTATCGGTCTGAAAGTGTTCGAGAACAATGGTGAACAGATCGTCGCGCGCAAAGCCCGCGGCGACTTTCGCGGAGTCGGGCGCCACGGCCACCGGGTTCGAGTTATAGACGATCAGCGCTTCGATCTTCGGGCCGAACGCGTCGTCTCCGGGGTTCAGCAGCGCGTCGCCGATAGCGTTCATATTGACGATGCGCGGCAGTTCCGACGGCCAGCCGGGCGACAGGTTCGGACGTTCGAGCGCGTTTCCATCGACCGGAGTCCAACCCGACGACGACAGCAGCATTCCGCCCGCGCGCTCACGCCATGCGCCCGTGAGCGACGGCAGACAGGCAATGGCGCGGACCGCATTGCCGCCGCCGCGCACGCGCTGCATACCGTAATTCAGGCGAATCGACGCCTTCTTGGTAGAACCGAATGCGCGCGCGAGATCGATCACCGTCTTCTCGTCAAGACCGCATATCGACGCCACGCGCGAAGGCGGAAACTGCGCCGCGCGCGCCTTGAGTTCTTCGAAGCCGAGCGTGTGAGCATCGACATATTCACGGTCGATGAGATCCTCGCGAATCAAAACGTCGATCATGCCGAGCGCGAGCGCGGCATCCGTTCCGGGCCGCAACGCGATATGTTGATGACACTTTTCCGCCGTCAGTGACCGATACGGATCGATTGCGATCAACTTGGCGCCGCGCCGCTTTGCTTCCTGCGCACGCGTCCAGAAATGCAGGCTCGACGCGATCGGATTCGCTCCCCAGATCAGGATGAGCTCGCTTTCTTCGAAAAACTCGGTGTGCATGCCGAGACTCGCGCCGTATGTGTAGCGCAAGCCGGCAGTCCCGGCGGCGGCGCAGATCGTCCGATCCAGCCGCGACGCGCCGAGCACATTGAAAAAACGCGCCGCAATGCTCTCGCCTTGTACCAGTCCCATCGTGCCGGCATAGCTGTACGGGAGAATCGCTTCGGGCGCGCGCTGTGCAATCGACTTCAGCTTGTTGGCCGCCAAGGTGAGCGCGTCGTTCCAGCTAATCGCCTCGAAGCGCCCTTCGCCTTTCCGGCCGACGCGGCGCAACGGCGTGAGCAGCCGGTCTTTATGATGCGTGCGCTCGGCATAACGCGTCACCTTCGTGCAAAGCACGCCCTGCGTCGGCGGATGATCCGGATCGCCGCTGACCTTTACCGCTTTGCCGTCCTTGACCGTGACGCGCATTGCGCAGGTATCGGGACAGTCATGTGGGCAGACGGCTCGGGCGAACTCGGTTGGAGCGTTCATAGCGTGGGTCCGGGATTACCAGATGAAAAGCGTCAGATGAGTCGATTTTATTATGGTCGCCGTGGGAACGACCGTTCAAATCATCAAATAATGACGGCGTAGAATGCAAGGACCGACGCAGTGTCAATGCGCAACGTCCGAATTCAAACGTGAGAACGGTTCCAAAATGAATCTGATCCCCGAAATCGAAGCATCACACGAAGAAATCAAAGCTCTCCGACGAACGATTCACGCTCACCCGGAGCTGCGTTACGAAGAGACGGGGACGAGCAAGCTTGTCGCGGAAAGCCTCGAGCGATGGGGCATTACTGTGCATCGTGGGCTGGGAAAGACGGGCGTCGTCGGCGTGCTCAAGCGGGGCTCCGGCAACGGGTCGATCGGACTACGCGCCGATATGGACGCACTGCCCATTCAGGAAATCAACACCTTCGGGCATCGATCGACCCACCCCGGCCGCATGCACGCGTGCGGTCACGACGGGCACACTGCCATGCTGCTCGGCGCAGCAAAACATTTGGCGGAGCATGGCAACTTTAACGGCACGATTGTTTTCATCTTTCAGCCGGCCGAGGAAGGTGGCGCAGGCGCGCGTGCAATGATCGAAGACGGCTTGTTCAAGCGTTTCCCTGTCGATGCCGTCTTTGGGATTCACAACTGGCCGGGAATGCCAGCGGGGCACTTCGGCGTGGTTTCCGGACCAATCATGGCGTCGAGCAATGAGTTTCGAATCACGATTCGCGGCATCGGCTCGCATGCGGCAATGCCTCATAACGGACGCGATCCGGTGTTCACCGCCGTGCAGATCGCTAATGGGTTGCAGGGCATCATTACTCGAAACAAGAAGCCTATAGATACCGCCGTGCTTTCAATCACCCAGATTCATGCTGGCGACGCGGTCAATGTCGTGCCGGATGAGGCATGGTTAGGTGGTACGGTGCGCACGTTCACGGTCGAGACTTTAGACGTTATCGAAGAACGTATGCGCAAGATCGTTGAAGCGACGGCATCGGCTTACGATTGCGAGGCGGAACTGCATTTTCATCGAAATTATCCACCGACGATCAACGACGCTGAGCAGACGAAGTTTGCGGCGGAAGTGATGACTGCCGTTGTAGGCAAGGATAAGGTGAACGCCTCAGTCGAACCAACAATGGGCGCGGAGGACTTTTCGTTCATGTTGCTTGAAAAGCCCGGGTGTTACGCGTTTCTCGGGAATGGCAACGGCGGTCATCGAGATCATGGACATGGTGCCGGTCCCTGCATGTTGCATAACGCCAGTTACGATTTCAATGACGATTTGTTGTCTGTCGGCTCGTCTTACTGGGTTCAATTGGCGGAGCAGTTCTTAGCCCGATAACTTTGATTTTTTATTTGGCGCTGCTCGAACCACGCAGCGCTTTTCTTTGCGCGCCAAACCCCGCAGAAATGCAAAAACCCCACCTGTTTGGGGGTGGGGTTTTTGTTGCTGCATGAGGAGCCTGACGATTACCTACTTTCACACGGGAGATCCGCACTATCATCGGCGTGGAGTCGTTTCACGGT